>JAGFJP010000083.1 GCA_024102665.1 Thiogranum sp. | reverse complement strand
GTCCAGTCGAGCACGGCGGCTTCGAAAGTGCTCCCGGCCATGGGATCGGGAATGCGCGCCAGCGCTTCGGGATCCTGAAACTCCGGAAACGCCGCGAACTCGCGACGCCGGCCTTCGCTCACGGCCTGAGCGAGGTCGGCGCCGAAATCGCAGAAGAACGGAAACGGCGTGCGCGCGCCCCACTCCTCGCCCATGAACAGCAGCGGCGGCGATGGCGCCAGCAACAGCAATGCCGTGAACGCGCGTAATGCCTCCGGTGCGGCGAGGCAGCTGAGGCGTTCGCCGAAGGCGCGATTGCCGACCTGGTCATGGTTCTGCAGAAAGCCGACGAACGCCGCCGGCGGCAGGCCGGCGCTGATTTCGCCCCGCGGGCGGCCGTCACGATAAGCCGAGATGTCGCCCTGGTAAGCGAAACCCTCGCACAGGCAACGCGCCAGGTGCGCGAGCGGATCATCGGCGTAGTCCTGGTAGTAGCCGCGGGATTCGCCGGTCAGCAGCACATGGCAGGCGTGGTGGAAATCATCGTTCCATTGCGCCACGTAATGTTGCGGCGCGCCATCGTCGGCACGCGCCAGGTAATGCGCGGCATTGTCATCGTTCTCCAGCACCAGGTGCACCTGCCGGTGCCGGCCCGGTCCGTCGCGCACCGCCGCGGCGAGCGCTTCCAGGATGTCGGGACGCGAATCGTCGAGGATGGCGTGCACGGCATCCAGGCGCAGACCGTCGAAGTGATACTCCTGCAGCCAGTACAGCGCATTGTGGACAAAGAACTCGCGCACCGTGCTGCTGTCCGGTCCATCGAAGTTCAGTCCTGCGCCCCACGGCGTGTGGTGACGCTCGGTGAAGAATGCCGGCGCATAGAGATGCAGGTAGTTGCCTTCCGGACCGAAGTGGTTGTAGATCACATCCAGAAACACCATCAGTCCCAGCGCATGCGCGTCCTGCACCAGCCGCTTGAGATCCTCCGGCCGCCCGTAGCGGCTGTCCGGCGCGAACGGCAGCACGCCGTCGTAGCCCCAGTTGCGTGTTCCCGGAAAATCGCCGACCGGCATCAGCTCGACAGCGGTCACGCCGAGTTCCGCCAGGTAGCCAAGCTTGCCGCGCGCGGCGTCGAGGGTGCCTTCGCGCGTAAAACTGCCGACGTGCAGCTCGTAGAAAACGGCCTCCTGCCAGGGACGCCCGCGCCAGTCGCTGTCGCGCCAGTCGAAGGCGCCGGGATCTATGACCTCGCTGGCGCCGTGCACATCATCGGGTTGAAAACGCGAGGCGGCATCGGGCACGCGCGTGCCGTCTTCGAGGTAAAAGCGGTAGCGGCTGCCCGCCTGCGCGCGCTCTGTCACACACACAAACCAGCCATCGGGCTGCGCTGTCATCGGCAGCGTCAGGCAGTCCCCGCTATCTTCAAGGCAAACCTCCAGCGCCTTCGCGCCCGGCGCCCAGGCCCGGAAACGCACCCGCCCGTCGTCGAGCACTTCCGCGCCGAAAGGCATGCAGTGACAGCGTTTCAAACAGGCGTCCTCCCTGGCGTGCCGGACACAGGAAGCACGCGTCTGCCTG
>JAGFJP010000082.1 GCA_024102665.1 Thiogranum sp. | reverse complement strand
GGCACGTTGCGGGGCCGGCCTGGTGTCGGTGGCGACCCGCGCCGCGCACGCGGGCTGTCTCAACGCCGGGCGCCCGGAACTGATGGTGCACGCTGTGGAAAAGGCCGGCGATCTCGATGCGCTGCTGGCGCGTGCCAGCGTCGTGGTGGCGGGCCCCGGTCTCGGCCGGACAGGCTGGTCGCAACGGCTGTTCGGGCGTGTCCTGGACAGCGGCCTGCCGCTGGTTGTGGATGCCGATGCGCTCAACCTGCTGGCAGTGGATCCGCTGGCGCGCGCTAACTGGATACTGACGCCGCATCCGGGCGAGGCCGCGCGGCTGCTTGGTGTGGCCACTGCGGATGTTCAACACGACCGCTTCGGCGCAGCGCGGCAACTGGTGGACCGTTACGGCGGCGTGGCAGTGCTGAAAGGGGCGGGCAGCCTGATCGCGGCGGCGGGTTCACCGCTGCGGCTGTGCGCACTCGGCAACCCGGGCATGGCGAGCGGCGGCATGGGTGATGTTCTCAGCGGCGTGCTGGGCAGCCTGCTGGCACAGGGGCTGACGGCGCCGGATGCGGCGAGCGCAGCGGTCTGGCTGCACGGCAGGGCCGCCGACCTGGCCGCCCTCGAACACGGCGAGCGCGGACTGCTGGCCAGTGATCTACTGGCGCCGCTGCGTGGCCTGCTCAATGGCGGCGTTTGAGCGGCTGCTCGCCGACGCGGCGGCGACCGAAGCTTTCGGCGGCCAACTGGCGGCTTGCTGCGAGGACGGACTGCTGGTGTTTCTGCACGGCCATCTTGGCGCCGGCAAAACCACCCTGGTGCGGGGTTTTCTGCGCGCCTGCGGCCACAGCGGCCCGGTCAAGAGTCCGACCTACACGCTCATCGAGCCCTACGCCACGGCCCGCGGGCCGCTGTACCACCTCGACCTGTACCGCCTCGCGGATCCCGAGGAACTCGAGTGGATCGGTATTCGCGATCTGTTCGACGGCGACAGCATCTGCCTGATCGAGTGGCCGGAGCAGGGCGAGGGCATGCTCCCCGAACCGGACCTGCGCGTTTCCCTGGACGCCGCCGGCAGCGGTCGCAGGCTCCAGGTGGATGCCGCGTCGACGCGCGGCGCACGGGTGCTGGCCTGCCTGCGCGGCGTATAACGTCGCGCTGGATAAGCTTTGTTGCTGTTAATCCCGATTAAAAGAAAATCAGCTATCCTTGTGAGAAGGCTCGCTATTTATTGAAATCCCGGGCAGGATAGGGTATATAAACAGCGCACATGACCGGAATCCAGGGGGGAGCGGGGATTGGTTCGTTTCGTTAGCTTGCTGCTGTTGCTGATGGCATCCCTGGCCGAGGCCGGGTCCCTGCAGGTGCAGGGCGTGCGCCTGTGGGCGGCACCGGACAACACTCGTGTCGTGCTCGACGTTTCCGGACCGGTCCAGCATCGCCTGTTCACGCTCGCCAATCCTGACCGCCTGGTGCTCGACATCACCGACGCGCAGATCCGTGACGACCTGAAGAGCGGCGCCACCAGCGGCGGCATGGTTCGCAATGTGCGCAGCGGCCCCCGCAACAAGAACGATCTGCGACTGGTGCTGGATCTGACCGGCCCGGTGAAACCCAAGAGCTTTGCGCTCAAGCCCAATGATGAGTACGGACACCGCCTGGTGATCGACCTGTTTTCCGCCGGGGCGGCGAAGAAAACATCCCCGGCGCCCGTCAAGGCCGCCAGCGAACCCGCGCAGCTGCGTGATCTGGTGATCGCCATCGACGCCGGACACGGCGGCGAGGATCCCGGCGCCCGCGGCCGCAAGGGGACCCGCGAAAAAGACGTGGTGCTGGGGATCGCCCGCCGCCTCGCAGCGCTGGTTGAAAAAGAGCCCGGCATGCGTCCGGTGCTGATTCGCGATGGCGACTATTACATCGGTCTTCGCCAGCGCATGGACAAAGCCCGCCAGCACCGCGCGGATCTGTTTATTTCCATTCACGCCGATGCCTTCCGCGACAGCAAGGTGCAGGGTTCCTCGGTATTCGTGCTTTCGAGCCGCGGCGCCTCCTCGGAAATGGCGCGCTGGCTGGCGGCGCGGGAAAATGCCGCCGACCTGGTCGGCGGGGTGAGCCTGGACGACAAGGACGATCTGCTGGCCGAGGTATTGCTGGATCTCGCGCAGACGGCGACCCTGGAAGCCAGTACCGCGGTCGCCGGCAACGTGCTGCGGGAAATGCAGCGCGTCGGCAAAGTACACAAGAGACAGGTGCAGCACGCAGGGTTCATGGTGCTGAAGTCCCCGGATATTCCGTCCATGCTTATCGAGACGGCGTTCATCTCCAATCCGTCCGAAGAGCAGCGCCTGAGGAACTCCGGCCACCAGGACAAGGTGGCGCGCGCCATTCTCGATGGCGTACGCAACTATTTCACCTCAAACGCGCCGCCGGGCACGCTGCTGGCGAGCAACAACATTGCGCGCCGCCACGTGGTGCGTCGCGGCGACACGCTCAGCCAGATCGCCCAGCGTTACGGCGTCAGCCTGGATACGCTGCGTTCCACCAACAAGCTCAGGAACGATCGCGTGCTGGTCGGCAACGTGCTGACCATTCCCGCCGGCGGCTGAGCGCCGCCGCTTTCCCCACACCGCGCCGGTTAACGCCGGGTCCCGTTTCACGTTACCATGCGGTTTCGTGAACCCGATGCGCATACGCCAGCTCCAACCGCAACTGATCAACCAGATCGCCGCCGGCGAGGTGGTGGAGCGCCCGGCCTCGGTGCTCAAGGAACTGCTTGAGAACAGCCTGGACGCGGGCGCCACGCGCATCGAAATCGATATCGAAGAGGGCGGCAAGCGCCTGATCCGGGTGCGCGACGACGGTCACGGCATTCACCGCGACGACCTGGCGCTGGCGTTGTCGCGGCACGCCACCAGCAAAATCGCCACACTGGATGACCTGGAGCAGGTCAGCAGCCTCGGCTTTCGCGGCGAGGCCCTGCCGAGTATCGCCTCGGTGTCGCGGCTGGTGTTGCAGTCGCGCAGCGCCGGCGACAGCAACGGCTGGCAGGTGCAGGGCGACGGCAGCGAGAAGACCCTCGCGCCGGAACCGGTGCCGCACCCGCCGGGCACCACCATCGAGGTGCGCGACCTGTTTTTCAACGTGCCGGCGCGGCGCAAGTTTCTGCGCACCGACAACACCGAACAAAAACATCTGGAAGGCGTGGTGCAACGCATCGCCCTGAGCCGGCCGCGCGTGGAATTCCTGGTGCGCCGCCAGCGCAAGGCGCTGTATCACCTGCGTCCCGGTGACGGCGACGCGCAACAGCTGGAACGCGTGAAGATCCTGCTCGGCGAGGCGTTCGCTGAACAGGTCATCCGCTTCGAGCACAGCGCCGCCGGCCTGCGCCTGTATGGCTGGGTGGCGCAGCCGACCTTTTCGCGCAGCCAGCCGGACCTGCAATTGCTGTTCGTCAACGGCAGGGCGGTGCGCGACAGGCTGCTGACGCACGCTGTGCGCCAGGCCTACCAGGATGTGTTGTATCACGGACGTCATCCCGCGTTCGTGCTGTACCTGGAACTGGATCCGGCGCTGGTGGACGTGAACGCGCATCCGGCCAAGCACGAAGTGCGGTTTCGTGAGTCGCGCCTGGTGCACGATTTCGTGTTTCGCACCGTGCAGCGGGTGCTGGCCGATGTGCGCCCCGCCGCCGATCAATCCACCGCGCCGGCGCCGCGTTCCCCGGCGCCCGGCGCTGCGCGGCCGCTGCATGTCGTGCAGCAGACCGGCATGCCTTTGCAGGTCAGTGAACAGATCGGCCATTACCAGCGCCTGCACGGTGCGGGCGGCAACGTCGCCAGGGTTGCGGCTTTCGAGGAGCCCGTGCCGGCGGATGCCGGACACGCGCATGAAGAGATTCCGCCGCTGGGTTTTGCGCTGGCGCAGCTCAAGGGCGTGTACATCCTGGCGGAGAATGCCCGCGGGCTGGTGCTGGTGGACATGCACGCCGCTCACGAACGTATCAGCTATGAACACCTCAAGCGCAGCTACCAGGACAGCGGCATCCGCTCGCAACCGCTGCTGGTGCCGCTGACGCTGGCGGTCGCGCGCAGCGATGCCGAGGAGGCCGAACAGCGCCAGGACTGGTTCGCGACGCTCGGTTTCGAGATCGACCGCAACGGGCCGGAACAACTGGTGGTGCGCCGGGTGCCCAGCCTGCTGGCGGACGCCGACATCGCGGCGCTGGTGCGCGACGTGCTGTCCGATCTGCGCGCGCACGGGCACAGCCAGCGCGTCGAGGAAGCCGTCAACGCGCTGTTGTCCACCATGGCCTGCCACGGTTCGGTGCGCGCCAACCGCCGTCTCAGGCTGGAGGAAATGAACGCCCTGCTGCGCGACATGGAGCGCACCGAACGTTCGGGTCAGTGCAATCACGGCCGCCCCACCTGGGTGCAGATCAGTCTGCAGGAGCTGGATGCCCTGTTTCTGCGCGGGCGCTAGCGCACAGCCACACAACCTGTGCGCGCTGCGACCATGACAGCAACGTCTGCCGACAACGATCAGCCCTGGGCCATCTTTTTGATGGGGCCGACGGCATCCGGCAAGACCGGCGTGGCGGTGGAACTGGTGCAGCAGCTGCCGCTGGAAATCATCAGTGTCGATTCGGCGATGGTGTACCGCGGCATGGACATCGGCACCGCCAAGCCGGATGCGGCGACCCTGCGCATCGCGCCACATCGCCTGATCGATATCCGCGATCCCGCGCAAGCCTATTCGGCGGCCGCGTTCCGCGCCGATGCGTTGCGCGAAATGCAGACGATCCGCAACGGGGGCAAAGCGCCGTTGCTGGTCGGCGGCACCATGCTGTATTTCCGCGCGCTGGAACGTGGCCTGTCGGAGCTGCCTGGCGCCGACCCCGAGCTGCGCGCCGAACTCGAAGCCCAGGCGCGCGAACAGGGTTGGGCGGCGCTGCATGAACGGCTGCGCAAGGTGGATCCGCAGTCGGCGGCGCGCATTCATGCCAACGACCCGCAGCGTATCCAGCGCGCGCTTGAGGTCTACCTTCTGAGCGGATGCACCCTGACGGAACTCTGCGCGCAACCAGTGCGGCGCGAGCCGGGATGGCGATTCCTGAAAATTGTGCTGGCGCCCGCTGATCGCGAACTTTTGCATGCGCGTATCCGGCAGCGTTTCCGGACCATGATCGATCAGGGTTTTCTGAAAGAAGTCATCGAATTGCGCCAACGCGGCGATCTCGCGCCGGGCATGCCGTCGATGCGCGCGGTCGGCTATCGCCAGGCCTGGGAATTTCTGGACGGAAAGTTGTCTGAGGAGGAGTGGGTCGAACGCGCGATCATCGCCACGCGCCAGTACGCCAAACGCCAGCTGACCTGGTTGCGGAGCGAAACCGGCGCGCACTGGATCGATCCGACCGAAACGGATCCCGTAGCACACATCCGGGCTTTGATCGCCAGGACTGGCGCAGCAGCCAGTTGAATGTGCTATAGTTTTGCTCGTACCGAAAAATGGTAAACAACAGGAACTCCGCCGTCAGAACCGGTGTCTCGACATATAAGAAAGTACAAGGATCGGGGCAGGAGAACAAAATTTGGTGCACGTTACGAGAAGAAGGAGAAATGACATGGCCGGTAGAGGGCAGTCGCTGCAAGAACCCTTCCTGAACGCACTCCGCAAGGAGCGCATTCCGGTGTCCATTTACCTGGTAAATGGGATTAAGCTACAAGGCCAGATTGAATCCTTCGATCAGTTTGTAGTGTTGTTGAAAAACAGTGTGAGCCAGATGGTGTACAAACACGCCATCTCGACGGTGGTACCCGCACGCAATGTTCGTTTGGCGCCTGGTGATGAAGGAAACAACGTTCCAGAACCCGGTAACGCCTGAATCCGTTGCAACACGTCGGAACCGGGACAGGATCCCGGTTCGCGTGTTGATTCCCGACGCCGGCCGATGCGGTGCGGCGCTGCCTTTTACAGGAAATCCGCCTCTTGTTTGAACGCCCGCAAAGCGGTGAAAAAGCGGTTCTCGTTCACGTCGATTTTCCCGGTGAATCGGATCCCGAAGACCTGCTGGAATTTACCGATCTTGCGCGTTCCGCCGGAGCGCGACCGGTCGGCACCATAACGGCGAACCGCAACGCGCCGGAATCGCGCTACTTCGTGGGTTCCGGCAAGGCCGAACAGATCCGCGACCTGGTCGCTGCGGAAAATGCCGAACTGGTGATCTTCAACCACGAACTCAGTCCCAGCCAGGAGCGCAACCTGGAAAAGCTGCTCGAGGCGCGGGTGCTGGATCGCACCGGCCTGATCCTGGATATCTTCGCGCAGCGCGCGCGGTCATTCGAAGGCAAGCTGCAGGTCGAGCTGGCCCAGTTGCAGCACCTGTCGACACGCCTGGTACGCGGCTGGACCCACCTCGAGCGCCAGAAGGGCGGTATCGGTCTGCGCGGTCCGGGCGAGACCCAGCTGGAAACCGACCGCAGGTTGCTGGGCAATCGCATCAAGCAGATTCACAAGCGCCTGGAAAAAGTGCGCGGCCAGCGTGCCCAGGGACGCCGCGCGCGGGCGCGCGCCGATGTGCCCACGGTATCGCTGGTCGGTTACACCAATGCCGGCAAGTCGACGCTGTTCAACCGGCTTTGCAAGGCCGATGTGTACGCGGCGGATCAGCTGTTCGCGACACTGGATCCGACGCTGCGGCGTCTCGATCTGCCCGGCTTCGGCGCCGTGGTGGTAGCGGACACAGTGGGATTTCTGCGCAAGCTGCCGCACGAGCTGGTGGCGGCTTTCCGTTCCACGCTGGAAGAAACACTGCAGGCGGATGTTCTGCTGCACGTGGTGGATGCGCACGATCCGGAACGCCAGACGCGCATCGAGCAGGTCAATGAAGTGCTCGACGGCATCGGCGCCGGTGAAATACCGCAAATCCTCGTTTACAACAAGATCGATCTCAGCGGCGAAGCGCCGCGGCTGCTGCGCGACGTCGAAGGCAGTATCACGCGCCTTTGGTGTTCGGCCGTCAGCGGCGAGGGCATCGATCTGCTGGTCGGGGCGCTGGGGGAGTTTTTCCTGGCCGACCAGGTGCACGGCTGGCTGCAATTGCCCGCCGCGGCCGGCCGCCTGCGCGCGGCTATTCACCGTACCGGCGAAGTGCTGCAGGATATACCGGACGAAACCGGCGGTTGGTGGCTGGAGATCAGGATCAGCGCGCGGGAACTGGAAAGCCTGTACCAGCGCGAGCGTTGCAGGTACCCGCTTCAGCCCGGGCGCGAGCCGTTACGTGTTGCGGCAGCGGCGCAAGCCCCCTAAAATTCGCCGTTCGATCCTGAAAATCATTTATTTCGCATCAGTTAAGTCACGCGACGGAGTCAAGTATGGCCTGGAACGAGCCGGGAGGCGGAAACAACAAGGATCCATGGGGTGGTCGCGGAGACCAGGGCCCGCCGGATCTCGACGAAGTCGTGCGCAAGATGCAGGACAAGCTCGGCGGCCTGTTCGGCGGCCGCAAGGGCGGTCGGGGCGGCGGTGGCGGCGGATCCTCGAAACCCGCGTTCGCCGGCTTCGGGCTTATCGCCGCCGTGGTGGTGGTCGTGTGGCTGTTTTCGGGCATTTACATCGTCGACGAAGGCACGCGCGGCGTGGTGTTGCGTTTCGGCGCCTTCACCCAGGCGACCATGCCCGGCCCGCACTGGCACATTCCCTATCCGGTTGAGCAGGTGGAGATCGTCGATGTCGAGCAGCGGCGTTTTATCGAGGTCGGCTACCGATCCGGCAGTGGCGGTCAGAGCGCGGTGAAGGTGCCGCGCGAAGCGCTGATGCTGACCAAGGACGAGAACATCGTCAACGTGCAGCTGGCGGTTCAGTACCAGGTGGATGAGCCGCGCAAGTACCTGTTCAATGTGCGTGACGCCGACGCGGTGCTGAAACAGGCGGCGGAAAGCGCCATCCGCGAAGTGATCGGCACCAGTAAAATGGATTTCGTCCTCGGCGAAGGCCGTGCCGAAGTGGTGAGTCGCACCAAGAGCATGATGCAGGAAATACTCGACAGCTATGACAGCGGGCTGCGGGTGTCGGATGTCAACATGCAGGATGCCCAGCCGCCGGAAGAAGTGCAGGGCGCTTTTTCAGATGCCATCAAGGCGCGCGAGGACCGTGTGCGCCTGACCAACGAAGCCGAGGCCTATGCCAACGAAGTGATCCCCAAGGCGCGCGGTCTGGCCGCGCGCAGACTCGAGGAAGCGACCGCCTACAAGGAATCGCTGATTTCCACCGCGACCGGTGAAGCGAGCCGCTTCAGCCAGTTGCTGGCCGAGTACCTGGAAGCGCCGGAGGTGACGCGCAAGCGCCTCTACCTGGAGGCCATGGAAGCGGTGCTTGGCGACACCAGCAAAGTGATTGTCGACAGCAAGGGCGCCAATAACCTGATGTACCTGCCGCTCGATGAGTTGATGAAGAAAAGGTCCGGCGCGAATACCGGCAATAACAGCCCGCAGAGCATTATCAGCGAACCGGGCTCCGCGGTGACGACGGAGATTCCCGTACGTCCGTCGCGCACGGGTCGGGAGATACGCTGATGGCGAATAGCAAAGCTTTTTTCGGGTTGCTGGCAGTTCTGCTGCTGGTGGTTGCGTCGTTCTCCATGTTCCGCGTCGCGGAGTGGGAAAAGGCGATCAAGTTCCAGCTGGGTGAAATCGTCCAGTCGGAATTCGAGCCCGGCCTGCATTTCAAGGTCCCGTTCGTCAATAACGTGCGCAAGTTCGACGGGCGGCTTTTCACGCAGGACGTGGAGCCGGAACGTTTTCTCACCGTCGAAAAGAAAAACGTCATCGTTGATTCCTTCATCATGTGGCGTATCCACGATGTAGCGCGTTACTACACGGCGGTTTCGGGCGATGAGCGCAATGCGCGCCTGCGACTCGAACAGGTGATCAAGGACGGCATGCGCGGCGAGTTCAGCAAGCGCACCGTCAACGAGGTGGTATCGGGCGAGCGCGACATCATCATGGAGAACCTGACCCAGGCCGCCAACCGCCAGGCAGAGCAGATCGGCATCACGATCGCGGATGTGCGTGTCAAGCGCATCGACCTGCCGCCGGATGTCAACGATTCGGTGTACCGGCGCATGCAGGCCGAACGCGCGCGTGTCGCCAAGGAATTCCGTTCGCGCGGTTTCGAGGAAGCTGAAAAGATCAAGGCCAACGCCGACCGTCAGCGCCAGGTGCTGCTGGCCGACGCCTACCGCAAGTCCGAGGAGATCCGCGGTGAAGGTGACGCCAAGGCCACCGAGATCTACGCCGGCGCCTATGGCAAGAACCCTGACTTCTATGCGTTCACGCGTAGCCTGAAAGCGTACGAACAGGTGTTTTCGCAGGACGGGAATGTCATGCTGCTGGAACCGGACAGCGAGTTCTTTGAATACTTCAAGAACCCGCAGGGCCCGCGCTAGAGGCAATATCTGATCCCTGTGATCAGGACCGGGCGATACGATTGATCGCCCGGCTTTTTTTTGGGGCACATGATGTGGAATGATCTGTGGGCCGCGCTGGCGCTGATGCTGGTGATCGAGGGCCTGGTGCCGTTTCTCAGTCCAGACATCTTGCGGCGCATGCTGGCGAGCGTGGCGCAGCTGGACGACCGCAGTGTGCGCATCGCAGGCTTGATCAGCATGCTGTGCGGCGTGGCATTACTTTACCTGGTTCGATAGCGAATGATTGGCAAAAACCGCTGGCTGTTGCCCGAAGGCATTGAAGAGCTGCTGCCCGAGCAGGCCGCGCAACTCGAACAGTTGCGTCGCGAACTGCTGGATCTGTACCGCGGCTGGGGCTATGAGCTCATCATACCGCCGTTTATCGATTACCTGGATTCATTGCTCACCGGAACCGGACACGACCTGGACCTGCAGACCTTCAAGCTGATCGATCAGCTGTCGGGCCGGTTGCTGGGTCTGCGCGCTGACATGACGCCGCAGGCGGCGCGCATCGACGCGCACCGCCTGCGGCGCGAGGCGCCGACGCGTCTGTGCTACCTCGGTACCGTGCTGCACACCCTTCCCGACGGCTTCGCCGGCTCGCGCAGTCCGATGCAGGTCGGCGCGGAACTCTTCGGTCATGCAGGCGCGGAGAGCGATGTCGAAATTCTCGAGCTGATGGTAGCGACGCTGGCGCTTACCGGCATCGACGATATCTATATCGATCTGGGTCACGTCGGCATCTACCGCGGCCTGGCCGGCGATGCGCGACTCGACGAGGCGCAGGAAGCTTTCCTGTTCGACGCCCTGCAGCGCAAGGCGATTCCCGAGATCAACGAGTTTCTCTCCGCGCTGGATCTGTCCACCGCGCAACGCGAGCGGCTCGCCGGACTCGCCACCCTGAACGGCGGCGAGGAGGTGCCGGAGCGCGCGCGGGCGCTGCTGCACGGCAGCGGCACGGACACCCTGAACGCGCTGGAAAACCTGCTCAGGATCGCCGCGCTCGCGCGCCGACGCCTGCCCGGTGTCGCGCTGCATTTCGATCTCGCCGAACTGCGTGGCTACCAGTTTCATACCGGAGTAGTATTTGCTGCCTTTGTCGCGGACCGCGGGCAGGAAATCGCCCGCGGCGGGCGCTACGACGACATCGGCAAGGTCTTCGGGCGGGCGCGACCGGCTACCGGGTTCAGCACCGATCTGCGCAGCCTGATGCAGCTCGGCAGCCGCAGCTGGCCGCAGCGATCGGGCGCAATTCTGGCCCCGGCCGACGACGATCCGGCGCTGGAGGAAAAGGTGCGCGAACTGCGCGCCGGCGGTGAAATCGTAATCCGGCAGCTGCCCGGCGAGAGCGGCAGTTTCGCCGAAACCGGCTGCAACCGCGGCTTGCGCTGGAACGGATCGGAATGGGTCGTGGAGCAAGTGAGCTGATGAACCCCGCAGGGGTTCTATGGGCGCAGTGCCCTGAAGGATACCCTTCGGTAACGAAGCAATCTCCTGACAGCGCGCTTCGCTCGCAATGACGGACTCGAAATACGCAGTCGTTGAAACAGACAAGGTAAAGGTGCAATGGGCAAGAACGTAGTTGTAATCGGCACGCAATGGGGTGACGAGGGCAAAGGCAAGATCGTTGATCTGCTGACGGACCGCGCATCCGCGGTGGTGCGCTTCCAGGGCGGCCACAACGCCGGTCATACGCTGGTCATCGAGGGCAAGAAAACCGTTCTGCACCTGATTCCGTCGGGTGTGCTGCGGGTCGGCGTGCGTTGCCTGATTGGCAACGGCGTGGTGCTGTCACCGACCGCGCTGCTCGAGGAAATCTCCATGCTGGAAGCGGGCGGCGTGCCGGCGCGCGAGCGCATCGGCATCAGCGAATCCTGTCCGCTGATTCTGCCCTACCACATCGCGCTGGATCATGCGCGCGAGCTGGCGCGCGGCAAGAAGGCCATCGGCACCACCGGTCGCGGCATCGGTCCGGCCTATGAGGACAAGGTGTCGCGGCGCGGCATACGCCTCGGCGAACTGCTGGACCCGGAACACTTCAAGGAACGCCTGCGCGAAGTCATGGAGTACCACAACTTCGCGCTGGTGAACTATTTCAAGACCGACGCCGTGGACTATCAGCAAGTGCTGGACGAAGCGCTGGCCCAGGGTGAGACGATTGCGCCCATGGTCGAAGATGTCCCCGGCACCCTGCACCGGCTGCGCGCGCAGGGCAAGAGCGTCATGTTCGAGGGCGCGCAAGGCGCGTTGCTGGACATCGACCACGGCACCTATCCGTACGTCACCTCGTCAACCACCACCGCCGGCGGCGCGGCGAGCGGAAGCGGCGTGGGACCCTGCGCGCTGGACTATATACTCGGCATCGTCAAGGCATACACCACGCGTGTGGGCGCCGGCCCGTTCCCGACCGAGCTGTTCGACGGCGACGGCGATTATCTCGGCGAAAAGGGTCACGAGTTCGGCGCCACCACCGGGCGCAAGCGCCGCTGCGGCTGGCTGGATGTGGTGGCCCTGCGGCGCTCGCTGCAGGTCAACAGCGTCACCGGCATGTGCATTACCAAGCTGGACGTGCTGGACGGCATGAAGACAGTGAAGATCTGCGTGGCCTACAAGCTCAACGGCAAGGAAATCGACGTGCCGCCGGTGGGCGCCGACCAGTTCGAAAAATGCGAGCCGATACTGATCGAAATGCCCGGCTGGAGCGAATCCACGGTCGGCATGAAATCCGTCGACCAGCTGCCGCAGGCCGCGCGCAACTACCTCGACAAGGTGGAGCAGCTCTGCGGTGCGCCGATCGATATCATCTCCACTGGTCCCGATCGCGAAGAGACCATCATCAAACGGCATCCCTTCGAATAAAACGCGCGGGTCCAGTACTCCTTCAATATCATGTTGAAGGAGTACTAGCCGCCGACGATGCGCAGCCTGGCGAAACGCTTTGGTTTAACGTCGTCCTCGGCAGACGCGCGGTTTGCGGGCGCGCTGTCGTCGACGGGTCTGCGCTGGCGTTCGTAGAGGAACTTGAGCACTTCGCTGCGGTAGTGGTTGTAGCGGGGCTCGTCGGCCAGCGCCAGCCGCTCGCGCGGCCGGTCCAGCTCGATGTGCAGAATCTGGCCGACAGTGGCGGCCGGCCCGTTGCTCATCATGACAATGCGATCTGACAGCAGCACGGCTTCGTCGACGTCGTGGGTGATCATGATCACCGTGTTGCCGAGGCAGGCATGGATTTCCATCAGCGAGTCCTGCAGATGCGCCCGCGTCAAGGCATCCAGCGCGCCGAAGGGCTCGTCCATCAACAGGACTTCGGGTTGCATGGCCAGTGCCCGCGCAATGCCGACGCGCTGTTTCATGCCGCCGGAGATTTCATCCGGGCGCTTGTCGAGCGCGTGCGTCATGTGCACCAGTTCGAGGTTGTGCTCGATCCACTGGCGCATTTCCGACCTGGATTTCTTGCCTCTGAACACCTGCTTCACCGCCAGCTCGACATTTTCGTAGGCGGTCAGCCAGGGCAGCAGCGAGTGATTCTGGAATACCACCGCGCGTTCCGGGCCGGGTTCCCTGACTTCGCGGCCGTTGAGCAGCACGCCGCCGGCGGTCGCCTGGTGCAGGCCGGCGACGATATTGAGCACCGTTGATTTGCCGCAGCCGGAATGGCCGATCAGGGTGACGAATTCCCCTTTGCCGATTTTGAGATTGACGTCTTGCAGGGCCCGGAACGGACCGTTGTCGGTCGGGAAGTCGATGCTTACTCCGGTCAGTTCAAGATGGTTCTGCTCATTCATGCATTTTTTCCTTGTTACCTGAGTACCAGGCTCTTGTCCCAGGAGACGCGGCGCTGCAGCATCAGCATGGAACGGTCCAGCAGGAACCCGAGCATGCCGATCACCAGCACGGCAACCATGATGCGGGCCAGCGAATCGGAACTGCCGTTCTGGAATTCATCCCATACAAACTTGCCCAGCCCCGGATTCTGCGCCAGCATTTCCGCGGCGATGAGCACCATCCAGCCGATGCCCAGCGACAGGCGCAGCCCGGTGAACATCATGGGGATGGACGACGGCAGCACGATCTTCATGGTCTTGGTGAACCAGTTCAGCCGCAGTACGCGGCTGACGTTGATCAGGTCCTTGTCCACGGATGAAACGCCGACCGTGGTATTGATGATGGTGGGCCACAGGCAGCACAGGGTCACCGTGATGGCGGACGTCAGGAACGACTTGGCGAACATCGGGTCGTCGCTGATATACACGGCGCTGACCACCATGGTGACGATCGGCAGCCAGGCCAGCGGCGACACCGGTTTGAAAGTCTGGATCAGCGGGTTCAGCGCCTTGTACAGCGTGCTGCTCATGCCGCACACAATGCCGACGGGTATGGCGATAAGCGATGCCAGCAGGAATCCCACCATCACCGTGCCCAGGCTGGTCAGTATCTGGTCAAAGAACGTGGGTTTGCCCGTGTAGGGGCGGAGTTTCACTTCCGCGCCCGGATCGTTCGCAAGCGTCTCGGCATTGCGCTGTTCCTGGCGCTCGATGAAAGCGCGCTCTTTGTCGCGTTCCGCCAGGTGTTCGTCGTACAGGGCGATGCCCTGCGTCCACACCTGCACCGGGCCCGGCAAGGCGCCGAGCGACGTCGTGACATTGGCCGCTCCGACGCTCCACAGCATCAGGAAGATGCCGAGCGCCACCATTGGCACCGCCAGAGAGTGCACGAGTTTGCCGACAGGACCGCTGGTGTTGACGCCGGCCAGGGCGTGCAACAGCGCGTCGAGCCGCCTGGACTGGAACGTCTGGTATTGCTTCCAGAAACCCTTTCTCATTGATTCGCCTTTTCAGTTGTCATTGCGGGCGCAGCGCGGCACTCCCTTCAGATCATGTCCTTGTCTTTCAGACCGATGGAAAATTTCTTCAGGTAATCGTTGGGCCGGTTGCCGTCGTAGGTGATGCCGTCGATGAAGTGCGTCTGCGGCGCGCGGAAGCCGGTCTCGGTCGCGAAGTCCGGGAAGTCATCGGCTTTCAGCTTGCCTTCGGCGATCAGCTCCTTCGCGGCCAGTGCATAGATATCCGGGCGATAGACTTTTCTGGCGGTTTCCATGTACCAGGAATCCGGCTTGTATTCCGCGATCTGGCCCCAGCGCCGCATCTGCGTCAGGTACCAGACGGCGTCGGAGTAGTAGGGATAGGTCGCGTTGTAGCGAAAGAACACGTTGAAGTCGGGCACTTCGCGCTTGTCGCCTTTCTCGTATTCGAAGGTGCCGGTCATGGAGTTTGCGATCACTTCGTAATCGGCGCCCACGTAGTTGGGCTGCGAGAGGATCTTCACTGCCTCGGGGCGATTGGCGTTGTCGTTGTCGTCAAGCCATTTGGCAGCACGGATCATCGCCTTGACGACGCGCACGTGGGTATTCGGGTTTTCGTCCGCCCATTCTTTCGAGACGCCGAAGACTTTTTCCGGGTTGTCCTTCCAGATCTCGTAGTCGGTGATGACCGGCACGCCGATGCCCTTGAACACCGCCTGCTGGTTCCAGGGTTCGCCGACGCAGTAGCCGTGGATGGTGCCGGCTTCCATGGTGGACGGCATCTGCGGCGGCGGCGTGACCGAGAGCAGGGCGTCGGCCTGCAGCTGACCGCTGGTGTCGCCCTTGTGCGGCGCGTAGAAACCGGGGTGAATGCCGCCGGCCGCCAGCCAGTAGCGCAATTCGTAGTTATGCGTGGACACCGGGAATACCATGCCCATCTTGAAGGGCTTGCCCTGCGCCTTGTACTTGTCGACCACCGGTTTCAGGTAGTCGGCCTTGATGGGGTGCACCGGCTTGCCGTTTTCGCTCGGCACGTTGGGTTTCATCTGCTCCCAGACATCGTTGGAAACCGTGATGCCGTTGCCGTTCAGATCCATCGAGAACGCCGTGATGATGTGCGCCTGGGTGCCGAAGCCGATGGTGGCGCCGAGCGGCTGGCCGGCGAGCATGTGGGCGCCGTCGAGTTCGCCGTCGATGACGCGATCCAGCAGCACTTTCCAGTTGGCCTGCGCTTCCAGCGTCACGTACAGCCCTTCGTCCTCGAAGTAATGCTTTTCGTAGGCGATGGCCAGTGGCGCCATGTCTGTGAGCTTGATAAAGCCGAACTTGAGGTCTTCTTTTTCCGGCGCACCGACTTCGGCAAGACTGCCCGCGCTCAGGGTCAGGGAGAGACCGATCGCTGTGCCCACGCTGAGCAAGGCGGAGGTGAGAAAATGCTGTACCGGCTTGCGGGTCCTGCTATGTATCATTGCGACTCCCCTGTTTATGGCTGAACAAAAAGGCGTCCGGCTGCGCAGCCGGAGCGGCTACGGGCGTGAACAGGACCGCCTGTCGAACCTTGCTTTATCTGAAGTGGCCTGTGCCTTGTCCACGTGCTGGCCCGGCCGCTTGCGAGCACTTTGAGCAGATTGCATGCCAGATCACTAAGTCGCTGTATGATGGAGCTTTGTTTCCGGAACGGGTTGTAGCAGGAGAGGGTTGATGCATCGTGATTGTGCACGGACGCGGCAATGCTGCCGCACGTGCGCGCAAATGGGGCAAACTGGAGAGACGGCCGTCCCTGGCCGTCGATGGTTCAGAACTTCGCTTCGCCCCATACCCAGAACTTGTCGGTGTCGACGGCGAAGTCGTCAGCATCGTAGCTGGCGTACTTGAGGCCCGCGGAATAATTCTTGCCGAGTTTTTTTGCCGCCAGCAGGTCGAGTTCCGTGCCGTAGTCCAGGTTGCCCTTGTCGGCCTGGAAATCGTGGTACACCGCCAGCAGCTTGATACCCGCGAGCATTCCGCCGAGCCCGATATAGGTATCCTCCAGACCGTCGACGGGCGTGTTGAGGAAAATATCGGCCCAGCCGTTGAAGGCGTGCTTGGTCGCCAGCGGGGTTTCGAAACCGCTGAAGTCGTCGGCGCCAAGCAGTTCATAGCCGGCCGTGGCGGTGATCCCGCTGAAGGTTGCACCGAGAACGAAGTGCCGATAGTCCGCGTCGATGCCGTTGTTGCCGTCCTCGTAATCGCTCTGTTGTGCCAGCTCAAGCGTATACAGCAGCTTCACATCGCCCAGGCCGGTGGAGCCGTCGAAGCGCGCGCCGAGCGTTTGCTGCGAGGTGGCGGGCGCGTCGTCGAACTCGATCAAATAGCCGTATGCTGTCAGGGTGCCGAAGCCGAGTCCCTTGTAGCTGGCATTGATCAGGTGCGTGCTGGTGATATCGACGTCGTCGCCCAGAATGGTTTTGCTGCTGGTGAGGTAGGCGTAGGTGAGGACAGTGTCGGGCAGGGACGTATTGCTGAGCAGCGCTGCGTCATAGGTCTGTTCGTTCTGACGCCAGCCAACGTTGCCGACGAAGCGGGCGTTGTCGAGGATGATGCGCTGACGGCCGGCTTTCAGCAGCGTACCCGGCAGCCCGGTAAAGGACAGAAAGGCCTGGTTAAGCTCTGTGATTTCGGGATCGGCAACCACCGGGAACTGTGTCCTGCCGTTGCCGCCGGGGCCGCTGTTGTAGTCTTCGACCAGCGCCGAGGTGTGTTCCATTTCGATAAAGCCGCTGGTGTTCATGTATGCACCGCCGGTGTAGCCCAGCCGGGCGCGCAGCGTCAGGGCGTCGGCGTCGTCGAGACCGTTGTCCTGGTCGACGTTTTCGTAACGCACTCGCACGTCGAGTGCCGGCGTGCCGCCGGTGAGTGCCTCGGTGAAGCTGGCGGCCTGTGCCGGTGCCGTCAGACCTGCCAGTGCGGCAAGGGTAAAGACAAGGCTCGGCTTGAGCCGTGAGCAGGGAAAAAATCGGTTCATTTGCGGGTGTCTCCGGTGTCTTGTTGTCATCATTCCCGCTGCTTGCCGGTCATCCGGCAACAGCGGGTCCGAGCGGTGCGGGATACACCGCTCAAACGCCACTGTCAGGCGGGTGCGTCGTTACACCCTGGAAAAAATCAGATCAGGCGGCCGCCTCGGCGGCGGCGGATTTCATGGTGCCGGCGAGCACGCCATATACTGTCGCCCACGCGGTCTGTACCTCTTCGGTGAAGGCATCGCCGAGACCCTGTCCGAGCGTCCAGATCAACGCGGTGCCGACGGTGTCATAGTGGGCGTCGGTGACGCCGTAGCCCACGTGGCGGACGCCGAGTTGCTGGACGGCGGGAACGATGGCGTCGAGACGGTCCAGACCGTTGACGGCGGTGTTGATCATGCGCATCAGTTTCTGTCCCTGTTCGGCCATGTCGCCCTTGAACATGGATCTGAGCGACGGGTCCAGTTCGAACAGTTTGCCGTAGAACAGCTCCGCTGCCTTGTCGGCAATCGGCACGACTTTCGCCCAGGATGTTTTTACCAGTGCAGCTTGTTCGGGTGTCATTAGGTTTACCTCTTTTGTTGAATGTAATAACCGGCCAGGGCGGTCATGTAATCGACCGCGGCTTTGACCTGTGCGTCAGTGAGTTCAGGATTGCCGCCACGCTCCGGCATCAGGGTGTCATCGGGACCGAAGAAACCGTTGATGGCATGGTCGTAAAGCACCGTCCTGCCTTTGGCCAGCCGCGGCCGCCAGTCCGACGGTTCCATCGGAACCGGCGCGCCGGCGATGCCGTAGCCATGACAGCCTTCGCAATTGGCGATCCAGAGCGAACGCCCCGCGGCGAGGTGTTCATCTGCAAACTGCCGGTACGCAGCGTTCTCGCCGGCAGCCGTCATGGAGGCAGCCGCCAGCGCGCAGGCCAGGGTTGCGCGCAGCGCCATGGTCGTCAGCTGTCCAGCGGGATGCGGATCACGACGCCGCCCATCACGTCGCCGAGCTTGAAATCACGCCGCGGCGAGTCCTTGTGCTCGTTGTGGCAGGACACGCACACCGGGGCCACGCCCACGTCGGGATAAACGGCGGTGAAGTACCTGGTTCCGCCCAGCGTTTCTTCGGTGTAGTAGTTCTTGCCCTTGTTGTCGGCGATGAATTGCAGGCCGGTCTTCTCTGCGTCGGTCTTGGGTGCGTTCTGTTTGTTGACCGGCCACAGCGACTGCAATGAATAGGTGAAATTCACGTCGTCGAGTTTCTCAGCGCGTTTGGCGACCAGTTCGGCACCGAAGCGGAACATCTGCGCGGGCAGCACCAGCGCCTTGTCGTCTTCGAAATGCTCGCTGGCCGTGATCACCTTCTCCTTTTTCACCAGGCGGTTGACGATTTTCTGTGTATAGATGGTGCGGTCGGAATCCATCACCAGATGCAGGGCGTCGGCCATGGCCTTGGGTGTAATGGACGGTGTCGCGCCCGGTTCGGTGGCGGCGATAGCCGTGGTCAGTGCCACGGCCGAGACTGTTGTGCCCAGCGCGAGGGCGGATTTGCGCGTGATTTTCATGGTGTCGCTCCTTCCTGTCGTTGATTGCCTGGTTGTTCCGGGCCTGCGCCCGGGTTGAAAACGGGTTCGATCATTCGGATTCGCTCTGCGCTTTTTCCTGCTGCGCCCGCTGCAGATCGCGTTCCGCCATGGCCATGCTTTCGACATGCACAGCAGGCCGGCCCTGAAAATTGCGCGCGATCAGGGCGGCGTCCGCCAGCGCATCGATGGCGAAGCCGAGGCCGTGGCAGTGCAGGCAGGCCGGGCGGATCATTTTCGAATTCGGCGACAGCGTGGCGCTCTGGTTGTGATCGACCATGACGCGGCTCATCCAGTCGTTGACCTCGTGGTCGACGCGCGGCATATGGCAGCTGGCGCAGGACACGCCGCTGCCCTCGGGAAGTTCTCCGGCGGCTTCCTGTTGCCACAACCTGAAGTGCGGCGAATCTTCGTAGGCCAGACTGTGCCGGTCGTCGTGGCAGGCGAGACAGGCGTCGACAGCGGCGTCGCGGGTGTCGTAGCGGTGCGCGGGATGGCATGCGTTGCAGGTCAGCGCGCTGTGCGCCGCATCCGTTTTCATGGGCAAGCGCGCGTCGGCGGGCGTCATCGGCTCCAGTCCGGCGGCCAGCCGCATGCCATGCTTGCCTTTGCCGAAGCGTTCGATTTCAGGATCGTGACACTGCGCGCAACCTTGCCGGCCGGGATGGTCGTTCCAGTTTGATGCCGCGACATCACTGTCGCCTGTGGCGTGGCAGGCGCTGCAGTTGACGCCGGCCTGCGCGTGGCCGCTTGCCAGCCAGTCGGCGTTGATCGAGGCGTCGGATGCCGCGTTTTGCGGGGCGTCGATATCGGCTTCACCCAGCGGCTGCACGGGGTAAAGGTCGCGCGGATACTCCAGGATTTCTTCCAGGCGCTCAGCGAACTCGCGCGCCGGCAGAACGGGTTGCTCGAGAAGCTCCGGCTGCTGCAGGTGCTTGAGCAGGAAATCGGTGTACAGCGCGCGGTTGTTGTGGAAGTTGTGGCAACCGGAATCCGTGCAGGAGTCGAAGCCCATGCCGAGGTGGCTGGGGCGGTCCTCGCCGATGCTTTCGTGGCAGTGAAAACACAGGTCGCGCGGCTCGGTAAGGCCGTCTTTGCGCGTGATTTCGGGACGGTGCTCGAGGTGGCAGCTGGTGCACAGCAGCACATTGATTTTTTGCAGACGGTCGGCGTTGCGCGGGTCGGTGAACTTGGTCCGCGGGTGTGAATCGGTGGGTTTGACGCGTTCTTCGCCGTGACAGTCGACGCAGGCTTGCTGTAACACCTCTCCACCGCCGAGCGGATCGCTGTGGCAGGCCTCGCAGGCGTCGCCGAGCTGGTGATGCCCGGGGCTGAGGGCGCCGGGCATGAACAACGACTTGTCAGGGGTATTCAGCATTGTGTGCCCCAGCCATGCAGCTGCTCCCAGTGTCAGCACTAACCATGTCAACCAGAACCTGCGATGCCGGACGCGCCCGTTTCCAGCCATGCATCAGAACCAGTAAGTCTTGAGGACATGGAAACCGAGCAGCACGGGGAGTGGCCAGATGAGCAGAATGTGCATCCACAGCGCGACTTCGCGGGTGCGCCTCGCCGTAGCGCGCGGCAGACGGTGTTGCACGCCGATAGTGGCGCCCGCCACCGAACCCACCAGCAGCAGCGCGCTGAATACCAGCATCAGCAGCAGATTGAGATTCGAACCCAGGCGCAGGCCGGTATGAGCGAGCAGCAGCGCCGCGGCCAGGGTGCCGAACACCACGTGCCAGAGGCGCCAGCTGCTGAACGCGCCCGCCGCGAAGCGCGTCACGCGCTTGCGCAGGCTGATCAGGCTGACCAGCAGGCCGATGCCGAGCAGACTGAAACCGCTGATCTGCTTGAACAGCGAGTCCGACCACAGGCGGTCCCAGCGCACCGGCAGCTGTACGCTGTTGGCGTAGGGAACCGGCGGCAGAAACAGCAACGCCAGCACCGCGAGCAGGCCCGCGATGCCCGACCACAGCAGCGTGCGGTGACCGGCCTCGGCGGCAGTTGCAGCCGAGCCGGCCAGATCCGCCAGCAACGGTTTGCAACCACCGCACACCGAGGCCGCGCCGGTCTGTTCCGACAACGCCTCGACACTGGCGTGACCGGCGCGCAGCGCTCGGCTCAGCGTGCCGCGCGTGACGCCTGTGCACTGGCATACCACGGCTGCGGCGGGCCAGTCGTTGACATCCGCCGCGTCCTGTCCCGGCCACAGCTGACCGCGTTTGGCGAAGCGCCGTTGCTGCCACGGCCAGATGATGCGCGAGCGGTCCAGCGCTTCCTGCACGCGGCTGGACTCCTTCCATTCGCCGAAGCCGATGGCGCCCACCAGGCGGTTGCGCCTGAGCAGCAGGCGGCGATAGGAACGGTTGTCGCAGCCGCGCCAGCTGACGGTTTTCAACTGCGAAAGCGGTTCCTGCTCGCCGGTGCGGCCCATGCTGAAAACCGGCACGCCGACTACCTTGAGACGGGTGGCGGAGCGGGCGCCGGCAAACCGCGAATCGCCGCCGAGGATGCAGTGCGCCGCGACGCCTGCCTGTTCCAGTCCCGGCGCCACCAGTCCGTAGACTTGGTTGCGGTGCTCGGCGCATTCGCCAACAGCGTAGATATCCGCGTCGCTGGTCTGCATGCGGTCGTTGACGCGGATGCCGGTGCCGACCGACAGGCCGGCGTCCCGCGCCAGTTCGATATTGGGTTGAATGCCCGCCGAGATGACCAGCGTGTCGCAGGCGATCTCGCGGCCGGAACGCAGCCGCACACCGCTGATGCTGTTGTCGCCGAGCACGGTTTTGATCGAATTGCCGAGCAGAATGTGGATGCCCTGCGCCAGCAGATGTTCGCGCAGCAGTTCCGCTGCGTCGTCATCGAGTTGGCGGGCCATCAGCCGCGTGGCGTGTTCCAGCACCGTGACCTGGGTATGGTACTTGCGCAGCCCCCAGGCCGCCTCCAGTCCCAGCAGGCCACCACCGAGCACAATGGCATGGCGGCTGCGGGTGCGCCGCGCCATCAGGCGTTGGGCGTCATTGAGATTGCGGAACGTGAATATGCCCTGCTTGTCGATGCCCTCGATAAAAGGTATGCGCGGACTGGAGCCGGTGGCGAGGATCAGGCGCGACCAGCGCTGGCATCCCCCGAAGCGGTCGGTGACGATGCGCCGCTCACGATCGATGGAGACGATTTCGCAGTCGTGGTGCTGGACCACACGGTGCGTCGCTGGCAGCCTGACAGGGTTCTGAATGCCGGACAGGTTGAGTTCGCCGGTCAGCAACGACGACAGACGCACGCGGTTGTAGGGTTCCCAGGGTTCGTTGCCGTAGATGACCACCGGTGTGCGCGGGTCACGCTGCAGCAGTTCCTCGACGACGCGTATCCCGACCGGACCGGTGCCGATCACCACCACCGGTGAGGCCACCACCGGTGAGGCGCTGCGGTCGCCGTCGATCTCCAGCGCAGGTCCTGTTGCTACAGCCGACATCGTTTATTTGCTTTCCCGCTTTGCACGTGTCCTGTTCCAAAAAAAAAGCGTCCACACCGCGCGGGCCGCATGGCCTGGCGGAATGGACGCCTGTGTCCGTTGTCAGCCGGCGGCGGCTGACGGGCTCCGGGCTCGTCGCTGCGCCATTGCAGCAGCCGGAAAGATGGACTGGCTCCAGCAGGATATATGCCAGCTTGCCAAGTCCTTGGAATACGGGCAATTGCGGCTTTGGCGCCAATCCCGTCGGGTCGGTCCGGAGTTGCGCCTGCACCAGGAACGGGCGATGCACCAACGCCACTTGCTTCGTTTTGGATCGGCGCGGCGACAGCGCCCGGTCGCGCTGTTTCCCGCCCGGCGTGCGCGCGGGCGCCGCCCCTGAATCTGCGTTGCGGGGATAACCTGTTTACAACAGAGGGTTATGTTGTGGGCTCGTTCTAACGAGCGTGCTAAAGCAGACTACACTGTGGAATGACCCTGCAGGGATGAGGAGAGGGGCCCGCAGGGGTGCGGTAACATGCCTTTTGCATGGGGGTGCGAAGGATGCAAACGAAAACCACGGTCGACCTGCAATCCCTGGTCGACACCCATGATCATCCTTTCGTGATCATCGATCGCGAATACCGAATCGTCGCGGTCAACAAGGCCTACGAGCACACTTATGGTGCGGATCGCGGGCAGATGGTCGGTAAACCCTGCTACCTGGTCAGTCACCAGAATGCCAGGCCCTGTGCAGAAATCGGTGAGGAGTGCCCTTACCAGCACGTCTTTGAATACAGCGAAGGCTGCTCGTGTCTGCACATTCACTATGACAACCAGGGACGGGCCCACCGGGTCCGCATCAAGGCGTACCCCCTGTTTACCGATTCCGGCGATGTCTACCTGGGGGAGGCGATCCAGGATCTTTCCGAAGCCGATCACAGCTGCAGTGAGAGCGTGCGCATGGTCGGACAGTCGTCTGTGTTCCTGCGCACCCTTGAACAGCTCAGACTGGCGGCCTCCGCCGACGCGCCGGTGTTGCTGCAGGGCGAGACGGGAACCGGCAAGGATCTCGCGGCGAACTTCATTCACCAGCACTCGGCGCGCCGCGACAAGCCGTTTCTGACGCTGGACTGCACCGTCCTGACCGAGTCGCTGTTCGAGGCCGAAGTGTTCGGTCACGAACGCGGCGCTTTCACGGGCAGCGTAGGCGAGAAACAGGGCCTGTTCGAAATTGTCGACGGCGGCACATTGTTCCTCGACGAAATCGGTGAAATGCCGGCGCATTTGCAGGCCAAGTTGCTGCGCGTGCTGGAGACCGGCGAGTATCGCCGGGTCGGCGGGCGCAAGACGCTGCATACCAACGCGCGCATTATCTGCGCCACCAACCGCAACCTGGGTTCCGACGTGGAAGCGAAATCGTTCCGCGAGGATCTGTATTACCGCGTCGCCTGTCTGCATATACAGGTGCCGAGCCTGCGCGAGCGCCTGGACGATGTGCCGCTGCTGGCTCAGGCTTTGCTCGAAGCCATCGCCGCGGCCAGCGGCAAACACTGCTGGCTCAGCCTCGACGCCATCGAAGAACTGAAGGGCTATCACTATCCGGGCAACATCCGCGAGTTGCGCAATATCCTCAGCGTGGCGGCCGCGCATTCCGCGGATGGCAAAATCGATCGAGACGATGTGGCGGCCGTCATCAATTGCATGAAATCGCGCAGGAAGACTGACAGTACGAGTGACCCCGCCAGAAATATCGATTGTAATGGTGCCGCCGTTGCACAGGCGGCCGGCAATTTCACGCTCGATGAGCTGGAGTCACAGCACATCGCGCGTTTGCTGCAACAGCACCAGGGCAACCGGCGCCGGGTGGCGGAGGCGCTGGGTGTCAGCGAACGCACCATGTATCGCAAACTGAAGCGTTACGATCTCAGCTAGCGTCGGGCACCGGCCCGCGCACTTCACCGTCCACGGCTGGCGCGATGCGACTGAAAGTCGCGCCGGGGAAGCGGACTTGCGCCGGGCGAATGCCATGCCGGCGATTGACCATCGTGGCATCTGCGAGCGAATCAGTTTCAGTCATCACGTATGACAACTATGACCGGTACTGATGACATGGCTGACATGCGCCTGTCAGGCTCCGATGTCAGGCTCCGAGGCAGATTTCCACACCGCGTGCGCCATCGCGCGAACTTCGCCATCGGCGAATGAATGTGTTTACAAGCAGTTGCGGCAAAGCAGGAAGCCTGTGGCTTTCACGGCACAGCTTTTGCTCCTCCGGATTAAAAAAGCATCTGCACTGCCAGGTCGAGCGAGCAGCGATAACGCCGCAGCGCATCGTCCGGACAGTTGGCATAACGTCGCAACACGTAACGGACGTTTCCGGAGGAGAGGAAAATGAAAACGCAATCGGCTGGCAGTCGGTTTCTGACTCACCTTGTGTTCTCTGCCATTTCCGGCATAACGCTGGCGGCTTTTTCCGTGACCGCGGAGGCCGCCAAGTTCACATGCTCGATCGCGGACCCCGGTCCCGTCAATGCGGCAAAGCCGGTGACTTTCACCGGGTCCGTGACCGGCGGGAAATCGCCGTACACGGTAGTCTGGACGTTTCCGGATGCCACGCCGGACACCGTGACGACGCCAAACGTTACGCCGGGCAACACCCAGGCAGAGACCACGTTCGAATCGGCAGGGCAGAAGACGGTGCAGATGGCAGCCACCGAGGAAGGCGCCAAGGGCAAGGCCAAGACGTGCACAGCCACGCGCCAGGTGACGGTACAGGAACCGCTCGGCGGTATCCCGACAGGGCGCGGCGATACCTACGCGACGCCGCTCGGCAAGACACTCACGGTACAGCTGTCGCGCGTCTCCGGCGTGCTCTACAACGACTTCGACACTGATCTGGTCACCAATGAGTCGATCGGCAATGACGGCCTGACGGCGCACAAGATCAGCGACCCGTCCCACGGTTCGGTGAGTCTCAACGCCGACGGTTCGTTCACATATACGCCCGACGGCAGCCAGGGCGACAACGACAACGACCAGTTCACCTATGTTGCCCGCGACGCCGACGGTAACGATTCGGCCGAGACCACGGTGAATATCCATATCACCTCCGACCAGCCCGATTTCAAGATCATGATGAACTACGAGCTGGGCATGCACTGCACCGGCTTCGAATTCTCCTACTGCTGCGTGCTGCCGCCCTACAACTCGATCCTGGCGCAGGTGGTGAAACCGCAGGCGCCCGGCGCACCGGCCTCCAACGCCGATTACCCGCGGCTGCTCACCGGTGACCCGAACAACGGTCTCGACGGACTGGGCCGCGAGACGGTGCTGCGCGACTACCAGGATGACGGAACTTTCAACAAGTACTACCTGGAGTACTACCACGACGCGCAGCCGCGCCGCGAAGGCAACATGCCCGGTTCATTCAACGCCACCGGCGGCGACACCCTCATCAGCGCCGTGGAGGGCAATTCGCTGCTGTACTGGAACACGCCGTACGACTCGGCGATGCTGGATGGCAGCGGCAAGCTGGTGTATGGCGACTACGCCGGTTTCCATAACGTGGTGCAGGGCGACGGCGACTATACCGATGCCACCGACAACTTCGCCAACGGCTGGCTGAACCATTTTTACATCTACGCCGATCTCGAGGGCAGCAATCCCGGCAACAGCAGCCTGGAACTCGACAAGATCCGTCTCGGCGTGTCCGGCATGGTCGAGTATCCGGCCAACTCCGGCGCGGCGCTGCAGCCCATGGGCCCGACCGGCAACGGCACGGGTTTCGATAACGTTCTGACTTTCTCCGGCGACACCGGCACCGTGGTCTACACGCAGATGAAAGTGCTGGAGAACCTGCCCATCATGCTCACCTCCCCGAACATCTGGGAAGCGCTGGGGCTGCCGCTGACGCCGTTCGAGGACAGCATCGACTTTTTCGCCGATCCGGGTGCCGTGGACGAAGACTCCGTGCGCCCCTACGTGGCGATGAAAGCGCGCCTGCACGAGGCCGACTGCGATGAACTGACCGGCAACTGCACCAAAGGCGGCCCGGTGATCGGCAGCAACGGCAGGCCGGTGATCGGATTCGGCACCGCGCCCATCGACATCCCGAACTGCGAACGTTGCCACTCGGTGCCCGCGTTCCAGCCCGATGGTGTCACACCGAACGTCAACAGCCCCGCCTACGTGCGCCGCCAGAGCGGGCCCGATGCTTTCTACGGCCCCGCCGGCGAGAGCCTCGAGGCGATGGTGGAGCTGGAAATCAACTACTGGAAAGCCTACTACGACCTGGAGCCCGCCATGGGCGATGCCGACTGGTATGCGCGGCTCAAGGGCGCGGCGATCAGTATCGAGGTGCTGCACGACTATGACGTCGGCACCAACTTCACCGCCCAATGGCCGACCTCCGGGCTTGACCCGGCCGGCGAACCGGAACCGCCCAACGATGTACTGGGGATGCCGGGTTACAAGCAGATCGCGCAGAACACGCGCATGGGTCATGAATCCGTGATCTGCCAGAAGTGCCATGCCGACAACGTCATCGCGGTGACAAAATCGGCCAGCATCGATATGGCCGGCAACTTCCCGGTGCCGCCGATTTCAGAGGCGATACACAACGCGCACCGCAGCGCCACCGAAGGCGGCGTTATCGTCTTCAATGACGCCCTCGGACGCGACGGTGGCTGTCAGGGCTGCCACCCCGCGCACCGCTCTGACGGTGCGATGGATAACTACGCCATCACGCTGGGCGGTGACAACGCCAACGCCAGCGGCGACAACCGTCTGAACCAGGGCGGCTGCTTCGTCGGGCGCGACGTGCACTCCAATCCGCTGAAGGATATCGACGGTGCCGAGACCCAGGCCCACCTGAATGCGGTCGGTCAGTGGCTGGCGAGCAACGTGTTCCACAACCAGGCGGGAGAGCCGGGTGGCGACGCCGCAACGCGTGGCATCTGGTGCACCAACTGCCATACCCAGCTGGGTCAGGAGATGTGGCGTGTCGAGGACTGCAATGATCTGATCAACGGTGACTGCGTCAACAACATCCGCGGCGAATCGTTGCAGGGCATCGCCGACCAGGTGGCCGGCGGTGATCTTGACCAGGTGATTTCCTGGCTGGATCCGAAGAGCACCAGACCGGTTGACGACACCCACCGCATCTGGGATCCGGCGGTGCCGGATGCCAACGTTGCGACCATCGAGGTGGCGTCGGCGGCGTCGCCGGGCAGTTGCGCGCCCCTGACGCCGGTGTTCAATGCCACATTCGGTGTGAACGTCTGTGTCAGTCTCGACGCCGACGGCGATCCCAGCGTCAACATTCTGAGCTTCTGCACCACCGCGGATTGCGTGAGCAGGATCAACGCGAATCCGGGCGATCAGACTCAATGGCGTTATCCGGAGAGCGGTGCGGTGGACGGCGTGAACGGTTTCGCCGGCACCGGAACTTTCGGCGCGGCAGTGCCGTTCTCGGCAGCCGACGATGCGCGTGATCACTGGCTGTCGGCGGGCGAGCCCCATTGCGCCGATTGCCACACTGCGCCTTTCGTGGAGCAGAGCGGCAACATCAATCCATTCCCGCCTTTCAACTATCCGGCCAAGGCGAGCCTGATGCGCTATTCGCGCGGTCACCAGGACATTTCCTGCCAGGGCTGTCACGAATCGATCCACGGTCTCTATCCGGTGAGCCCGGCGATCGACACCACCAGCTATGCGCAGGCGGCGGCGCTGAATGCGGACGGCTCACACGGCCCGCTGAAGTGCGGTGCCTGCCACCAGGTCGACGCCGAAGGTATCCCGAGCTGGATCGGTCCGCTGGGCGACGGTGCCATCCTGCCGCAGATCAGCGACTTCGATGACGCGGTGGAATGGGCCCACACCTATACCGCCGAAGCCGACGTGCTGAACTCGACCTGCCAGAACTGCCACGGCGTGGACGGCGAGTTCGGTAGCGCCGCTGTCAATACCAGCAGCACGCCGGCGCAATGGACCAAGGTGGCCAGCCACGAGGAAGGCTTCCTGTCCCACGCGCTGTGGGGATTCACGTCGCGCCAGATGATGGACAAGGCTGAGATCCTGGTGCTCGGCTCGGTGTACGGATCGACGGATGGATCCGACGGCGTGTGCCAGGGCTGTCACGGTGACGAAAGCGGCGAGTTGAACGACGAAGGCTGCGATGTGGACGGCGGTGAATGGCCGCGCCACCTGACCCAGGGTCGTGTTGCGGAAGCGGTGTGGGAACAGGTCTCCCTGGCCCAGACAGGCTCGCGTTGCGGCTGGTAGCCCGCGACCAGTGTTCATGTGTGTGACCGGGTGTACCCGTCTGCGGAGGGAAGACAGCTGTTTTCCCTCCGCAGACGCCCGCAATCGGAGAGGGCAACAAACAATGAAAATTATGCTTGGATTTGTCAGTGCGCTGCTGATGCTTCCGGTGTGTGCCACCGGCACTGTCGCCGGCGATGCCAAAGCGCAGGCCGCGGCCGCCACTGACGTGATCGCGAGGGTCGGCGACCAGACCATCCGCTTCGGCGAAATCAACACCGCGCTCAACAGCTCGGCTATCGTCGGCGTATCCATCCCTGCGCTGGGCACGCCGGAACGCGATACCGCCCGCATCATCCTGCTGGATCGTTTCGTCAGCGCCAACCTGCTGTACCTTGATGCGCTGCGGCAGGGCGTCGACAAGGATCCCGCATACACCAAAGCCGTCACGCGTTTCTCCAACGCCATCCTGGCCGGGCTCTATCGCCAGCAGAGGCAGGCGGGCGATATTCCGGTGAGCGAGGAACAGGTAAAGGCATACGCCGCGCAACATCTGCCGCCGGACGCGCAACTGAGCGATGACCTGCGCCTGCAGATAGAAGCCACGCTGCGCCGGCAGCAGCTCCATGAACGGATGCAAGCCGCCGCCAAACACCTGCGCGACGATGTAAAGGTGGTGGTGCACACGGAAAACCTGGAGATCAGCGGCGACGGTCAGCGCGCCGGCAGCACGCCGCTCGCCGAGGTCGGTGACGAGACCATCACCTGGGGCGAAATGAATGACAGGATAATCGGCGCCGGCAAGGGCGCGCTGCAGGCCGATCCGATGGCGTTCGAGGCCGAAGCGCGAAGCAAAGCGCTGCAAGGCGAGATCGATCTGCGCATCATGGTGCAGAAAGCCAGGGCCGCGGGGCTTGAGCAAGACCCGGTTTACCAGAGACGCCTGCACGAATATTCAAAGACGCTCCTGATCAACCAGCACCGCGTCAATCTGGCGAAAACCATGGAGCCGTCGGACGAAGCGCTTCGGTCTTACTATGAAGCGAACCGCGATCGTTTCATGGTGCCCGAGGCGCGCAAGGTGCAGATGGTGGTGCTCGAGAGCGAAGCGCAGGCGCTGCAAATCAAGGACAGCATCGAAAAAGGCGAGCTGACCCTGTATCAGGCGGCGCGAGACTATTCCATCGCCCCGAATGCCAGACAGGACCTGGGCGAACTGGGCTGGGTGAACCGGGGCCGTGCGGCACCGCCACTGGACGAACTGATCTTCGCGCTGGAGCCGGGCAAGGTCGGCGGCCCGGTGGCGTCGCCGGCGGGCTGGAACCTGGTGGCCGTGCTCGAGGTTAACGAAGGCAAATACACCGAGTTCGACGATGCGACCACGCGCAGCCTGACGCGGCGCCGCTACCTGCACGACGAGCTGGATGCGTACACCGCGCAACTGCGCAAGGAGCAGTTCAAGGTCGAGGTTTACCAGGATCGTCTGCTGCAGCTGGCGCAGCAGGAGGCGGACATGGTGGAAAGGCTGGCGCAGCAGGCGCAGGAGCCGGGTTCGGTGACGCAGACGCGTATCAAGGAACTGCAGAAGATCATGAAGCCCTGAACGTGGGGTTCCGTTACGTTACACAGCGGGACGCAGCGGCCCAGGTGTGTCGGGGTAATTGCGGAGGAGACAAAGACATGAATCCGAACGTTGACAAGGGTGTTACAGGCAAGTCCACGGTCAAAGGGTGGGCGGGTTTCTTCTGCCTGATCGCGCTGATGACGGCGGTGGTGTTCACCATGCCGCTGGCTTTCGCCGCCAAAGGCAAGCCGGGACCTTTCGTCAAGCTTTCCGGTACGGTGACCAACAGCCTTACCGGAGACGGCGTTGCCGGTGCTACTGTCACCCTGACCGCGACCACGGCGACCATCACGCTGATGACGGATGCCAGCGGCAACTATTCCGAGAGAAAGGTGCAGGCGGGTTCCTATACCATGGAGGTCAGCGCCAGCAATTTCACCACCAGTTCGCAGCCGGTCAGTCTGCTGAAAGGTACGGCAGTGATCGACGTGGCGCTGACACCGGTAGCCAATGTCGTCGTGAATGCCAGTGTCAGCGATTCAGCGGTGCCCGGGGCGGTGTTGCAGGCGAACGGAAGTTACACCATCCTCGACGGGTCGAGCTTTGTCAGCGCCACCTGGAGCCAGACGCCCGACGAAGGTGTGCCGGCCACCATCAGCGATCCGTCCATCGCCAATCCGACGGTGACCCTGGGCAGCGCCGGCGACTACGCCGCCCATCTCGTCCAGGTGCTCAAGGAGGCCCCGATCACCGAAGCCGGGTTGCCGCCGGATCTGGAACTGCAGCCGATCAACACAATCCAGAAGGGCCTGCAGGACCGCAATCAGGTCGTGGCTATCAACCCCCACGCGCTGGAGGAGGCCGAATCGGTCCCGTTGATCTATTCAGTGACGACCTCGTCGGGAACCTACACGGCCGAGGTGGACGTGCTCACCCACTTGCCCTGGGGGGCGAGCACGGGCGTGAAAACCGTTGCCGTCAACGTGCCGGTGTTGCTGCTTGCCAAATGCCTTGAAGAGCGCAACGAGACCACCGGAGAGTACGAGTGCACTGACCCGACTGCCTTCTCCTGGACGATAACCCAGGCTCCCGGCGGTTCCAGCGCATCGCTGACCGGCGCTGATACACGCAGCCCCTGGTTCACGCCCGATGTGGTCGGCACATACCGGGTCCAGGAGACCAGCGGTTCCGGGTTTGACCTGGAGGTGCATGCGGGTCGTTATCGCGGTGTCATCGATCCTTTCCTTACCGCCGATTCGGTTGAGTTCGGTGACGGACGGCCCGTGGGCGATCCGGACTGCACCAGTTGCCATAACGGCGGCGCGGCCCCGGACAACTTCACGCCCTGGCGGACCACCGGTCACGCGGAGGCCTTTTCCCAGGGGATAAGCACCAACAGCCACTTTGGCGAAAACTGCTTTGCCTGCCACAGCGTCGGCTTCGATCAGGACGACGCCGGCGGGATGGATGACACTCCGAACTATACAAACTTCGTCAACGAACTGCTGGGCATGACCGGACCGGACACCTGGGAGACCATGCTCATCAACTACCCGGACACGGCGCGGCTGGCCAACATCCAGTGCGAGAACTGTCACGGTCCGCAGGACTATACCGAGGCACACCGGGATCAACCCGGTGCTCCGCGCGTGAGTTTGTCGGCGGATGTCTGCGGCTCCTGCCACGGCGAACCAGCGCGTCACGGCCGCTTCCAGCAATGGCTGCTCAGCAACCATGCTGACTACGACCTCGCGCGCTCTCGCGGCGCTTCGAGCGGCAACTGCGCCCGCTGCCACTCCGGCAACGGTTTCGTGGCATGGAACCAGTTCGATTTCGATCCAGCCCAGCAGGTCACGGTAAGCTGGGACCCGGATACGGTCGTACCGCAGACCTGCGCCACCTGCCACAACCCGCATGACACCGGCACCACCAGCGGAAGCGACGAGACCAACGCCAAGGTGCGCATCCAGGGGGATACCCATCTGCTGCTTGCCGGCTTCGCGGCGGACAATGTCGGCAAAGGCGCGACCTGCATGACCTGCCACAACTCGCGCGCCGAGTACCCGCGCAACGACGCTACCTGGGCCCAGGTGGTGGCCAACAACGACACGGCCGACCGGCCCCACCACGGCGTGCAGGCCGACCTGATCATGGGCCAGAACGCGTACTTCTTCGCGCCGACCGAGCTCTATCCACAGGCGCGGGGCAAACATTCGCTGATCACGGATACCTGCGTGACCTGTCACATGAACAAGACGCAGCCGCCGGATCTCCTGTCCTACAACCAGGCGGGCACCAACCATACCTTCGCCGCGGACCCGAACATCTGCAGTGACTGCCACGGCCCTTCTGATCCCTCGGCGGGCAACATCGACGCGATCATCACCGGTCACATGGATGATCTGCAGACTGAGCTGGGCAATGCCTACAAACGGATGATGGAGGCTCACTATCCGGTCGATGTCGGCAGCAGCTGCGGGCCGGCCGATGGGACTATCGTCACGGTCACGGACGTCGTGTGGAATGAGAGAGCCACCCGCCTCAACATCACGCTCTCGAACGGGAACAACTGTGGCAACGTGAATCCGTCGAGTATCACTGTGGATGGCGGGGCACAGACCCTCTTTGACGTCAGTCTCGCCAGCAACGACGGTGCCACGCTGAAAGCGGCCTGGAACTGGAGCATGCTCAATGAAGACCAGACGATCAATGGATGTGCAGACGCTGACGACCCTGCATGCGATCCGCCGCACACGGCCCGGGGTGTCCATAATCCGGACTTCTGTATCAAGGCACTGACACGCGCCATCGCTGCAGTCGAGGCGGTCGGTCCGTGATTGCAATGCGCCGGCATCGCCTGCTGGCGGTGCCGGCGCGTTTTGTCACGGTGCCAACAGTTCCTCGATCGTCTGTATTATCCCCGGCGCGTCCCAGTCGCGTGGTCCGTGCGCGGCATAGCGGATCCGGCCTTGCGGATCGATCAGGAAACTGCTCGGGTAGACATCGACCTGCCAGCCTGCCGCGGTGTCACCGTCAGGGTCCAGTAACAGGGGAAAACGGATGCCGAGCCTCGACGCGAAGTTCCACACCTTGCCCGGCGATTCACCGACATTGACAGCGAGTATGCTGAAAGGTTTGCCCGTCATGGCGTCCAGCAAACGCTGCATGGCGGGCATTTCGACGATGCACGGCGCGCACCAGCTGGCCCAGAAGTTCACCAGCACAACGCGACCGCGATGATCGCCCAACGTGTGCACCTTGTCCGCGATGTCCCGCAGCGAAAGCGGCGGCGCGTCCTCGAAGCCCTGCCAGGGATCGAGACCGCCGGCCGGCACCGGGCAGGACAGCGAAGCAAGCAGCAGCAGGCCGGGGAGACGCTTCATCAGCGAAGTATCGATCACGCCGCATCGCTTCACAACTGCGGCGCCGGTCCGGCATCGGGGGACATTGCGCATTCCCGGGACGCGTCTTTCGCGCTGCCTGCGCAGGGAGTATTGTCTGAAATGTGCCAATCAGACCGTCCGCAGACGGGCAGGAAGATGAGCGAAGCGATCCGCGCGGGGAAGGCGGCCTGGTTCTGCGCTTTGTGCGCCGCTATGCAGATCGCTGCGGCCGCTCCGTTTGCGCCGCCGGATCTGGCAGGATTCACGCAACAGGGTGAACGACTGGCCGACGGTGACGGCGACGGCGTCAAGGAGACGCGCATTGTGCAGTACCGCAACACCAACGGCGACAGCATTGTCAGCATGGCCAGCAAAGACCGGCTGTGGGCCTGGAGCCTGGAAACCCTGGCGGATGATTCCGCCGTGCGTAATTACGTGATCCGCGACAGCGACTGTGACGGTGTGTTTGACGAAGTCTACGGGCTGGATGACCAGTTCCGCGTTCCCGACTGCCTGGAATAGATACTGTTTTCGGGAGGCAGACCCATGCGTACGACCCTTGTTCTGATAATGCTTTGCGGCGCTGCCCTCGCAATCGCCGCGGATTACCTGTCGCCGGCGCTGACACCCCAGCAGGTCAGCGAGAAACTGGCAGCAGACCCGGCATTGCAGGTCGTCGATGTGCGCAAGCCAGTGGAGTTCGCGGTCGGACATATCCCGGGCGCCGTCAACATGCCGATTGACGAACTCGACTTGCGGGTCGACGAGCTTGGCGGCGATCGCGAAGTGCTGGTGTATTGCATTAATGGCGCGCGTACGCGCCGTGCCGAACACGTGCTGCTCGACAACGGCATCGAGAATATCTACCACCTGCAAGGGGCGTTTCAGGCCTGGATCCAGGCCGGCCTGCCCATCGAGAAAGGTGCGGCGCGCTGAGATCAGAACCGCTCATGAAGCGTGTCGCTGCTGATTCAACGGGCGCTCACGCCTCCAGAACTTCCGCGACAGCAATGACATTTTCCGCCGCCTGCCCAATGCGCAGGTTCCTGTCCATGGCCAGCTTGCGCAGGGCGTGGTAGGCCTGGGGTTCATCGAGGCCTTTCTGTTTCATCAGAATTCCCTTGGCGCGCTCCACAGTCTTGCGTTCGGCAAGGGTGGCGCGCGTGACCTGCAGTTCGGTTTTAAGGCGTTCGGTTTCGTGGAAACGCGCCACGGCGACATCCAGCAGACTGACGAGTCGGCGCGGTTCGAAGCCATCCACGATATAGCTGCTGACGCCGGCCTGCACCGCCTTGCGAATCGTTTCGCGACTGTCCTGTCGCGTGAACAACACCACCGGCAGAGGTCTGCTCGCGCACAGTTGCCGCACCCTCGCCAGCAGCCCGTCATCCGGTGCGTCGACATCGATGATCACAAGTCGCGGCTGGCAGGTCGCTGCAACGGCAACGAAGTCTGAATCGACAGTGGCTTCGGCATCAATCAGATACGCCGGTGTTTGCAACCATCGATACAGCGATTCGGCGCGCTGCGGGTCGGATCGAACGAGCAGAATGCGGCGTGGCATGGCGGTCCGGACAAAGTGGCTGTTCGGAAAAACGAAGCAAACGCTATGCCACAGGAAAAAATCCGCTCCTGGCGCCCTTGTGCGGGAGCCGGACACGTATTCGTGCACAGTTTCGGCACAAGCCGCGAACAGCGTTCACGCTTGTGGTGCGGTGAGAAATGCAGGCTAGATGTCTATACAGCCCTGGGGTTCCGGCAGGCCGGCGATGCGTGAGCCCTGGCGCGACGGGCCCTGCGGAAACAGGCGATAAAGCCACTCTTTCGAGGCCTTTTCCGGACCCAGTTCTTCGGCAATATGTTTCTGCAGGATCTTCACCATCGGTGAAATCCCGTATTCAAAATAAAACTTGCGCAGGAAGTGCAATACCTGCCAGTGGTCGTCGCTCAGCTCGATGCCTTCTTTCTGCGCCATGTGCTCGGCGACCTGTTCGTTCCACAAGTGAAGATCGACCAGGTTGCCCAGCCTTGTGACCGGGTACTGCCGGCCCTGGAATTCGAAGCTGTCGGTGAAATGCGGCGCGGCAGCGGAAGGCGCTGCGTCGCCCGCGCCGGCTGGATGCTCGAGTTCAACATCGAGGAGCGGCAGCGGAATGCCGGCAATCCTTGAACCCTGAAACAGCACATCGTTGGGGAACAGCTGCCGCAGGTATGCATCGTCGAAACGCGGGGAACCGGTTTTCTGCACCAGGCTGCGCCTGAGCAGTTTCTTCACCGGAGAAACGCCGAACTCCCGGTAGTAATCGCGCATGGCGTCGATGACTTTCCAGTGATCGTCGGTGAGTTCGAGGCCGTCTTTGGCGGCGAGCGCCGCCGCTACGTCGCGGTTCCAGTCGTCAAGATTGGCCAGGCGGCCATCGGCGAGCAATTCAACGCCCGATAAGGCGGATCGCATAGTCATGAAATCATTCCTCCCTTCGCTTGTCTTCGCGAATCGCCCGATGGCCAGGTTGCAGACGGTGTTCTTCAATACGTGTGCGTCTGTTTGCCCTGCCCGATGACCGGGCCGCTTCGGGAGACTTCCTTGACCTGATAGTGTAGTGCATGCACTGTTTCGGCGGTACCGGCGACGTGCTATTTTCCCTGCATTGAAGCAACCAAAAATGATTATCAGTGCATAAAAATATTCTGTTGCCGAAGTCGCGCGGGGTTTCGTTCGCATGAACCATTCAGGTGCATGGATCTGGCTGGCGACGTTCCTGGGCGTGTTCGCATGGTCGGCGGTGGACCCCACAGACCGGCTTACCTGGTTCATGGAGGTACTGCCGGCGCTGCTGGCCCTGGTTGTCATCGTTCTGACACGCCGGCGCTATCCCCTGACGCCCATGATCTACGTCCTGATTCTGCTGCACGCTGTGATTCTCATGGTCGGTGGTCACTATACGTACGCCGAAGTGCCCCTGTTCGATCGTATCAGCGATCTAATGGGCTGGCAGCGCAACAACTACGACAAACTGGGACATTTTGCGCAGGGATTCGTCCCGGCAATGGTGGCGCGGGAGATCCTGATCCGGCAGGCAGTGATCAACGGACGCGGCTGGTTGAATTTTCTGATTGTCTGTTTCGCCCTGGCCGTCAGCGCTTTCTACGAGTTCATCGAATGGTGGGCGGCGCTGGCAAGCGACGATGCCGCTGATGCGTTCCTGGGCACCCAGGGCTACGTATGGGATACGCAGTCGGACATGCTGCTGGCGATGCTCGGAGCGATCACGGCTTTGCTGTTCCTGGCGCGGCGCCATGACGTCCAGTTGCAGAAGCTGGCGACCCGACCGGCGTAGCCCGGTCAAGCTTGTAGTAGCCTGCATCCAGCTTCGGCAGCACAAAGGTTTTCTGGTGATATTGCGCCTGGATCATGCCGGCGGGGCGGTAGGGGCCAACCGGCTTTTCGCTAACAGACAACTGGTAATTGCCCGGTAACAGGGTGCGCGTTGTGAGCAACAGATCGTTTTCGCGCACAGTCAACCTGTAGCCATCGAAAGGCGCTGCCAGCGGTTCGCCGATAAAAATGCCTTCACCCGGCTGCTGCACGCTTTGCCAGTAGGCTTCGAGCAGCGTTCTCCCGGCACCGTAGCTTTCCATCAGCAGGCCGGGATTGGGAAACTTGCCGAGGTGATTGCAGGGTTCGACGACCGTTCCGTAGCTCCCGGTGGCGCCGGCTTCCAGCCAGCGTAACGCGCTCATCTGTCCGCTGCCGGTCAGTTTGCCTCCCGCCGACGTCAGATGATCGGCTATCGCCCCGGGCAGAAAGTTCAGCGTGTCGAGAAACGGAACGCGCACCGTGCCCGTAAAATAGAACATTATGTCGCTGACATGCTGCAATCCCGGGCTGTGCACGATTTCCGTTTCTATCCAGGATGTCATCAGTCGTCGCAGGGTCGCGTAGTGCACGGAGCGAACGTCGCGCGCCTTGTCTCCCGTCACGACGAGGTATGCGCTACCTGCGGGCATGCTGTTATCGGATTGCACGCCGCGGTCGATCAGCGCCCTGGCGGCGGAAAACGTGTTTGCCGCGACAGTCATGCTCGGGCGTATGCCGAATTCCGTCCAGGGCCTGGTCGTACTGCGCCTGAACAACGGGCTCGGGCGCGTCGTAGCGCAACGCCGGCTGGAGCACAGCTGCGGATCGAAACCGAAGGCGAACGCCGAAGTGACAGACATGCACTCCACACGCCAGGGCGACGTCCAGGTAATGGCGTAGGCCTGGATATGCGGAGGCGTGCGTGCATCGATGCTGGCCTTGATGGGCAGGAATTCGTCGCGCGACATCCCCGGGCGGCCCGGCGGGAAGGCGACATGCAGGACGTTGTTTTCCGGGATATCGCGCGCACGTTGATAATAGGCGCCGATCCTGATGCTCAGCGGGTCCATGTCGTTGACGATGATTGCAAGTTCGTGCGCGGACAGGCGATGTTCAGGCAGCAGTATCCGGACGGGTTCCGGCGCGGCGGTTGCGGTCGCTGCGCACAATCCGGTGAGCAGCACGGCGTGGCGAAAACAGTTTGTTAGCCGGGAGAAAAAAGCCAAGACAAAAATCCCTGTGCTTTCCGGAAGCCGATGCTACGTGCGTCAGCGGAGAAATAAAACCCTCTCGCCACGAACGGCGTCGGGAAATGCAGGCTAGTTGCCGGTGCTGGTTTTTTTCGGGGTGTCGCCGAGCATGTACTGGATACGGGTAACGCGCTCGAGTTGCGCCTGGAAGGCATCCAGGCACTGGGGATCGAAGTAACGTCCGCGCTGGCTGTTGATGTAATCGAGCGCCTTGCGCAGTGGCCAGCGGGGCTTGTAGGGACGTTCGGAAGTCAGGGCATCGTAGGCGTCCGCGACACTGACGATGCGCGCGATCAGCGGAATCTCCTGGCCGCCGAGGCGATTGGGGTAACCGGTGCCGTTGAAGCGTTCATGGTGGCTGAGCGCGATAACCGCGCCCATTTGCAGGTACTGGGACGGGCTGTCCTTGAGGATCTCGAATCCGATCCGGGTGTGGGTCTTCATGATTTCGAATTCGCAGTGACTCAGTCGCCCGGGCTTGCGCAGGATTTCATCGGGTATGCCGATTTTGCCGATGTCATGCATGGGCGCCGCCAGTTCGATGGCTTCGCATTCCGGTTCGCTCAAGCCCATCTGCTCGGCGATCAGGCGCGCATATTTGGCCATGCGGATGACGTGATTGCCGGTTGTCTCGTCGCGGTATTCGCCGGCTTTGGCGAGGCGCAGCAGCGTTTCGTGCTCGCGCTGGCGGATTTCGCGGGTGGCGTCGGAGACCCGTTGTTCCAGCCGGCAGGCGCGTTCGTGGATGATGCGCTGCTGGCGGCGCTGGGTAAGCAGGTTGTTGCAGCGGGCGTGAAACTCCAGGTCGTCGACCGGCGTGGCGAGCAGGTCCGTGGCTCCGGCGTCCAGCACCTGGCGGCGGCAGGTGTGGTCCGCGCAGGGAGTCAACATCAGCAGCGGCAGGTCACTTCCGCCAGGTTGCTGTCTGAAGCGCAGCACCAGCTCGGCCGCGTTGATGCCGGGAAAAAGGCTGTCGCATATGACGAGATCGGCGGGGTGCCAGTAAAGCCATGAAAAGGCGGGTTCGGGTTTGAAAAATGCTTCTATCTGGATAGCCGGGTCGAGGCGTTGAATCAATTCGACCAGACGTCGTCTCCGGGCTGAGTCCCGGTCCAGTAACAGTACCGTCGGCATACGGTGCCCCTTTCCCCAATTCGTCACAGTACAGAAATGTCACTGCGGCGCTTCCATGCCGACCGCATAACCAAGGCCCCTTGGCTCCTCTAACGCACTGAAATCAGAAAATTTTACGTTTTCCTCAAAGCGCTGGTTGTAGCTAACGGCCAACCTGGGTCAAACTTAACCGACTGAATTCAATCGATGTATGCGAACAGTCGTTCAGGTTACTGATGCGGCTTTCGTATTAACCATGGAGTCCACATGTCCCAACGGGGTGATTCGCAACAGCAGCAGGGCCAGTCCCTGATCACAGTGATACGCAGTGTCGCTGCTTCGATGTTCGGCGTGCAGAGCAGCAAGCAGCATTCCGAGGATTTTCATCACGGCAAGGCGTCTACCTATATCGCCGTCGGGCTGATCGCGACGATACTTTTTGTCCTGACCATCTGGGGTGTGGTGCAGCTGGTGGTGCGTCTGGCGCAACCGTCCTGAACTGTTTTCCGGCTGGATGAGTATTCTGTATGATGCGACGCGTCCCTGCGTTCAGACGTTCGGGGCGCCTGTGCAGTGCCGGACAGTCAAGAGGTGGTTTGCTTTCTGTATGATGTCGATGACCGGAACGGGAGCGCGTCGCGCGCGCGCGTGGTTGACCCTGTTGCTGGTGCTGTGGTTGCCGTCGCTCAATGCAACGTCGGTATTTATCCTGCACGCCTACAGCCAGGAATACGACTGGACCAGGCGCCAGCACGCGGGTTTTGTCACCGAACTGCAGAATCGTCACGCACAGGATGTGCGCTTCATGACCGAGTACCTGGACACCAAGCGGCGACTGCTCGACGAAGACTACGCCGCGGAAATGGCGCGACATCTGCGTGTCAAGTATGCCGGTGTTCGCCCTGATCTTATCTATGTCACAGACGATGACGGCCTGCAGTTCGCCCGTCGCTGGCTGACGCAGATATTTCCCTCCGTTGCGGTCATTTTCTCGGGCGTGAACGACTACCAGGTTGTCGATACGCTGGATACCACCCTGGTAACCGGGGTCTTCGAGAAGAAAGAAATCGCGCCTAACATGCGCATTATGCGCAACATCGGGCTGGCGAACGGGGACGTCGCGTTCGTCGGTGACGATTCGGGCACCTATCGGGCCATCAAGCGCGAAATAGAGGACGAACTGGCGGAGTTCCCCGAGCTGCGACCGCATTTTTTCAGCGCACCGACTATTGAAGGCCTTGTTGAAAGCCTGCAATCCTGTGGTTGCAGATATGTATTTCTCACCACGGTGGGCGGTCTTCGAAACGCGACCGGTGCGGGTCTGTCGCTGCGCGAGATTGTCTCAGCGATAGCGGCGGCCGGCGATTATGTCCTGTTCAGCATGGAGGATGGCTACCTGTTCGATGGTGTGCTGGGCGGTTACGTCACCAGCGGCACACGACAGGGAAAGGCTGCCGCCGCCATGGCCGCCGCAGTGCTGTCCGGAGCGTCGGTAGCCGCTCTGCCGCCGCTGCTCGACAGTCCGAATGAATACATTTTCGATGAGCGTGAGCTGATCAAGGCGCGCATCCGGCTGCCGGAGGAGGTGCGCCGCTCAGCCACCCTGTTGAACGCGCGATTGAGCTTCTACGAGGCGAATCGCAAACTGGTGCTGGCAAGCCTCGTGGTGCTGGGGTTTGCGCTGTTCCTGGTGCTGACCATTTCCGTGGCGCTCCTGGCGGCCCGCAAGCGCCAGCTGCAGCAGGTGGCAGAGGCGCTGACGGTTCAGAAGGATGCGCTGGAACAGACGCAGGAAAGCCTGCAAACAGCGCAACGTATAGCCGCGCTGGGAAGCTGGCGTCTGAATCTGAACACCGGTGAGCTGTACTGGTCGGACGAGATCTATCGCATTTTCGAAATAGAGAAAACCGGCTTCGCAGTAACCTACCAGGCGTTTCTCGATGCCATCCATCCCGATGACCGCGAGCTGGTCAGCAGGGCGTATGAAGACTCCGTGCGCGACAGGACCAGCTATGAGGTGGAACACCGCCTGTTGTTGCCCGGCGGCAGGATCAAGTACGTGCAGGAGCGCGGCACCACCAGTTTCGACGCGCTGGGCGAGCCGCTGGTTTCAGTCGGCACTGTACAGGACATTACCGAGAGAAAGCTGGCCGAGCAGCGCCTGCATCAGTGGGCGGCGATTTTCGAGAATACGATCGAAGCCGTGATAATTACCGACACCGACCAGCGCATTGTCGATGTCAATCGCGCGTTCGAGGAGATCACCGGTTTCAGCAAGCAGGAGGCGATCGGCAAACGACCGAACTTCCGTCGCTCGGACCGTCACGACAAGGCGTTTTACCAGCGCATGTGGGACGCAATCAATGAACGGGGCTCCTGGTCCGGTGAAATCTGGAATCGCAACAGGAGCGGGGAACTGTCTCCGGAGTGGCTGAGTATCAGCAGCATTTACCGGAATGACGGCGAACTGGTCAACTACGTCGGTGTATTCACCGACATCAGTGCGCTCAAGCGGTCGGAAGAAAAGCTGGAACACCTCGCCAACCATGACCCTCTCACCGGCCTCGCCAACCGCTTGCTGCTGAATGATCGTCTCGACAGCGCCATCAGGCGCATGCAACGCGACAGGAAACGCCTCGCGGTATTGTTCCTCGACCTTGACCGCTTCAAGATCGTTAACGACACTCTCGGCCACGCCGTCGGCGATGAACTGTTGCAACAGGTCGCCGCGCGCCTGCAGTCGTGTCTGCGCAGCAGTGACACCATCGGCCGTCTCGGTGGTGATGAGTTTCTGGTGATCATCGAGGACTACAGGGACCAGAGCGAAATCGAGCGACTGGCCGAAAAGCTGCAAAACAGTCTGGTCGCTGTTTTTCCGGTCAACGACAAGGAGCTGTTCATCGGGGTCAGCATCGGTATCAGCCTGTTTCCGGAGGACGGCCGCGATGCGTCGACCCTGATCCGTAATGCCGACAGCGCGTTATATCGTGCCAAGGAAGCGGGCCGCAGCAACTACAGCTTTTACCATGCCGAGCTTACCCGGCAGGCCGAGGCGCGCCTGGAAATCGAAGCGCAATTGCGCGGCGCCCTGCAGCGGGGCGAATTCCATCTCAATTATCAGCCGAAGATCGATCTGCGCACGGGCAGGGTGGTTGCCGCCGAAGCGCTGATCCGCTGGCATCGTTCCGACGGCAGTATCACGCCGCCAGACGCCTTCATTCCGGTCGCCGAAGAAACCGGTCTGATCCTTTCTGTCGGTGAATGGGTCATTGCGGAGGCCGGGCGCCAGCTTGCGGAATGGCGCGACGAGGGATATCCGCTGGATCATGTCGCGATCAATATTTCCGCGGTTCAGATTCAGCGCGGTGCGCTGGTAAGCAACATCCGCAAGCTTCTCGATCATACCGGGCTGCAACCCGGCATGCTCGAACTGGAGATCACCGAGAGCGTGTTGCTCGATTCGCCGGAAAAGGCGCTCGAAGTTCTGGGCGCGCTGCGCGAACTCGGTGTTTCCGTCGCGCTGGATGATTTCGGAACCGGATTCTCTTCGTTGAGCAACCTCAAGCGGTATCCCATCACCACGCTCAAGGTGGACAGATCCTTCGTCAAGGATATTCTTTACGATGCCAGCGATGCGGCGATCACCCGCGCGGTGGTGGCCATGGGCCGCAGCCTGGATATCACCGTCGTCGCGGAAGGCGTCGAAACCCTGCAGCACGCCGAGCTGCTGCTGGCGCTGGGTTGCGATCAGGCCCAGGGTTACTATTACGGGCGGCCGGTTCCGGCCGAACAGTTCCGCGCTCTGGTTGCAACCATCGAAGGCGTCGAACGCCTGGGTGAGGCGGGCTAGAGCGCCGCGATTTTCCGCAATTGTTCCTCGAGCTGGGCGATCGCGGCTTGCAGTTCTCCGGCTTTGGCTCTTTCCTTGTCGACCACATCTGCCGGCGCTTTTTCGACAAAGCTGGCGTTGTTCAGCTTGTTGTTGATGCGCTGCAGATCGCCGCGTTTTTTGTCCAGCTCCTTGCCGAGGCGCGCCTGTTCCGCGTCCTTGTCGATCAGGCCGGCCATGGGGATCAACAGCTTCATCTCGCCGACCAGCGCGGTCGCCGATTCGGGACCTTCGCTGTCGCCCAGCCATTCGATGGATTCGACACGACCCAGTGAGGTGATGTAGTGACGGTTGGCGTCGAGACGCCGACGGTCCTGTTCAGCGCCGTTCTGCAACAGCACCGGCAACGGCCTGCGCGGATCGATATTCATGCCGCTGCGGATTTTGCGCACGCCCAGCACGAACTCTTTCACCCATTGCATTTCCCTGACGGCATCGGCGTCGATCAGGCCGTCATCCGCCTGCGGGTAAGCCTGACGCATCAGGGTCGGGCCTTGCGCACCGGCCAGCGGCGCGACGCGTTGCCATATCTCTTCGGTGATGAAGGGAATGACGGGATGCGCCAGACGCAGCACTGTTTCCAGCACCTGCACCAGTGTCTGGCGGGTGCCGCGCAGGGCGGCTTCACCGGCGTCCGGGTTGTTGAGCACGGACTTCGACAGCTCCAGATACCAGTCGCAGTACTCGTCCCAGATAAAGGCGTAAATCGCCTGCGCTGCCTGGTCGAGACGGTAGCTCTGCACGCTGTCGATCACCTGTCGCGTGGCTTGCTGCAGCAGTGAGCGGATCCACTTGTCGGCGCTGCTCAGTTCCACAGCGCCGCCACGCTGGCCGCAGTCCTGGCCCTCGGTGTTCATCAGCACATAACGCGCCGCGTTCCACAGCTTGTTGCAGAAGTTGCGGTAGCCTTCGGTGCGATTGAGATCGAAGTTGATATCGCGTCCGGTAGAGGCCATCGCCGCAAAAGTGAAGCGCAGCGCGTCGGTGCCAAAGGACGGAATGCCGTCGGGGAAATCCTTGCGCGTCTGTCTGGCGATCTGCTGCGCCAGATGCGGCTGCATCATGCTGCCGGTGCGCTTTTCCACCAGCGCGTCCAGATCGATGCCGTCGATGAGATCGATGGGGTCCAGCACGTTGCCCTTGGATTTGGACATCTTGTTGCCGTGCGCGTCGCGCACCAGGCCGTGAATATAGACTTCACGGAACGGCACATCGTCCATGAATTTCAGGCCCATCATGATCATGCGCGCGACCCAGAAAAATATGATGTCGAAACCGGTGACCAGCACGCTGGTGGGATAGAAAGTCTGCAGGCGATCAGTCTGCGCGGGCCAGCCCAGGGTGCTGAACGGCCACAGCGCCGAACTGAACCAGGTGTCCAGCACGTCTTCGTCGCGGCGCAGCGCGACGTCGTCGCCGAGTCCGTGCTGATCGCGCACTTCGCGTTCCGAGCGGCCGACGTACACATTGTCCTGGCTGTCGTACCAGGCCGGGATTCGGTGCCCCCACCAGATCTGGCGTGAAATGCACCAGTCCTGGATGTTGCGCATCCACTCGTAATAGGTGTTCTTCCAGTTATCGGGAACGAAGCGGATGTCGCCGTTTTCCACTGCCCTGATGGCCGGTTCCGCCAGCGGCGCGACCTTCACGTACCACTGGTCGGTAAGGAACGGCTCCACCACCGAGCCGGAACGGTCGCCGCGCGGCACCATCAGCTTGTGGTCCTCGATTTTTTCCAGCAGGCCCTGAGACTGCAGGTCCTCGACGATCTGCTTGCGCGCGTCGAAGCGATCCATGCCGCAGTATGCAGCGGGAATCAGCGCGTCTTCATTGTCTGCATCGGCGCGAATCGCGGCATCGGCGGTGAAAACATTGATCAGGCCGCCGTGCGGCTGATCGGCGATCGCCTTCTCGTCGCGGTGACGCAGCCACACCTGGTAATCGTTGAAGTCGTGCGCGGGCGTGATTTTCACGCAACCGGTGCCGAATTCCGGATCCACATAGTCGTCGGCGATGATCGGAATCCTGCGCCCGGTGAGCGGCAGTTCCACGAATTCGCCGAGCAGGTGCTTGTAGCGTTCGTCGCCGGGATGGACCGCCACCGCGCAGTCGCCGAGCATGGTTTCCGGACGCGTGGTCGCGACCACCAGCGCTCCGGTGCCGTTGGTCAACGGGTAACGCATGTGCCACAGGTGGCCGTTCTCTTCCCCGGACAGCACTTCCAGGTCGGAGATGGCAGTGTGCAGCACCGGGTCCCAGTTCACCAGGCGCTTGCCGCGATAGATCAGGCCTTCCTCGTGCAGGCGCACGAAGACTTCCTTCACGGCATCGGAAAGCCCCTGGTCCATGGTGAAACGTTCGTGTTCCCAGTCGAGCGATGCGCCCATGCGCCGCAACTGGCGGGTGATGGTGCCGCCTGAGGTGTTTTTCCAGCGCCACACCCGCTCGATGAAGGCGTCGCGCCCGAGGTCGTGGCGGGTCTTGTTCTCCGATTCCAGCTGGCGTTCCACTACCATTTGCGTGGCGATGCCGGCGTGGTCGGAGCCCGCCTGCCAGAGCGTGTTGCAACCGCGCATGCGATGGAAACGGATGAGGGCATCCATCAGGGTATCCTGGAAGGCGTGGCCCATGTGCAGACTGCCGGTCACGTTGGGCGGCGGAATCATGATGCAGTAGGGTTCGCCGCTGCCGGACGGGGCGAAGTAGCCGTTGTTTTCCCAGGTCTCGTACCAGTGTTGTTCGATCTTGTGGGGGTCGTAGGTTTTTTCCATGAAAATCAGTGGCCTTGCCAGGAATCCGATGAAATCGAGGGGCGATTATACCGCAGCTGCGCGGTGGATTCGGGGTGATTGCGGGACACGGCGGTCAGCGCGCGAGCGTTGCCGGGCCGGGGGCGAAGGCTGCGTATGCGCGGTTCAAGGCTCTTGCGTCCTGGCCTGTTCGGTGATCTTCGCAAGCAGATCGGGCAATGCCAGTTGCAGCTGGGTGTGAATGTCTTCGGCGAGCTTCGGCGCGCTCTGTTCGGCGGCGCTGTGCACCAGGCGGCTGATTTCCTCCTTGAGGAAGGATTCCAGTTTCCAGGTGATCAGTTTCTGCAGGTCTTCGGCGAGATCGTCGACCAGTTGCTGGACAGCCGGCTGCTGCAGCAGCTGCGCGACCTGTTCGTGATCGTCCAGGTCGACGGCCTCCGGTGAAGCCGTTGCCGCGGGCAGCGAATCGGGATCGACAACGTCTTCGAGAACCGGAATGCCCTGTTCGTCGCGACGAATCTGTTCCTCGTCCATCAGCTTTTTATCTCGTGAGTGTGCAGCGGATAGCCGCGTTCCTTGTAGAAGCTGTAACGGTTGCGCCCTTCCTGGCGTATTTCGGCCTGCGGGTTGACCAGTTCCGCGACACGCTCGAAGCGGCTGAAAAACAGCGGTACCTCCGGCGCCAGGTTGATCAGCACCTGGCTGCTGGCGTCGGGCTCCGCGTCGTGCGCCAGCAATACTGGCGGCGGCGTGTCGCCGGCTTCCCGGTACAGGCTGTGGGGCAGGAAGCTGTTCTGCTGAAAGGTCCACAGCAGGTCATCGAGCTGGCGGGTCTGCTCCTCGGAGGCAGTATGAATGTAGACGCGGTGGCCGAGGCGCCAGGCCTTCTCGGCGAGGCGGCAGGCGAACTGCTCGCGCGCCTGCGCCGAGTCGTCCGCCAGCACGTAGAAATCGATCCGCGTCATTGTGCTTGCGCGTCGTTCGCGGCATGCCCGCCGCAGCGCTTGAGCAGGAACTGCATCAGCAGCGGGACCGGGCGGCCGGTCGAGCCTTTCGCGTCACCGGATTTCCAGGCCACCCCGGCGATGTCCAGGTGCGCCCAGCGATAGTCTTTGGCAAAGCGGGCGAGGAAGCTGGCGGCGGTGATGGTGCCGGCGCCGTTGCTGCCGATGTTGGCCATGTCGGCGAAGTTGCTCTTCAGCTGTTCGTCGTAGTCGTCCCACAGCGGCAACTGCCAGGCGCGGTCCCACGACATCTGGCCGGCCTCCAGCAGTTCGTCGGCGAGTTCCTGGTCGTTGCTCAGCAGGCCGCTGGCGATTTTGCCCAGCGCAACGATGCAGGCGCCGGTGAGGGTGGCGATATCGATCACCACGTCGGGCTTGAAGCGCTCTGCATAGGTCAGGGCATCGCACAGGATGAGGCGGCCTTCGGCATCGGTGTTGAGAATTTCGATGGTCTTTCCGCTCATGCTGGTAACGATGTCGCCGGGTTTGCAGGCGTCGCCGTCGGGCAGATTCTCGGTCGCCGGCACAATGCCGACCAGGTTGATCGGCAATCCCAGTTCGGCCACCGCCGAGACGGTGCCGAGCACGCTGGCGGCACCGCACATATCGAATTTCATTTCATCCATCGCCGCGCCGGGCTTGATGGAAATGCCGCCGGAATCAAACGTGACGCCCTTGCCGATCAGTACCACCGGCTTGTCGTGCTTGCCGCCACCGCTGTACTCCATGGTGATGAGTTTGGGTGGCTGGCGGCTGCCGCGCGCCACCGCCAGCAGCGCGCCCATGCCGAGTTTTTCCATGTCTTTCCGCTCCAGCACCCTGACCTTGACGGATGCGTGCTTCTGCTGCAGCGCCCTGGCCTGCTCCGCCAGATCGCTGGGGGTGCACAGGTTGCCGGGACGGTTGCCCAGCCCTCGCGCCAGGTCCATACCGTTGGCGATGGCCACACCGCTGGCGATGCCGTCGCGCAGCGCAGGCAGATCGTCGGCGTCGCTTGCCGCCAGCGTCATCCTGCGCAACGGGCGCTTCGGCGCTTTGGCATCGCTTTTGAGATCATCGAAGCGATATACGGCGTCGCGGCTGGCCTGTACCGCCTGGCTGGCCTTCCAGGTCAGGTCGCGATCCTGCACATCGAGTTCGCAGAGGAATGACACGGCGTCGGTGGCGCCGCTGCCCTGCAGCGCTTTGGCGGCCGCGGATGCGATCTGGCTGAACGATTTGGCGGAAAGCGGCTTGTCCTTGCCGCAACCGACCACCAGGATGCGTTCAGCCTGTATGCGGCCTTTGGGATGGTGTATCAGCGTGGTCTTGCCGCACTCGGTATCGATGTCGCCGCTTTTCAGCAGATCGCGCAACTGTCCGCGGCTGGCCTTGTCGAGGCGCTCCGCGGCCGGCGACAGGTGGCGCGGGGCGGAAACGCCGACCACCACGCAGGCGCCGCGCAGCTTGTCCGCGTCGCCGGTTCTGGCATTGAAATCCATGCATGCTCCTTGATTGGCATTAATTGCCGGTATGCGTGATTATGATCGCGCCAATTTAACAGGCCGGCGACGGATTTGAAATCCGGCGCGGCTGGATTTCCGGAATTCGAATAACAGAATGTCTCGGGTATTACACCGCTATCTGGCTCGCGAGCTGCTGCAGTACTGGTTGCTTGTCACACTGGTGCTGTGGCTGGTGCTGGTGGCGGCGCGCTTTTCGCTGTATCTCGGTCAGGCGGCGGCCGGGGAGTTGCCGGCGGAAGCGGTCGTGTCGCTGCTGGCGCTGAAATCGGTGGGGTTCTTTGTGTTTCTGATGCCGCTCGGTCTGTTTCTCGGCCTGCTGGCGTTGCTCGGCCGCCTGAACCGCGATTACGAAACGCTGGTGCTGGGCGCAAGCGGCATGGGTCCGTGGCAGTGGTACCGGGCGATTGCGCTGCCGGTGCTGGCGGTGACCCTCCTGGTGGCGCTGTTGAGCGCGTACCTGGTGCCGCACACCGCGCAGCAGGGTTATCAGCTGCGCGCCGCGGCGCAACGTGCCGTCGACGCCGCTGCGCTGGTGCCTGGCCGTTTTCATGCCCTGCGCGACGGGCGCTGGCTGGTGTATGCGCAGAATGCCGGGCCGCAACCGCGCACGCTGGAGAATGTTTTTGTCTATGCCAGCCATGCGCAACATCCGCGCATACTGGTGGCGCAGCAGGCCGTCATCGCCGACGACGAGGCGCGCGGTGGTCGCTACCTGGTGCTGAAAGACGGCTACCAGTACCAGGGCACGCCCGGGCGCGCCGACTACCGGATGCTGCGGTACCGGGAATACGCGGTGCGCCTGCAGGCGACGAGCCAGAGCGCTGGCGACCACCCCCTGGACGCGCGGCCGACCAGCGCATTGCGGCGCGACGCGCGGCCGGCCGCGCAGGCGGAGTGGCACATGCGGATGGCGCGGCCGCTGAGCGTGCCGGTGCTGGCGCTGATCGCTGTGCCGCTGGCGCGTACGCGTCCCGGTTCCAGCCGTTACCGGCCGCTGTGGCTTGGCGTTCTGGTGTTCACGCTCTACTTCAACCTGCTTGGGCTCGGGCAGCTGTGGCTGGAGCAGGGGCGCATCCCCTTGTGGACCGGCCTGTGGTGGGCGCACGGGCTGATGCTGGCCATGCTGCTGGCAGGTATGCGGCTGGCGAGCCGGCGCGGGCGGCGCCGGGTGACAGCATGAAGCGGCTGGACAGCTATATCGGCAAGGCCGTGCTGGGCGGCACGCTGCTGGCGTGGCTCGCCGTTATCGCGCTCGAGTCCTTGTTCGCCCTGCTTGGAGAACTCGGCGATATCGGGCGCGGCGACTATGGATTGAGCGATGCGCTGAGCTTTGCGTTGCTGACCTTGCCGGGACGCGCGTACCAGTCGTTTCCGCTGGCGGCCCTGCTGGGCGCCTTGCTCGGACTGGGCGGCCTGGCGGCGCGCGCGGAACTGACGGCGTTCGGTCTCGCCGGATGCTCGCCGGCCCGCCTGGTGCGCGCTGTGCTGCAGACAGGCGCGTTGATGCTGGTGTTTGTGCTGGCCGTCGGCGAAGGCGCGGCGCCTGCCGGCGAACAGCTCGCCAGGCAATGGCGGGCCGCGGCGCTGTTCGACGATGTCGGCGTGCAGCGCGACGCCGGGTTCTGGGTGCGCGACGGGCAACGCGTGATCCAGGTCGGGCAAAGCGCGCAGGATGGCGCGCTGCTGGACATCAGGGTTTACGAGCTCGACAGCACGCCGCGTTTGCGCTCGGCGATCGCGATATCGCGCGCGCGCAAGGATAACGATGCCTGGCTGCTGGAAGATCTGCGCCGCAGCGATTTCAGCGATCAGGGGATCGAGGTTGACCGGCAGGATAACAGTCGCTGGGCGACCTTGATCGATCCGCGCCTGGCGACGCTTCTGACGCGCGATGCCGGCACGCTGTCGCTGCCGGAGCTGGGACGTTATATCGCTTACCTGCAACGCAACGCCAGCGATGCGGCTTTTTACCGCCTGGCTTACTGGCAGCGTTTGACGGCGCCGCTTTCGGTGCTGGCCATGTTGCTGCTGGCGGCAGGCCTGGTGCTGGGGCCGCTTGGACAAAAAAGTCTGCCGCAGCGGCTGCTCGCGGGCGTCGCGGCCGGGCTGGCATTCAAGCTGTTCGGCGACATTACGGCGCATGCAGGTCTGGTGTATGGTTTCGCGCCCTGGGCCAGCGCCTTGCTGCCGCCGGTTGCCGTGCTGGCGGCAGGCCTGCTGTTATTGAAACGTTATGCCTGACATTCGGCAACCCGCGGGGCGGGAAATGCGTGCTAGCGCTTGTCAGGGTTTTCGTCGAGCTGCACGATGGTGGTTTCAGAATAGCGGTCGTGCCAGGTGAGCTTTTTACGGTCGGCCAGCATCCAGAGATAACCCAGCCCGAGCAGGCCGCCGGCAGGGATCGCGACCAGGAAACGCAGCAGCACCTGCCACCAGGTGACGGGACCGTCGCGCAGATTGCGCAGTTGCAGCCGCCAGCTGCGCATGCCCAGCGTTTGTCCGCCGTGCATCCAGAACCAGCCGTAAAAGAAGAAACTGACAAACAGCAGGTACGTGGTCAGCAGCGGATTGCCGGAATGAACAGCTTCGCCACCGGTAAGCGGCAGCAGCAGTGCCGTGGCAATGAACCACAGCGCCAGCAGCAACAGCGAATCGTAGAACAGGGCGGCAAGCCGCCGCAAAAGGCCCGCGGGTCTGGGTGGAGTTTCGGATGCCGGCATAGTTGCAGTGCGCTGGGTTTGCCCGGTTAATGTACGCACATGAGTGTTCGCAGCGCAACGGTGACAAGCCGCCCTTCCTGTGCTATGAAACAGGAACAATACAAGAAATGCGAACGTCGCGGCGGCGACGTGAGCGCGAGCAGAACGGGAAGGAGTGTTGGATGAGCGTGTATGCCGATCTGGCTGCGATGCCGGGGGTGATCGCGGCGGGCGAGTATGCCTACCGCGGCGATCGTTACAATTACAAGGGCCAGCTGAGTGACGAAATGGCGCGCATGGCCTCTATCATGTGCCGCGCGACGACCATGGGCACGCACATGCAGGCCGAAATTCTCTGCGCCAACAGCGAAAACTGTCCCTTCGATCCGGCCCACGGCTGGGCGGTGCGCGGACCGCAGTTCACCGTGTGCGTGGTGGCCAACGTGTTCTGTTTCATGCACAACGAAGCCGGTGTCCTGAACCGCATCATGAAGCACATGCAGGCGAAACTCGCGGACGTGAAGGAAATGATTTAAAGGGGTCAGTACCCTTTAAATTTATGTTACGCACGAGTTGCTGGTGCGGGAGTGAAAAGGGTACTGACCCCTTTTGAAGACTTTTGCTGGAGAAAAAAACAGAATGAGCAGTCTTGATGAATTGATGAACCTCGAAGGCGCCGCGGCCGCCTTCGCCTATTCCTCCACCGGCGAATTGACGGATCACCGTGTTGCCGACGGTTCCGACCTGGGGCCCGATACCCTCGATCTGCTCGCGCACATGTTCGTGGCCAATATCGCGATCGCCACCATGCAGGCGCGCGGCTGGGAGAAAACCACCGGGCAGAGCGGTTTCTACCCGGTGCGGGGATTCACGCTCGTGGGCCTCGAATGGTCTGCGGTGGGCAATGCAAGCCAGGGTGTTGTGCTGCGTAACAGCACGGCGGATTACGAAGCGGCCTATGCCGCCCTGGGCGGTTGAGCGGCGACGATGATCAAGCGGCTACTGGCGCTCGACGGGGTATTCACGGTCTGCCACTTCCGCGATGACGGCGCGCTGGTGGAAGGTTACGGCATGCTTGATGAGGACATGATGGTGCGGCTGGCGAAATTCGCCCACGACTACAAGCGCATGGTGCAGGGAAACACCGATCAGTTTTCCATGTTCACGCAACTGCCGGGCTGGGCGCCGCCCGGTGGCTGGATGGTGCGCGGCGTCAAAGCGACGGTGTGCAGCGTCGGCAACCTCGTTTGTTTCGTCGATAACGAAACCGCGGCGCTGAACGAAGTGATGCGCGAGCTGACCGATGCGTCGCATTATTAGCCGGTGTTGCCCGGAACGATGCGCGGATTAACCTGATGCACACGGGAGCCAGGCCATGGGTTTACGCAATATCCGCGCGTTCGCCGGCGCGCTGCTGATCATGATATTTCCCCTGACGCATGCGGCCGGACTGAAAGCGGGCGACCCGGCGCCGTCATTCGAGCTGATGGATCAGAACGGCAAGCTGCACACGCTGGCCGATTACCGCGGTCGCTGGCTGGTGCTGTATTTTTACCCGAAGGACGATACGCCCGGTTGCACCACCGAGGCCTGCGAGTTTCGCGATGATGTCGTCGAACTGAAACGCCTGGGCGCGACGGTGCTGGGCATCAGCACGGACGATGTCAAAAGTCATCGGGAATTCGCCGACAAGTATCACCTGTCTTTTCCGCTGCTTTCCGACAGCGACGGTGAAGTGGCGCGCAGCTATGGCTCGCTGGTGAACCTGGCGCTGTTCAGGTTCGCGAAGCGGCATACGTTCATCATCGATGGCGACGGCCGTATCGCGAAAATCTATCGCAGCGTCGATCCGAAGATCCACAGCGACGAGGTTATCCGGGACCTCGCGCAGCTGCAGTCGTAAAAGCGATCTCGACATTCAGTGTTCCCGCAAACCAGCTGTCGATCGCCACGGTTCCGGGCGCGGTTGTCACACGGAAGCCGGGTTGCGATTCCGGCTGCGTGCCCGCATAGGCCAGAGCGTCTTCCGGGAAGCGCACTTCCAGCGTGACGTGCAACGGGAAATAGCCGTCGAGGAAGCGGCGGTGGAAAGGGCCGTTGCGCAACACAAAGCCGCCGTCGGGCTGCGCGTAAAGAATCCGCGCCTGCAGGCCCACGCACAGCGTTGCATCGTGCCCGACATTCGACAGCTGCACGCTTTGCCCGTGCACGGTCGCCTTGCCGATATTGCGTTGCGAATCGACGTGCAGGTCGCGCAGCTCGCGATAGCGATAAACGATTTCGGCGTCGGGTACCGCGTCGAGACCGTGATAACACTGCACGAGGCGCACCCAGCCTTCGGAGAGGCTTTGTTCGTCGATGGTCAGTATGTTCTGTGAATGCAGTGTGCGGCCGGCGGGAGGGTCGGGCAGAAAGATCAGTTCTCCCGCGCCTGCCTGCGGCACGCTGTCTTCATTGTCGTCGAGCCAGTGCTGTGCTTCAGGGGAAAACAAATTGTCGTCATCAGACAAAACCGGCGCAGCGGTTGTCAGCCACGCAAGGGCGACTGGCAGCAGAAACTTCACGGGCAGACGAATCGAATGAGGCATGCAAGGACACCCCGCTGACACGGGTCGACGAAGGATATGGCGCTCCCTAGGGGAATCGAACCCCTGTTACCGGCGTGAGAGGCCGACGTCCTGACCGCTAGACGAAGGGAGCAAAAGGAACGCTGAACGTAACCCAGTGCGGTGGTATTATACGCTCCAGCCAATAAGGGACAAGCTAATTCGAGTGACTAATCAAGGCGATATCTTACCCGCTGACGCCCAGCCCACCAGAATCCCCCGGCCCGAGCACGCCATTTCGCGCGCCAACATCAGTTCCAGCGCGCTGAAGGTCCTGTACCGGCTGAAAGAAGCGGGATTTCAGAGCTATCTGGTCGGCGGCGGCGTGCGCGACCTGCTGCTGGGGCGTGAGCCCAAGGACTTCGACGTCGGCACCGACGCCCACCCGGAAGAGGTGCGGCAGCTGTTTCGCGGCTGCCGGTTGATCGGACGGCGTTTCCGGCTGGCGCACGTGCGCGTGGGCCGCGACATTATCGAGGTGGCGACCTTCCGGGCAGGTTCCGATTTGCTGCCGGGAGATGATGCGGACAGCGCGTTGAGCGAGGAAGGCCGGATTCTGCGCGATAACGTCTACGGCACGCTCGAGGAGGACGCCTGGCGCCGCGACTTCACGGTGAATGCGCTGTATTACGATATCAATGATTTCTCGGTGGTCGACTATGTCGGCGGACTGGAAGATCTGAAAGCCGGCACCCTGCGCATGATCGGCGATCCCGAACAACGCTACCGCGAAGACCCGGTACGCATGTTGCGCGCCGTGCGCTTCGCGGCCAAGCTGGGTTTTCGCATTCACCCCGACAGTGAAAAGCCGCTGTGGGAACTCGGCCATTTGCTCGCAGATATCCCCGCGGCGCGGCTGTTCGAGGAAGTGATGAAGCTGTTCCTCGGCGGCTGCGCGGTGTCGAGCTTCGAGCTGCTGCGCCATTACGATCTGTTCCGTTATTTGTTCCCGCTGACCGACGAAGCGCTGAGCCACGAGGAACAGGGGTTTCCCATCACCTTCGTGGCGCGGGCGCTGGATAACACCGACAAGCGGCTCGCCGAGGACAAGCCGGTAACGCCGGCATTTCTGTACGCGGCACTGCTGTGGGAGCCGATGCGCCTGCGCATGCAGGAACTGGTGCAGCAGGGCAGCGGCGAACTGGAAGCGGCGCAGATCGCCGGCAACGAAGTGACCGTCGAACAGGTGCGCAGCACGGCGCTGCCGAAACGTTTCAGCCTGCCGATGCGCGAGATCTGGCTGTTGCAGTCGCGCCTGGAACGCCGCCGCGGCAAGGCGCCCTACCGCCTGCTGGAACATCCGCGTTTTCGTGCTGCCTATGATTTCCTGCTGTTGCGCAGCGAAGTCGGCGAGGCGCCGAAGGAGCTGGCTGACTGGTGGACCAGTTTCCAGACGCTCAATGAAAGCGAACGGGCGGGCATGGTCGAAGCGCCGGCGCAGAAAAAACGCCGGCGACGGCCGCGCAAGCGCAAACCCGTCACCCGCTCCGATGCCTGAGGTCGTGGCGTACATCGGCCTGGGCAGCAACCTGGAAAACCCGCAAATGCAGGTGGAAAGCGCCATCGACGAGCTGGCGGGATTGCCGGAAACGGCGCTCAGGTCGCGTTCATCGCTGTACCGCAGCGCGCCGATGGGGCCGCAGGATCAGCCGGACTTCGTGAATGCCGTGGCGTGCCTGGAAACGACGCTGCCGCCGCAGGCGTTGCTGCAGGGCCTGCAGGCGATCGAGCAGCGGCACGGGCGGGTGCGCGCGCAGCACTGGGGACCGCGCACCCTGGATCTGGATATATTGTTGTACGGGCAGTACATGATCGACACCGAACAGTTGAAGATTCCGCACCCGGGTATTGCGCAGCGCAATTTCGTGCTGTATCCGCTGGCGGAAATCGACAGCCGGCTGGACATACCCGGCATGGGCAAGGTACAGGAGCTGCTCGCGCAGCGTTCCGCCGCCGGCCTGACGCGGCTGGAGCAGACGCCGGGCGCGGCGCAATAAGAGAGCAGGTATGTTGAACCCCGGATTTATAGTGGTTGAAGGTCCCATCGGCGTCGGCAAGACCAGCCTGGCGCGGCGCCTGGCGGAAACATTCGGCAGCGAACTGTTGCTGGAGGGAGCGGCGGATAACCCGTTCCTGGAGCGCTTCTACCGCAATCCGCGCTCGGCTGCGATGCAGACCCAGCTGTTTTTTTTGCTGCAACGCGCCCAGCAGATGCAGGAGCTGCGCCAGGCCGATATGTTCGAGCCGGTGCGCGTGGCGGATTTTCTGATGGACAAGGATCGCCTGTTCGCAAGGCTTACGCTGGATAATGAAGAGTATAAACTGTACGAACAGGTGTATTCGCACCTGACTATCGACGTGCCGAAACCGGACCTGGTCATCTACCTGCAGGCGCCGGTGGAAGTGTTGATGAAACGCATCGGAAAACGCGGTATTCCCTTTGAGCGCGCCATGGAACCCGGATATCTGAAATCACTGTGCGAAACCTACACGCGGTTCTTCCATTTCTACGACGAGGCGCCGTTGCTGATCGTGAATGCCGCAGATATCAACCTCGTGGAAAACGATGACGACTACCGGGCATTGCTGGAACAGATGGCACAGGTGAAAAGCGGGCGTCACTATTTCAACCCCATGCCGCAGGCGTTGCGCGTTGCGTCATCCGGTGATCATCATGGCTGACGCCAGGGAAATAACCATAGCGTCCTTGCGCCAGCTGAAACAGAGCGGCGAGAAGATCGCCTGCGTGACCAGCTATGACGCCAGCTTTACCACGCTGCTCGAGCAGGCCGGCGTGGAAATCGTGCTGGTGGGTGATTCCCTGGGCATGGTTGTGCAGGGCCATGAGTCGACGCTGCCGGTGACCATGGATGACATGGTTTATCACGCCTCCTGCGTGGCGCGCGCCGGCAAAACCGCCCTGCGTGTCGTCGACATGCCGTTCATGAGCTACAGCAGTGTCGACCAGGCGCTCGGCAACGCCGCGCGCCTGATGAGCGAAGCCGGCATGCACATGGTCAAGCTGGAGGGCGGGCGCGAGCTGTGCGATACGGTCAAGGCGCTGACCTCGCACGGCATACCGGTGTGCGCGCACCTCGGCCTGTTGCCGCAGTCGGTGAACCAGCTCGGCGGCTACCGTGTGCAGGCGCGGGATCCCGAGTCTGCGCAACGCCTGCTGGAAGACGCGCAACTGCTGGAACAGGCGGGCGCGTCGCTGCTGGTGCTGGAGTGTATTCCCGCGCCGCTCGCCGGGCGCGTGAGCGAGAAACTGCAGATTCCCACTATCGGCATCGGCGCGGGACCGCACTGTGACGGCCAGGTGCTGGTGCTGTACGATCTGCTGGGCATAACACCGGGCAAGCGACCGAAGTTCACGCACAATTTTCTTGAAGACGCACAGGATATCCCGGGCGCGCTGCGCGCCTTCGTCGAAGCCGTCAAGCAAGCGCGCTTTCCCGACGCCGAGCACAGTTATTCCTGAGCCCTTGCTGCGGAGCCTGCGTGCGTACCGTTACTGAACTCCCCGAGCTGCGCGCCGCCATCGACGGCTGGCGCAACGCCCGTGAGCGTATCGCATTCGTGCCGACCATGGGCAATCTGCATGAAGGGCACCTGCACCTGGTGCGCCGCGCGCGCGAGCTGGCGCAGCATGTGGTGGTGAGCATTTTCGTCAATCCGACCCAGTTCGGTCCCGGCGAGGATTACGAAAGTTATCCGCGCACCTTTGAGCAGGATGCCGAAAAACTCGCCGCGGAAAATGTGGACCTGCTGTTCGCGCCGTCGGTCGAGCTGATGTATCCGCATGGCGCTGAACAGGCTGTGCGCATCGACATTCCGGATGTCAGCCAGGGTCTGTGCGGCGATTTTCGCCCCGGTCATTTTGCCGGCGTGGCGACAGTGGTGGCGCGGCTGTTCAACCTGGTGCAGCCGCATGTCGCGGTGTTCGGCGAGAAAGACTACCAGCAGCTGGCGGTGATCCGCCGCCTGGTCCGGGACCTCTACTGGCCGATCGAAATCGAAGGCGTGCCCACGGTGCGCGAAGCGGACGGACTGGCCATGAGTTCCCGCAACCGTTATCTCAGCGCAACGGAACGCCGGCTGGCGCCGACGCTATACCAGACCCTGTGCCACGTGGCTGCGCAGATGCGCCTTCATGAACAGGCTCCGGAACAGCTCGAGCAGGAGGCGTTCCAGGCTTTGCAGGAAGCCGGATTCACACCCGACTACGTGAGCATCCGCGATGCCGATACCCTGCGACCTGTCGGGAAAGACGCGAGCAATTGCGTGGTGCTTGCCGCGGTCAGGCTCGGCAAGGCGCGCCTGATCGATAATGTCCGGGTCTAGCCTGCGGCGGCGCGGGCCGCGCTAAAGCGCCGGCGACTGGATGGTCAATGCCGGGGAGGAGGGCGCCGGCGGATGCTCGCGCTCGCTCTGCCAGACCAGGATATCGTAATAGCTCCTGATGTTTTCCACGTAACGCACCGGCTCATGGCCGCGCGCATAACCGTAGCGGGTTTTCGAGTACCATTTTTTCTGCGTCAGCAGCGGCAGGTATTTTTTCACATCGGTCCAGCTGTCGGGGTTGGCACCGTCGTCCTGCGCCAGGACGCGCGCATCCTCCAGGTGCCCGTAACCGACGTTGTAAGCGGCGAGCGCCATCCAGGTGCGGTCCGGTTCCCTGATGCGCCCGGGAATACGGTTCTTGACCGAGGAGAAATAGCGCGCGCCGCCCTCGATGCTGGCCTCGGCATCGTGGCGACTGCCGTCGATGCCCAGGTGCTGCATGGTGTTCTGCGTCAGCATCATGATGCCGCGCACCCCGGTAGGTGACACCGCGCCCGGATCCCAGTGCGATTCCTGGTAGCCGATGGCCGCCAGCAGGCGCCAGTCCTCGCCGGTCTGCTGCGCGGCTTCCTCGAACCAGTTCCGGTACAAGGGCAGGCGCTGCTCGATGTGTTTCATGTAGCGGCGCGTGCCCACGTAGTCGAAATCCGCGACGTAGGTGTAGTAGCGGTCGAGCAGCCGATCGAGCCGGCCGGATGCGCGCAAGCCGGCGAAGTATTCCTCGGCCTTTTCGACCAGGCTGCGATCCTCGCCCGGCGGAAACGCCCAGGCCAGCGGTTCCGGCACGCTGATATCGAAAGCGACGCGCAGTTCCGGGTAGAAGCGCCGGTTGATGGCGACCTCGTTGGAATCGGCCACCGTGTAGTCAATGACCTGTTCCCATACCAGGTTGAGCAGTTGTTCGCTTTCGAGTTCGCGGCTCTCCTGGAACGACAGGTCGGGATATTCGCCCTTCAGGGCATGCAAGCGCTCGGCGTGGCTGCTTTCGGCCACCACTTCCAGACTGCCGCGCAGCACATCCAGGTTTTTCGGCGGCGGCGAGCCTTCGCGATACACCAGTTGTGGCGTGATGCGCTGGTAAACCGGCCCGAAATTGAACAGCGACGCCCGTGCATCGGTCATCGTGAGTCCGGCTGCGGCAAGATCCGCGGAACCGTTCTGGATGTCGCTCAGAATGTTCGCCAGGTTGTCCGGCACCCTGATTTTCAGTTTCACACCGAGGAACTCAGCGAAGCCCGCGGCCAGATCGTATTCGATCCCGGTCGGTCCGTGCGGACCCTCGTAATAGGTGGTGGCGCTGTAGCGTGTCAGCACCCGCAGTTCGCCGCTGTCCTCGACACGTTCCAGATGCGATCGGGGAATCAGATCGCATCCGGCAATGAGCAACGTGAGCAGGGAGAGAATCAGGCGCATCGGTCAGTCAGGGAGCATGCTTATGGGTGAACAATACGATTTAGCGGCTGCCGCTGTGAAGTTTTAGCCTTCGGGGCGACGCATGGGTTACAATACCGGCCGGTTTTGGGAAGGCGTCTAGTCTGGACGGCGTCCCGTTGATTTTCAAGTAAAATCCCCGCATC
>JAGFJP010000025.1 GCA_024102665.1 Thiogranum sp. | reverse complement strand
GGCTCTGTTGCAAAAATCGTGAAGCTTGAGCATGCTTGGCGGAGATTGGACGGACGGAACGATGACGGATTTCAAGTGGCGCCATTTCCAGGGTGATGTGATCCTGTGGGCGGTGCGCTGGTATTGTCGCTATCCGATCAGCTATCGCGACCTTGAGGAAATGCTGGCGGAACGCGGCATTTCGGTCGACCATACGACGATCTATCGCTGGGTCCAGTGCTACGCCCCGGAGATGGAGAAGCGGCTGCGCTGGTTCTGGCGGCGTGGCTTTGATCCGAGCTGGCGCCTGGATGAAACCTACGTCAAGGTGCGGGGCAAGTGGACCTACCTGTACCGGGCAGTCGACAAGCGGGGCGACACGATCGATTTCTACCTGTCGCCGACCCGCAGCGCCAAGGCAGCGAAGCGGTTCCTGGGCAAGGCCCTGCGAGGCCTGAAGCACTGGGAAAAGCCTGCCACGCTCAATACCGACAAAGCGCCGAGCTATGGTGCAGCGATCACCGAATTGAAGCGCGAAGGAAAGCTGGACCGGGAGACGGCCCACCGGCAGGTGAAGTATCTCAATAACGTGATCGAGGCCGATCACGGAAAGCTCAAGATACTGATCAAGCCGGTGCGCGGTTTCAAATCGATCCCCACGGCCTATGCCACGATCAAGGGATTCGAAGTCATGCGAGCCCTGCGCAAAGGACAGGCTCGCCCCTGGTGCCTGCAGCCCGGCATCAGGGGCGAGGTGCGCCTTGTGGAGAGAGCTTTTGGCATTGGGCCCTCGGCGCTGACGGAGGCCATGGGCATGCTCAACCACCATTTCGCAGCAGCCGCCTGATCGGCGCAGAGCGACAGCCTACCTCTGACTGCCGCCAATCTTTGCAACAGAGCCGTTTTGAGAGACCTTCAACCTTCGGCAGACTGTCGGCTTTGGTATCTCTCATAAACGGATGTTTTTGAGAGAACTATCTTCGGCCTTCACACGCACGAAAGGCGGCGAAGCTCCGCCGTTAATCCGTCCGCCGGAGATCTCGCCCAGGCAGGCTGAAGGCCGAGCAAGCCTGACAGGCCCGAAAAGCCCGGCACGGGCGTCGGCGGCGATGACGGCGGCGGCATTATCCAGGGTTGATGATGGAAGTGGAGGATATCGACAACCTCTCGCGCAACCAAGACATCGCGGTCGGACTGCAAGTGATCTTGAAGCCACGGGCCCGTCCCACCCCGACATGGACCTCGATGCCCGAACGGACGTTAGATTTCGAGTTCTAGGCGTTCTGCGATGAAGGTTGGATCCCAGCCGGGATTGAAAGTGTCGACGTGGGTGAATCCGAGCCGCTCGTATAGGCCACGCAGGTTCGGGTGGCAGTCGAGCCGCAGCTTGGCGCACCCCTGCGTTCGCGCGGCATGGCGGCAAGCCTCGATCAGCGCGGAGCTGACACCCCGGCCCGCATGTGTCCGTCGCACCGCGAGCTTGTGCAGATATGCGGCCTCCCCCTTGAGGGCGTCGGGCCAGAACTCGGGATCCTCGGCCGACAAGGTGCAACAGCCGACGATGCCGTCGCTGCAACTCGCGACTAGGAGCTCGGATCTCAGGACGAAGGTCTCCGCGAATGTCCGGTCGATCCGCGCGACGTCCCAGGCGGGCGTTCCCTTGGCGGACATCCACGCCGCAGCGTCGTGCATCAGCCGCACAACCTCGTCGATATCACCCGAGCAGGCGACCCGAACGTTCGGAGGCTCCTCGCTGTCCATTCGCTCCCCTGGCGCGGTATGAACCGCCGCCTCATAGTGCAGTTTGATCCTGACGAGCCCAGCATGTCTGCGCCCACCTTCGCGGAACCTGACCAGGGTCCGCTAGCGGGCGGCCGGAAGGTGAATGCTAGGCATGATCTAACCCTCGGTCTCTGGCGTCGCGACTGCGAAATTTCGCGAGGGTTTCCGAGAAGGTGATTGCGCTTCGCAGATCTCCAGGCGCGTGGGTGCGGACGTAGTCAGCGCCATTGCCGATCGCGTGAAGTTCCGCCGCAAGGCTCGCTGGACCCAGATCCTTTACAGGAAGGCCAACGGTGGCGCCCAAGAAGGATTTCCGCGACACCGAGACCAATAGCGGAAGCCCCAACGCCGACTTCAGCTTTTGAAGGTTCGACAGCACGTGCAGCGATGTTTCCGGTGCGGGGCTCAAGAAAAATCCCATCCCCGGATCGAGGATGAGCCGGTCGGCAGCGACCCCGCTCCGTCGCAAGGCGGAAACCCGCGCCTCGAAGAACCGCACAATCTCGTCGAGCGCGTCTTCGGGTCGAAGGTGACCGGTGCGGGTGGCGATGCCATCCCGCTGCGCTGAGTGCATAACCACCAGCCTGCAGTCCGCCTCAGCAATATCGGGATAGAGCGCAGGGTCAGGAAATCCTTGGATATCGTTCAGGTAGCCCACGCCGCGCTTGAGCGCATAGCGCTGGGTTTCCGGTTGGAAGCTGTCGATTGAAACACGGTGCATCTGATCGGACAGGGCGTCTAAGAGCGGCGCAATACGTCTGATCTCATCGGCCGGCGATACAGGCCTCGCGTCCGGATGGCTGGCGGCCGGTCCGACATCCACGACGTCTGATCCGACTCGCAGCATTTCGATCGCCGCGGTGACAGCGCCGGCGGGGTCTAGCCGCCGGCTCTCATCGAAGAAGGAGTCCTCGGTGAGATTCAGAATGCCGAACACCGTCACCCTGCTGCGTAACATCGTTGCTGCTCCATAACATCAAACATCGACCCACGGCGTAACGCGCTTGCTGCTTGGATGCCCGAGGCATAGACTGTACAAAAAAACAGTCATAACAAGCCATGAAAACCGCCACTGCGCCGTTACCACCGCTGCGTTCGGTCAAGGTTCTGGACCAGTTGCGTGAGCGCATACGCTACTTGCATTACAGCTTACGAACCGAACAGGCTTATGTCCACTGGGTTCGTGCCTTCATCCGTTTCCACG
>JAGFJP010000015.1 GCA_024102665.1 Thiogranum sp. | reverse complement strand
GCCTGCTGGAGCGTGGCGTGGTGCCCCTGATGCTGTTTTCGCTGGGTCTCAGCCTGGAATGGGACAGGGCGCACTGGCGCAACCTGCCGGCGGTCGTTCCTGTGGTGCTGATCCGCCTGTTGATCGTGCCGGCCGCGATCGTCCTGTTCAGTTCCATGATCGGTCTGTCGGGGGAATGGCGCGAGGCGGTGGTGCTGGAGACTGCCATGCCGAGCATGGTGCTGGGCATTGTGTTCTGCGATCGCTTCAACCTGGACGTGGGGCTTTATGCGGCGGCGGTTACCATTACCACCTTGCTGAGCATTCTCACCTTGCCGCTGTGGTATCAGTGGCTGGCGGTGCTCTGACCGGACTGCGCGACGCGACTCAGGCGGAACAGACCGTTGGTGCCGCTGTCACTGGTGAAATAAAGCGCGCCGTCGGGACCGATGGCGACACCGACCGGACGCGCCCAGCGCGCGCCGTCGGCGAGCTGAAACCCGGTGACCAGATCCTCCACGCCCCGCGCCTCGCCTTCACTGAACAGGACCCGCACCAGCTTCGGCTCCCGCCGCGTGGCGGGATCGCCCATTGCGCCACCGGAAGGGCGGGTGCCCCATGAGCCGCGCAGCGCGACCACGGCATCGCCGTTGAATTCGGGGCCCAGCGCGCCCTGCGGCACGAACGCGACCGCCATCGGTGCACTGCGCGCCGGGAAGGTGGCGACCGGCGGCGTGACTTCGGCGCGCGGCCGTGGAGGGTCGCTTGTCACGCAGGAATCGCGTTGCAGGCTGCGGCCGTCGAACTGGAACCAGGGCATGCCGTGAAAGGAGCCGGCAGTCAGGCGGCTGAAATATTCGGGGGGCTGCTCGAAGCCGTGATGATCAGGCCCGTTGTTGCTGGCGTACATGACACCGGTGCGCGGGTGCCAGTCGAAACCGACCGGATTGCGCAGTCCGGCTGCGAAAGGCTCGAACTGCGCCGCGTCACCGCTTTCATCCAGTACCAGCACGCCACCGCGCCGGTCCCTGAAACGGTAGTCGTCGCCAAGGTACTGGTCGCTGCAGTTGCCGCTGATGCCGAGACTGACATAGACCCTGCCATCAGGCCCGATACGCACCGTGCGGCTGCTGTGTCCGCCGCCGCCCGGCAATGCGGCGACCAGGCTGACGCTGTCGCGCGCAATCTGTGCCTGCCGGGGACGATACGGGGCGCGGTACAGGCCGCTGGTCTGGGCGATGAGGATCTCATCATCGCGCACCGCGACGCTGTGCGGGTAATCGGGGAGCTGCAGCAACACCTCGGGGCGCGTATAGGGCGGCGTCAGCCGGTAGATGTTTCCCGACTTTGAGCCGATCAGCAGCTCGCCGTTTGCGGCGAAGGTCAACATGCGTGGACCGTCCAGCGCTGTCGTCAGCACCTCGAGCCGGTAGCCGGCCGGGATGCGGACGCGCTGTTCCGTGCCGTCGATGACAATCGTTTGTTGCTGATACTCGCGCGCGGGCGCGGTTGCGCACCAGGCAAGGCACAGCAGAAAAACCGGTAGCGCGCGGCGCATCGGCGTGCGTTGTAGCGACATGCGGAAACTATAGCCCATGTGCTACTGTTGCAGGGAATCCAGCGACGGGCGATGTTTTCAGGCATGACAAAAGTTGTGGATGCACAGATGGAGGAAGCCGGCGCATCCGGCGACCGCTGATCGTGGCTGCCGGATTAGCCACCCTGCTGCTGGCCGTCGGGTTGTTGAACGGCTTGATGTATCTGCAGCAGCCGTCCATGATCTTTTTTCCCGACCGCCGCTTGCAGGCGACACCGGCGCAGTGGGGTTTCGATTACGAAGACGTCAGTTTTCGGGCCGCCGATGGCGTGCAGCTGCACGGCTGGTATGTGCCGCGCGCCGGCGCCCGCCGCGTGCTGCTGTTCTTCCACGGCAATGCCGGAAACATTTCCCATCGCGGCGACTCGATTGCCATCTTCAACCGCCTCGGCCTGGATGTGTTTATCTTCGACTACCGCGGCTACGGTCGCAGCGAAGGCCAACCCGGCGAGGAAGGCATGTACCGGGACGCCTCGGCCGCCTGGCGCTACCTGACAGAGAAACGCGGTTTCGCAAGCGAGGACGTGATTCTGTTCGGACGTTCGCTGGGCGGCGCGGTGGCGGCGAATCTGGCGGCAGAGGTGCCGGCGGGCGGCCTGATCCTGGAGTCGACCCTGAGCTCGGCGCGCGACTTCGCCAACCTGGTATTCCCGCTGTTATCGCGCCTGGTGCTGCTGCGCTACAACTTCGACACGCTGGCGAAGGTCCGCCAGGCGAGCTGTCCGCTCCTGGTGCTGCACAGCAGGGAAGACGAGGTGATGCCGTTCCGGCTCGGGGAAAAGGTCTACGCTGCGGCCGGCGAACCGAAACGATTCGTGGAAATCAGCGGGGATCACAACGGCGGGTTTCTGCGCAGCCAGCCAGCGTACGAGGCGGCGCTGGCAGACTTTGTCCGGACTATTGAGCAATGAATCTCCGATAGTCCGTCACGACTCCCTGACCAGCGGAAACATGTGTTCGTTCTCGTAGGCGATGCGGTCGCGGATCAGGCTGAAGATTTCGCGGCTTTCGCTGACCAGCGCAGCGTGTTCATCGTCGCCGATGACGGGCTTGCACCAGTGCCTGACATAGCCGGAGAAGCGTTTTTTGATCTCTCTCGCGCTGTCGTGGAATGTGCCGGCGATTTTTCTCACTTCCGGGTCGTTATCGCGCGCCAGTTCGGCATACACAGTGTTGTCTTCGAATACCAGGTGGATCCACGCCTTTTCCTTGAAGCGCGACATGAGTTCACAGAACACCGCGTTGCTGTAAAGCGATTTATGCTCGATCAGCACCGCCAGCACGTCGCACAACTCGGAAATATCCCGGTTCTGTTTCCTGAGATCTTCAAGGGAATACATCGGTTTTCACCTCTTGCTGCTTTCGGCGTGGCCCGCGGCGCGTGGGGCCGGTTCCTGCTGTCAGTATCATAACGCAGACGTTGCGGCGTTGTATGCAGGCGGTTCCCGGCACCCGGTGTTTTCAACTACACTAGCCGGAATGGAACAGCTTGTTGATGCGAGGAGAATCACCCGATGCGAAAGAGTGCGTGGCAGACGTTGTTGAGACGCGCTGCACTGCTGCTGTGTGTCACTATGGGCCTGCCGGCGATTTCACTGGCGGAGTTGTTCGATCGCGGCGAGGCGCTTTACGAGAATCACTGCAAGAGCTGCCACGAAAGCTGGGCGCATGAACGCGAGGGGCGCGAAGCGGTGTCACGCGCTGCCGTGCGCAAGCGGGTGGCGGCCTGGAGCGTGCACAGCGGGCTGGACTGGAGCGATCAGGAAATCGACGATGTCACCGATTATCTCGATCGTCAGTTTTACCGCTTCGGCCAATGAAGGTGACTGGCGGTGGTCATGATCCGGCCGCTTGATCCGCTGCAACAGCAGCAGGTTTTGCAGGCCACGCGCAGTTGCCTGCAGCGCGCCGGACAGCTTTTCGGTCTGGGGCGGGCTTCGGTACCGGTATCTTTCGATCTGCAGGGCCGGGCCGCCGGCCAGTACCGTGTCGCCCGGGGCGAAGCGCGAATCCGCTACAACCCGTATATTTTCGCGCGCTATTTTGCCGACAGCCTCGACGGCACTGTGCCGCACGAAGTGGCCCATTACGTGGTCGACCGTCTGTACGGCCTGCGCAATGTGCGCCCGCACGGCGTCGAGTGGCAGCAGGTCATGCATGCGCTCGGGGCCGTACCGCGCGCCACCGCGCGTTATGATCTGACCGGCATTCCGGTGCGTCGCCAGCGGCGTTTCGAATACCGCTGCGACTGTGCCGCGCATTCCATAACCACCAGCAGGCACAACAGGATCCGGCGCGGCGACGCGGTATACCGGTGCCGTTGCTGCAATGCGCCGCTTGTGTATGCCGGGAGTGGCGCCGGAGCGTGAGCTGGCATGTCTACATGATCCTGTGCAGCGACAACTCGCTGTACACCGGAATCACCACGGATATCGTGCGACGCTTCGCCCAGCACGGCGGACGTCAAGGCGCCAGCTACTTCAGGGGGCGTATGCCACAGCGGCTGGTTTACCTGGAAAGCGCGGACGACCGCAGCACCGCGAGTCGCAGGGAGGCCGCCATCAAAAAACTCGGGCGTCCGGACAAGCAGCGCCTGATCCATTCCGATAAAAATGAAATCCTTGCGCATGGGCAAGGCGTCCCGTCAAATTCCTGACTGTTGACGGCGTGCATTTGAAAATGGGTTAATCCCGGCTCTTGAAGGTGAATAACCCAGGTTGTTCACCGGGGGGATAACCATAAATAACGAAAAAAAAATAGCGGCGCGGATTGCGCGGCTGCTGCGTGACGAGTCAGTCGACAGGGTAAAATTCCGCAAAAGCGTCAGCACGATCGCCGAACAAAACGGTGACGAAGTGTACTGCGCTCTGCTGTATACCGCCGCTCATCTGGAATTCAGCAAGCGCGTCGCCAGAAAGCATTTCCAGGAAGTGATGGCGCACTGGGATACGCTGTCGGCCCGGGCCGGGCGCGACGTGGATTTCCGCGTGGCGCTGCTGGACTACTACCTGGCCTTCAACCGGCGCATCCGCAATCCCAAGATCATCGAAATCAAGGTATTCGAGCAGACCCGCAAGGAAACGGAAATCGATGAGCTGACGCAGCTGCACAATTTCCGGTATTTCAGCAAGACGCTGGAAAAGGAAGTGCTGCGGTCCGGTCGTTACCGGGTGCCTCTGTCAATGGTGTTGTTCGATGTCGACGACTTCAAGCACTACAACGACAGCAACGGCCATCTGGCCGGCAACAAGGCCCTGAAGAAACTGGCCGGCATCATTCGCAAAACGGTGCGCGAAGTCGACATCGTGGCGCGTTTCGGCGGCGAGGAATTCGTGCTATTGCTGCCGGAGACCAACAGGGAAGGCGCATTCACCATCGCGGACCGCATTCGCCAGGCAGTTGCCAACAGCAGTTTCGCCAACGGCAAGCAACAGCCGCTGCAGCGTTTCACGGTCAGTGGCGGTGTGGCGACGCTGCATGTCGACGCTGACGACAGCGCGGCGCTGATCAGGAAAGCGGACCAGGCGCTGTACCAGGCCAAGGCGCGCGGCAAGAACCAGATCGCGCTGTACCACACGGAAATGCGCGAGTACGAACGCGTCAGCACCTCGATCATGGGTCACATCGCCATATCACCCGACACCGGCGAGATCATCCTGTTGCAGGATCTCAGCGAGGGCGGTATGCGCTTTCGCTATCAGAAACCCTTGCCGATGGCGACCGTGCTGGAACTCAGCTTCCCCCTGCCGGGCCGCCGCGGCCGCATCTCCTGCAAAGCCAAGATACAGCGCGTGGAGGAACTGGAACAGGACCAGCAGTACGGTATCGGAGCCAGCATTATCCAGATGCCGACGCGCGACAAAAAACTGCTGAAGGCTTTTATCCGCGACGCGGCTGATCATAACGCCAGGCCGAGAAAAACGCGGGGACGGGGTGGCGCAGCCTAGGGGGCGCACCGCAATGACGCTGTTCGATCGATTGAAATCCCTGTTCTGGTGGCTGCCGTTCGGACAGGTCGCGGAAATCAGTGCAGGCGAACTCAACCGGCAACTCGCGGCGCAGGCGCCGCCGCAGATTGTCGACGTTCGCACCCGAGCCGAGTGGCGGCGCAGTCATATCCCGGGGGCGGTGAACGTTCCCATCCAGGAACTGAAACAGCGTCTCGGGTCCCTGCAACTCGACGCCGCCCGGCCGATCGTCGCCATTTGCCTGAGCGCCCACCGCAGCATACCCGCGGTACGCCTGTTGCAGGTGCGCGGTTTCGATAACGCGGTGCAGCTGCAAGGCGGGATGCTCGCCTGGTGGAAGCAGAATTATCCCGCGACGGGTGTCGATCAGGAGCAATAGGATTGCCTGCGGCCTTCGCGGCGCGGGCGGCAGCCGGGTCACTCAGGCAGGCGCTGTTTCAGCGCGCCGGCCAGTGATTGTTGCGCCGCCGCAGCCTGCGCGAACACCTGGTCGGCCTTGTAGAACTCCAGCACGCGGACATCCGTGATCTCGGGCCTGATGTAAATGTCCGGGCGCCGCAGTTTGAGTTTCTCCGTCACGATGTTCCCGCTCATGGTGTGGAAGCTGTGAAACAGCACGCCGAGGAAAGACAGATCGCTGACGTCAACCGCTTTGCGGTCACCGCTGACGTCAACCGCGATCACCAGATCACACGCATCGAACAACAGATCGTAGGGCAGGGGGTTGGCGACACCGCCGTCCACCAGGTCCCGGCCTTGATGACGGACCGGCGGGAATATGCCGGGCAGCGCCATGCTGGCCTGCAAGGCGGGCATCAGATCACCCGATTCCAGGACCACGGCATTCCCGCTCCACAGTTCGGTGGCGGTCACCTTGAGCGGTATTTCCAGATCTTCAAAACGGCGCGCGGAGATGGTTTCACCCAGGAACGCAATGAAGTCGTCACTGTCGAGCAGGCCGCCGCCGGACATTGTCGGATCGATAAAGTCCAGCCAGCGCAACGAATCCGGCATCGGGATCAGGCGTTGCGCCCTGCTTTTGTCGTTGATCAGAAACTGCTCCACCAGCGCGCGGATCTGCGCGCCTGACTTGCCGGCCGCGTACAACGCGCCGATGATCGCGCCGACGCTGGTGCCCGCAATGACATGCGGGCGCACGCCCAGGCGATCCAGAGTCTCTAGCATCGGGATATGGGCGAGGCCTTTGGCGCCCCCGCCGCCGAGCGCCAGGCCGACGCGCGGACGTCGCTCGCGCCGGT
>JAGFJP010000181.1 GCA_024102665.1 Thiogranum sp. | reverse complement strand
GCAGCACATGCAGCAAATGCATGAAGCCATGGGGCAGATGAACGAAATGATGGGTGGCCGCCAGCGCATGATGGGCGCCGAAGGCGGCATGATGGGCGGCCAGGGTGGCATGATGGGTAAAGGCGGCCAGGGCGGCATGATGGATAAAGGCGGCGAAGGCGGCATGATGGGTAAAGGCGGCCAGGGCGGCATGATGGGCAAAGGCGGCCAGGGTGGCATGATGGGCGGCAGCGGTCAGGGTGGCCCTGGTATATCGTCGGACGTGGCGCAGGAGCGGATGGACAGCATGCAACAACGCATCGACATGATGCAGATGATGATGGATCAGATGATGGAGCATCAGCAGCAATGTCAACGCGGACCGTGTCCCTGAACCGCATGTGCGGTTCAGGCGGTATAGGTGCCACCCGACCAGCCCATTGGAGCAAACTCCCCACCGGTAGCAGGTGAAGGTTCGGGGCCGTCTGCCGGAGCGGGATGTTGTGCGGTTGATCCGGCGTGGAAAAAGGTAGAACACCATGAGCGAACATGACCATGCACCGCGAGGTTCCCCGCCACCGGGCAGTTTCTGGAGGTCCCGCGCGGGCATGGTGCTGATCGGCTTTGCCGCCATCGCGGGTCTGCTGCTGGCGTACGAACATCGCGTACACCTGTTCACCGGAAACGGGCTGCTGCTGGTGTTTCTCGCGCTCTGCATCGGCATGCATTTCTTCATGCACGGTGGGCATGGTGCCGATGGCGGCGGGAGCCGGGATGAGGGAGACCGTCCATGACCGGGAACGCGCCCGCCTACGGCCTGTGGTCGCTGGTGATCATCAACTCGGCGATCTTCATCATTTTCGCCCTCAGCTTCTTCAAGCCGCAGACCGCGCGCGACTGGCGTTCCTTCGGGGCTTTCTCTGCATTCCTCGTTGCGCTATTCACCGAGATGTATGGCTACCCGCTGACCATCTATTTTCTCTCCGGCTGGCTGCAGAGCCGCTATCCCGAGGTGGAATGGCTGTCTCATGACGCCGGCCACCTGCTGGAGATGCTCTTCGGCTGGAAGGCCAATCCGCACTTCGGGCCGTTTCATGTCCTGAGCATGGTCTTCATCGGCGGCGGTTTCTGGCTGCTGGCCGCGGCCTGGCGGGTGCTCTATGCCTCGCAAAAAACAAACGCGCTGGCGACGAGCGGGCCCTACGCGCGGATCCGTCATCCACAATATGTTGCCTTCATCCTGATCATGTTCGGCTTTCTTTTGCAGTGGCCGACGATCCTCACGCTGCTGATGTTTCCAGTATTGGTTTATATGTACATCCGTCTGGCGCGTAGCGAGGACGCGGAAGTGGGTAACGCATTCGGTGAACTTTATACGCGTTACGCCGCCGTGACGCCGGCGTTCGTCCCGCGTCTCGATCAGCTGCGGGCGGGACTGCGGCAGTAGCAGTAAAGGAGGTACCTATGGAAGGCTTACTCTGGTTTCTGATTCTTGGCGGTCTGTTCTACGCCATGATGCGTTTCGGTTGCGGGGCGCATAGGGTCCATGGGCATGGCGGTCATACGGGACACGGAAGCGGGATGGGCGAGCATACCGATCCTGTGTGTGGCATGACCGTGGCGACGGACAAGGGCTACGGCAAGACGCATAAAGGAACGTTGTACCATTTTTGTAGCCGCAACTGCCTGGACAAGTTCGAAGCCGATCCGGACAAATACCTGAAGCCCACCGGCGGCGAGGTGGGAGGTGCGTCATGAAGCCGGGCATCTCCCTGGTCGCGGTGGGCCACGCCTCCAGCCTGTTTCTGGCCATCACCTTTACCCTGTGTGTGGCTTTCGATCTGCTGTTCCCGGCGCACGCCATGTACGAGGCCTGGCAGGCACTGCTGCCGGGTTTCGCGTGGCTCAGCTGGCGGAGTTTTTTTCTGGGACTGATCGAAAGCTACGGTTACGGCTGGTATTTCGCCCTGGTCTGGGTACCCATTCACAACGTCTTCGCCGCACGCAGCGCCGGAAAGAATACGGGGTAGACACAAGACGTGCGCAGGATGGGTGGCACCGCTATCGAAATTGCAGGCGCGGGGCCGGCCGGGCTGGCGGCCGCCATCACCCTGGCCGGCGCCGGACGGCAGGTCATTGTGCACGAGGCTCAAGGCGCTGTGGGCTATCGCTTCAAACGCGACCTGCAGGGACTGGAGAACTGGACCACCCGGCAAGATGCCCTGGTGGCGTTGCAGAAGCAGGGCCTGACTATCGGATTCAAGAGGCTGCCCTGCCGCGCAGGTACCGTCTTTGATGCCTGGGGCAAGGGTTACTGCATCCGTAGCCATGAGCCGCTGTTTTACATGGTCGAACGCGGCCCCGGCCCGGACACGTTGGACACGGCGTTATTGCATCAGGCCAGGGAACTGGGGGTGGAGGTGCGCTTCAATAGTCGCGTCCAGCACGTGCAGGGACCCGCCATCTTTGCCACCGGCCCGAAGGCCGCCGATGCCATAGCGGTCGGCTACCACTTCGACACCCGCATGCCGGATGGCTTCTGGGCGATCTGCGACGACGACCTCGCGCCGCGGGGGTATGCCTATCTGCTGGTCATGGGCGGCAAAGGGACGGTGAAGAGCTGCATGTTCACCGGCTTCAAACAGGAAGCGCGCTACGTGGAGCGCACCGTCGAGGCATTCCAGCGCCTGGTCGGACTGGAGATGATCGATCCCCGTCCGCACGGCGGCGTGGGTAATTTCCGTGTTCCATCCACCGCACGTTCCGGGACGCACGCGGTGGTTGGCGAACAGGCCGGCTTTCAGGACACCCTGTGGGGCTTCGGGATGCGGGCGGCCATGACTTCCGGAGTGCTGGCCGCGTACAGTCTGCTGGAAGGTAGCGACTACGACAGAAAATGGCGGCAGGAGTTGGGCGAATTGATGGCGACGGCGGCGGTAAACCGTGCTCTGTACAGTCTGCTGGGTAACCGCGGTTATCGCTGGCTCCTGCGCCACCAGGAAAACCGCTCGGATGCACGCGAGCTGTTGCACCGGTACTACCGACCCTCACGTGTCAAACGCTTGCTGGTGCCGTTGGCGCGGCGGCGTTTCGAGAGTCAACGCAAGGACGCGAGCTGCAATCACGTCGATTGCAGTTGCGTATGGTGCCGGCATGGTCGGGAATTGCACGCGTAACTGTGTTTGCAGGCTCGGTCAAAGCGGGGCAATGCTTCGCTGATCTGTCGATGACATTGCACTATTGTTGACGTATGCACCGTAACGCACTGACGTCGAGAGATTGAAAGCGGGTTCGCTGACAAAAGGGAACAGCCCGCACGGTGCGGGCAAGGAGGGCATCATGAGCCGCGAGTTCATCCACTCGGAGCGCATCGCCTACTTCACTATGGAGATCGCGCTGCGCCCGGACATCCCCACCTACAGCGGCGGCCTGGGGGTGCTGGCCGGCGACACGGTGCGCTCGGCCGCCGACCTGGAGCTGCCTATGGTCACGGTGAGTCTCGTCAGCCGCGCCGGTTACTTTCACCAGCGTATCGACGAAGCCGGCTGCCAGCGCGAGGAACCCGATCCGTGGGAGCCCGCAAGCCGGGCCCAGCCGCTGCAGGCACGAGTGGTTGTGCCCATTGAAGGACGCGACGTCTGGGTAGGCGGCTGGCTCTATGTGCTGGAAGGTCATATGGGCGGTCGACAACCGGTGATACTGCTTGATACCGACCTGGAGGATAACAGTACCGAGGACCGCGAACTGACGCATTATCTTTACGGTGGCGACCAGGTCTATCGGCTCAAGCAGGAGATCGTGCTCGGTATCGGTGGCGCCCGCATGCTCCACGCCCTGGGCTTCCGGGTGCGTCAGTACCATATGAACGAAGGCCATGCCGCCCTGCTGTGTCTGGAGCTGCTGAACCGCTATACCTACCCGCCCGGCGACCTGCGCCCGGGAGAGCCTCACTATGACATCCCGCGCGTGCGGGAGATGTGTAACTTCACGACGCATACGCCGGTGGAGGCGGGCCACGACAAATTCCCCTATGCGCTGGTGCAAAGCGTGCTGGGCGACTTCGTCGATCGTCCGACGCTGAAATTGCTGGCCGGTGAGGATCAACTCAACATGACCCGACTGGCGCTCAACACCAGCGAGTATGTCAATGGCGTGGCGAAGCGCCACGCGGAAACCTCGCGGCATCTGTTTCCGGGCTACCGGGTGCGGGCCGTCACCAACGGCGTGCATCCCTTCGCCTGGACGCATGCGGCGTTCGCCACACTTTATGACGAGCATCTGCCGGGCTGGTGTCACGAGCCGGAGTTGCTGATTCGAGCCGAATGCTGCATTACCGACGACGCCATCTGGGGAGCGCATCTGCAGGCCAAGCAGGCACTGGTCGAGCAGGTGCAGGCGTTGACCGGCGTGAACCTCGACCCCGCCCTGTGCACGTTCGGTTTTGCACGCCGCATGACCGCTTACAAGCGCCCAGATCTGCTGTTCACCGATATTCGACGCCTCAGGACGATCGCCGGGCAGCGGCGGTTTCAGATTGTGCTGGCGGGCAAGGCGCATCCCCGCGACCAGGACGGCAAACGCGCCATCGAGGCGATGCATGTGCACATGCGCGAACTGGCCGGCGCCGTGCCGGTCGTGTTCCTGCCCAACTATGACATGGCGCTCGCCGCGGCCATGGTCTGCGGTGTCGACGTCTGGCTCAACACGCCCCTGCCGCCGTGGGAAGCCTCGGGCACCAGCGGCATGAAGGCAGCTTTTAACGGTGTACCCAACCTGAGTGTGCTGGACGGCTGGTGGTCCGAAGGCCGGATCGAGGGGGTGACCGGGTGGGGCATCGGGGATGGCGGGCCCGGCGAGGACGATGCGCGCTCGCTCTACGAGAAGCTCGAGCAAGTGGTGCTGCCCCTGTACTACGAAAACCGCCTCGGCTGGATCGCGGTGATGAAGGGCGCCATTGCCAAGAACGCGTCGTTTTTCAACAGCCACCGGATGATGCGTCGCTACGCCAGCGATGCCTACGTCCGCTAGGACACATTCGAGAGGCGGACAATGCAAGAGAAAGGCTGGATGTGGACAGCGCTGGTGGTATTGCTGGTCGCCGGTCTTTCATATGCGGCCTACGAAGCATTGCGTCCTGCTGCGTTGCCGACGGGCTTCCTCTACGGCAACGGGCATATCGAAGGCACAGAGGTGGCCGTGAGCGCCGAGATTGCCGGGCGCGTGGTGGAGAGTCACGCGGTGGAAGGCGTAGCGGTCAGCGAGGGGGATCTGCTGGTACGCCTGGATGACAGAGAGTTGCAGGCTCGTCTGGCGCAGGCACAGGCGGCATTGGTGGCACTGGAGCACACGCAAGCCCGCTTCGCACAGGAACTGGAGACCTGGCAGCACCATCTCGCCACGGCGCGTGAAGACCTGGAGCGTTTCCGCACGCTGCGCCGCAGCGGCACGGTTACCCCGCATCAGCTCAACGAGTCCGAGGACCGGTATCGGGAAACCGACGGCCGGGTGAAGGTGCTTCAAGCTCAGCGCAAGGAGACTCAAGCACGCGAGGAGGCCGCCCGCCAGCAGGTGCGCGTGTTGCGCCTGCAGCTCGCCAGGACCGAGATCCGCGCACCGATCTCAGGGACGGTGCTCACCAGGGCAATCGAGGTGGGTGAACTGGCCACCGAAGGACGGGTGGTGGCGGTACTTGTGGATCTGTCCCGGCTCGACCTCAAGGTGTATATCCCGGAGCGGGACATTGGCAAAGTCGAACTGGGCCTTGAAGCGCGGGTGCGGGTGGACGCTTTTCCCGAACGTTATTTCGAGGCGGTAGTCGGCCAGGTCGACCAGCAGGCCCAGTTCACGCCGCGCGACATCCATCTGCCCGAGGAACGAATACGTATGGTGTTCGGTGTCAAGCTGGCGCTGGACAACCCCGGGGGCGTGTTGAAGCCGGGAATGCCGGCCGATGCCTGGATTCGCTGGGCCGAGGGCACGCCCTGGCCGGAACAGCTGGTGATCCCGCAATGACCGAACCGCAGGAGGAACCCGGCGACTGGATTATCGAGGCCAGCGGCGTGGGCCGATCGTTCGCCGGTCAGCGCGCCCTCGGAGGCATCGATCTGCGCATTGCGCGCGGCGAAATCTTCGGCGTGCTGGGTCCGGACGGTTCGGGCAAGACCACCCTGATGCAGATCCTCGCCGCCATCCTCGATCCCACCGAAGGCGCGTGCCGGGTGCTTGGCTTTGACACGGTGCATCGGGCGGCAGAAGTCACGGCGCGCATCGGTTACATGTCGCAGGGCTTCACGCTCTACGACCGTCTTAGCGTCGAAGAGAACCTGGCTTTCGCGGCGCGTATACGCGGCGTGGGCGACATTGCCTACCGTGAGCGGCGCGAACGCTTGCTGGACATGGCGGGTCTTGCGGCCTTCGCGCAGCGCCGTGCCGGCCAGCTATCGGGCGGCATGCGCAAGAAGCTCTCCCTGTGTACCAACCTCATCCACGAACCGCCGCTGTTGTTGTTGGATGAACTGAGCCTGGGGGTGGATCCGGTGTCGCGCCGCGAGCTGTGGCGCATGTTGCGCGCGTTTCGCGACAATGGGATCACGGTGGTGCTTACCACTCCCTACATGGACGAAGCGGCCTGGTGCGACCGGTTGGCGTTTCTGCACGCCACCAGACTGCTCGCGATCGACACCCCCGCGAGCCTGCGCGAACGCGCGCGCGGAACGGTCTATGAGCTGCATACCAACCGCATGAGCGACGCGCGCCTGTTGCTCGAAGCCTCCGCCGAGGTGATCGCCGTGCAGTGGTTCCCCGACCGGCTGCGTTTTCAGGTGGCGACACCCGTGGCCCTGCCGGCGACTCTGCGCCCGGCGCTCGAGCGTCTCGGTGAGCTGAAGCCCGCGGTTCCGGATCTCGAAAACGCCTTCGTGCAGCTGATCGGGGATGGGGGGCAACAGGCGCTGGCGATGCCGCCGACGCCCGGGGCCGGTGCTTACCAAGTCGCGTCCGACGCAGTATCGGTGTCAGGCGTCACTGTCCGTTTCGGCAGTTTCACTGCAGTGGACCGGGTTTCCGTCAGTGTGGCGGCGGGAGAGGTGATCGGCTGGCTGGGTCCCAATGGCGCCGGCAAGACGACCCTGATCCGGGTTCTGTGCGGGTTGTTGCCTCCGGCGGCCGGCACAGTGCATGTCGCGGGGCTGGACGTACTGCGTGCACCACTCGCACTCAAACGTCGTATCGGCTACATGTCGCAGCGATTTTCACTGTATCCGGACCTGACGGTGGCGGAGAACCTGGCGTTCTTTGCGGGCGCCTATGGCCTTTCCGGAGACGTCCGCCGGCAAGTCGTTGCGTGGGCTATACAGATGACGGGGCTCGGCGGTATCGAGACACGCTGGGCGGGCAAACTGTCCGGCGCCCAACGCCAGCGTCTGGCGCTGGCCTGCGCGGTTCTGCACCGGCCCGCGGTGCTGTTTCTCGACGAGCCCACCTCGGGTGTGGATCCGGTCGCCCGTCAGCGCTTCTGGGAGTTGATCCAGGCATTGGCCGCATCAGGCATGGCGGTGCTGGTGACGACCCATTACCTCGAGGAAGCCCGCTACTGTCATCGGCTGGGCCTGATGTTCCAGGGCCGGCTGATTGCGCTCGGCAGCCTGGATGAGCTGCGCGCAGCGGTAGCCGCCAAGGACGGACCGGATGCGGACATGGAGACGGTCTTTATGGCGCATCTGGCGCGGGCGCGTTCGTTGTCTGCGAGTGAGGCAGCAGCGTGAACGCGCAGCGCATTGCCGCAGTGGCCGGCAAGGAGACCCGCGAAATTCTGCGCGATCCCGTCACCGTGGGTGTATCGCTGCTGATGCCTCTGGTGATGCTGTTCCTGTTCGGTTACGCCATTTCGCTGGACGTACGTCACGCGGCATTGGGCGTGCGGGACGAGGACGGCAGTCCCGCCAGTCGCGCCCTGGTGGAGCGCTTCGTGCGCAGTGAGTACTTCCGCTTGTCTGAAGATCTCGCCTCTTCGCATGCCGTCGAACAGGCATTGCAGCGCAGCGATGTGGATCTGGTTCTGGTGATCCCGCCGCGCTTCGGCGCCGAGCTGGCACGCGGCGGGCGACCGCCGGTGCAGCTGCTCGTCGACGGCACCTATGCAGCGACTGCGCTGCTGGTGAGCGGCTATGCCCAGGCGGTCATTGCCGGCTTCCGCCAGCCGACCGTGAGCCAGGTTCTGAGGCTGGAAACGCGCGTGTGGTACAACCCGTCGCTCGCTAGCGCGAACTACGTGGTTCCGGGCCTGTACGCTGTTATCCTGCTGGCTTTCCCGCCCTTGCTCACTGCGCTCGGCATCGTGCGCGAGAAGGAGACCGGCACCATCCAGAGCATCTTCGCTTCGCCGCTGACCGCCGCGGAGTTCATCACCGGCAAGCTGGTCCCTTACAGCCTGATAGCCTTTCTGCAGATGCTGATGGTGATCGCCGTGGGCTATGCGTGGTTCGGCGTGCCCTTCGAAGGCAGTCTTTCGTTTCTGCTGGCCGCCGGCCTGATCTACGTGCTGTGCACCGTGGGCATCGGTCTGCTGGTCTCGACGGTTACGCGCACCCAGCTGGTGGCAATGCTGCTGGCGCTGATTATCACCTTGATGCCCTCGTTCCTGTTCTCGGGACTGCTGTTTCCGATCTTCACCATGCCGGAGTTGTTGCAGCTCTATACGACGGTGTTCCCGGGGCGTTATTTCGTCGATATCTCGCGGGGTGTGGCGCTGAAGGGTTCCGGCGCGGGAATGCTGGGGTTCGAGATGGCGTTGCTGGTGGTGTATACGCTGCTCGTGTTCGTGCTCGCTGTATGGCGGCTGAAGAAGAAGGTGGCCTGATGCGTCTGGCGAGTCTGCTGATCAAGGAACTGACGCAGTTTTTCCGGGACCGCGTCATTCTGTTTCTTATTCTGTGGCTATACACCGTGGAGGTCGTGCTCTGTACCTATGCCCTGGGGCTTGATCTGCGGCATCTGCCACTGGCGGTGTATGATCAGGACCGCACCCCCATCACCCGTTCGCTGGTGGACGGTCTGACGCGCGGCGGATCCTTCGATCTGGTGGGTTACTCTGCCGACATGACACAGGCTGACGAATGGTTGCAGGGCGGGCGCGCACGCGCAGTATTGGTCATCCCGCCGCGTTTCACGCAGGCATTGTGGCGTGACGAGACGCCCGGGCTGCAGCTGCTGCTCGACGGCAGCGACGCCAACACCGCCGCCACCGCACGCAACTACGTCGTCCTGGCGATGCAGTCCCTGCAGGGCGGTGCCGATGCGGGTCCCCCGGTGCAGCCTGCGATCCGTGTCTGGTACAACCCGGATCTCACCTACACACGGTTCATGGTGCTGTCGATGATCGCGCTGGCCGCGCTCATGGTCGGTGTCATCCATCCTGCTGCCACCATCGTGCGTGAAAAAGAGGTCGGCACCATCGAGCAACTGCGGGTCACGCCCATCAGGACGCGTGAGCTGTTCGTTGCCAAGACCGTCCCCACGCTTGCAATAGGGGTATTGTCAGTGTTCCCGAGCCTGCTGATCGTATGGTGGTTCGGAGTGCCGTTGCGCGGCAGTCTGCCGTTGTTCCTGGTGTTCACGGCGTTGTTTCTTCTCAGCGCAATCGGGATCGGTGTGCTTATCGCGGCGATTTGCCGCACGTTGCAGCAGGCGCTGCTGCTGTCCTTTTTCGGCCTGTTTCCCGTCATGTTCCTGTCGGGAACCCTGGCACCTGTAGCCAGCATGCCCGGGTTCCTGCAATACCTGTCGCTGGCCAGTCCATTACGCTATTACATGGATGTGATCCTCGGCATTTTTCTGAAAGGCATCGGTATTGCCGAGCTGTGGCCGCAGGGGCTCGCCCTGGCCGGAATCGGTGCGGCACTGTTCGGCGCGGCGGCCATCGTATTCCGTCGTCAGCAGGCATAGAGCCTCTGCGGTTTTCCGGCGATTTGCGTGATGAGCAGAGCTCATCTACAACAATAGGGACGGTACATTAACCGCGGGCTTGTACCCGGAGCAAGACTCAGGGAGGGCGCGATCATGGGAGCAGGCAATGAAAAGGTGGAAGACCCTGTATGCCAGATGCAGGTACCGCCGGACCAGAATGCGGTGCATTACCTGGGCATGGACTTCGCGTTCTGCTCGCAGCAGTGCAAGGAGCGCTTTCTGGCCAACCCGCATTTGTACATGGGTGTGCCGGGTGAACGGGCCCCGAAGCAGGCGGGTCAGGAAGTGATCAAGCGTCGCCACCTGCGGCTGGAAACGCCCTTGTCGGCGCCGGATGCGCAGCAGGTTGCCGAGCGTCTGCTCGCCATGATGGGGATTTACTCGGTGGACATAGACGCGCACGAGCTGATCATCACTTACGACCTCCTGCAGGCGACGGCCGAGCAGATCGAAGCGGCGTTGCAGCAGGCCGGTGCGCGGCTCGGAGCGGGCTGGGGCGATGTACTGCGGCGTGCCTTTGTCCACTACCTGGAAGAGACCGAGGTGGAGAGCCTGGAAGTGCGACCTTTCCCTCACGGCCATGGCGGCCATTCCCCGTGACTGAAGGGGGCTGAAGCGCGATGAAAAAATATTCCTGGATGGTGGATATTGATGACTATGCGCCGCTTATCGGTGAGGAGGCGATGGAGCGTATCGTGCACAAGGCCCACCGTCTCCGCGATATGCGAGTGCTTCACGTGAGTTCCACGTTTTACGGTGGCGGCGTCGCTGAAATCCTGTCTTCGGCCACGCTGCTCGAACGCAGCCTGGGCATCAAGTCGGACTGGCGCCTGATCCAGGGCAGTCCGGATTTTTTCAGTGTCACCAAGAAGATCCACAACGCCCTCCAGGGCGGGGAGATCAATCTCACCAGGCTCAAGAAGGAGGTGTACGAGGAGACGGTGGTGCAGAATGCCGTGCGCATGGACCTGAATTGCGACCTCGTCGTGGTCCATGATCCACAACCGCTGCCACTGATTCGGCATTACCGAAAGACTTGCCCCTGGGTGTGGCGCTGTCACGTCGATCTGTCCCGGCCCAACCCGGAGGTATGGGAGTATTTGCGCGCCTACGTCGAAGAGTACGACGCCATGATCGTATCGTTGCCCGAGTATGCGCAAGATACCAGCCTGCCCCAGGTGTTCATCATGCCAGCGATCAATCCATTCTCATTGAAGAACGGCGAGATGAGTGAGGCCGAGATCAAGGACCGTCTCGAGCGCTACGGTATCCCCGACGATCTGCCGATTGTGGCGCAGGTGTCGCGCTTCGATCGCTGGAAAGATCCCGAAGGCGTGGTCGAGGCCTTTCATCTCGCCCGCAAGGAAATCGACGCCACCCTGGTTTTGCTCGGCAACATTGCTACCGACGATCCCGAAGGCCAGCAAGTGTTCGAATCGCTGCTCAGGCACAAGGAAGAGCGCGTTCACATCCTCACGGTTGAGGACAGTGCACTGGTGAACGCGCTTCAGCGTCGCGCGGCGGTGATCCTGCAGAAGTCGATCCGGGAAGGGTTCGGCCTTACCGCAACTGAGGCGATGTGGAAGGGCGCTGCCGTGATTGCCGGGCGCTGCGGTGGATTGGAACATCAGATCGAGGACGGCGTGAATGGCTTTCTCGTCGGTTCGGTCGAGGAGGCGGCGCAGCGCATCGTCCAATTGGTGCGGGACGAGAAGCTAGGCAAGGAGCTGGGCCGCAGGGCGTATGATACCGTGCGCGAGCGTTTTCTCATGACTCGCAAAGTTGAACAGTATCTGGATCTTTTCGGCGCATTCGAACCGCAGTTCGAGGTCAACCGCAAACGCCTGTCGGCGTCTGGCAGGCCGGCATCATAGGATCGGTCACACAACCCGCCACCGGAACGCGCGGTCGACGCCGATGCTTTTTCCACGCGACAGCCCCGGCTGGCGATGAGCACTCCCGGTGGGTTCGCAGGCCGATTTTCAGGTGCAGCTGCACCTGTGCTGTTATCGCCCAATGGGGCGATAACAGCAATGTCTGATTGATACACCAGATCTATTTGTGAACTTTGCGGTGGTCATGCAGTCTGCGGGTTTCTTCCACCACTTCCTGACTCTGGACCATTTGGTCCATCATCATCTGCATCATATCCATGCGCTGCTCCATCCTGTTCATGCGCATCATCATGTCGTCGCCCGTTTTCCCTTCTTTTTGCTGACCTCCCATCATGCCGCCGCCCATGCCGCTCATCATGTTCATGCTCTCCTGCATGCTTTTCATGTGTTCATCGATGAGCATGTCGCGTTTGTCAGGATCCTCGGTATTACGGATCGTTTCCATCTGCTGCCTCATCTCCTGCATCCGGGCCTGCATTTTCTGCATGGTCGTGCCGCCCTGCTGGCCGGACATTGACTGCCCCTGTCCCTGCGAGGGATTGTGCACATCGGCAGCGTATGACGCCGACGACGGCAGGATAAATAGTACAGCTGTAGCAGTTAAAAGCACTTTCTTCATGGTGGCTTCTCCTGAGTGTGGTTGCAATGGACGAATTCATGCGACAAGCGGGCCGTGGCGTTGCCTGCAACATGGTTGAAACACATTTCGGAAACAGGTTGGCAAGTTATTTTTCCAATTCCTGGCGGCGGCGTTCGAATTCCTGTTCATCGATCTCCCCACTCGCATAGCGTCGCTCCAGGATTTCGATGGGCGTCTCCTTACCGGACGGGCCCGACCGGGACGGACCACCGATCAACGCTTTAACGATGACAGCAGCGAGCACGATCAGCAGTAACCAGAATACCCACATGAATCCGCCGCCGAAAATCATGCCGCCATCACTACCCATCACGGATGCCTCCTAGAGCGTTACGCGCCGCAGTCGCAGTGCGTTGAAGATCACGGATACCGAGCTGAAGCTCATCGCCGCTGCGGCGATAATGGGCGACAGCAGCAGACCAAAGGCGGGGTAGAGCACTCCGGCAGCGACCGGTACGCCGAGCGAGTTGTAGACAAAGGCGAAAAACAGGTTCTCGCGGATGTTGCGCATGGTGGCGCGGCTCAGGCGCCGCGCGCGAACGATGCCGCGCAGATCGCCCTTGACGAGGGTAACGCCTGCGCTCTCCATTGCGACATCGGTGCCGGTGCCCATGGCGATACCCACCTGGGCCTGGGCCAGGGCCGGCGCGTCGTTGATGCCATCGCCGGCCATCGCCACCACCCGGCCTTCGTCCTGCAGGGCCTTGACGACGGCAGCCTTCTGATCGGGCAATACCTCGGCCTGTACCTGGTCGATGTTGAGCCTGGCGGCCACCGCGTCGGCGGTCTTGCGGTTATCGCCCGTGAGCATGACGATGCGGATGCCTTCATCGTGCAGGAAGCGGATCGCCTCGGGTGTCGTCTGCTTGACCGGGTCAGCCACGCCGATCAGGCCTGCGGCCTTGCCGTCCACCCCGAGGAACATCACCGTCTGGCCCTCGGCACGCCCGGCATCGGCCTGTGCCGGCAGGTTGCCCGGGTCTATGTCCAGATCCTGGAACAGTTTGATATTGCCCAAGGCAACGCTACGGCCATCCAGCCGGCCGGTGACGCCTTTGCCGGTGACCGACTGGAAGTCATTGACGGACACCAGTTCGACGCCCCGTTTCTCGGCACCGCGCACAATGGCGGCCGCCAACGGATGCTCGCTGGAGCGCTCGACGCTGGCCGCCAGGCGCACGATGTCGGTTTCCTCGAACCCGTCAGCGGGTATCACGCTGACCAGTTCCGGGTGGCCTTCGGTCAGCGTGCCGGTTTTGTCCACCACCAGGGTGTCGACCTTGCGCATCACCTCCAGCGCCTCGGCATTCTTGAACAACACCCCCATCATGGCGCCGCGGCCGGTACCAACCATGATAGACATGGGCGTCGCCAGTCCCAGCGCACAGGGGCAGGCGATAATCAGTACTGCCACGGCATTGATCACCGCATAGGCCAGACGGGGCTCAGGTCCCCATTGTCCCCAGACAAAGAATGTCAGGACCGCGATCAGTACGACAGCCGGAACGAAATAACCCGAAACGATGTCCACCAGCTTCTGGATCGGCGCCCGTGAGCGTTGAGCGTCTGCCACCATCTGGACGATCTGCGCCAGCAGGGTGTCGGCGCCCACCTTTTCCGCCCGCATCAGCAGGCCGCCGGTGCCATTTACCGTGGCGCCGATGAGCCGTTCACCTGCCGTTTTCTCAACGGGTATGGGCTCGCCGGTGACCATCGATTCGTCGACACTGCTGTTGCCTTCCAGAACCTCTCCGTCCACCGGCACCTTTTCACCCGGGCGGATACGCAGCACATCGCCGGGTTGCACGTGTTCCAGCGGAATGTCTTCCTCTGTACCATCATCACGAACTATGCGGGCTGTTTTCGGCGCCAGACCCAATAGCAGTTTGATGGCGGCATTGGTCTGGCTGCGTGCGCGCAGCTCCAGGACCTGGCCCAACAGCACCAGTGCGGTAATCACGGCCGCGGCCTCGAAGTATGCCGGCACCACACCGAACTCATTGAATACTGCCGCAGGGAAGATGCCGGGGAAGAGCACAGCAATAACGCTGTAGGTCCATGCCACGCTGACGCCCAGCCCGATCAGGGTGAACATGTTCAGGCTTCGGTTGATCACCGACCGGATAGCGCGCACATAGAAAATCCAGCCACCCCACACTACCACCGGAGTGGCCAGGACCAGTTCGAACCACTGGCGCAGGTGCGGATCGATGATTTCCGCCATCGGTTCCGGCCAGAACTCCGCCGCCATGGCGCTGACAAACACCGGAATCGCCAGAATGGTGCTGACCCGGAAACGGCGGCTCATATCGCGTAATTCAGTGTCATCCTCTTCAGCTTCCACCGTGCGCGGTTCCAGGGCCATGCCGCACTTGGGACAACTGCCGGGATGATCCTGCACAATCTCGGGGTGCATGGGACACACGTATTCAGTTTGAGAGACAGGAGTCGGGCTGCTCACGGGTTCCAATGCCATACCGCATTTGGGACAGGACCCCGGCATTGGGTGTCTGATCTCCGGGTGCATGGGACAGGTGTATTCAACTGGCTTACTGCCAGCGACGGTTAGTTCGGCCGGCTGCTTATCGCTATCGGGCGATGCCCCGCGAGCCGACTTTCGCATGTACTGATCCGGGTCTATCTCGAACTTGTCGTGACAACGATCAGAACAAAAATACCAGGTTTTGCCGGCATGCTGTGCGGTTATCACCGCCGAACTCGCTTCGACGCTCATGCCGCATACAGGATCTTTGGCCATCCTCATCGTCCTTTATTCCTTCGTGTTTATTGGTGTTTTCGAATCGAACGCGATGCACCGAATTTCAATGTTGAGTCTAGAACATGTAAGCGGCACACAAGTCAACGCGCAATCCTGAATGGATTCCCATAAAGCGGAGATCCGCCGCGAGTTCGCGCCTTATGTCGGTGTTTCCTGGATCCATAAACTCGGTGATGCCGTTGATTTCGCCCAAGACGAAGGAAGAGTGTCAGTGATCTGTTCGCCGTCATGGGAATTCGTGCCTGGTACCGATCCTGCGTTGGCCTGGCAAACTCTCCGGCTGACTGCAGCTGCGACGACACACCGCATCCGTCCGCCTCTTGACCTGTGTTTTGGTCACAGGGTGTATATTTAAATTTCAGTGTAAAGCACGCACGGAGTAAGGAACCATGGAGCATCGCTGGTGTAAACGCCGGAGACTTAGATTAGAGGTGGAGTTGACCAGCCCGTGCGGAACGGCGTGCGTGGCCCACACCAGAGACATAAGCATGGACGGAATGTTTGTGGACGTTCAGGCCGATACCCTGAGCAATCCAAAACTGGTCCATGTCAAGTTGCCGGCAGCAGCGGGTGTTCCTCGTCTGGAGGCGTTGGTAGTACACACCTGCGAACAGGGAGTGGGCTTGGTGTTCGAAGCAGTTGACAACCAGGACCGCCGGCTGCTCGCCAGGTATCTCAGCGAATCAGGTCGGGGAAGCGGACAAACATGATGGAGGATCAACAGCACCTGGACCGCCCTCGATGCCAGGTGCCGTTCCCTCTGCCCCGGGGTGCCGTACCGACAAACACCCGCATTATGCCGCCGCGGGTTGCGACATCCCATGCCGCCGCGCGGCGTAGGATGGCTGATCAGGGGCGGCCATCTCGGTAACCTTTTCTGATGTGTCCCAAAAACAGGGGTAAAACGCAGGTAACGGTTTCGGCGGCAAGAGGCGGGCGGGGATTGCGAGCGCATTTCGTTTGCTGAGGTGCTTCATATTCCTCCGGGTCTTGCGTCCCTGTCGCCTTGTGCTCGATGCCGAACCGGAAGACAGACAATAAAAACCACGCATCCACACTGGCTATTTGACTGGACGCCGCACGTCAACAGTCAACCCGAAGCGCCCCGGGCGTGAAGGGGGCCTCCGCTCGTAAGGTTTCACGAGACTAGCCTGTTGCGAGAAATCCAGGGATGTCGTCTACAATGGAATGACCTAAGGTCGGTCGGTTAAACTTGCACCACCCCGTTCTTCGTCTATATTTTGGTTTCATCTCGAAAAATTCTGATAAGCCGGGAATTAAGGGAGACAGAACGTGGAGCATCGCAGGAACAAACGCATTTCAACGTACAAGGAAGTTAGCGTTGAGTATCCGGGAGCAAGAACGTTCATCGGGCGGATGAGGAATATCAGCTCTGGCGGCGTTTTTGTTGAGCTTGATGCGGCCGACCTACCACCACATGCCCTTGTCAAACTTCTGCTGCCCGCGAACGGAGCAAAACTACGGGCTAACCTCCGAATACCGGTCGCAGTTGTACGACGCACCCATGATGGCATTGGGCTTTTGTGCTGTGACAACGATGAACACATCCTAAAACATGTGCGCACCTGAATGGGGTGCATCGAGGCGAACAATGCGATCAAACTCTATTTCCCCAGAGCCCGCGCCGTCTGCCGGGTTTGATGTGGTCTCGTGGGATAATAGATGGTTCTCGCGTATGTCAGTTAGTCGATGCCCGCCGACCGCGTGCATGTAAAGCGATTCCACCGCGCGTGCAGAGGGCAAGGCATATTCAACGACAGATGCTTCTTGCGGGATTTGATAAAGAGACGTCTCAGCATGTGAAATCCGACACCATATTGATGCCCGATCAACTGATGAGGGACATGTCGGGATTGAGGTCCAAGCCCTCGGTTCGTCAGAAGCCTGAATAGGCGTTAACGCGATAGAGCCGCTTGAACTGCCTGTACCAGCGAGCTGCGAACAGGACAGGAAACAGGACCGTAAGCGCGAACCAGGAAGGGAAGGAACGAGACCAATGTCAACACGATAGAACGACCGAGCCGGAGGCGTGGATCATGCACAATGCAATCAGTCCGAAGGATATTGAGAGTCAACCCGAACCACTCTCAAACTACCCCTCTCACTGGTCATCCGATGCTGAAAAATCTGATGCGAACAGGCGTTTGATAGAATCCTTGTGTAACAATCAATACATTCAGGCTCGTCGGCAGGGTCTTTATCTCGCGGCGTGTATCGTTGACGACGTTGAGGCGCTAGGCGAAAGTAATCCGAATGCGGTAATTGACATGATTCGTAAGCGCATCGCGGAACTTGTCCAAGTCCTTGAGTAGAAATTCAATGTTCGTTCGAGTGTGAAGCCACACCCCGGTTCCTGCCAAATACCGTGGATTGCGGTACTCATGCGTCGGCGCTTACCCGCGATGCCGGTTTCGCGCATGTTCAGGTTCGTCTGCCTCGCGCCGTGCCATCTTGAAGCGGTACGTCAGGAAAGCTAAAAGTCGAGTAATGGGTGAGGGCCACAGGCAATCGATAGGATCTCTTCGGTGCGCATTCTTCAAATAAGATCCGCCGGCATACGAAGGATTTCGCTGTTGTGGATTGCTGCGCTCTTGACAGTAACGGTTGATGCGCCGCACGCCGATGTTGTCGAGTTCGATCGCCTGTACGGCAGGCTGCTGGCGGAATATTGGCATCCGTCGGTAGAAATACACGGCATCAGCACCACGGTATTCGACTATGCAAGGATGAAGCAGGATGCGAAATATCCGGACTCGTTGTTCAACCGGACGCTGCAAGCGATCAAGGGTGTCGATTCCGCTCGGCTGCAGGAGGCGAATGAAACCAAGGCATTCTGGATCAATGCGTACAACTTCGCAGCAATGCGCCTGGTCATCGATCATTACCCTGTGGATTCGATTCGCAGCCTGAGCATCAGTCTGATCAGGTACCCCTGGTCAAGGAAAGCGATCCGGATCGGGAACAAGGACTATTCGCTAAAGCAGATCGAGAAGGATATTCTGATCGAGCAATTCAACGATCCACGCATCGTCTTTGCGGTGAGCTGTGCTGCCGTCAGTTGCCCGGACCGGACTGCGCAACCTTTCACCGGCCAGCGGCTGGATGCACAGCTCGACGCAATGATTCGTACGTTTTTGGAGAATCCGGGTAAGGGGCTCCGGCTCGACCGGGACAGACGCGTTCTCACCCTCGGATGGATTCTGGAAAAAGACAGGCAGTTGTTCCAGAATCGGCCGGGCGGTGTGATGGGGTTTGTTCTGCCTTATCTCGAACGCGACGTCCGCGAGTGGCTTGAAGTCAACCCGGTTGAGATAAAGTACTTCGAGCATGACTGGACGTTGAATGATCTGGCGCAGGCCGACTAAGGTTACCGGTCGCGGTAGAGGTCGTCACGCGTCAGTGGCACGGACGGGGTCTCGTTGGCATGACCGGCAAGCACCTGGTAAATGTTGATGCTGCCTTGCTGGAAATAATGAGCGGAGCCGGCCATGTACAGACGCCACAGGCGGTAAGTCGTCTCGCTTGAAGCGAGTATGGCCGCGTCGCGTTGTGTTTCGAGCCGTTGTACCCAGTGGCGCAGCGTCAGCGCATAGTGACGCCTGAGGCTTTCCACGTCGAGCAGTTCAAAACCCGCGTTCTCCATGGCGTGATTGACATCGCTGATCCGGGCCAGTTCGCCATCCGGAAAGATATAGCGGTTGATAAAACGGGTTATGGGCGTTCGCTGCCAACCGCTTGCGTTGGTGATGCCGTGGTTAAGAAAGAGTCCAGACGGCTTCAGCAGGCTTTTGATGCGGCCAAAGTACAGGGGGAAGTTTTCCACGCCCACGTGCTCGAACATGCCGATGCTGACGATACGATCGTAACTGCGGTTGTCGTCGAGGTCGCGGTAGTCGCGGAGTTCCACTTTTACTCGTTCTTCGAGCCCTTCCGCGTTTACCCGTTCCCGTGCATAAAGGAACTGTTGTTCGCTGAGGGTGATGCCACGGGCTGTTACGCCGTAATGACGTGCTGCCCATATCGCCAGCGCCCCCCAGCCACATCCGATATCCAGTAGATGGTGTCCCGGTTGCAGTCGCAGCTTGCGGCAGATGTAGTCCAGTTTGCCGCGTTGGGCCTCGGCCAGCGATTGTCCCTCGTCGCGGAAGTAGCCGCAGGAGTACACCATTTCCGGATCCAGCCACAAACGGTAGAAATCGTTGCTGACATCATAATGATGGGCAATGCTTTCTCGGGAGTTGCGTCTTGCCGAGCGAGCGGCACGGGCGTCACGGAATACGTCGTCGAGGCGTTCCGCGGGTAGCCGGAGCGCATACCATAGTGCGCAGAGTTGCTGTTTGTACGACCAGTCGTTATTCGATAAGAATTCCGTCAGGCTGAACAATGTCTCGACGTCGCCCTCAACGTCGATGGCGCCGGACAGATGCGTCTCGGCGAGCCGGACCAGGTCTCGATACAACACCAGATCGCGCAGCGCCCGCGCGTTTTGAATAACCAGTGTACAGGGAGAGTCGTGGGACCCGATGACCGTTTCTCCGTTCCACAATCGGATAGCGACCGGGCCGCGGTAATGCCACAGCAATACCTGCACAATGCGCCTGCCGTACTCGACAGACCTGTCGCGAACCGCCTGACGCATAGGGTTCTCGGATTCAAGCATCGTGTCATCGTTTAGACGTTCTGTATGCTCAAGGTCGGGCATGTTCGTCCTCCTTATCACAGACGCTCTGCACAGAAGTGCTCAGAAGTCGGTGCCTGCGCCTGCAATACCAAACGGGTCTATTGACCTGTTAGCGAAAAAGAGTACTACGAAGTGCAGTTGCTCGATCAGCCCGGATTTTCTCTCGATTCCTCACCGGTTTTGATGTGATACAAATGCTCCACCGGCAGCACGGCGACGATACCATCACCGGAAACACCGGTTCGCGCCGCCTCCATAATCGTCCGGGCAACTTCATCAGCCTGGGATGCGCGCACAAAGATTTCCACGCGAGCATGCTCGACTTGCCAGTCGGAACTGTAAAAATTCGCGTATTCGCCGTATCCCTTTACATGGGTACAGCTCATACCAGGGACGCCGATGGACTTGAGCGTTTGTTCAACCTGTTCCGCTTTTCCGATGCGGATAATCGCGGTAATCTTTCTGAAATCCATGGTAACCTCCCGAGCAAGCGCAGCTTCCAATCGCAGGATTCGTCAGTGACTGAGGGAATACTTAACTGCTGTCACCTGCTCACAGGTCAACCCGACTATTGCTCTGGATACGTGGGCAGATGCATTGGCTGGCCGTCGCACAGCCGTCGCTTTCGCCCCACTGTGAAAGCAAGGTTTCCATGCGTTGCAGTTGCAGTCGCAATGCGTCCAGTTCCCGGCGCTTGGTCTCGATACGCTGCTGCAAGTTTTCGCGCATTCGTTTGCAGCAACGCGCCGAGCCACGGTCTTCCCGTTCAATGAGATCATTGAGCGTTGCGAGGGTAAACCCGGTGCTCTGTCCGGCACGGATAAAATCGATGCGTGTGATATCCAGATTGCTGAATTGCTGGTACCCGTTATGCGGATTCCGTGACGGTGCCAGTATTCCGATTCGCGCGTAGTAGCGCACCACATGGGCGGGTATGCCCGACTTTTGTGCAATTTCGTTGACTAACATGATTGTCTCCTTCGTAAACGCCGCGAGCATGTTGAACATGCATGCGTTATTGCGTTGGTGGTGCGGGGTTCATGAACAACGCGCAGCGTTGTTCCGCTGGATCCCGGGCGGTCTAGATACGAAGGCGTTGCGTTACCAGGTAAGGCGGGGGGTAAGTGGGGGGGATATGATGGCGTGGATTGGTGGTGCCGATCGAAGACGCAACAGCAAGGATTGTCAGACGGTGCGGATGATCATGATGGATCTGTTTCGGCTCATCCAGCGTTTTGTTCAGGCAGCTGTATACGAGTAGCTCCCCTTGAGGCGTGTATGGGGATTCGCAATGAGGGGTCGGTGCCTGCTTTTCGGGACTGCTGTCATCCTCACTCGCGGGGTGTGGATGATGTGCGTGAACATGGCCATCCGCAACTGCCAGCGCAGCGCGTGATTCAGTGTCATGAGGTTCAGCCTTATAGTGATGCTCGGCGGCCAGTCCATGCGGCATCAACAATGCCATCGCTTCGCAACAGGGGCGAGTGATCTGCAGGCACAGGAATGCAAACCACGCCAGCATCAGAACAGCCTGGTAGCGTGGCAGTCGGACCCGCATTGATTCAAGAGTAAACGCTGTTTCTTTCATAGTCGTTGGCGCTGACTGGTTGCTCTGCCTCTTCGGATAGACATTCGCTAAGTCAAACCGATGCGTGGTGTTTCCTCTGTCATTGGAAATATAGACCAATCTGGTCTGGTTACTCAGAACCCGCCAATTCAATCCAGCATGAGCAGTTCCCGCAGTTCGGTCTCTGATGGCTGGCCGCGGCAAACGATTTTTCCGTCGACCATAAGGTTGGGTGAGTGACGAATGTCGAAAGCTTCAACAAACTCGGGGTTTTCCTCGACGATGATCAGTTCGTAGTCGACCCCGAGATTCTGTAATTCATGTTCAAGATTGGCGCGGTGGCTGCAGCCCCGGGTCGCAATAAGTGTTACGTTCATGATGATTTCTCCGTTGGATATTCATTCGTGCCTGTCCGGCCGCTCCGTGATGGAATCGATCAGGTAACAGACGTTATCCCCGCTCGGTACACCGTCCGGAAGCCTTTCCCAGATTGACAGTGCGTTTTCCATACGCGCCTGAAGATCCGTCAATTCGTCAATAAGTTGGCGGTTACGCTGGATGCGCTTGCGTATGATATTGCGGACTTTGGGGCAGGGTGAATTGCCGTGCCCGGCTTCTTCCAGGATGGTGCGGATATCTGCAAGGGTGTAACCGAGCAGCTTGGCTCGACGAATAAATAAAAGGCGGTTGAGATCGCTACGGCTAAACATCTTGTAGCCATTGTCCTTGTCACGTCTGGGGATCAGCAGCCCGATGCGAGTGTAATGGCGTATCGCGTGAGGCGTTACATTCGTGGTGCGCGCCAGTTCAATCACGGTCATTGCGCCCATCGGTCCGGATGCGGGTTTTGACGAGTCGTTTGGCGTTTCGGCGATGCCGCCAGTCGTGCTACTCATGTCGTCGACCTCCTCATTCATAGACAATCACCGCTTGATGGTCTTCGCCGGAACCGGGTTCGATACTCCAGTACCCAGGTAACTGGCTGCTTGCGGCAGGAGACATGGCGCTTTCCAGTGCCGCGGGTCGTGGTCGAGACGCAATGTACAGGGTAGTACTTTGGGATACGGTCGTTAACATCGCATCCACGGACAAAGTAGATCGGTTCAAGTTCATCAGAATGCCCTCGTGTCCACTGCGGGTGCCAGCGCCGGTCCGCTTTGTTTCGACCCGCGCTGGCGCATCCATTCAAGTGCCAAACGCCTCACGGAGATACTTGAGCACGTTTCCCAGGTCGCCCTCGCTCAGCGCGGGATTGCCGCCTTTGGCCGGCATGGCCATGGGGGAGCCAGGGCTCTGAAATCCGTTCGCCATATTGCGCAGCAATTCAGCATCCGGTTTTGTCAAACGGCCACGTTCGTCGGTGAAATCCGGCACGCCAGGCAGAGTGCCTCTGCCATCCGCGCCATGGCAGGCGATGCATGTCTGGTTGTAGATCGCCTGACCGGAAAGGCCGCTATCGGCGACGCTCCCGGCAGATGTCCTCACGATACTGGCGGAAATCGGACGGTTATTGGAGGACTGAAGAAACGTCAGGATATCGCGCATCTCCTGGCCGGTAAGCCCGGCTCTTACCCGCATATGGAACACCGTGGTGATCCATTGATCATCGCGCAGGTCGTCGGCGCCACGAATGTTATGGCAGCGGCCACAGTTCTCAGCCCAGGCCTTGGATCCTCGCGCAAAATCTCCCGGCGCCGGGTAGTCTGCAGCTAGTGCAGTTTTCGGTAACAGCGCGATGATCAAGCTCAGTGATCCTGCTGTCGCGAGGCTCTTCAGGATTGCTTTATGTGTCGATTGCATGCCGGTAACCTCCTAAAAGCCGTAGGCCATCTGGCCAAAGAAACGGTCGTCATCGGCGGTGCTGCCGTTCTGTCCGTCGTTGAATTCGTAGGACAGCTTGCCAATGAAGTTATTGGAGAACAGATAATTGACGCCTACCGCCCACTGGTCCTGGTCGGCGCTGTCGTGAGGTGAGTCAAATTCGGTGTAACGCACGACACCCTCCCACTTGGTCGGCCGCAACCTGTATGCCGCCTGCAGGTACCAGGATTCCCATTCGGCTCCTTCGGCAACGGCACTGCTTGATTCATTGCCCACCTTGGATTTCACGTACTCGCCGCGGGTATCCAGATTGCGCCACTGAAGGGCGAAGTCGGCACCGTAGACGTCGTAGTCGCGATCCGGTTCGTTGCTGATACCGGCTTCGGCGTCTTCTGCGGTGCCGCCGAGGAAGCCGGCGTCGATACTGACGGCTTCGAGTTCGGTAATGGTGGCTTTGCCGGTGGCGCCGGACAGTCCGATTTCCAATCCCGCAACAGGAATGATACCAATGCGACCGCCAAACACTTTTTCGCCATCCCCGTCGCTGGAGAATGCCTCGGCGTCAATGCCATCCAGCTCGTACTCGAACTCGGTCTCACCTGCTGCGCCTTCCGCTTCCGCTTTCAACTCCGGCCCGTTACCCACATACAGGGCGTAGTTGGTGCGGATGCTACCCAGCGGGAAACCGCCGCGAAGCTGGATGCCAAGCTCGGAGACGGGCGCGGCACCGTCATGGCCGAATCCCGGTGGTGCGGACGGCAGCTTGTTGATCCAGGAAGGGTGCAGATTCTGGCGAAACTGCCCAACCGGGCTGAGGAACTTGCCTGCCAGGACAGTGACATAGTCGTTGTAGAAATAATCGAGCGTAAGGTATTCGAGAGCGACGTCCGTCTCGGTGTCATTCTGCGTAATTTCCAGTTCCGACTCGAGCATCACCAGGTCGCGGTACTGAAAATGAAAGATGGGCGCAAATCTACCGACCGTGAAACTGCCGTCTTCACCTTCAGCATCGACATACCCGGCGTCCGCGTAACCTGCCATGTGTATCAGCGTATTGGGATCCCGCCATTCGGAGGCCTCGGCGACTTCCTGCTGGAGTTGCTGTACATCCTGCTTGCTTGCTGCGGCTTCCTCTTGTTCCTTGAGCTGTTTCTGGACCTGCTCGAGCTGTTTTTGCAGCGATTCAACGGTTTCCTTGAGTGCGTCGATATCCCCCGCCGCGATTGAAGGAACGGGCATCAAGGCTGCAATCACCGCGAGCACTGTCGGCCTCAGAAAAATGTGTTGTTCGTTCATGATTGATTCTCCCACACATGCTCCAGTAGATCTGGCCCGGTAACAGGCCCAGATACACTGACCGCTTGGGTTGACTGGCAAGACTGCCGGACGGCAACAGGGGACCTGTGTGCCGAATGCGGTTACCAGTCTCTAAAAGCTAAATGGTGAATTTCGGGCGCAGGGCCCTTGTGGGTCTTACTGTTGGGGCGGACGGAGCAGGGGAGAAGTGACACGACCGGTTTGCTGGTCTGATACTTGTGCTTGGAATGCGAATTGAGAGTCACTCAGTGCAAGCTGTGTAAAGGCGGGTAGAGAGAACGTGATGTGGAAGAAACCACATGTCCCGCCACATTTGCTGTTAACACAGTTTTTATCACAGCAGTTTTCTGATGACGCGGCATCAACGTTACTTTCGATCTGGCTATGATGACATGATACTTCTACCTTGGTAACCGACTGGTCAGGGTGACAAACATGGCCAGGCATTGAAAACGCGCCTTGAAGCGGTGCGAACACGAGCGCGACGATGAGGAGCCATCGTAATGCGGTGCTGTCGGTGTGTTTGGACCGGTTCACGGGATGCTTTTTGCGTCTCTGCCGTTTGATAATCAAACTATACTAAGCATTTGAGTTAAATCCACCCCCTTCTGCATTGAGCTGGATCAATATTTGCACTATTAACGAATAGCCTGTGTGGGCTTTCCTGGGGCCAAACACCCGAGTGGTTGACATGAATGGGTGCCGGGAAAGGTGTGAGTTACACACAGCATGACCCAGGCAAAGCACTACCGTACCTTCTTGGCGGCGGAGACCTATGTTTGTCGGCCCCGCCAGAGCAGAAACGCGGCGGGTATAACCAGCAGTGTCAGCACCGTAGCGCTGACCATGCCTCCCACCATGGGCGCCGCAATGCGGCGCATGACTTCGGAACCGGTGCCGCCGCCCAGCATGATTGGCAGCAGGCCGGCGATGATGGCCGCTACCGTCATCATGATGGGGCGGACGCGCAACAGCGCGCCTTCAATCACCGCTTTTCTCAGTTCGGATACGTCAACTTGACGTTGCTCACTTAGGGCCCGCTCCTCATGTCGCCGATACGCTTGGTTCAGATACACCAGCATGACGACACCGATTTCCACCGACACACCGGCCAGTGCAATAAATCCGACGCCCACCGCCACAGACATGTCGTAGTCGAGCCAGTATAGAAGCCAGATTCCGCCGACAAGCGCCAGGGGAAGGGTGCCTAGAATAATCAAGACTTCGGCCGCACGGCGAAAGTTGAGGTATAACAAGAGAACAATGATCGCGATGGTCACTGGAATCACCATCTTCAGCCGTTCCTTGGCGCGTGCCATGTACTCGTACTGGCCTGACCAGCTCAGGGAGTAACCGGCCGGCAGTTGCAGCTGTTCAGCGACGACGCGCTGAGCCTCTTCGACATAGGAACCGAGGTCTCGTCCCTGAATATCGACGTAGGTCCAACCGTTGGGTCGGGCATTTTCACTTTTGATGACACCCGGCCCGTCCTGGACCTCAACCCTGGCGACATCGCCCAAAGCGATCTGCGCACCGCTGGGCGTGACGATGGGCAAATCCCGCAAGCGCGTCAGCGAATCGCGCACATCGCGTGTATAACGCAGGTTCACCGGGTAACGTTCCAGTCCCTCCACACTCTCTGTTACTTTCATGCCTCCGACGGCAGTGCTCACTATTTCCTGGATATCGGCGATATTCAAACCGAACCGTGATGCGGCCACCCGGTCGATATCGACTGTCATATAACGCCCGCCCGCTACGCGCTCGGAGAATACCGATATGGTACCTTCGACCGGCTTCAGAATACGCTCGATGTCTTTGCCCACGTCCTGGATCACCGAAAGGTCTTTACCCGCCACCTTGACGCCGATGGGTGTCTTGATGCCTGTGGCTAGCATATCGATACGCGTCTTGATTGGCGGACTCCAACTGTTCGCCAGACTGGGAATGCTGACCACCTGGTTCAGCTCGTGTTTAAGTTTCTCCAGTGTCATGCCTTCACGCCACTGGCTATATGGTTTTAACAGAATGGTGGTCTCGATCATGGTCAGCGGCGCAGGGTCAGTTGCGCTATCGGCGCGTCCCACTTTACCGAAAACGCGTTTCACTTCCGGTACAGTCTTTATAAGCTTATCTGTTTGCTGGAGTAGCTCCTGTGCCTTGCCTACTGAAATGGCCGGGAAGGTGGTGGGCATGTACAGGAGATCCCCTTCGTCCAGCGGCGGCATGAATTCCGATCCAAGTTTGTCGCCGAGCGGCCACCAGCCGATGAGTGGCCAGATCATCGACGCAGCAGCCAGAACAGAGACCAGTATGACAGTCTTGGGCGCCCGCAATACCCAGTCGATGACTGGTTTGTAGCCTGCGATCAACAGACGATTTATCGGATTTTTGTTCTCGGCAACGATCTTGCCACGGATAAAGTAGCCCATCAGTACCGGTACCAGCGTGATCGATAATACCGCGGCGCCTGCCATGGCGTACGTCTTGGTGAAAGCCAGGGGCGAGAATAACCGGCCTTCCTGTGCTTCCAGCGTAAACACGGGCAGGAAGCTCAAGGTAATAATCAACAGCGAAAAGAAAAGTGCCGGACCCACCTCTGATGCCGCCCTGCTCATCACCTCCCAACGGTTGGCATCCGTTACCTCCTCGTGTTCCATATGTTTATGCACGTTCTCGATCATAACGATGGCGGCATCGACCATGGCGCCAATCGCGATGGCGATGCCACCCAAAGACATGATGTTAGCGTTAATGCCCTGGGCATGCATGATAATGAACGCTACCAGAATACCGACGGGGAGGCTGAGAATGACGACCAGCGAAGAACGCAGATGAAAAAGGAATAGCGCGCACACGAGCGTGACGACGATAAACTCCTCGATCAGCTTCTCCTTCAAGGTTTCAACAGCACGTTCGATAAGGCTGGAGCGGTCATAGGTGGTGACAATTTCCACGCCTTCTGGCAGGCTGGCTTTAAGCGCTTCAAGCTTTGCCTTTACGCCATTGATAGTTGTTAACGCATTTTCGCCCCAACGCATGACAACCACACCACCGACGACTTCGCCTTCGCCATCCAGGTCGGCGACACCACGGCGCAATTCGGGGCCGAGGCGGATTTCGGCCACGTCAGCCAGCCGAACCGGTGTTCCGTTGGCGTTCATCCCGAGAGGAATCTCCCGCAGTTGCTCAAGACCCTGGATGTAACCGGTGGCACGCACCATGTATTCAGCCTCAGCCATTTCAATTACCGAGCCGCCTACCTCCTGGTTACCCCGCTGAATGGCCGTTCTCACCCTGGCAAGCGGTATGCCGTAGGCACGCAGACGATCCGGATCAACAACGACCTGGTATTGCTTGACCATACCGCCAACCGTCGCCACTTCGGATACACCGGGGACGGTTTGCAATTCAAATTTCAGAAACCAGTCCTGGATACTGCGCAGCTGCGAGATGTCATGTTTACCACTGCGGTCAACCAATGCGTATTCAAATACCCAGCCGACGCCGGTTGCGTCGGGGCCCAGGGCTGTTGAAGCGCCCGGCGGCAGCCGGTTCTGAACCTGACTTAGGTATTCCAGCACACGGGAACGGGCCCAGTACAGGTCTGTACCGTCTTCGAACAGGACGTAGACGTACGAGTCGCCAAAGAACGAATACCCGCGAACCACGGTGGCCTTGGGAACCGATAACATGGTGGTCGTCAGTGGATAGGTGACCTGGTCCTCGACGACTTGTGGTGCCTGGCCGGGATAGCTGGTTTTTATGATTACCTGGACATCAGATAGGTCCGGAAGCGCGTCAAGCGGTGTACTCTTGATAGCAAACAGCCCCCAACCAACCAGGATAAAAGTCAGGAGTAGAACCAGAAACCGGTTGTGGATCGACCACTGAATGATATTTGCGATCATGTTGTTATTCCTGTACCTGAATCGAGTCGACACGGAAGCTCCCGGTGTCATCCTTGAGCAGTGTAAAGTGAATCACGGCGCCCGCTTCCACGCCTTCGAGCATCGCATTGTCGGTCAGTCTGAAGTCCATGGTCATTGCGGGCCAGCCGAGGGCCTCGATGGGCTTATGTGAAAGGTTCAGCTTGCGCGCGTCGGGGAATATCTCGTTTACCGTACCCGTTCCAGTAAAGGGTGTCTGTGTCGTATCGCTTTCACCCTGGATGTCGTCCGAACCCATGCGGTTAAAGCTGGCCTTCAGGCTGGCCTCCGAGTCGATCAGAAACTGACCGGATGTCACTACATTGTCGCCCTCCTTGATACCGCTAATGATTTCGACCCAGTCGCCGGATTCGATGCCCGCTACCACTTCCCGCGCGCTGAACTTGCCGTCACCAAGCGCGATGATGACGCGTTCTGATTCACCTGTCCGGATCAGTGCTTCGCGCGGAACGCTAAGTACATCATGCTCCGGACCCGCGAAAACGCGTACATCCGCATACATATCCGGCTTCAATGCTGCATCGGCGTTATCAAACAAAAGGCGGGCGCGCAGGGTGCGTGTTTTCGGATCGACGGTAGGGTAAACGAACTCGACTTTACCTTCCCAGACCTTGCCCGGCAGGTATGACATGCGCACTTCGGCTGGCTGTCCTTCGGCCACCCAGTCGGCGTGGCGTTCAAAAACGTCGACCAGCAGCCAGATGGTGGACAGGTCGGCCAGCGTCATGACTTCCATCTCGGGTTTAACGAACATACCCTCGCGCGCTTTGAGGGCATGCACGATACCATCCTGGTTGGCCAGCACCCGCACACGTTGGGCGGCATGGCGTGTCCTGGCGACCTCCCGGATCTGATTCTCGCTCATGCCAAGTGCATCGAGGCGTTCCCGGGAGGCGCGTTTCAGGTAGTCATTGCTCGCGTCCAGGGCCTGGATATATTCCTCCTGGGCATTGACCAGCTCGCGGGAGTACAGTTCGAACAGCACGTCCCCTTTTTTGACCTGCTCACCATCGGATTTCACGTTGAGTGATTCAATCCAGCCTTCGGTACGCAGGTGAACATGACTGAGTTTGCGTTCATCGAATGCTACATAGCCGACGGTTTCAATGCGGCGCCATAATGTCGCGCGTTCCACCGGTGCTGTGCGTACCCCGAGGTTTTGCACTACTGCGGGATCGATGCTGACGACGTCAGCTGAACCACCAGCTTCATCGGCGTAAACCGGTACCAGGTCCATGCCCATCGGTGATTTACCCGGCCCGTCGCGGCGATAGTTCGGGTCCATGGGTGCGACCCAGTAGAGGATCTCCGGCTGATCATCTTCGGACGGCATGACCGGCAGCGGAACCAGCCCCGGCACCACGATTGTTACCGCCAGCCAAAGGGAGTGCATACGGAATGTCATGGGTTGTCTCCTTCGATATATGTGTAAGCGCTATCCGTTTGCGGTGCCAGGAACAGCAGTCGCGCCCCGGTGATTGCCTGGTCCACGCTGACGCGAAGCTGTTGCAGCTTGACGTCGAGTTCGGTGATACGCGCGCGCATCACGCCTGTGAAATCGGTCACACCGGTCTGGTATGCTTTTAGTGAAGCGTCGGCATTTTGCAATGCTTGGGGGAGAATTGTTTCGCTGTAAAGTTGCATACGTTCGTTGAGGCGCAGCCACTCGGCATAATCGGCATCCAGGGTGCGTTTCAGGCGCAGGTAACTGTCTTCCCGCTTCAGGCGAGCGGCCTCGACTTCCTGTTGACGTGTTGCCAACAGCCGGTCCTGACGCTTGCCGGTAAACAGTGGCAGATCCAGGACAACCATCGCCGACAGGAAATCGTCGCGATTGCTGCCATCGGCATTGTTCCCGGAACGATTGCCATAGGTTACGTCCAGCATCCAGCCCGGCTTATAACGCTGGCGGGCGATATCCACTGAGCGCAGGCCGGCCTCGACTGTCATGTCTTCCGCCAGCAGCGCAGGGTGCGCGCGTAGCGCGGCCTCCAGGGTCTCCCGTGAGGGGGGCGACGGTACAGTCGGGAATTCCGTGGACAACGGCCGATACGCGGCTTGTTGACCAATAAGCCTGGCCAGTTCTGCACGCGTCTTGTCTTCTTCTGTTTTCACCCGGGTGCGGCGGTCATCCAGCAGTGAAAGTTCGACGCTGGCGCGCAGAACATCCTGCTGGTTTTTTCTCCCGGCCGCGTAATAAAAGCGCGAGACTTCCAGCAACTTCTCGAACAGCTCGCGACTGGAATCGATAATCCGGCCTGCTTCGACCTGATAATAAGTTTCGAGGTAACGCCCGCGGACGTCTCGCAGCACGTCGCGTGTTGCAGCTTCCGCCCGGGCCTGCTCGGCTTCCGCCAGCGCCTGCTCACGCTCAGTGCGCAGACCCAGCGTCTTGCCGGGGGGGAACGCCTGTTGCACCCCGACCTGCACCTGTGTCATCGGTTCCTGGGTGCGGTCAAAGCTGTCTATGGGGAAATTCGCGGCTCCCAGCTTCAGCCTGGGGTCCGGGAGCTGACCTTCCGCGACGGCCTGCTCGTTGCGGGCCGCGGCCAGGGCGGTAAGGCGTGGCGCTGTAACGTCATTCACGATGGCAAGGCGTTCAGCTTCGTCGAGCGATAGCGATTCCGATCCGATTGCCGGTACAGCCGGTACCAATGAAATCACAAGCATCGGCACTAGCAGTCCGGCACTCAATGAATTCCTACTGTGCGCATTGGCAGTCCAACAGTGTTTCATGTGGAGGCTCCATAGGAACGAGGGTTTGAAAACGCGATGCGGCGGCCTGGCGTACAAACGACCCTTGGCAAGCCTGTTTCACAGCCGTGGTACGCGAAGGCGAGATTACGATTGGTTAAGGAGTCAGGCGGGAGGCGGTAACGGTGGGGGTACGCTGCGGGAAAGCAGGCTTGAAGCAACATTCAGATATCGCGGGCTTGCGGCGTTAGAAAAAAGCGTGGAAAAGGGCAGCATGCCGGTGAAAGGAATGTGGCACGGCGAGCAGCCATGATCCGGGCATGCATCCTCATCGCAGACATCGGTCTTGCAGTTTTTGCACCCTGGTTCGCCTTGTTCCATACCAGCTTTTTGGTTGACAGGAGCCGCCATGGCAGCACGGTCGGCATGATCCTGCTGCATCGCACAATGCGGTGAGACCGTAGTCGGGAAGGAAAACGCGGTTAGTGGCGCTACGAGCAGCGCCGCGACCAGCCAAAGAGACAGAATTGTCTGCAGCAAGTGTTTCATAAGTACGTTCTAAAATATCGTTGTTTTGCCAGCCACGCAACTCCGACAGGCTTCGGATGCGTGAGTTCCCATCCCCAGTCAACCTTTGGCGCGAGCACGCGCGCCAGGGATTACCGAAGCATGTATGTTTGACTGTGCCAGAGTCATACCTGTGTGCACCTCACAGGTTCGGGCGTTTTTATGCGACGTGTCGCTGGCCAGCGTGTGCCCCGTCCCGCATATCGCTTGATGGATGTGATCGATATTAAGCGTTATTGGACGAGAACCGATAACCTTTACTGATTTCACGGGTATTAATTCAGCATCGGGACTATGAATCAGTCAGAACTCAGCGCAATTTCGAACCGGCTACTGGATCCGGAACTCGACCGGGAGCTGCTCCGCGCTTACATCGACAGCGCCAATGACGGGATCTTTGTTGTCTGCGACGAAATGAAGTTCCTCATAGCTAACTGCCGCCTGGCCAGCTGGTTAGGTATTCCCGAAATGGACCTGGTGCGCCACGGACAGCGCGTCCCCATTCTCGACTACCTCGGCGGGCGCATATCGGCCCGGTTGTTTCAGGAACAGTTTCAGCAGGTGGTCGCGGGTAAGTCGGTTCGATTCGAGCTTGAGCTTGCACCGGATCTCGCCAGGAGTCGATGGGTCGAGATAACCATGAATCGCGTGTATATCGACGCGTTCATGGTCATTGGTGTCATGCGCGACATTACCGAGCGCAAACTGCTGATCGAGACTATGACGCATTACGCGAGCCACGACGACTTGACGGGCCTGTGTAATCGGCGTGAATTCCAGCGCCAGCTGAACGAATTGTTTGCCGAGGTCGGGAGCGGATCCACGACCCACGTGTTGATGTATATCGACCTCGATCAGTTCAAGATAGTCAACGACAGCTGCGGGCATAAGGTCGGTGATGAACTTATGTGTCAGGTGGCGGGAAATATTCAGAGACGTGTTCCATCCGGCAACGTACTCGCCCGCCTGGGTGGCGACGAATTCGGCGTGTTGCTCAATAACTGCAATATCGATGAGGCGCTGAAAGTCGCCGAGGGCGTTCGGGACTCAATCGACGCTTTTGAATTTGTCTGGAAAGACCGTTCGTTCAGGATTTCCGCGAGTATCGGCGTTTGCTCGATTGGCTCCGGGAGCGAAAGTCCGGAAGCGGTAATGAGTGCCGCAGACGCCGCCTGTTATGTAGCCAAAGACAAGGGGCGAAATCGTGTGCAGTTGTATTTCGGTGGGGAAGAATGCACGCGCAAGAGGCGGGAGATGGAATGGGTGCCGAGAATAGAGCAGGCGTTGAAAGAAGACCGTCTGGAACTCCATTGCCAGAAAATTGTTTCATTGAAGGGAAAAGGGAGCCAACCCTGCGCCTATATGGAAGTGCTGCTCCGGCTGATCGATGAATCGGGCGTGCTGGTGTCTCCAGCGGCGTTTTTCCCGTCCGCTGAACGTTACAACTTGATGCCGGCGATCGACCGTTGGGTCGTCGGCCACCTGCTGCTCGAGGATACTCATCGGTGGGTGGAATCCAAGCTGCATGCCGCAGCGGGCGAACCCACCCAGGTTCACTTCGGTATCAATCTATCCGGTGCCAGTCTGAACGATGATGCATTTATCGGGTTTCTCGAAGAAACGCTGAACAAGACAAGCGTTCCGCATTCATTCATCTGTTTTGAAATTACGGAAACTGTCGCGATTTCCAATCTGGCCCGCGCCACAGAGGTGATGAAGTCCCTCAAGGCAAAAGGGTGCCGCTTCGCGCTTGACGACTTCGGCAAAGGCATGTCTTCGCTCAGCTACCTGCGTTCCCTGCCGGTGGACTACCTGAAGATAGACGGCGCCCTGGTCAAGGCGATTATCGACGACGATGTCGCCTGTGCCATGGTCGAAGCGATAAACCGGATTGCGTATGCCATGGACATCGAAACCATCGCGGAGTTCGTGGAAAACGAATTCGTGCTGAACCGTCTGCGCGCTATCGGGGTGGATTACGCCCAGGGTTTCGCCATTCATATTCCTGAGCAATTGGAAACCTTCATGCGACCTCCGGGCAGTTATTCCCTGCCGTGACCGCCCGTCAGAGAAAACGAAAATATCCTAAACATACGAAATAACAAGCCGTTAACTATCAGGTTCGATACCAGGGAAGCAGGGATGGAAAAGAATCCGTACAGCGACGATTTTGCGCAAGCGTCTGAATTCTTGAGGCTCGCGCTGTCACTGCTGTCGAGCCGCAAGATCCCTCCGTCGCCCCTCAATTACCGCATTGGCTATGACTATGTCGCGGGTAACAACACACAGCTGATTGCGTCACTGGATGAGCTTTTCGCGCAGCCCGACCAGGTGTCGCGCAAGAGCCTGTGGCGTATGTACCGGGACTTTTTTGTCCAGGACGAGAAAGCGCTCGACATGATTCGCCAGGAATTGCGCCGCGTCATCATGAGTGTCCAGGGCGAGTTTGAGCGATCAGGCGGGCACCTGTCGCATTATGCGACGACCCTGGGCCGGTTTGCTGACATCCTGGATACCGCAATGCCCGCTGACGTAATGGAGGCCGAGGTCCAAAAGGTCATTGAGGATACGCGGGCTGCGGAAAGGACGCAGCGCCAGATGGAATCGCAGATGGCCAGCCTTTTGAGTCAGGTGGAATCGTTGCGCAAGGAACTGCTGCAGATCAAGGATGAATCGCTCACCGATAGCTTGACGGGTATTCCGAATCGCAAGGCATTCGATACCACGCTGGAAAATGTTATCCATTCGAGCCGCGAACGCAAGTCGCCGTTTTGCCTGTTGCTGCTGGATATCGACCGGTTCAAACAGTTCAACGATGTCCATGGCCATCTGGTCGGGGACAAGGTGCTCCGGTTCGTGGCTGCGACGCTCAGACGGAATCTCAAGGGGCAGGATCTGGCGGCGCGCTTTGGAGGCGAGGAATTTGCGATTATTTTGCCTGGAACCGGTCTGAAGGGCGGTTACTCGGTCGCCGAACAGATTCGCAAAGCCGTTTCCTCGGGCCGGCTGGTGGAAAAGGAAGGCGAGGTCGCTTACGGCAAGATAACGGTCTCTGTCGGTATCGCGCAATTCCGCATGAGCGACTTGCCAAACACCTTGATTCAACGTGCCGACAGTGCGCTTTACCTGGCGAAAGAACGCGGCCGGGACCGAGTCGAGCAGGCGGCATGAGGCGTTATTGGGATCCGGTACTCGCGCAAAGCCAATCGCGTAAACCGGGTTTTGGCTGAAGTCGCGACAGAAATGCAAGAGCGCAGCGGGCTCCTATAAGGGCGCACCGGTGCACCAG
>JAGFJP010000039.1 GCA_024102665.1 Thiogranum sp. | reverse complement strand
GAGAACCGCGACGATATCATGATCGCCGCCGACGGCCACGGCTTCGACCTGATACTGGCGAACGCGCTGGCGTCGCACACTTATCAGCGCCGCGGATGGCTCGCGCCGGTTACCGCGGCTGAGGTGCCGAACCTTCGCCATATCGATCCGCAGTGGCTCGAACACGAGGCGGGCGTGCGGGGCTACGGCGTACCCTATTTCTGGGGAACCCTGGGAATCGCCTATCGCGAAGACCTGGTCGAAGCGCCCGTCACAAGCTGGATGCAGCTGTATAAACCGACTCCTGACCTGCAGGGCGGAATCGTGATGATCAAGCATTCGCGCGATCTGATCGGCATGGCGCTGATGGCTCTTGGTTATTCGGCGAACAGTGGCGACGCGGCGGAACTCGCCGCCGCGCGCCAGCTGCTGCTCGAACAGCGACCGCACGTCAAGAAATACGGTTATATCGCGCTGACCGAAGAGTCGGCGCTGGTAAGTGGCGAGGTGGTCGCCGCCCAGGTGTACAGTGGCGACGGCCTGATGCTGCGCGAGCTCGAGCCGCACATCCGCTACGTGGTGCCGGAAGAGGGAACCAATATCTGGATCGATTACTGGCAGCTCGCAGCGGACTCCGACAACAGGAAACTCGCCTTCGAGTTTCTGAATTTCATCAATGAACCCGAAAACGCGGCCAGGCTCGCCGATTATCTGCAGTACCCTACCCCGAACCGTGCCGCGGAAAAGCTCATGTCCGCTGAATACCGCGAGGACCCGCTGATCAATCCCGGCGCGGACGTCCTGGATCGCGGCGAGTTCTATGCACTGCTTGCGCCGCGCGAAATGCGCAAGTGGAACGCCCTGTTCGCGGAAATCGTCAACTGATTTTCGCTTGCGCAGATGCAGCTGAAAAGCAAACTGCTGGCGCTTCTCCTGCCGCTGCTGATCGTGCCGCTGCTGTTGCTGGCATGGGTGGCTTCGACGCAACTGCGCGCATTCTCCGAAGAGCGTGCCGAACGCGAAGTCATAGCGCTGCTGACGCAGATGTCCCAGCACAACCAGGAAACGCTGGACACCGCGGCGGCGAATATCGGACTGTTCGCCGGTTCGGGGCAGCTCCAGACCTACCTGCTGGCGGAAAGCGAGGCCGACCGCTATCAGCTGCTGCAACCCGCCCTGCTGCGCCTGCTGTCCAGCTACCAGGCCGCCTACCCCGACTACTACGAGATCCGCATACTGCTGCCCGACGGCTACGAGGACACGCGTTCGGCGCCGACGGTGCCCGCCAATGTCACCGAGGAGGAATCGGCATCCGCGCTGTGGCCGCACCTGGTAGCCAGCGGCCAGGATGTGGTGACGCGGTTTCAGGAAAATCCTGATAACGGCAGGTTTTCCCTGTACGTCGGCAAACCGGTCTGGTTGAAGAACTTCAGCCTGGATCCGATTCTCGCCAGTCCTGTGCTGCGCGGCTATCTCGTGCTGACCATCGATCTGTCGCATTTCATCGAACATGTCGTCACCAGCAAGGTGGGTGAAAGCGGTTACCTGTTCGCGGTCGACAACGAAGGGGTAATCCAGGCGCATCCCGACGCCCGGCGCGTGGGCGACCGGCTCCCGGACGCTTTGTTCGCCCACCTCCAGCAGAGCGCTCTGCGAGCGACGGCGACAGCAGTGAACCTGGGCGACGAGGCGCTTTATCTTCGCGGGACGCTCCTGAACCCCGGCCTCTGGCTGTTCTGCGGTGTTCCGCAGGCGGAGTTCTACGCCGCGGGCAAGCGCATGGCGGGCATTGTCGCGGGCATCACGCTGCTGACCGTGCTGCTGACATCGGTACTGGTTTTCGCCTTCACCAGCACGGTCTTCATCAAGCCGGTGCAGGCGTTGCGCGACGCCGCCCGCAAGATCGGCAAGGGCGATCTGCGCGTGGACGTGCGCACCTATGCCGACGACGAAATCGGTGAGCTGGCCAACGCCTTCCGCGAAATGGGCGAGAACCTGCACCTGTCACAGGAGCAGATCCGTTTCCACGCCTATCACGACAACCTCACCGGCCTGCCGAACCGTTTCCGGTTCCACGAGCACCTGGAAGAGGCGGTCAATCGCGCCAGGCACTACGATGAGATACTCGGCGTGCTGTTCGCCGATGTCGACGGATTCAAAAGGGTCAACGATACGCTCGGGCATCACGCCGGTGATGAGCTGCTGCGGGAGATATCCGCGCGTGTGCATCGGGTGATCCGTCAGGAAGACCTTATCGGGCCGTCGGGAGAGGCGGATTCATCCATGAACGTGGTGTCGCGCATCGGTGGCGATGAGTTCGTGGTGCTTGCCAGTCAGCTGACATCATCGATCGAGGCGAGCAAAATCGCGCAGCGCATTATCGATGCCGTGGGCAGGCCCTACATGATCATGGGGCAGGAGATCTACGTCGGTATCAGTATCGGTATCGCGCTGTATCCCGACGACGGGTTTGACGCCAATGTATTGTTGAGAAGCGCTGACACCGCGATGTTCCACGCCAAGGTGGCCGGCAAGAACAACTTCCAGTTCTTCGACCAGAAAATGAACGCGGTGGCGATCAATCAGCTGAGCCTGGAAGCCGATCTGCATCGCGCCATGCAGCGCGAAGAACTGTTTCTGGTGTATCAGCCGAAGATCGATTTGCGTTCGGGGAGGACGGTAGGCGTGGAGACACTGCTGCGCTGGAACCACCCCGACCAGGGCATGATTCCTCCGGCTGTATTCATTCCGATCGCCGAAGAGACAGGACTCATCAACGCCCTGGGCGACTGGATCATGCGCAACGCCTTCCGGCAGGTGCGCGACTGGCGCGGGACGGCCGCCGGTGAACTGGTGGTTTCCATCAACATTTCGGGTCACCAGATCGCCAATCCTAATTTCGCCGCCAACGTCCGGCAGCTGCTGGAAGCCACCGATGTCCCGCGGCGCTGTCTGGACTTCGAGTTGACCGAAACCAGCATCATGCGCATGGAACTGCATGTCGATGCAGCATTCCGGGAGATCCATGATCTGGGCATCAGCATCTCACTGGACGACTTCGGCACCGGCTATTCCTCTCTCAGTCACCTGCGCCGTTTCCCTATCGATTACCTGAAGATCGACCGCAGCTTTGTCGAGGATGCGCTCAACAATCCCGACGACGAGGCGATCGTGTCGGCGATCATCAGCATGGCGCAGAACCTCGGGCTGCAGGTGGTGGCCGAGGGCGTGGAAACCCTGGAACAGGGTGCGATGCTCACCGCCAAGGGATGCCAGTACGCCCAGGGCTACTATTACGGCAAACCGATGTCGCCGGAAGACATTCTGCGGCGCATGGAAGCGGAA
>JAGFJP010000162.1 GCA_024102665.1 Thiogranum sp. | reverse complement strand
TCGGCGCAGCACGAAAACATCGGCCTGTCGCTGCAATTGCAGGCGGGCGACAAAGCGCTGGTGCTGCAGGGCGACCGCGGCCTGTCGCGCAAAAGCGCCGCGCCCGGTAATGCCTCCTACTATTATTCGTTCACGCGTCTGCCGACACGCGGCGAGCTGCGCATCGGCGCTACGGTCTACAGCGTGCAGGGCGATTCCTGGATGGATCGCGAATGGTCCAGCTCCGCGCTCGACCGCGACCAGGCCGGCTGGGACTGGTTCGCGCTGCAACTGGAGGACGGCCGCGAGCTGATGTACTACCAGTTGCGCGACCGGCAGGGCGGCACGCATCCGTTCAGCCGCGGCACGCTGGTGGACAACGACGGCAGCGTGCATAGCCTGCTACCCGAACAGGTCAGGCTCAGGCCCTTGCGGTACTGGCAGACCGGTGACGGTACGCGCTATCCGGTTGGCTGGCGTTTGCAGGTGCCGGAATATGGTCTGGATCTTGAAGTCAATGCATCGATCGATGATCAACTGATGGATCACAGCGTGCGTTACTGGGAAGGCGCGGTCGAGGTTTCGGGCAGTCACCGCGGCAGGGGTTACCTCGAACTCAGTGGTTATGCGCGGTAAACGCAGGCCGGGGTGGCGAACACACGGCATCGGGCGCAAAATCGGCGATCCGGTAACCCGCACCGTCAACACATCGCAAGGAGCCTGCCAGCATGCATTCGGTACACAGAAAAGCTCTCGCACTGACGACATTGCTTCTGCTCGCCGCGAGTCCGACGCTCGTTGCCGGCTGGGGCGACTGGCTGAAAAACATCGGGGACGCCTTGCCGACGGGCACGCCGGTCGGCACCGAAGCGGCGACGCTGTCGCAGACCGAGATCATCGCGGGTTTGAAAGAGGCCCTGAACGTAGGCGTCCAGCGCGCGACCAGCCTGCTGGGACGCGAGGGTGGATTCCTGAATGACGCAGCGGTCAAAATCCCCATGCCTGACGCCTTGCAACAGGTCGAGCGGGGTCTGCGGGCGGTGGGCAAGGACAAGCTCGCCGATGACTTTGTGATGGCGATGAACCGCGCCGCCGAAAAAGCGGTCCCGGCAACAACGGACATATTCGCTGACACCATCAAGAACATGTCGCTGGAAGATGCCAGGGGTATTCTCAACGGACCGGATGACGCAGCCACCCAGTATTTCCGGCAACGCAATGAAGCGAAACTGACCGACGCGATTCTGCCCATCGTCCAGGACACCACGGCCCAGGTCGGCGTCACGTCCTCCTATAAAAAAATGACCGGCAACCTCGGGTTTCTGTCGCGATTCACAGACCCCGAGGATCTCGACCTGGACCGCTACGTCGCCAGCAAGACGCTGGACGGCCTGTTCCTGAAACTGGCGCAGGAGGAAAAACTCATCCGCAACGATCCGGTCGCGCGCAGCACCGAATTGCTCAAGAAAGTTTTCTCCGCCTCACGGTAGGACAAAAAAAACCCCGCGTTCAACGCGGGGTGAAAAACGCTTTTCAGCGTCGGAGGAGTCGATCGAACATGAACCATCAGTCTGCGAGGCTCTGTGGCATGAGTCCGTCCAGCTTGAACCTGACGAATGCACCTTTGTGGGCAGAGTGACACTTCAGGATTTCCGTCTTGCGGACATTCACACCGTGTCAGCAACCGCCCGGCATG
>JAGFJP010000156.1 GCA_024102665.1 Thiogranum sp. | reverse complement strand
TCGGTGAGTCCTTTGCCAAATCCATGCTGCGCAGCATCGGCAGCAGCCTCGGGCGGCGCATCGCGCGCGGCATCCTGGGGTCGATCAGCGGCGGGCGATAGCCCGCATTTCTCACCGCACATCTACTTCGGCCGCCGATGAGCCTGCATCTGCAGTGCGTACTCGCTGCAGCCGGCTTGACGGAGTGTCGGCTACCCCGGCGCCGTCTTCCACTGCGTGCGCCCTGCATCTACAGCCTCCTCGACGCCCTCGCGACGATCCGCGGTGGGAAATGCGGGCTAGCCCGCGCTCATCATTCCTGTCGCGCCTCACCCGCGTCGCGCCACTGCTGGAAGGTGGGGTAGCGCCGGTAGGCGCCGCTCAGGACATAATCAAGCACGTTGCGCAGACGGTAGAACTGCACTACTGAATCGACGCGCAGGATCTCTTTGCCACGTTCGTCGAAAAAGATCAGCGTCGGTGTGTAGAACAGGCCCAGGCGATCCGCCCACTGGCGCGCCGTGGTCTGCCGGCCCGCCGGCGTGATGACCGGCGTATTGTCCCACATGTTCAGTTGCGTCGTCTCCATGCGCATGAACCTTGCGCGGATATCCGCTTGCTGCAACGGGCCTGTGTGCAGAATGTCGCAGGCGTGGCAATCCCCTTGTTCGAAAAACACGGCCAGTGGACGCTCCGCCGGCCAGCGGCTGCGGTCCAGCGCATGCGGCGGCGGCGAGAAGAAGTCCTCGGAACTCATATCGCCGGCTTCGAATACCAGGGGCACATCGGCGCGCGCCAGATAGGTGCGGAAGTCCTCGTTCCTGTAATGATCGTCGGCGACATATTCCAGCGCCGCGCGGAACTTGTAGGGTGGATAGTAGCCGGACAATCGCAACGCCTCGCGGCCGTCCCTGTCGTAGAACACCAGGGTCGGTGTGAAGTTGATGCCTTGCGCCGCTGAAAAGCTGCGTTCCGTCCACTCCTTGCCTTGCAGGTCGGTGACACTGCGCTCGCCGTGGATATCGATACCGATGGCATTGAAGTGTTTCTGGGTGTAGGCGAGGATGTCCAGCATCCCGAAATTGCCGTCGAGCAGCTTGCTGCAGTATGCGCAATACTTCTGACCGAAGTACACCATCAGACCCTGCTTGCCGCTGCGCACGGATTCCTCGAGGTCTTCGCGCAAGTCGAGAAAACTCAGCTTGAACCAGGGCGGAAGGGTGACGGCCTGTTCAAGGGGCTGGTCGTCGAACCTGTCGAATTCTTCGAACGAGCTTTCTTGCGCTTGCGAGAGGGCGCTCCAGGCACAGCACAGAACGAGCGGCAGCAATGCATGGAGCAAGCGGCGGGACGGACGCATTGTCAGAAATCAACCCTGAAACATCGGGGTGGGCACATCGGTGCAATTACAGCCCAGATCGGCAATGCGGATCAAGTCAGAGTTCTCCCCGAGTATTCCTGGCCGGGGCGCTGCCCTGTGCGATATGATAAAAATAATCATTAATAATAAGTTACATGATATTCGTAGAGTGATTTTTTAAAGATATTGCGAGCCCAACCGTTAACTGTCGCCTGATCACCGGGAATCGCGGACCGGCACGGACGCCGCTCTGCACCGATATTACAGGGGATGTTTCACATGCGAGCAGGGTGGTTCCGTTGCGGACGAACCCGGACACGCAGTTCTGTTCCGAGTATTACCGGGCTTTCAATCGACTTTGCAGCGAAGCGGCTCGCGGGCGTCAGCACGGCGCTGTGCGCCTGTTTGCCGATGCTGCTGACTGCTTGCGGTGGCGGAGGCGGAACCTCAGGCGACGTCGAATCCGCACCTCTTTCGCAACCGGCAGTGGCACTGGGCCAGGCGCAAAAAGGTCCTTTCCGGGCCGGCAGCCTGGTGACGCTGTACCGGCTGGATGACGCCGGCAACCGCCTCGCGGAACAGCTGGCCCTGCGCACCGCGGAACTGGGCTGGTTCCTTCCGGCGGCACCCTGGAGCGGACTGACCGAACTGCACATCGAGGGCGTGTTTTTCGACGAAACCACGGGTGCCGACAGCGCGCAGCCCCTGCGCCTTGCCGGTCTGGCCCGGCTGCCTGCCGGGCAGACCGTGCGCATCAATCTTCTAACGCATCTCGCTGCAGCGCGCACGCGCGTTCTCATGGCGGCGGGCGCAGACTTCGACGCGGCGCGTGATCTTGCCTGGCAAGACCTGCAGGGGCTTTTCGATCTGCCCGCAGCGGATATCGCTGCTCTGACGCAACTGGATCTGACTGATGGAACCGGAGCGCATGCCGCCGGCAACGCCAACCTGTTGCTGTTCTCTGCAGCGCTGCTGGCAGGCGGCATCCAGCAGATCGACCTCGATGCGCTGGCGGATGATTTTGCCGACGACGGCTCGATCAACGCCGCCGCGCTCCGGCAGTGGATCCGCGTCACGGTCTACGCTGCAACCGTCGACCTCGATCAGGTCAGGCAGCGCCTGGAAACACTGGACACCGTCGACCGGGCGCCGGGGTTCGATGCGCTCGGCCACAGTTACCCCACATGGGTAAACCTGGATGGCGACGCCGACACGGACGGCGTGACCGACGCCGACGAGGTGTTGCAGCACGGGTCCGATCCACTGCGCGCCGACAGCGATGCCGACGGCATGCCCGACGGGTGGGAGATCGCCAACCTGCTGGATCCATTGTCCGACGATGCCGGCAATGACGCCGATGGCGACGGCCTGAGCAACGCGCTGGAATTCGCCTGGCTCACCGACCCGCACAACGCGGACAGCGACGGCGATTCCTGGTCCGACGGTTTCGAAATCGCGGCCGGCGGCGATCCCGGCGATGCCGCGAGACTGCCGCTGGTGTTTCTGTCATCGCCCCTTACCTCCGTCGAGACCGGTTTCACCTATGTCTATGCGGCCGGGGTTACGCAGTCAGGCGCGAGTTTCGCGCTCGACGAGGCGCCGGCGGGTTTCGCCGTCGATGCGGATAGCGGCGTGGCGAGCTGGACGCCGTCGCTGGCGCAGCTCGGCGATTTTGCAGTTACGCTGCGAGCGACAGCCGGCGGCTACAGTGTCACCCAGTCCTTTGTCATCACCACCACGCCGGGCAATACCGGCGATATCAATCAGGACGATGTGGTCGACGCCAAAGACATTCTGCTTGCCCAGCGTATCGCGCTGGGACTGATGACCCCCGACCCGGTACAGCAGGTGCGCGGCGATCT
>JAGFJP010000113.1 GCA_024102665.1 Thiogranum sp. | reverse complement strand
GCCGGCACGCGCACCCGCAGTCCTGCCAGGCGATAACCGCTGGCGCTGACTTCGTCGCCGATGAATACCGGTGCCGGCATTAGGGCCTGTTAACACTATCCGCAGCGTGGCGACGGCGGCCCATTTGCCGCGAGCCAAGGCGCGCCGAGCGCGGTGTACCAGGCGTACATAAGTGAGGCGCAACACCGGCTCGCGGCAAATGGGCCCCGTCCCTGCGGGTTGCGCCCCAAAAGGCGCCATCCCGCGTTGCTCGTCGTTCATTTGGAATAACCAAACTTCTCTCCTCGCGCCTTGCCTGGCGCCTTTTGGGGCTGCAACGCCACGCTGCGGATAGTGTTAACAGGCCCTAAAGAATCCGGTTCAGGATCAGAATGGAAATGATCAGGCCGTAAATGGCGATGCCTTCGGCAAGGCCGACCAGGATCAGGGTGCGCCCCAGCAGTTCCGGTTTCTCGGCCAGCGCGCCGATGGCCGCGGTGCCGACCGCCGCCACCGCGATGCCGGCGCCCAGCGACGACAGACCGGTGGCCAGCGCCGCGGCCACGAAGCCCCACTGGATTGCGCCTTCGCTCAGCGCGTTCGCCACCGGTGCCGCATCGCTGGCGCCGGCCGGCGACCACCACAGGAAAACCGTTGCCGCGATGCCGGCCAGCGCCGCGCCTGTCAAACCTGTCGTCAAGCCTCTGTTGCTGCGTGTCACGTTGTTCTCCTTGTTCCGACTTCCGGACCGGGCGCGGCGAGCGGACGGAATATGCGCCCGGAACCGCGCAAAAAGCGAATAAAGAATTCAAACAGAATGAGACGTGTGGTCTGTATCGTTACCACCAGTCCTTCCAGAAGTATAACCACCAGGTTGCCGAGCAGCAGTATGGCAAGTGCGCCCAGCGGGTTGTCCGTGATGCCGGACATGATGGTGAAAGCCAGCGACAGGCCGCTGTGCGCCAGCGCAAAAGCACCGACACGCACAAAGGAAACGGTGTTGATCAACAGCTGGAAAAGGCTCTCGACCAGAGTGCCGGCCGCGCCGGCCAGCGTGGACCACAAGCGCGCGTGCGGCTGCAGCAGACAACCGGCGAAGTACCAGCCCAGCGCCGGCAGTGTCACCCACGCCGCCCCGGGCACAAACAGCGACGCCACGACCGACAGGTACAGCACCAGTACCGCGGCTTCGATCTCAAGCCACTGGCGGAAGCTGCCGCGCCACCAGGCCTCCATGGCGTTGAGCGCCAGCCCCAGCAGTAATATCACGATGCCGCCGGCCAGCGGCACCAGCAGTACCGGCAGCGGATGTTCCACCGGGCTGACCCACAGCGGGGCGATAACATCTTCCTGTCCGAACACACTGCCGAACACCCATCCGAACACCATCGACGCCAGGCCGTTGGCAATCAGTATGCGCACCACCGGCCAGCGCCGCTGCAGCAGCAGGCCGGCCAGCACCAGCACCAGGCCCTGTCCGACGTCGCCGAACATGTAGCCGAACAGCAGCGGCGCCAGCACCGCCAGCAGACGGCTGGGATCGGCCTCGTCCCTGCCGGGGGTGCCGAGCAGGCGCGCGAACAGTTCGAACGGCTGCGCCCACCAGGGATTCTGCATCACCATCGGCGTGTCGACTTCCAGCGGCGGCGGCGGAAAATGCACTACCGCGTCGATGCTCGCCTGGCGCAGGGCATCTTCGAGACGGCGGCCACTGACATCGCTGGTCCAGCCGGTGATCCAGGCGAAATTTTCCGATACCGGCAGACTGGTCACGTGTGTCAGGAACCAGTCGAGGCGATGAATGTCGCCCAGCGCCTCGGGCAGTTGATGGCGCGCGGCGAGCGCGTCGATGTCGCGGCGCAGCTGCTGTGATTCGGCGGCGATGTTTTCGATGCGTTGTTGCGTCTGCTGCAAGGCCGTCGTGCGCGTTCCCTGGAGAAAACCCGGCAACGCCAGCACGCGGCCGTTGACCGCCGAGAGTTCCTTGACCAGCGCATCCAGTTCCTCGCCGGGCCCGACCGCGATGACAAAGTCGCGCAGGTCGGTGCTGACGCGCGTGGTGAGAACGGTACCTGGCATCTGTTCGATGCGCTTGTCGGGCGGGATCACGAACAGCCGCGCGGTGACGCTGGTTCCGGGTCGCGTCAGCAGTCCGAAGTCGAGTGTTTCGCCCTGCAAGCGTTGCAACATGCTCGCAACAAGCTCCAGGTCGGTGCGCTCGCTGTGCAGCGATTCCAGGCGCTGGATCAGGGGCAACGCCGACTTTTCCCAGGCCAGCAGATTCTGCAATGCGGCATCGAGGACCCGATTCGGCGTTTTCGGCGGTGTGCCCGGTCGCAACTCGGTGTCGGGCCAGTAAGGCTGGTAGCGGCGCGCCAGGCGATGGTATTCCTCCATCTGCGGTTGCAGGTCCTGCAGGCTGACCTCGCGGTGCGTGCCGCTGCGCGTCTCCAGTTCGATGCTGCCGGTCGCGGCCAGGGTTTCCACCGCGCGGGTCACATCCTCGCGGGTGGTCAGCAGCTCGAACCAGCGCGCGGCGGACGGACGCAAAGTCATGATGGTGTGTCCCCGGCCGGCGCAAACAGGAGACGCCAGGCGAGTTCACCGCGCAATTTTTCCAGGTCGAGCGCGATCAGGGCGAGGTGGGCGCAGGCCGCCGCCGGCTCAAGACTGTGACGCCGGAATGCGAGCGTCAGCCGGCGCTCGATTTCACCGCGCTGCGTTTCCGTGGAAACGGCACTGGATGCATGCAACGCCTGAACGTGGTGACGCAACAGGCGCGCCAGCCAGTCCAGCCCGCGGCCTGTCGCCCGTTGCGCCGGCCACAGTTTTTGCCAGTGTTCGATCCAGGCTTCCGTCAGCGGCATGCCACGCCGCCAGCCGGCGAGCAGGGGAGCGACATCGGAGTTGCGCATCGCCTCCACCCTCAGCGCGAGACTTTCCGAGGCGAAGCCGCGCAAGCCGGGATCCTCCAGCATCCAGGTCCGCGCGGCGCCCCCGCTCATCAGGTATTGCAGGGCGGGCAGATCGGGCAGACGCTTCGCCCAGAACACGCTGTTGCGCCAGCGCGCCGGCAGCCAGCGCGCCACTTCCTCGACATAGCGGCGAAACTGCTGGCGCAGGTGCAGTTCGATGCTGTGACTGCTTTCGCTGACCTGGATGCCCAGTACCCAGGGACGCAGCGCGGAGCGTCGCGCCGCCTGCAGATAGCTGGTGAAGTCGCCGATCGCCGCCAGCCTCCGCCACAACTGATCATCGGCGCGCGCGCCATGGCGCGCCTGCAGTCGCGCCTGGGCGTAACCGAAACCCGCCGGGTGCTTCATCGATCGCCGTCGCCTGCGCTGTCGGCTGCCGCGGTCAGCGCCGCGGCGACGGACTCCATACAGGCGTTGAGGCTGGCATCGTCGAGGTGCCCGGGATCCTGCGCGCTGCCTGCCTGTTGCGTCTGCGCCAGCTGCTGCAGCGCCTGCGCGAGGCGTTTGGCGCAGCGCATCTGCATCAGCGTGATGCGTTCGTCGGCGCGCGCCTCGATGCGGCTGGCCTGCTGACGCGCCGCCTGCACCAGGTCGCGGGCCTGCGCCTCGCAGTCAGCGATGGCCTGCGCGGCATCGCGTTCCGCG
>JAGFJP010000084.1 GCA_024102665.1 Thiogranum sp. | reverse complement strand
GTCCATTCATCCTGGGGCTTCAGTTCGGTATAGATCTCCATGTAATTAACGTCCGCCGTCTCGCCCTTCTCGGCGCGGCCGATCATGGCCAGCGTGGTGTTGACCTCCGGGAATTCGGTCAGCACCTTCGAGACCTTATTGGAGATATCGATGGACTGTTCCAGCGAGGTCGAGGGAATCGACGTGATGCGCCACATGATGGAGCCTTCCTGCAACTGCGGCATGAACTCCTTGCCGAGCAGCGGAAACAGCGCCAGGCTGGCGACCAGCAGGCCCGTCGCGGCGGCAACCACTTTCTTTTTGTTGGCCAGCGACCAGGCGAGCAGCGGCAGATAACCGCGTTTGATCCAGCGTACCAGCAGGGTGTCGCGTTCTTCTTTAGGTTTGAGGATAAGCGCCGCCAGCACCGGAATCAGAGTGAGCGTCAGCAGCAGCGAGCCCGCCATGGCGAAGCTGATGTTGAAGGCCATGGGCTTGAACAGCTTGCCCTCCAGCCCTTGCAGACTGAACAGCGGCAGAAATACGACAATGATAATCAGGATGGCGAAGGCGATGGGGTTGGCCACCTCACGGGCGGCCGTCAGTACCGCCGCGGTGCGGTTGACCTTTTCACCCTTTTCCCGCCACTCGGCCATGATGCGGAAGGCGTTCTCGGTCATCACCACCGCGCCGTCCACCATCATGCCGATACCGATGGCCAGACCCGCCAGCGACATAAGATTGGCGGACAAGCCCATTTCACCCATGAAGATGAAGGCGATGAGCATAGACAGCGGCAGCGCGGCGATCACCACCAGGGCCGAGCGCAGCTCGCCGAGGAACAGGAACAGCACAATGGCGACCAGGATGGAGCCCTCGATCAACGCCCGTTCGGCGGTACTGACCGCCTTTTCCACCAGTTCGGTGCGGTCATAGATGGGACGCAGCTTGACGCCCTCGGGCAGGGCCGATTCGGCCGTCGCCAGCTTGGTCTTGACGGCGTCGACCACATTCTTGGCGTTCTCGCCGATGCGTGCCAGCGCCATGCCCAGCACCACTTCTTCGCCATCGCGGGTCACGGCGCCCGTGCGCAACGCCGGCGCCTGGCGAATTTCGGCAATGTCGCGCAGATAGACCGGAGTGCCGTCGGCCACCTTGAGCACAATGCTACCGATATCCTGTTCATTGTTCACCAGCCCCAAACCGCGTACCAGATATTGTTCCGGACCGAGGTTGATGTACTGCCCGCCGACCTGACGGTTGTTGGCCTCGATGGATTCCATGACGTCCCGGTATGAAAACCCGTATTTGAGCAGCCGTCGCGGATCGATCTGGACCTGGTACTGGCGTTCCTGCCCGCCCCAGGACATCACGTCATCCACACCCGGCGCGGTGCGCAGGATCAGCCGTATGCTCCAGTCCTGCCAGGAGCGCAGGTCCATGTCGGTGATGGCGCCGAGTTTTTCATCAGCACGCTCCAGGGTGTACCAGAACACCTGGCCAAGCCCTGAGGTGTTGGGCCCCATCTCCGGCGTCCCGTAGCCCTCGGGGATCCGGTCGGCGACCTCCTGCAGGCGCTCCATCACCAGGCGGCGGGCGAAATAGATATCCATGCTGTCTTCAAAATAGACCGATACATAAGAGAGCCCAAACAGCGATACCGAGCGTATCTCCTGCACACCGGGCAGGCCCGCCATGCCCGACTCGACCGGGAAGGTGAGTAACTGTTCCACGTCCTCGGCGGCGAGCCCCGGCGACTCGGTGTAGATGTTGACCTGCACCGGCGTGACGTCCGGGAAGGCATCGATCGGCAAGGTAGTGACAGCGCGCACACCGGCGAAGCCCACCACGGAAAAGACGATGATGACCAGGAATTTATAACGCAGCGAGAGTTCGACCAGTTTTTCTAACATGATAGCCGCCCCTTAATCCACGTCGCCGATCTGTGACTTCAGCGCCAGCGACTTGAGGGTAAATGCGCCCTTGATGGCGACCTGTTCACCTTCAGAAAGTCCGGCTGTGATCTCGGTCCAACCGCCACGCGTGACACCGGTCTGCACCGCCAGGGGTTTGAAATCATCACCCTCGAGTTTGAATACCGCGGGTCCACCCTGCAGCAGCACCACTGCCTCACGCGGCACCGCCAGCATCGGCCGGCTCTCACCGGTGTCGATGGCAACATCAACGAACTGCCCCGGGTGCAGGGCGTCATGGACGTTTTGCACCTCGACCCGGACCACCAGGGTGCGCGAGGCCTCGTCCAGATGGTGATGAAACTGGATGACCTTGCCGCTGAATTCGCCTGCCCCATTGACGCCGATCCGCGCCGGATTACCGAGCTGAACCGCGGCCGCGTCTGCCGGATCCAGCTTCGCCTCGACCCACAGCGTCGATTCATCGGCGAGGCGCACCAGCACGCGACCCGGTTCGATCAGCTCGCCGACGGCGAAGTCGTCGTCATGCACCAGCCCATCCTGCGGGGCGAGCAAGGCGAACTCGCCGGTGGCCTTGGAGGCATCGCCCTGCGAGAGCAGGCGTTCGACCTGTCCGGCGGTCATGCCGTAGGCCAGCACCCTGGCATGGGCCTGCTGACGCTTGACCTGGGCCTCGACATAACGCGTCTCGGAGACCACCTTCCGCCCGAGCTTCTGCACCCGCGTCCATTCGCGGTCCGCCACCAGCAATTCGCCCTGCGCCTCGGCCATCGCCACGCTGGACAGGGTCACCAGCGGCTCGCCCTTCTTCACCGTTTGTCCCATCTGCACGTGGCGGGCGACCACCTGGGCGGCGATACGCGGCGTGACCTGTGCCGTGCGGTACAGATTGACCTCGACCTCGCCGGGCGCCGTGACCTCGATGGGCAGACTGCGCCGCACCGCAGGCGCGACCTCGATGCCCAACGTCGCCCGCTGTTGCGCATCCAGGGCCAGTGGGTCACCCTCATGCGCTTCGCCGCCCTCGGGCTCTCCCTCAGCGCCATGCGCCGGTAAGGCCAGGATCAGACAGGCGTAAAGTAGCCAGTTAGATAATTTCATTTGTCGTTTTCTCCAAGACCTTCAAAGTGAATCGTTCAACCAGCCATCGAACCGGCCGCTCGCGGCCAGCCAATCAAACCAGCTGCGCCACAGCTGCCCGCGCAACTCGAGGGCGCTGGCCCGGGTTTCCAGTGTCTGGTTGAGCTGCAGCAGATAGTCCGCGGTGCTGAGTTCGCCGGCCTGCCAGAGACGTTCCAACAGGGTCAACTGGCTGCTCAGACTCGGCTGGCCGCTGTGTTCCCAGGCCGCCCAGGCGTTGTGCGTCACCCGGTAGCGCGCGGCGGCGGATGTCAGGCGCGCCTGGGCCCGACGGTAGGCGTCTTGTCCCGTCTGTTGCGCCTCGATCAGCTGCGCATTCGCGGCCTGGGTCTCGGCGCGAAAGTCGTTGCGTATATATAAAGGAATGGACAGCGAAAGCCCGACCAGCCCTTCCGAACCCTCGCGTCCGCCGCGCAGGCCGAGGCTCGGGTCGGGGCGCCGCTCGCGCTGGCGCAGCGTGACCGTGGATTGGGCCGCCGCGACGCGGGCGCGCTGGGCCTGTAGCTCCGGCAAGCCATCCAGCAGCTTTTGTGCATCGAAACTCGCCGGTTCCGGCAAGCGTTCGGGAAGCGTCGGCCAGGCCTGGCGCGCTGCTCCGGTGACGGCGACCAACGCCTGCTCGGCATCGGTGCGCTCGGCGCTGGCCTGTGCCTGTTGTAATAGTGACTGAGTGTGCGCCAGCCGGGCCAAATCCAGCTCGACCTGGTTGAGGTCGCCGGCCTGGCGGCGCTTTTCCGCCAGGGCGAGGAACCGCTGCATAAGGTCCACCCGTTGTTGGGCCAGGCGATCGAGGGCATCGGCACTGTGGTAGCGCCCCAGCGCCGTGAGCAACTCGGCGGTCAACTGCTGCCGCGTGGTCTCAAACTCGGCACGGGCCGCCTCCGTTTCAAACGCCGCGATCCCGCGCCGGGCACCGCGCTTGTCCGCCCAATCGATGGCCTGCGTAACACCCAGGCTCGCCGTATCGCTCTCGGCGGTTTCGGCGTCAAGCTCCAATTCGGGATTATATAAGGGCTTACCGGCGCTCCGGGTATGAGCCTGCGCTGCGTCCACGGCGGAGCGGGCCGCGTGCAACTTGGGATTGTCTTCCAATACCGCGAGCACGAACGCCGTCAGCGTTGATGACATGGTTTTACCAGGGGGTGAAGACAGAGTTTTCCCCGCCGCCGGGTCCGCCGCTTGCACAACCGTGACCATCAGGCAGCCAGCAAGCGCCGACCCGACAATATGTAGTAACCGCATTGAGTAAATTCCTCTGTATTTCTGGTTAGTGTTTCTCAACCGTTATCTAACGCCGATCCATATTTTCAACCCGCCGCATAAACGCCTCGTGATCGATCTCGCCGCGTGCATCAACAGTCGGTGCGCAAATCCCGTCAACACCGATGCCGCACAGGGCGCGGCCTATAACGGAGGTGCCGACAGCGCTGGACCGTTCCTTCCTGGTACGACTTGGTGTGCACCGCACTGACCGGCCGATACCTTCCGAAGCGACTGCATATCGCCCTTTTCGAGCGGCAAGGCGGCCGTGTACCGGCATCCTTCGCATGACCGTTTTTCTGTTCCACAGCGTCTGCGGTGGCTGTTGACGATGTGTTTTGGGTGTGTCGACGTTTCATTAAGCGGACATGTCCCATAGGTCGGCCAAAATATGCGCCAGCGAGCAGCGAATCACTCACGGTTTGTTCCTTTCCGGGCAGTGTGCCCGCGCTGGCGACACCAGTTACACTGATCGAGATCGCCACTAGCATTGTATGGCGCAAAGACCGTGCGTACCGAAGCACCATGCTACGTACAGATTTTCCGATTGCATCAAGTGTTAGGCTTTTCATCTTTTGTTCCTCTTTATCATGCATTGCTGCGCTAGACGCAAGCGCCGCTGATGGGTTTTGGCAGCCCCGCATACCGGCAGGCCGTTTTCGCGGGCGACTCGTAAAACAAGGCGGTCAACTGCGCCTTGCTTCCCTTGTCAGCACCAAGCGCACTGCCAAGGGCTTTGGTCAGGGTGCGCAGATCGGGGGCAACCCGGTACTCTTGGTAATAGTCGCGCAGGAACCAGATCACTTCCCAATGCGGCTCGGTCAGCACAACGCCATCGATGTCAGCCATTGCCCCGGCAACGGCGGGCTCCCACTGGTACGCGTCGACTAAGAAGCCGTCTTTATCCGTTAGGATCACCTTTTGATTGACTTCAATTGACATAGTTAAACTCCTTTATTCACAGTTGCTGTGTATGCATTCTCGGACCACAAGCTCGGTTGAGCTCAAAATGCCGCGAGATCCATGAGCTCCACGTGCAGTGTCCCGGTTACCACGCCATCCAAGGGGGCTGCATCCTGGAACGGGCTACTCTGCATTTTCCCGTCGTATGTCCGTCTGCATTCGCATGGATAGTCCATGGTCTGAGTTCTCCTCAGGATCTTCCCGCCAGAACGGGCATAGGAAGGCATGTTCCGGGCCCGGCTCCACGGGCGACATCACCTTTCCGCCTACTTCTCGGTGGCATATCGGACATTTCACTTTGTTGTCCATGGGCGATCTACCTCGCGCGTCAACAACCATCTAATTTCCATTCAAATCCTCAAGCCGCTGCAGGAATTCTTCCCGATCGATTTCACCGCGCGCGTAACGTTCGCGCAGGATATCGGTCGGTGTTCTGTGCGCCGGCGTAGATATACCCTGCTCCCGCCTCGACGGGCCCGCAGTCAGCCAGCGCACGAGGGCGATGACACCCGCGATAACAAGCACCCAGAACAGGATCATGAAAATCCACCCCAATCCATAGGGCATGCCGAAGAAGGGAAATAAATCGCGGTCATACATCGTCGTCTCCTGCAACAGGTTGCTGATACCACGGCAGCAGCCCGGCGACCGCCGGGCTGCCTTATCTGTCGTGGGACTACCTCATTTATTCAAATCCTCAAGCCGTTGCAGGAATTCCTTACGATCGATTTCGCCGCGGGCATAGCGTTCACGGAGAATTTCGATGGCTGTTTTTCCGGCCGGGACCGCGCGCGGCTGTTGCCGCCCATCCGGGGACGTCGCGGCCTTCGGGTCCGCCGCGTGTGTCTCTAGATAAGCCGTGAGCGTACGCAGTTCATCGTCCGTCGGCGCCTTGATATTCATCGGGCTGTTGCCATTGCTCATCCACTGCATGCGCATGTTCATGCGCGCCACCGTCGCCGGCCAGCCGGATGCGCTGTGCTGCGTGGGGCTGGGCAGGCCATGGCATTGGGTGCAGTACTGCGTGAGGAGCTTCGCGCCGGCAGCATTCGGTTCCGGCAATTCTGCCGGGCCGATGGCAGACGGCATGCCGCCCATCATGCCGCCGCAGCGGCCTTCCCAGTTTCCGCCACACATGCCTTGCGCCAATTTCTGACTGGATGGCGTCGCCGACTTGACCTCCTGTGTCTTGAAGGGATTTTCGTCGGCGGCAAATGCCGGCACGGTCGCCAGCGACACGACCAGCGCCGTCGCAACATTGCCGGGATAACGATCATATTGTTTCTTCATGAGATGACTCCTTGGGTTTCGATAAAAGCAGTTTGCATTAGAGCGCCGCGAGCACCCGGTCCAGGCGTTCTCGCACCTCCTTGGCCAGTTGATGCACGACCGGGTTATCAACCAGGTCGAGGACAGCCGCCGGGTCCATGAACTCCACATGCACGGTACCGTCGTCTTCCTGCCTGACCACCACGTTGCAGGGCAGCAACAGCCCGATCGACGGTTCGGCCGTGATCGCCCGATGCGCCAGCGGCGGGTTGCAGGCACCGAGGATGCGGTAGGGCGGCATGTCTTCGCCGAGTTTCTTTTTCAAGGTTGCCTGCACATCGATATCGGTGAGTACACCGAACCCTTCGGTTTTAAGGGCCTCTGTGACAACATCGATCGCACGATCGAAGTCCATGGGGACCGTTTTGCCAAAACCGTATTTCGTTGTCATGCATAGTTCCTCGCTGTTAAGGGTTGGTCGAAAGCTTGTTTCAGTCTGCTGTCAGCAGTTGTCTAAGTTTCGCCGCGCTATCTTCGTCGATGGGAATCACCCGGTGCTCGTCCACGATCAGCGTGGGGCAATGCCGGATACCGAAACGCAGGGCGAGCTCCGGATGGTCTTCGACGTCGCGGCGTTCATAACTGAAGCCGAGCGCGTTTAACTCTTGCTCCACGTCGGCGCAGTAACACGTCTTACTGGTCAATAAGGTGATCTTCATTTAAGAGTTCCTCGTTAAAACACCTTCACACGAAGTTGTATAAGCTGATCTCCAGGATGCCCTGCTCAACTCGGTGATCGGGGATAGGCATGTAAAACATACGCGATACGATCAGTTTGGGGTGAATATCAAGCGACCGACGGCGGTCAGTCGGTGGTTGCAAACGAATTACGCTGAGGCGCGCGCGTGCCTTGCGGAATCAGGCGATGGGGGGATGGAACGGTGGAGGTATCGGCAGGGAGGAATATGAGAACGTGTATGCCCCATCGTTGACGGTGGCGGGGAAATAGAGATTCGGAACGACGCTTCTTGTCAGCGCAATATGACTGACCCAGGCATGACACCAGTCATCGCAGTCGAGTCCGGCATTCGGGGAGTCCGGGTATTGGTCGTCGGTCTGAACAAGCGCGCCACCCCCTTGCCCGGGATCGGTGAAGGCACACGCATCCACCGCCCACGCGATGTTCAGCGTGAGTAACGAGATGATGAGCAGCTGTGTAATGAACCGGACCATTGCGTATTCTATCCTGCCGATTGTTCCACGAGCTTGCAAGTCAGCATCAGGATCATAGTTCAGGCCCTCAACATCCGCAGGCCGCTGGCGATGACCACAAACTCACTGACCTCATGAGCAAGCACGGCGATGGGCAGCGAAAACACACCACTTACAGCACCGACGATGAGACCTCCGATCACCACAACCGACAACGCCAGGTTCTGGCGGATCACGCCCCAGTTGCGGCGGCTGAAACGGATGAGGTACGGCAGGCGCGATAGATCGTCGGCCATCAGTGCCACGTCCGCCGTCTCCAGGGCGACATCGGTGCCGGCCGCGCCCATGGCGATGCCGACATGAGCGGCGGCCAGGGCCGGGGCGTCGTTCACGCCATCGCCCACCATGGCCACGCGGCCGTATTGTTTATCCAGCGCCTCCACCTTGAGCGTCTTGTCCTCGGGCTTGAGTTCGGCGAACACTTCGTCGATGCCCGCCTGCGCAGCGATGGCCTGCGCCGTGCGCGGATTGTCGCCCGTCAGCATGATCACTTTGTGAACACCGGCACGCTTGAGTTCCGCAATGGCATCCTTTGCCTCGGGCCGTAAAGGATCGGCGATGGCAATGAGTCCGTGAATCGCCTGCTCACCACCGACCAGGACGACCGTGTTGCCGGCCTCCTGCAAGGCCTTGATGCGCGCCTCGACATCGGCCAACGGGATCTGTTTTTCGGCGAACAGTGCCGGGCTGCCAATGAAGCGACGCTCGCCGTTTACCCGCCCGGTGGCACCGGCACCGGTCAGTGACTGAAAGTCGTTTGCGGGTACGTAGGAGACGCCGCTGGCTCTGGCGTGTTCAAGGATGGCACGGGCCAGGGGATGTTGGGAACGCGCTTCAAGTGCGGCCGCCACGGCCAGCACCTCGGCCGGGCTGCGGTCATTCAGTGGTACGATGTCTGTGATCTTCGGCTCACCCAAGGTCAGGGTACCGGTCTTGTCCAGGGCCACCACCCGTACCCTGGCGAGATTTTCCAGGTGTACGCCGCCCTTCACGAGAATACCCTGCCGCCCGGCCGTGCCGATGGCCGCCACCAGCGTAATGGGTATCGAAATCACCAGGGCGCAGGGCGCGGCGGCGACAAGGAACACGGTGGCGCGGGTCAGCCATTCCTGCCAATCCAGGCCCATCAGCGCGGGCACCAGCGCAAGCAGGATGCCGACACCGAGTACCGCCGGGCTGTAGCGGTGGCCGAAACGCTCGATGAAGCGTTGGCTGCGGCCCTTGCTGGCCTGGGCTTCTTCCACCAGCTGGATGATGCGTGCCAGTGTGTTGTCCGCGCTGGTCCTGGTGACCCGCACGGTGAGTGCACCCTCGCCGTTGAGGGTAGCAGCGAACACCGTATCGCCCATCGCTTTCTCGACCGGTACCGACTCGCCGGTGACCGGGGCCTGGTTGAGGCTGGAGCGGCCTTCGATGATTTCACCGTCCGTGGCCACCGCCTCGCCGGGATAGACGATGAAACGATCGCCGACCTCAAGTTGTTCCACCGGGATACGAAACTCTTTGCCGTCGCGCACCACCAGGGCAGTTTTGGGAGCCAGGTCCATGAGCGCGCGGATGGCGTGGCGGCTGCGCTCTTCGGTGTAACCCTCGGCCGCCTCGGAGATGGAATAGAGAAACACCAGCATGGCCGCCTCCGCCCACTGGCCCATGAGACCGGCGACGATGGCCGCCAGACTCATCAGCAGCTCGATGCCGATCTCGCGTTCCTTGACTAACGCATCGATCGCCTCCCGGCCGAAATACCAGCCGCCGATGACGACAGCAAGGATATACAGACCGGCTTCCGGCAACGGTGCCAGCCCCAGCATGCCGCCGAAAAAGCCGATCGCCAGAAGCAGACCCGAACTCGCCGAGGTCACCACCTGCGGGTTGCGCCAGGGTGGCGGCATGGCCTGTCCGGTTTCAACGGCGGTGCAAGCCGGGCAGGCCATTATTTGGCCTCTGCCTTCAAGGCATCGGACAGGATGCCTACCCGGCAACGCCCGCCCTCACGCAAACACATGCGCTCCTTGAAGCGCGCGAGGTCTGCTTGATAGATTCGATCCGGATCGGGCAGCACGCGGACGGTCGCATACAGGGCATCGAGATATTCCGGCTCCGATACCACCTGGTGATAGACCCAGCGCCCATCCTTCTGGGATGACAACAAGCCGGCCTGGCGCAGGATTTTCAGATGGCGCGAAAGCTTGTAGGCCGGTTCCTGGAGGCTGTCGACCAGTTCGCACAGACAGGCCTCTTCAGCCGTTGCCGCGAGCACCCGGATGATACGCAGCCGGGTTTGGTCAGCCAGGGCCTGAAACAGGTTTTCAGGTTGGGTGGCGATCAATTGCATAGTTGCACTATAATGCAAATGTGATTCGCCAGCAAGGCATGCCGGTGACGTCAACCCGCGTGCCTCGCGCCATGATCAACAACACGGATACCGCGCTTTTGAAACAAGCGACCTGTGTTCCATGAACGATTCGCAGAACACCGCTGGCCGTGGTCAGGCAAAAGGAACGGTTGCCTTGCGAATGCGAATCATTATACTTTACACTTTTACAAACTCGTCTGTGGGGCCCCATGTTGCGTCTGACCGCTTTCGTATTCACCCTGCTGGTATCCCCTCTGTCGCTGGCAGCGGATTTGCAACAGCTCTTGCAACTGATCGACTACGTCGGCGTTGACTATGCGGAGGCGGTCGATGCAGGCGAGGTCATCAATGCCGCTGAGTATGATGAGATGCGGGATTTCAGTCAGGGCATACATCAACAGATCTCAGCGCTCCCCGATGATGACCACAAGCGCGCCCTGCTTCAGCAAAGCGAAAGACTTGCAGCCTTGATCGATAGAAAAGCCGCTCCGTCTACAGTCAACGCGCTGACCGGAGCAATGCGCATCGCTGTTATCGACGGCTACAAGGTTACAGTGGTACCCCGGAAATCCCCGGATCTGGTTCGGGGCGCTCAGCTTTATGAGCAGCAGTGCGCCAGTTGTCACGGCATGCAGGGTGATGGCCGAGGCCCGGCAGCGTCAGGTATGGAGCCGCCACCCATCAACTTTCTGGATAGGGATCGCTATGCGCAGCGAACGCTATACGGTCTGTACAACACCATCACCCAGGGTGTCCCCGATACGGCAATGACAGGGTTTCATAAGCTGCCGGCGGACGACCGCTGGTCACTCGCTTTTTACGTAGGACAACTTGCGGTCAACGAAACCGATCACGCCAATGGCGAGATCCTGACCCGCAAACCCGAACTGGCCCGCTTGATAAATATCCACAGGCTGACTGTAACCACCCCGGCAGAAGCGACCGCCGAGTTCGGCCCGGAAGGCGCAACACTCATGGCCTACCTGCGGGCGAGTCCGGACCCGCTGTTCTCCAGCCAGTCTCCGTTGCAGTTTTCCCGGCACCGACTGGACGACGTGATGCAGGCTTACGCCAGGGGCGAAAAGGAACATGCTTACCAGCTGGCAGTTGAGGCCTACCTGGAAGGCTTCGAACTCGTTGAACAGGGATTGAATGCGGTCGACTCCGAGCTGCGGCTCGAGATCGAACAAGCCATGACGGGGTTGCGCAACCAGATACGCCAAGGCGTACCGGCAACAGCTCTCGATGCGTCGGTCGTGCAGATCAAGGGCTTACTGGATGTGGCCACCGAACGCCTGGCTGGACGCAGTCTTACCGGAAGCGCCGCATTCGCCAGCTCATTGTTTATTCTGCTGCGCGAAGGCCTGGAAGCCTTGCTGGTGGTCGCGGCCCTGGTCGCGTTCCTGGTCAAGACCGAACATCGCGACAATGTGCGTTACCTGCACTTCGGCTGGATCGGCGCGCTGGCGGCAGGCTTCCTGACCTGGTGGGCCTCGGTGTCACTGATCGAGATCAGTGGCGCCAAACGGGAAATTACCGAAGGCGTCGCCGCGCTGCTGGCGACGTTAGTCCTGTTTTACGTCGGTTTCTGGTTACACGACAAAACCAAAGCGGCGCAATGGAAGCGCTTTATCGAAAAAAACATCCACAAAGCGTTATCGACGGGCACCCTGTGGGGGCTGGCCGGATTGTCCTTTATTGCTGTATACCGCGAAGCCTTCGAAACCATCCTCTTTTATCAGGCGTTATGGGTGCAAACGGACACGGCTGGAAGGAGCATGGTGATAAGCGGCTTCGGGGTCGGCGCCGGTGCGCTTGCCGTACTGGCATGGGCGGTATTCCGTTACAGCCTGCGTTTACCGTTGCGCCAGTTCTTCAGCGCGACCGGCGTTCTGATGTTTGTACTGGCGGTGGTATTTGCAGGTAAGGGCGTGGCCGCATTGCAGGAAGCCGGCTATATTCCAGTCAGCCCGGTAAACTTCCCTCGCATTGATCTGCTCGGGATCTACCCCAATATGCAGGGCCTGATACTGCAGGCGGGTCTGTTCGCACTGGCGCTTTTACTCTGGTACGGTTTGCCCGGCAAGCGGCGTAGTGCCGCCTGACCCGTTCACACCAATCGGATCCCTGGCGCAGCAGAACTCCACTCAATCAGTCCAATGGGACGCGGCTTCCCACAGTTTACTTATGCCGCGTCCCGATCGGTGTTACCGCCATTCCGGCACAGATACTTCAATAAACAACTTCCATGTGGTGCCCCACGGCTGGAAGCTCGATTTCATCAAGCACTTCCAGGGTCGTCTGGTCGATCACCCATAACTTTGGTGCTGTATGACTGGCCACATAGACCTTGCCGGTACCCTTAATGACCTTTACATGATAAGGAGCCGGAGACAGTTCCAGCATCCGTTGCGGTTTCTTCTGCAAGGATGCGTCCAGCACATACAGTTTGTTGTCCGTCCGACTGCTCACGAACAGCGTCTTGCCGTCATCGCCGACATCGATCCCATGCAATCCTTTGCCGACGCGGCATGAATCCACAACCTCGCCCAGCGATACCGAAACAGCAGACACCTGGTCCGTATCGTGACTGGTAACATAAATCAGCTTGCCATCCGGAGACATTACCATATGGCCCGGGGCACGACCGGCCGACATGGTCTGCGTTACTGACCAGGTCCTGAGATCAATCTGGCTGATCGCATCCTCCCGTTCATTGCTGACGAAAACATAGCGGCCGTCATTGGATAACAACAGGTGATTCGCGGCGCTGCCTGCGGCGATCGACTTGATCACTCGCCTGGCATCCAGATCGACCACACGCACCAGCGCTTCGGATGGGCGCGTGGAAAGCACGTAGCGACCGTCAGGTGTAACCACCTGATGATAAGACCATCCCTCCATGGGTATTTTGAACTTAACCTGGCCGTTACTTCGCTCTATCACGGAAAAATTCGTATCATCCATGGCCTTTTGTTGGAGACTGCCAGCGATGAGAGTTTGCCCGTCGGGTGTGGCAACGATCTCGTGGGGTTTTTCCAGTCCGGAAATCGTGCCGACAATCCTGTCCGTTGCCCCGTCCAGGACACTCACTTCGTCAGCATCGCTCACGGCGATATACACAGTAGGTGCGGCAAACACTGGCATGGAAACCAGCAGACCTGCCAGCACCGAAGCGTTGAATGTTGATAATTTCATTTGAATACCCTCTGATTTGAATACAAGTTCCGTCGTATGAGAAACAGGTACACCGATAACACGTACTATCAGCTGCGGCCCAAATGGACCGGTCGATTCAATGAACGGATGTCAGAGGGGGTGGTAC
>JAGFJP010000046.1 GCA_024102665.1 Thiogranum sp. | reverse complement strand
CAGGGCGGGCGCGGCGAGCTGCCGGTGGGCCCGAACCGCGTGCGCCTGACCGTGCGGCAACTGCTCCCGCTCGGCGAGGAAACGCAGATCGTCGCGCAGCTGCCGGGCATCGATACGCCCCTGCAGTTGCGCGCGCCGCACTCGCTCGTCGAGCAGTCGGGCCTGCAGCCCGGCGCCGTCACCGAAGCAGTGCTGCGCGCCGATGGCCTGCGCATCCTGGCGACTGACGATGGCGTGGCTTACGCGTCACATCCGGCTGGCATTGACGGGAGTCATCGCTAACCGGTGATTTCCTGGATGGCGGATACAACGTAGCGAACAGCGAGCAACGACATGAAACCGCCCACCAGCAGTTTAAGCGCAGACTGCGGAACGTATTTCTGCAGACGCGCGCCCAGGTACATGCCGGCGATGCCGCCGAGCCCGAACAGCGCGCCCAGCGCCCAGTCGGGGCGGGTCGGCAGATCCGCGGGCGCCGGCAACAGGCTGTAGAACAACACACCGACCACCGAGGTCAGCAGCGTGGCCGCCAGCGCCGCGCCGGCAACCGTGTACACCGGCAGTCTGAAGACGGTGATGCACAGGGGCGCAATGATGGCGCCGCCACCGATACCGTAGATCCCGCCGACAATGCCGACCAGCAAGGCCAGCGACAGCATGCCCGGAACGGAAAAAGAATAACGCGCGCCCTGATACTCGAAGGTCACGCGCGCCGGCGACACGTGCAGTGTCCTGATCGCTGCAGTCGCGCCCGCCGGGTCTGTGTGCAGGTTCCGGTTCGCGCTGGCTGCGGCCGGCTTTTTCCCGGGCAGGAATTCCGCGAACACGCGCCAGGCGATATACAGCAGCACGGCAGCGACGAACAGTTTGAACGTCTGCGGATCGGGCAGATAGTGGACGCGCAGGAAATAGCCGATGGCGATCCCCGGCAGCGTGCCGACCGCAAGCACGGCAGTGAGCGCCCAGACCATGCGGCCTTCGCGCCGGTAACGGTAGACACCGCCGGGAATCGCCACCAGGTTGAAGACCAGGTTGGTGGCGCTCACCGAGGGCGTGGTGTAATGCAGCACGCTCATCTGGAACGGCAGCAGCAAAAAGGCGCCCGAGATCCCCACCATTGAAGTGAGAAAGCTGATCGCAAACGCGACCAGTGGCGGCAGCCACAGCGCGGTCTGTACGCCGGAAACGGGGAAAGTGACGGTCAGCCAGTCCACTGTTTGCCTTCTGCGACCGGGCTTGTTCGGTGGCGAGTCATCAGGCCATGAACAATATTACGCTTGATCCCGACCAGGTCGGTGAATTATGCCAGCCAGCGCCACCGCGGAGGCCCAGGGGAGAGAAGGGATAGGTAAAGCAAGGTCATCCGGGGCGGAGACGTTTCATGCCTGCCCGGCATGCAGGAGCTGTTGCTCCAGTTTCCGCAGCAGCGCCACCTGCTCCACGACAAGCTCGTAATACTGGGCATGACTGGCGTTGCGGAACACTTCCCCGACTGCGGCAAAATCGGACAAAGCCGCGCGCACGAGATCGACATCGCCTGAAAGCTCCGCCAGCGCTTTGCGGGCGGCGGCCTGGTTGGCCAGGGTCATGGCCCAGGCTGCCGGCGCACGCTCACGGGTCCATTCCCGGAGCGCATTGTCATAGGCTTCGATCGCTGCCTCCAGGTGCTGCACATCCTCCTCGCGTTCGCCGAGTTTGTGCAGCGCCGCGCCGAGGTTGTTCTGCGTCATGGCCCAGTCCTGCGGCACGCGCTCGCGGACGCGTTCGGAAAGCGCGCTGCGATAGGCGGCAACCGACTGCTCCAGCGTCCGGGGACCCTTGCGGTGTTCGCCGAGGGCGCGCAGCGCCGTGCCCAGGTTGTTCATGCACGAGGCCCAGTCCAGCGGCGCCCGCTCCCGGGTCCACACCTGCAGCACGTCCTTGTAGGCGTCGGCGGCCTGTTTCAGTATTGTCTTGTCCTTCTTGCGCTGGCCGAGGGCAAGGAGTACGGCGCCGAGATTATTCCTGGTGATGGCCCAGTCCTGCGGGGTTTCCTCCCTGCTTCGCACCTCGAGTGCGGCTTCGAGGGCTGCGACCGACTGCTCGAGCATGTCGGAATCCGCGTGGCGTTGCGCCAGCGTGCCAAGCGCGTAGCCCAGGCTGTTCTGCGTCGCGGCCCAGTCCAGTGGCTCCCGTTCGCGGCTACGCTCGGCGAGTACGCTTTCGAAGACCGCTATCGCCTTTTCCAGCAGCCAGGTGCCGCGTTGCCGTTGGCCGAGCGTGGCCAGCGCATTGCCGAGATGCTGTTGCGTCGCGGCCCAGTCGTCAGGCCGTTCTTCCCTGGGCGCGAGGGCAAGCACCCCAGTCTCATAAAGGTCGATGGCTTCTTCAAGAGCCGCGCTGTCCATGAATTCACGCCCCAGCGCTTCCAGGGCCGAGGCCCGCTGCAGCTGATACCGCCATTGCAGCGGCACGTCCAGTCCCTCCACTGACGCGGCCTGCGCATACCGTTCGGCGGCCCGACGGTAGTCCAGCCTGGTGGTCGCGAGCCGCGCCTGCGCCGCCCGTATGCCGGCGACGAGCCGGGGTGCGCAGCCGGTTTCGAGACAGCGCCCGCAAGCCTGCTCGAATGCGCTATCGCTTGCATCGAGGGAGAAGGCTTCACCGGATCGCAGATGGCTGAAGGCCTGCTCGATCAAACGGGCAAGTCCGGCCTTCCGGGCGGATGAACCGGAAAATTCCGACTGGCTCTCGCGCAGTTCCTGCAGTCCCAACCAGGCCCCTGTGAGAAGCGCATAAGCCTGCCGTGGTGAAACCCGCGCCTCATGGATCGGGCCAAGCAGATGTTCGAGGTCGGCTTTTTCCGCCTGCAGGCATTGGTGAACGGCATTCAGCTCGGCGGCGTATGTGCCACCCGCACCAGACGAGTGCTTCGACGCCGCACCGGAGGTGTCGAATACTGCGCTGTTCATGATATCTGCCTCTTCAGGGCGGCCGGATAAACAAGGGGGCAGACCGCGTTCAGTCAACGATGTGATAGACCGGGGCCTTTTCCAATTCCCAATCACCCGACTCGGGGTCGCGACGGGACAGCGTCAATACATGCCAGTTGTCATCATCCAGCTTCAGATAGTCGCCGCGGTAATAATAGCCCGGCCAGCGCGTTTCCTTGCGGAACAGGGTATGTTGCGTCACGCACTCTGAAGCGATGGTACGGTGCTTCAGCTCCCAGGCCCGCTGCAACTGGTGCAGATCCTCGGCGCCAATATGCTCGAGGTCTTCCTGCAGGATCTTCAGTTTCTCCAGTCCGAACTTCAGCAACGGCTCGTTGGTCATGTAGTTGACGCTGATGCCGCCGACGTATTCGTCCATGATCTTTTCGAGACGCTGCAGCCCATGGAGGGGCAGGATGTAGCTGGGCGAAACCGTTCCCGCGACGATCTCGTTGCGTCCCACCTGGTAGTTTTCCAGTGGCTTGTAAATCTCCTTCCTCAGATCCTCGATCTGCTTGTCGGAGATCTTGAGCTTGTCGTTGGCATGATCCCGGATGAACTTGACCGCGGCCTTGGCGGCGAGCCGGCCCTCGGTGAAAGAGCCCGAAGAGAATGCATGCGCGGTGCCGCCGAGTGCGTCGCCGGCGCCGAACAGGCCATCGACCGTCATCATGCGGTTGTAGCCCCAGTAATATTCACTGGGGGACAGGTCTTCCGGACCGCTGGCCCAGGCGCCGGAGCAGGTCGCGTGGGACCCCATGACATAAGGTTCGGAAGTGGTCAGTTCGGGATTAATGTATTTCGGATCGATGTTCTGTGACGCCCAGACCACCGCCTGTGAGACGGTCATGCCGAGAAAGTTTTCCCAGCCCACGATTTCCTTGTGCGGATCCTGGAAGGCCTCCGTGGTAACCATGTGGATCGGGCCGCGGCCCGCGGCGACCTCCTGCAGGAAAGCGTGGTTGCGCAGACAGGTCGGGGTGGGATGATGATCGATGTATTCCCCGACCATCGCCTTGGTATGGTCATACCATTTGGACTCGTATTCCTCCCCGAAACCGTTCTGGGTGTAGGTCTTCAGGTGCAGGAAGTAGGCGCCCACCGGACCATAGCCATCCTTGAAGCGGGCCAGCACGATGCGGTTTTCCATCTGGGTCATCTTCGCGCCTGCCATTATCGGCAATGCATAAGCCGAAGCACTGCTCCAGGGTGCATACCAGGTGCGCCCCATGCCCTCGCCGACCGAGCGTGGCTTGAAGATGTGCGACGCGCCGCCGGCGCCGACAATCACCGCCCTGGCCCTGAACACATGCAGGTCGCCGGTGCGGACGTTGAACCCGATAGCGCCGCCGACGCGGTTGGCATGGTTCTCGTCCATCAGCAGATGGGTCACCATGATGCGGTTATATATCTTGTCCACGGATTTGCGCGCGGCTTCGGCAACGATCGGCTTGTAACTTTCGCCATGGATCATGATCTGCCATTTGCCTTCCCGCTGATAATGGCCGGTTTCCGGATCGCGCATGATCGGCAGGCCCCACTGCTCGAACTGGTGCACCGCGGAATCCACATGGCGCGCCATATCGTAGGCGAGGTCTTCACGCACCATGCCCATCAGGTCGTTGCGCGCATAACGCACATGATCCTCGGGCTGGTTTTCGTTCCATTGCATTCCCATGTAGCAATTGATGGCGTACAGCCCCTGGGCCACCGCGCCGCTGCGGTCGATGTTGGCTTTCTCCGCGACAACGATCCTCATGTCGCGCGCCCAGTAACGGGCCTCGAAAGCAGCGCCGCAACCGCCCATGCCACCGCCCACGATCAGGATGTCGCAGTCTTCATAAACCGTCTTGAAACTCATCAGTAGTACACTCCCTGTCTGAATTTGTCTTTTGAAATCACTGGCAGGCCGGTGTCTACGTTGAGCGCATCCGGCTCGGACCAGAGCAACTGGGAGTTCATATCCTGATCGCTCGGTTTTGCCAGCTCGGCGAGTTTCGGGATTTTCTCGCCCCAGGGCTGGGTGGTGATCGGCGAGACGAAGTTCTTTTCGCGTCCGTCGCGAAACCTGATTCGCCACGAGATCGTGCCCTTCTCCTCTTCCCGAAGCACGCGAACACTATGCCCCAGCGGGGCGAAGTCCGCGTAGCCACGGCAGTCAATAGCATTCATCGGACAGGCCTTGACGCAGGAGTAGCACTCCCAGCACATATTGGGTTCTATGTTGACAGCGCGGCGATAGGTCGGGTCGATATGCATGATGTCGGATGGACAAATATCCACGCAATGTCCACAGCCGTCACAGCGGGTCATGTATACGAATGTTGGCATGTCGTTCCTCCCGTGGTTGGGGCCGGTGACCGTCAGGTTCACCTCGAATCGTCAGATAACTGCGCTATTCGTTAATAGTGCCGGGGTAATTCGCGTTTGATCCCCAGCCCGAACCGCTCGGGCTCGTCGGCCGGCGGCGGCAGGTTATCTCTTGAACCATCCGTCTCGGCCACTCGCCTTTGAAAAGCGGCCGCGGGCTTGAAGAACATATGGGCAAACTTCGACCACAGCACGGTGCCGAACAGTACCGTGCTGGCGAGCACGAACATCCAGAAGAACAGGGTCGCCCATCCACCGGCGTTTGCCCACTGCAGGAAGGACCATATCAACGCCAGGGTTGTCGTCGCGAGCAGCGACAGGATGAACAGGTCAGCCCGCACAACGCGGTACCAGGGATACCCTTCCGCGGCTACATCCACCCGTATAAAGAACCAGAACCAGTAACCGCCGCCGGCTACCATCAGGGCGCCCAGATGCCACAGCAGCGGCACCCAGGCCGGCGCGGTCGTTGCGGCGGTCGGATAGCCGAACACCAGAATCACGGTCATGACGACAAAGATGATGAAACCGTACATGGTGAGCAGATGAGCAAGTCTGCGCCGCGGATTGCAGAATTCACCCGAAGCCAGGACATCCACCGCAGCGGTCTTGATGGCAATCGATACCTTTTCTCCACTACCCAGCTCGCGCTTCCGGCTTGCTTTTGATTTTTCGGCATTTTCGAAAAAATACCTGGCGCTTTTCTTGTGGACGGTATCCAGTATCGTGCCCCCCACGACCAGTATCAACATGGCAATGACGTACAGCTGCATTGCGAGGGGAGATATGAAATCGGACACATCGGAGATGGGATTGCTGGTGATCATGTACCTGGCCTCCTTTCGCAGATGTGACTAAGAATGATTTTCCTTTATGCTCGTTTCACAATTTCATCCTTACTCGATAAGTACTACTAATAGTAGAAAATCAACAATGCGCAAATCGCATTCAATTCAGCCACTGGCAATGTGGTTGGAACCCGCGCACAGGTAAACTGTCTCCATCCAGCATGGGATGACGGAAATGAATCAGTGTCCGCTGTGTACACGGACGTCAACCGGACAGCATTCCTCGTAGGTGGCGATGCCCTCGCGGCGCTCGTACCAGCCCTGGGTGCGATTGACCACCTTGACAGCGAGCAACATCACCGGCACCTCGATGAGCACGCCCACCACGGTGGCCAGCGCGGCGCCGGACTCGAAGCCGAACAGAACGATGGCGGTGGCCACCGCCAGCTCGAAAAAGTTGCTGGCACCGATCAGCGCCGAGGGGCCGGCGACGCAGTGCGGCGATTTCACCGCGCGGTTGAGCAGATACGCCAGGCCGGAGTTGAAGAACACCTGGATCAGGATCGGCACCGCCAGCAAGGCGATGATCAGCGGCTGGCCGATAATCTGCTCGCCCTGGAAACCGAACAGCAGCACCAGGGTGGCGAGCAGTGCTGACAGCGACACCGGGTGCATGCGATCCAGCACCCGCTGCAGGCGCAGGTAGCCGTGCTCGTGAGCGAGCAGCCAGCGCCGCCACAGGTTGGCGATGAACAGCGGCACCACGATGTACAGCAGCACCGACAGCAGCAGCGTGGCCCAGGGTACGCTGATGGACGACAGGCCCAGCAGCAGTCCCACCACCGGCGCGAAAGCGAACACCATGATGACGTCGTTGAGCGCCACCTGGGTGAGGGTGAAATGCGGCTCGCCGCGCGACAGGTGGCTCCATACAAAGACCATGGCCGTGCAGGGCGCGGCGGCGAGGATGATCAGCCCGGCGATATACGAGTCGATCTGATCGGCCGGCAGCCAGTCGCGGAACAACCCGCCGATGAACAGCCAGGCCAGCAGCGCCATGGAAAACGGCTTCACCGCCCAGTTGACGAACAGCGTTACACCGACGCCGCGCAGATGCTGACGCACGCCCTTGAGCGCATGCAGGTCGATCTTCAGCAGCATGGGGATGATCATCAGCCAGATCAGCACTGCCACCGGCAGGTTGACCTGCGCGACCTCCATGCCGCCCACCACCTGGAAGGCGCCGTTGAAGAAGTGTCCGAGCGCGATGCCGGCGAGGATGCACAGAAACACCCAGACCGTCAGATAACGCTCGAAGAATCCCATTTCAGCGCCCGCGGCCTTTTTTGCCGTGGTTTCGCATTGGGCGCTCATGACGCTGCCCCTGTGCTGTCATCCTTTTCCAGACGCGCCAGCAAGTCCATCACCCGTTGCTTGATGTCGTTCCGGGTAGCGCGAAACACATCCGTGATTTCATCTTCGCTGCCAGTCGCTATCGCCGGATCGCTCAGCGGCCAGTGTTCCTTGCGCACGCCCGGCGGCGGCACCGGGCAGTGCTCGTCGGCGTGTCCGCACACCGTCACCAGGTAATCGGTGGCGCGCAGCATGTCCTCGGTCAGCCGGGTCGATTCCTGGTGCGAGATATCCACGCCCGCCTCCGCCATCACCGCGATGGCGCGCGGATTCTTGCCGTGGGCCTCGATACCCGCGGACTGGATCACCCAGCCCGGCGGCGCGAATTTTCTGGCCCAGCCCTCGGCGATCTGTGAGCGGCAGGAATTGCCGGTGCAAAGAAACAGCAGATTCATTCAGGACTCCTTGCGTCAGCGAATCAAAAACGGATTGCGTTCAGGCGCAGCAGGCGGCGCCCGGGCGATTGACCATCGTCGTCAGCGCCGCGCGATCGTCGGCATAGGGTGACTGCGCGGCCACACCCAGCGCCGTCGCCGCAAGGACCTGCCGCGCCCATTCCGGCAGCGCGTCCTGCAGCCGGTAGTAGACCCACAGTCCCTGGCGCCGGTCGCTGACTATCCCCCACTGGCGCAGCTGCGCCAGGTGACGGGAGATCATCGGCTGCGATACGCCGAGCGCATGGGTCAGTTCGCACACGCACAGTTCGCCTTCCTGCTCCAGCAACATCAGCGCGCGCAGCCGCAGGGGATGGGCAAGGGCAGTGAAAAAGGGGTCGGCTTCAAGGTTCATGGCCAATAATATATGCCTGGTCATATATATCGTCAACCATATATAAAATCGGGTGTTTGAGGTGAAATGATTTCGGGGACTGCCTGCATTTGCGGTGCGCCGCGGCGTTTGCTCCCGGATGGTTAAGGTCGCGCCAGGCAGACGGCAGTGTGCCCAGAGCACTGAGTCGGCCCGTGGCGCCACAGCGAAACACGCTGTATAGTTGTGCGCCTTCTCAAGGTCCTGACGTTGACTCACTCGCAGTCTCCTGTGCAGCTCGCCGAAACGGCGCCGGGCGTTTATCGCCGTGGCCGACGCTCCGGCCTGCACACCGGCATTGAGAAATCACCACATCCGAATATTTGAATCAGGAAGGTCCTGCGCGCTCCATGAGTCGCCCGCAATCAGCATCAGTCCACTGGTCCCGGCTGTTTCCGTTTCTGCGCTGGAAATCGCTTGTCACGCGCGAAAACCTCTACGCCGATTTCATCGCCGGACTGACCGGTGCGGTGATCGTCCTGCCGCAGGGCGTGGCATTCGCGCTGATTGCCGGGCTGCCGCCGGAATACGGCCTGTATACCGCCATTGTCACGCCGATCATCGCGGCGTTGTTCGGTTCTTCGCATCACCTGATCTCCGGGCCCACCACGGCGATTTCGATTGTGGTGTTCGCCACCATCCAGCCGTTCGCGGAACCCGGCAGCCCGGAATTCATCAGCCTGGCACTGACGCTGACCTTCATCGCCGGCGCCTACCAGTTTGTTCTCGGCCTGGCACGCATGGGCGCGCTGGTGAATTTTATTTCACACAGCGTGGTGATCGGCTTTACCGCCGGCGCGGCGATTCTCATCGCCACCAGCCAGCTCAAACACTACCTGGGCGTGCAATTGCCCGCAGGCGAATCCTTTCTGCACACCTGGTTCGAACTCTGGCACCAGTTGCCGCAGACCAACCTGACGTCTGTCGCGGTGGCTACGGTAACGCTGCTTTGCGCAGTCGCTATCAAGCGCCTGAAACCGCGCTGGCCGAACATGCTGTTTGCGCTGATCATCGGCAGCCTGGCAAGTCTGCTGCTGGACGGCGCGCAGAACGGTGTGCGTCTGATCGGTGAGCTGCCTGCGCACCTGCCGCCGCTGTCGCATCCGGATTTCTCGCTGGCGACCCTGAAAATGCTGGCGCCCGGCGCGCTGGCCATCGCCATGCTGGGCCTGATCGAGGCGGTTTCGATTGCCCGCTCCGTCGCCGCCAAATCGGAACAGCACATCAACGGCAACCAGGAATTCATCGGCCAGGGGCTTTCCAACCTGGTCGGCAGCTTCTTTTCCAGCTACGCCGGTTCCGGTTCCTTTACGCGTTCTGGCATCAACTATGCGGCCGGTGCCAAAACCCCGATGGCGGCGATTTTCGCAGCTGCGTTGCTGGCCGCGATCCTGTTGCTGATTGCACCGCTGACCGCATATCTGCCGATCCCGGCGATGGCCGCTGTCATTCTTCTGGTGGCGTATAACCTGATCGATTTCCATCACATCAAGGTGATCCGCAAAACCAACCGCTCGGATGCCACGGTGCTGCTCGTAACCTTTGTCGCGACACTGTTCGTGGAACTGGAGTTTGCGATCTATGTCGGCGTGCTGCTGTCGCTTGGTCTGTACCTGAGCCGCACGGCGAAACCGAGGGTGTACACCGTCGCTCCCAATCCGGATGATCCGCGTCACAGCATGGCCATCAGGACCGGACTGCCGGAGTGCCCGCAACTGCGCATTATCCGCATCGACGGTTCGCTGTTTTTCGGCGCTGTGAACCACGTCGCCGAAAGCTTCCACCTGTTCGAGCACCGCGACCCGCAGCGCACGCACATGCTCATCATCGCCAGCGGCATCAACTTCATCGACAGCGCCGGACTGGAGCTGCTGGCCCAGCAGGCCCGACGGCTGCGCAAGCTCGGTGGCGACCTGTACCTGTGCGACGTCAAGGAAGGCCTGTGCGAACCCATCCGTAACGGCGGCTATCTGGAGGCCATCGGGCAGGACAATATCTTCCGGCTCAAGTCGGATGCCATATCGGAGATCTTCTCGCGCCTCGATCACCAGCGCTGCCGGGGCTGCAAAACGCGCATCTTCTATGAATGCCGCACCGTGAAACCCGGACAGGAGATCCTCGCGCCCGGCTGAGGACCGCCCTGGCGGCGCTGCCGGCAACGCAAAAAAAAAACGCGGCGATGTTACGCCGCGCGAAATCCCAGGGGTGGGGAAAAACCGGCATCAGGAACGCCGGAAAAGGAGGACCACCAAGCATTCAGGGTCGTCCCCCCTTGTCGAGCAAAGCGCGTGCCATAGCCTGCGCCGGACACGGGATGCGCTTGATATCAAGGTGTTATGCATGAATTTCCAGTGCAGACGCATGCCGGAACCCGCTCGTTGCGTCACCCGATCACGACATGCCTGCAGCAGGATTCACTAAGCAACTGAGTCAGCATGAAACACGCCGTCGCCTCACAACAACAAAGTATCCGAAGTGCCTCTGCCGGCAGTAGAATTCCAGCCTCCCGCGGCGTTTGCGAAAGCCGGTACTGCACGCTCTGCAATTCAGTGTTTACTAATATCAGTACTTAGATATAATGATAACCATTCTCATTCACCTTGCGAGTGCGGAACATGGCGATCCTGCCCCTCAATGAAACCCCGGTCGGCACCAAGGTACGCCTGGTCGCCATCGATGGCGGGCGCCAGCTGGTGCGGCGATTCCTGTCGCTGGGATTGAGTCTCGGTGCGGAAGTCGAAGTTCTGCATCACCGCGGGCGCGGCGTGGTCATCGCCAAAGAGGGAAACCGCGTCGCACTCGGCGGCGGCATGGCGGAAAAACTGCGCGGCGAGGTGCTCGACTGATGGCCGGCTGCTGCGAGACGGCAACGCCGCCGGCCAAACGCAAGGCGGTTTTGACTATCGCCCTGGCCGGCAATCCCAACTGCGGCAAATCGGCGCTGTTCAATGCATTCACCGGCATTCGCCAGAAGACCGGCAACTGGCCCGGCGTCACCGTTGACCGCAAGGAAGGCCGCTTTGAACTGGATGGCCGACCGGTGGCCGCCATCGATCTCCCCGGTATCTACTCGCTCGAAGCCACATCCCTCGATGAAAAGGTCACCCGTGATTACCTGCTGTCGCGCGACGCCGATCTGGTCGTCAATGTCGTCGACGCCTCGAACCTGGAACGCAATCTCTACCTGACGGTGCAGCTGCTGGAAATGGGCGTGCCGGTAGTGCTGGCGCTCAACATGATGGACGTGGCGCGCAAGCGCGGCATCCAGATCGACGCCGCCCTGCTTGCGCAGGAGCTGGGCTGTCCCGTGGTGCCGGTGGTCGCTGTCACGGGCGAGGGAACCACGGAACTGAAAGCGCGCATGCTGGCGGTGGCCGATGGCAACGAGAGCGGCGGCTTTTCCCTAGCGCTGGACGAAGTGGTGGAACAGGCAGTCACGGAACTGGAACCCGACCTGCAGGACTGGCCGGCGGTCAACCGCCGCTGGCTGGCGATCAAGCTGATCGAGGACGATGAAACGGTGACTGCGCAGGTTGCGCCCGCCGTGCTCGAGAAAGTCGCCCACTGGCGCCACCAGATCGCCAACCGCGCCGATGAAGACGCCGACATTCTGATCGCCGATACGCGCTTCGGTCACGCGCATACCCTGGCACAGAGGGTGTCGACCACGCGCGGCAACGCGACCCGCACCCTGAGCGATCGTATCGACATCATGGTGCTGGGTAAGTGGACCGGTATACCGATATTCCTCGGCGTCATGTACGTCATGTTCCTGTTCACCATCAACATCGGCGGCGCCTTTATCGATTTCTTCGACGGCGTGGCCGGCGCCCTGTTCGTCGACGGCTTCGGCGAACTGCTCAGCGCTCTCGCCGCGCCCGACTGGCTGCGGGTGCTGCTGGCCGACGGCATCGGCGGCGGCATACAGGTGGTCGCCACTTTCATCCCGATTATCGGAGCCCTGTACCTGTTTCTCTCCGCCGTGGAGGATTCCGGTTACATGGCGCGCGCGGCTTTTGTCATGGATCGATCGATGCGCGCCATCGGCCTGCCCGGCAAGGCCTTCGTGCCGCTGATCGTCGGCTTCGGCTGCAACGTGCCGGCGGTGATGGCCACGCGCACCCTGGAAAATGAGCGCGAACGCAAGCTCACCATTCTCATGAATCCATTCATGTCGTGCGGCGCGCGGCTGCCGGTGTATGCGCTGTTCGCTGCGGCTTTCTTCCCGACTTCAGGGCAGAACATTGTATTTGCGTTGTACCTGACCGGTATCGCCGTGGCGATTTTCACCGGCCTGCTGATGAAACGCAGTCTGCTGCCGGGCAGCAGCAGCGGCTTCATGATGGAACTGCCGCCCTACCACATGCCGACGCTGAAGGGCATTTTGCTGCGCGCCTGGGACCGGGTTCGCCTGTTCGTGAAAGAAGCCGGGCAAGTGATCGTGTTGATGGTGGTGGCGCTGAACGTGCTCAACTCCATCGGCACCGACGGCTCCTTCGGCAATGAGGACAGCGACAAGTCGGTGCTCAGCGCCGCCAGCCGCGTCATGACGCCGGCGTTCGCGCCAATGGGCATCCAGGAAAACAACTGGCCGGCGGTGGTGGGAATATTCTCGGGCATTCTCGCCAAGGAAGTGGTGGTCGGCACCCTGGACAACCTCTACTCGGGACTGGCCGATGACAGTGCGGATGCCGACGAAGCGTTCGACCTATGGGCGCACCTGCGCGCTGCAGGCGCCACGGTGCCTGCCAATCTCGCCGCGCTGCGCGACAGCGTGCTCGATCCGATCGGGCTGGATATCGGCGATGTCGCCGACGCTCATGCGGCCGCCGAGCGCCAGGGCGTGAACGAAGGCGTGTTCGGCGCCATGCACGAGCGCTTCGATAGCCAGGCCGGGGCGTTCGCCTACCTGCTGTTCGTGTTGCTGTACTTTCCCTGCGTGGCCACCATCGGCGCCATCAAGCGCGAGGCGGGCCGCGCCTGGGCGGCATTCGTCGCCGTCTGGACCACCACCGTCGCCTACATCACGGCAGTGAGTTTCTACCAGATCGCGCGCTTCGACCTGCACCCGCTAAGCTCCAGCGCCTGGCTGCTGGGTCTGTGGGGCGGTTTCCTGATCCTGATCGTGGCATTGCGGCGCTGGGAACGGCGCAGTCACCAGCCGCTCGCCAAACCGGCGCGGGCGGAAGCATGATTCTCTCCGACATCCGCCAGTATCTCGAGCAGCGCGGTCAGGCGACGCTCGCCGACATCGCCACCCACTTCGATGCCGATCCGGATGCGGTGCGCGGCATGCTGGAGCTGTGGATGCGCAAGGGCAAGATACACAAACAGATGGCGACCGGCTCCTGCGGCTCCAGTTGCACGCACTGCGACCCGGCGACGACCGAGATCTATGTGTGGAACGAACAGCGTCGCGATGTGATTCCGGTGCTGCCGGCGGAGTGCGGCCACAACTGATTCAGCCGCAGCGGTGCAGCACGCCTGCGTAACCACATCGCCACCAAAAAAAAGGCAGCCATCCGGCTGCCTTTTTCTTTGCTGGTGTCGCGCCCGGCTCAGCGGTTGAGCTTCGCCTTGATAGCGTCGATCACCGCTTCGCTGGAGGTTGCGTTGACCGTAACCAGCAGGCCGGCCTTGTCGTAGAAACCGATCAAGGGCGCGGTCTTTTCATTGTAGGTTTCCAGGCGGTGGCTGATGGCCTCTTCGGTCTCGTCCTCGCGTTGCACCACCGGACTGCCGCACTTGTCGCAAATCCCTTCCTGCTTCGGCGGATTGCTCTTGACGTTGTAGATCGCCTGGCAGGCGGCGTTGGAACAGGTGCGGCGCGTGGTGAGACGGTCGAGAATGACATCACGCGGCACATCGATGTTGACCGCCATGTCGAGCTTGATGCCCAGCTTGTTCAGCAGTTCGGTAAGCTGCTCGGCCTGCGGGATGGTGCGCGGGAAGCCGTCGAGCAGAAAGCCCCTGGCGCAATCCGGTTCCTGCAGGCGTTTTTCCATGATGCCCATGATCAGCTCGTCCGGCACCAGGTCGCCGGCCTTCATATAGGCCTCGGCCTGCTTGCCCAGTTCAGTTCCTGCCTGCACGGCACCGCGCAGGATGTCGCCCGTGGAAATCTGCACGGAACCATCCAGCTGGGTGAGTTGCTTGGCAACAGTGCCCTTGCCGGCGCCCGGCGCGCCCAACAGAATCAACTTCATCGGTATTTCCCCTTAACTCGTTACTGCGGATTGAATAAATCCGGTTTTCCGGCGCATGCGATGGGCCGGTTCGAAATGGCAGGGGCGCATTTTGCTTGTGAATACCCCGTCAATCAATAGCCGCGGGGGCGCGACGGCAGCAAAACGTGAGGCAACCGCTGCGGCAGTGATTGCCATGGTTCGGATTCATACGCGAACGGTCAGTGCACCGGTTGGAACGCAAGTTATAAGCGATTGTTATAATAATGTTTTTACAACCGGGCCTCTGTGCCTTTGTGCGATCCCTTGCGCGTCTGTCACGCCAATGAATCTATAAGGTCTATTAATATGCTAATATGAGCGGCTTTTTCGAGCCCGACCACGTCCACCAGAATCCGACCGACACACCACAGGCCACATGATTATGTCCGAATCCCGCTCCGTCCCCGCTTTCAAAGATATGGGTCTGGCTCCGGCGCTGCTCAAGGCGCTCGAAGAAGTCGGTTATGAAGAACCTTCCGCCATCCAGGCCGAATGCATTCCGGCGCTGCTGGAAGGCCACGACCTGCTGGGACAGGCGCAGACCGGCACCGGCAAGACCGCCGCCTTCGCCCTGCCCTTGCTCACGCGCCTGGACCTGAAACGCCGTGAACCGCAGGTGCTGGTGCTGGCACCGACACGCGAACTCGCCATCCAGGTGTCAGAAGCCTTCCAGCGCTATGCGCGCCACCTGAAGGATTTTCATGTGCTGCCCATCTACGGTGGCCAGTCTTACGAGATTCAGCTGCGCCAGCTGCAGCGCGGCGTGCATGTCGTGGTCGGCACGCCCGGACGCGTGATGGATCACATGCGCCGCGGCAAGCTGGTACTCGACAGTTTGCAGGCACTGGTGCTGGACGAAGCCGATGAAATGCTGCGCATGGGCTTCATCGACGATGTGAAATGGGTGCTGGAACAAACGCCGCCGAAGCGCCAGATCGCGCTGTTCTCGGCCACCATGCCGAAAGAAATCCAGAAGGTGGCGCAGCAGCACCTGCACGACCCGAAAATCATCAAGATCGCCACGCGCACCGCCACCGCCGAGACCATCAACCAGCGTTACTGGCCGGTCAGCGGCATGCACAAGCTCGATGCCCTGACGCGCATCCTCGAGGCGGAGGACTTCGACGCCGTGCTGATTTTCGTGCGCACCAAGACCGAGACCATCGAACTGGCGGAAAAGCTGGCGGCGCGCGGCCATGCCTGCGAAGCCCTCAACGGCGACATTCCGCAGAAACAGCGCGAGCGGATCATCGAACGCCTGAAGAAAGGCCAGCTGGATATCCTGGTGGCCACGGACGTGGCGGCGCGCGGCCTGGACGTGGAACGCATCAGCCACGTGGTGAACTACGACATACCCACCGACGTGGAAGCCTATATTCACCGCATCGGACGCACCGGACGCGCCGGCCGCAAGGGCGATGCGATTCTGTTCGTGGCGCCGCGCGAACAGCGCCTGCTGCGCGCTATCGAGAAAACCATCCGCCAGCCCATCGAACCCATGCAGATGCCGACCGCGAAAGACATCAACCAGCAACGCATCGCGCGTTTCAAGCAGCGCGTGCGCGACGCGCTGCTGGCGGACAAGAACGAACTGTTTTACCAGATGCTGACCGAGATACAGCAGGAAGGCAGCGCCGAGCCGCTGGAAATCGCCGCGGCGCTGGCCTGCCTGCTGCAGGGCGACGAACCGCTGCTACTCGCCGACAGACCCGCGAAAGCGAAACCTGCCAGCGAGAAACCGCGTGCCGCTGACAGGGGCAAGCCTTATGCGGATGCAGGACGCGAGCCCAGACAGCCCAAAACGTTTTCCGACCAGGCGCTGCCGCTCAAGGGCCACCCGGAAGTCAAAATGGAACGGTTTCGCATCGCCGTCGGTTATGAACACGGCGTCAAGCCGGGCAACATCGTCGGCGCCATCGCCAACGAGGCCGAGCTGGACAGCGAGTACATCGGGCACATCGAAATTCATGAAAACTTCACCACCGTAGACCTGCCGGCGGGCATGCCCGGGGAAACCATGGCCGCGCTGCGAAAGGCGCGCGTCTGCCAGCAGCGCCTGGATATCAGGCGTGCGGGCGAGAGTGGGAACAAAGTGGCGGCCGACAAGGAAGGCGCACAGGCGGTGAAACGCAGGCCGAAACTCCAGCTCAAGGCCGGGGTGAAGAGCGGGCCCCGGAAACCGGCTGCGGCCAGAAGCAAAACGCGTGACAAGCCAAAACACGCGAAAAAGAGAGCCGCGCGCAAAACTGCGCGCTAGGAAAAGATCTATTCCTTCAGCTTGACTTTCATCCGACCGTCTTCGACACGGATGTTGTCAACGCCTTCGGCAAAGGTTTTCCAGAAACCCTGGTCGGCGCCGAACTCGCCGACCAGGTCGACGTTCTTCAGATTGCCCAGCCAGGCGTTGGGGATCGGCACTCCCATGAGACTGACGCCCTTGAGGATCACCACCGGGCGGTTTTCCCGGTACGCCAGTTCCACGCCGGCGTTGACGCGCAATGTCTTGCCGCCGAGCACCGGGAAATCCGGTTCCATGGGCACCAGCAGTCTGGCGCTGACGAGATCGTCCGACAGGTCAATGGCGAGCTTGCGGGCAAGGTCGGTGTTGTGCGCCAGCATGGCGTTGAGCTCGCGTTCGCTGAAACTGATTTCGCGGCTGGCGCCCGCTTCCGTGTAAGGCTCGGGCTCCAGCGCGCCGCCCTCATCCGTTTGCGGCACCTCGTAGCCGATCGCCCTCAGCTTCGCGTTCAGCACCCGCTCTTCCTGGGCCTTGAGCTGCACCGGTTTGAATTCCTTGACGAACAGGTACGAGGTCATCACCCAGTACGTGACGCCTGCGGTGACTGCGATCGTCGCCAGGATGATCAGGACGACCTGCGTCCAGCGCAGCCCTTTGTGTGCGACCGGAGCCTGTTCGCCGCCCGTGGTTTCCGTTGTCATGCCCGTGGTCCTTTGCGCGATGTCCGGGCATAGCATAGCAATTTCGGGCGGCCTCTGTCAGAAACGGTATCCCTTGGGGATCACCACGATGCCGCGTTCCGAGACGTGGAAACGTTCCTTGTCCTTTTTGGGATCAACGCCGATGGTTTCGTGCGCGGGGATCACGACATTCTTGTCGACAATGCAGTGCTTGACCTGCGCGCCCTCGCCGACCACCACGTCGTTGAACAGGATGGCGTCTTCGACAATCGCTTCGTCGCCGACCCGAACACCGGAAAACAGGATGGAGTGGTTGACGCCGCCGCCGGAAATCACGGCGCCGCCCGCGAGAATGGAATTCACGAACACACCCTCGTTGCCCGACTCGCCGGGCACGGTGCGCGCCGGCGGCGTCTGCCTCTGGTAGGTGCGGATAGTCCAGTCCTTCTGGTACAGGTCCAGCGGCGGCACCGGATCCAGCAACGCCATGTTGGCTTCGTAATAGGCATCGATGGTGCCGACGTCGCGCCAGTAGCGGTCCGGCGTGACCCGTCCCTGCGGTCCGCCGAAGCGATAGGCAAATGCGCCGCCGCCGGGAATCATGGCGGGAAGAATGTCGCGACCGAAATCGTGACTGGAATCGGGGTTGATGTGGTCGGCCTTGAGAACCTCCAGCAGCATTTTCCTGCTGAAAACATAGATACCCATGGACACCAGCGCGCGCCCGGGTTCGCCGGCCGATGCCGGGGGCGATTCGGGTTTTTCCTCGAAGCGGCTGATGCGATCGTCGCCGTCGACGCTGACGACGCCGAAATTGCGCGCCGCGTCGACACCGGTTTCCATGCATGCGATGGTCACATCAGCGCCGCTGCCGACATGCGCTCTCAGCATCTCCGCATAGTCCATGCGGTAGATGTGGTCGCCGGAGAGAATCAACAGCCACTCGGCGTCGCTGCGTTCGATCATGTACAGATTCTGGTAGATAGCGTTCGCCGTGCCCGTGTACCACTCCTCGTCGACGCGCATCTGCGGCGGCACCGGCGTGATGTATTCACCGAGTTCCGGATTGAAAATCGACCAGCCGTCGCGCAGATGTTTTTGCAGCGAATGCGACTTGTACTGGGTCAGCACCAGGATGCGGCGGATGCCTGAGTGCAGGCAGTTGGCCAGCGTGAAGTCGATGATCCTGTAGTTGCCGCCAAAGGGAACGGCGGGCTTGGCGCGGTCCTCGGTCAGCGGATAGAGCCGCGAGCCGACGCCGCCGGCGAGGATGATTGCCAGTGATTTTTCCAACATAGAGATGTCCGGTGCTTCAGTGCGACACAATGATACGCCAACTCTGCAAACCCTGTGCCGGGGCGTCATTGTGCATCAAATACATGCGGTTATTGCACGCCTGCCGTTCCGGGCCGCCAAACCGTTGAAACTGCTGCCCGCTTTATGCACCGCAACAGGGCTTTTGCGCGTTCCCGGCGCCCCGGAAACGGGCACACCGGCGGGTTCCCGAGGCGTCCCGCCATGGACGCCGAAGGCGCTTTTCTATAAGGTTGTGCCCATGAACATACCCAGTCTGATTATCGCCGGCGCGCTTGGACTGATGCTGGCGGCCTTTTCGCTGCTGCTGTTTGCGGCGATTGTATTCAATCTCAATATCGGCAAACGCTACCGGCGCCGCCTCGCGCGCGAAATGGAACGGCTGCGGCTCGCGAAAATGCTCGCGGCGCTGGGTGTCGATACCAGCGCCTGGCTGCACAGCGAACGCATTGTCGATATTCATAACCAGATGACGCGCTGCGCGGAATGCGCGCAAACCGCCGAGTGCGACAACCGGCTCGCCAGCGGCGACGTCGACCCCGGACAGATCGGATTTTGCGATAACGAGCAGTCCTTGAAGGAACTGCTGGAAAAGCAAAAGCACACGGCTTCCGCCGAACGGTAGCGCTGTCTCAGGCGGATTGCGCCGCGCGCATATCCTGAATCAACGCCTCGAGCTCCGGCACGCAAGAGCCGCAGTTGGTGCCGGCCTTCAGCACCGCGCCGATTTCCGCGGCGCTTTGCAGATCGCCATTGCGCACAGCGTTCACAATCGTGTTCACACCGACGCCGAAACAGGCGCACACCGTTCGACCCGCATCCTCTTGCCCGGCAGCGGCAGCGCCGGTCAAAAGACTCTTGCGCGCCGCGTCGTCCAGCGCGCCCTCGTTGAACAGGGTGGCCAGCCAGTCGCGGGACGGCAGCTTTGCATCCGGACCAATGAAAATACAGCTCTCCAGCGCACCGTCGACCAGGCGCGCGCCGCGGTAGCGGTTCGCGGCGCCATCGAAGTATTCCAGCCAGTTGACGTTCGGGTCGCTTCCGCACAGCAGCTCGCGCGCGCTGCGGGCCCAGTCGCCGGGCACTTCTGCGCCGGCGATTTCATAGCGCCACAGGCCCCGCCCCCTGGCGCAGCTCCAGTAGCCGGCGTTTTTCAGCGCCAGGCGGCGACGCGAGAGAATGAAACCGTACCAGGCCGCCGCGCAGGGCTGGATGCGCACCGGCGTGTGCTTGAACTCCGGCTGACCGGAAACCGGATCGGTGGCCGGACTGACCAGGCAATCGACACTCGCCAGGCTGGAGAACTGCCTGCTCCAGTGAATCGGCACGAAAACACTGCCGCGCTGTTGCTGTTCGCTGATACTGGCGCGCACCACAACTTCACCCCAGCGACTGGTCAAACGCACCAGCGCCCGGTCGCTGACATCGAAGCGCGCGGCATCATCGGGGTGTATCTCCGCGCAGGGTTCGATGCTGTGGCCGGACAGGCGCGGCGAGGTTCCGGTGCGGGTCATGGTGTGCCAGTGGTCGCGCAGCCTGCCGCTGTTCAGGACCAGCGGAAATTCCGGCGTCACGGCGTGTGCCGGCAGCCGCGCGCCGACCGCGATGAAACGCGCCTTCCCGGATGGAGTATAGAAACGTCCGTCAGCAAACATGCGTTGCGTGCCGCCCGGCTGCTGCGCGGTCACCGGCCATTGCAGCGGCGCGAGTTCGGCATACGCAGCGTCATCGATGCCGGCCAGACCGCTGATATCGAAATCGCGCTCGCCGGCATTCTCGAAACCCGACAGCGCGGCGTGCTCGCGCCACACGTCGGCGCTGCTGCGGTAAGGAAACGCTGCCTCGAATCCCATGCGGCGGGCGACTTCGCTGACAATCCACCAGTCGGGCCGGGCCTCGCCGCGCGGTGCCAGAAAAGCGCGCTGGCGGGAGATGCGGCGTTCGGAATTGGTCACCGTGCCGTCCTTTTCGCCCCAGCCCAGCGCCGGCAACAGCACGTCGGCATAATGCGTGGTGTCGGTATGCCGCACGCAGTCGGAGACCACGACCAGCGGGCACTGTCTGAGCGCGGCACGCACCCGCCGGCTGTCGGGGAGACTGACGGCGGGATTGGTCGCCATGATCCACACCGCCTTGATGCGTCCGGTCTCCATGGCCTGAAACAGCTCGACCGCTTTCAGCCCTTCGCGCTGCGCGATCACCGGCGATTGCCAGAAGCGTTGCACGCGGTCGCGGTGCGCCGGGTTGGCGATCTCCATGTGCGCCGCAAGCTGGTTGGCAAGCCCGCCGACTTCGCGCCCGCCCATGGCATTGGGCTGGCCGGTAAAGGAAAAGGGTCCCATGCCGGGGCGACCGATGCGCCCGGTGAGCAGGTGACAGTTGAGAATGCTGTTGACCTTGTCAGTGCCGTGCGCAGACTGGTTGATGCCTTGCGAGAAGACCGTCACCACGCGCTCGGTGCGCGCGAACAGCCGGTAGAACCGCAACACCTCGTCCGCAGCGACACCGCAACGCGCGGCGACCGCGCTCACATCGCCGGCCGTCGCGCGCGCAGCGTCCAGCGCCTGTTGCAGACCTTCCGTGCAGTGGCTGACAAACAGACTGTTGTCTTCCTGCTGTTCATGCAGGTAGCACAGCAGACCGTTGAACAGGGTGGTGTCGGTGCCCGGTCTCAGCGCCAGGTGCTGGTCGGCGATATCACAGGTCGCTGTGCGGCGCGGATCTATGACCACCACCATCAGGTCGGGGTTGTCCTGTCGCGCCTTGCGGATACGCTGGAAAAGCACCGGGTGGCACCAGGCGGTGTTGGAACCGGCCAGCACGATGAGTTTGGCGCGTTCCAGATCTTCGTAACTGCACGGCACCGTGTCCGCTCCGAACGCGCGCTTGTAGCCTGCGACGGCCGACGACATGCACAGCCGCGAGTTGGTGTCGATGTTGCCCGAACCGATGAAGCCTTTCATCAGTTTGTTGGCAACGTAATAGTCCTCGGTCAGCAGCTGACCGGAGACATAGAATGCCACGGCATCGGGTCCGTGCTCGCGGACGATGCGCGTGAATTCACCGGCGACGTGATCCAGGGCACGACCCCAGTCGACGCGCGCACCGTTGAGCTCCGGGTATAGCAGCCGGTTTTCCGGGCCCGTGGTTTCGCCGAGCGCCGCGCCCTTGGAACACAGACGACCGAAATTGGCGGGATGGCCGGGGTCGCCGCGCACACTGACGTTCATCTGCGCATCGACACCGGCGAGAACGCCGCAACCGACACCGCAATAGGGACAGGTGGTTTTTACCTCGTCGACAGCCATGACGCCGTCATGCCGCAGGCCGGAGCAAACCTGGATACCCGCGCAGGCAGCGCATCACTGATTGGGGCAGCCTTCGTTCGGCGTCAGCAGCAGGCGAATGACCCCGCCGTCCACTTTGACCGGAAAGCTGGCCGCGCAGCCTTCATCCGGCGCCACGGCCTCACCGGAATCAAGATGGATTTTCCAGTCATGCAGCGGGCAGGCCACGCGTTTGCCGTGCACAATGCCTTGCGACAAAGGGCCGCCCTTGTGCGGGCACTTGTCGCGCAACGCAAAGATTTCATCATCGGCGGTGCGGAACACTGCGATATCGCCGTCGGCGGTGCGCACCACGCGCGCGCCCAGTTGCGGGATCTCGTCGATGGAACCGATCTCGATCCAGCCGCCACTGTCGGCCATGATTTTTTCAGCCTGATTCATTAGATTCCCCGCTTTCCTAGCCGACCCGCTTGATCGGCGTGAATTCATGCGCCTCGGCGCCCTGCGCGCGTGCCTGCCAGGGATCGTCCTGGGCGAATTGCTGCGCGTGCAGGAAACGTTCGTACAGGCGCTTGCGTCCGGTTTCATCTTCGACGATCTTTTCTTTCACGTAGCTGAGGCCTGTGCGTTCGATCCAGGGCGCGGTGCGCTCCAGGTAATGCGCCTGCTCGCGGTACAGCTGCATGAACGCACCGCAGTACTCGAGCACCTGTTGCGGCGTTTCGACGTGACACAGCAGATCCGTGGCGCGCACCTTGACGCCGCCGTTGCCGCCGACATGAAGCTCATAGCCGGAATCGACGCACACCACGCCGAAGTCCTTGATGGTGGCTTCCGCGCAGTTGCGCGGGCAACCGGAAGCGGCCATCTTGAACTTGTGCGGCGTCCACGAGCCCCAGGTCATCTTTTCAAGATCGATGCCCAGCTGGGTGGAATCCTGGGTGCCGAAGCGGCACCATTCCTTGCCGACGCACGTCTTTACGGTGCGCAGCGCCTTGCCATAGGCGTAACCCGATACCAGGCCGGCCTGATTCAGCTCGCCCCAGATTTTCGGCAGTTCCTCCTTGGTCAGGCCGTAGAGCGCGATGCGCTGGCCGCCGGTGATGTGCACCGTTTTCACCTGGTATTTCTCCGCCGCATCGGCGATGGCGCGCAACTCCTGCGGGGTTGTGCCGCCGCCCCACATGCGCGGGATGACCGAATAGGTCGCGTCCTTCTGGATGTTGGCGTGGGCACGTTCGTTGATGAAGCGCGACTGGGCGTCATCGATGTATTCGCCCGGCCACTGGCACAGCAGGTAATAGTTGAGCGCCGGGCGGCATCTGGAACAGCCGTCCGGTGTCTTCCACTCGAAGAAGCGCTGCACCGCGGGGATCGATTTCAGTGCACTGTCCCGCATTGCGGCGCGGATCTCGTCGTGGGTATGTTCGGTGCAGCCGCACAGCGGCTTCTTGCCCGGCGCCTGCGAATAGTCGCCGCCGAGCGTGTGCGCCAGCAGCGCTTCCACCAGGCCGGTGCAGGAACCGCAGGAACTGGAAGCCTTGGTATGGGCGCGCACGTCGTCAAGTGTAAAAAGGTTTTTCCGGGTGATGGCATCGACGATTTCACCTTTGCAGACACCGTTGCAGCCGCAGATTTCGGCGCTGTCCGCCATGGCCGCGACACGATTATCATCGCCATGCCCGGAATCGCCGAGGTGCGCCTGGCCGAACAGCAGCGTGTCGCGGAAATCCGAGACATCGGTGTTGTCGCGCATCAGCTCGAAGTACCAGGCACCGTCAATAGTGTCACCGTACATGACAGCGCCCTTGATGCGGTTGTTGCTGAGCACCACTTTCTTGTACAGGCCGCGCCCGGGATCCTGCAGCACCAGGTCCTGGGTGCTTTCGTCGCCGATAAAATCACCGGCTGAAAACAGATCGATGCCGGTCACCTTCAGCTTGGTGGAGGTCAGCGAACCTTCATAGCGCGCAATACCGAGGTGCGCGAGGTGGTTCGCGCACACCCTGGCCTGCTCGAACAGCGGCGCCACCAGCCCGTACACGGCACCGCGATGTTGCACGCACTCGCCGACCGCGTAGATGCGCGGATCGAAGGTCTGCATGGTGTCGTTGACGATGATGCCGCGCTCGCAGTGCAGGCCGATCTTTTTCGCCAGCTCGATGTTGGGGCGGATCCCGGCGGCCATCACCACCAGGTCGGCGGCGATCTCCAGGCCGTCCCTGAAACGCACGGCCTCGACCCTGTCCTTGCCGAGAATCGCTTCGGTCTGCGCCTCCATCAGGAATTTCAGGCCCTTCTCTTCCAGCGATGCTTTCAGCAGCGCCGCGGCCGGCTTGTCGAGCTGGCGCTCCATCAGGGTGTCCATGAGATGCACGACGGTCACGTCCATGCCCTGTTTCTTCAGGCCGTTGGCCGCTTCCAGCCCCAGCAGGCCGCCGCCGATCACAATCGCCTTGCCCTGCTTTGTCGCGGCCATTTCCAGCATGACGTCGACGTCATGGATGTCGCGGAACGCGATCACGCCCTCGAGCTGGTTGCCGGGAACCGGGAGTATGAAGGGACTGGAGCCAGTGGCGATGATCAATCGATCATACCCGGCCTCGGTGCCATCGCCGGCACGCACCAGGCGCCGCGCGCGATTCACCTCGTCCACGGTTTTGCCCTTGTGCAGCGTAATACCGTTATCCCGGTACCAGGCCTCATCGTTGAGCATGATCTGGTCGATGGTCTTTTCACCGGCGAGCACCGGCGACAACAGGATGCGGTTGTAATTGCCGTAGGGTTCGGCGCCGAAGACGGTGATGTCGTATTGTTCCGGCGCGAGTTTCAGCAGTTCTTCAAGCGCGCGGACGCCCGCCATGCCGTTGCCGATCAGTACCAGTTTTTCTTTCATGAAATGTCCCGCTGCATCGTATTGCACGCAACAGAGCAATCCCTGTGCCACGCCGTCGCATCAGCGATTTTTCCTGTTAATACACGCCTTAAAGCGGTTTGCCTGTCTGCGCGCGATGCACTTCCCGGCGCTTTTTGCACTACGCCTGTGCGCGTGCAACGGTGCACGCATTAAGGTGGGGCACGGAATCCTGCCTGGCGGAAAAAGAACGGGGTGCCGTTGCGCACCCCGAAAGTACTTCTTGTTGGAGGAGATTGACTTTGACCTACGCCCTGCATATTGCATCGGCCGTGCCAGTTTTCAGACCTCTCCGTTTTTCAAAGCGTTAGCGATCAGCAATCGATAATTACACCGATTTTCTGCACTGTTTTGCCGCAAAACACCGCCGCTGCGCACCAGTGTGTTCAGATTTCCCGCGTGGCATGGAACTCGATGTCGGGGTAGCGTTCCTTCGCCAGTTCCAGATTTACGCGTGTGGGGGCGATGTAGACCAGTTCACCGGCCTGATCGATAGCAAGATTGTCGTAAGCCTTTGCACGAAAACGTTCCAGCGCCTTGCTGTCGCTGCACTGGACCCAGCGCGCGGTGGCAACCGACACCGGCTCGAACATGCATTCCACCTTGTACTCATCCTTGAGGCGCTGCGCCACCACGTCGAACTGCAGCACGCCCACGGCACCGAGAATCAGGTCGTTGTTTTTCAGCGGCCGGAACAGCTGCGTCGCGCCCTCTTCGCTCAGCTGGTCGAGACCCTTCTGCAGCGCCTTCATGCGCAGCGGATCTTTCAGCACGGCGCGCCGGAACAGTTCCGGCGCGAAGTTGGGAATACCGGTGTACTTGAGGTCTTCGCCCTGCGTGAAGGTATCGCCGATGCGGATGGTGCCGTGGTTGTGCAGGCCGATGATGTCGCCGGGCCAGGCTTCCTCGACGTGACCGCGATCGGCGGCCATGAACGTCATGGCGTTGGACACCTGCACATCGCGACCGATGCGCACGTGGTGCATTTTCATGCCCTTGGAGTACTTGCCTGAACAGACGCGGAAAAACGCGATGCGATCGCGGTGCTGCGGATCCATGTTGGCCTGTATCTTGAACACGAAGCCGGTCAGATTATCCTCCAGCGGATCGACGCTACGCGTCTGGGTCTCGCGCGCCAGCGGCGGCGGCGCATGCTCGACGAAATAGTCCAGCAGTTCCTGAACACCGAAGTTGTTAATGGCGGAGCCGAAGAACACCGGACTCAGCTCACCGCGCAGGTAGGCGTCCTTGTCGAAAACGTTGCTGGCCCCCTGCACGAGTTCGATTTCCTGGCGCAGTTCCGCGGCCTGGCCGCCCAGCACTTCGTCCAGCAGCGGGTTGTCCAGCCCGTTGATGGAGCGCGCTTCCTGGCGCCGGCTGCTGTCGCCACCGGTATAGAGAAACACCTTGTCCTGCTCGATGTGGTAGACGCCTTTGAAACGCTTGCCCATGCCGATCGGCCAGGTGACCGGGGCGCAGCGGATGTTCAGCACGTTCTCGACTTCATCCAGCAATTCGATGGCATCACGGCCCTCGCGATCGAGCTTGTTGATGAAGGTGAAAATCGGCGTGGTCCGCAGCCGGCACACTTCCATCAGTTTGATGGTGCGCGCCTCGACGCCCTTGGCCACATCGATGACCATCAGCGCCGAATCCACGGCGGTCAGTGTGCGGTAGGTGTCTTCGGAGAAGTCCTCGTGGCCCGGCGTATCCAGCAGGTTGACCATGGCGTCCTTGTACGGGAACTGCATGACCGAAGACGTCACGGAGATCCCGCGCTGCTTTTCCAGTTCCATCCAGTCCGAGGTCGCGTGACGGGCGGCCTTGCGCCCCTTGACGGTACCAGCGAGCTGGATGGCACCCCCGAACAGCAGCAGCTTTTCGGTGAGGGTGGTCTTGCCCGCGTCCGGGTGGGAAATAATGGCGAAAGTGCGGCGGCGCGCCGCTTCCTCGGCGATGCTTGTCATACTGCTGGGATTGAAACCGGTCAGAAACGAGCGCGCATTATAGCACAGCGGCCCTGGGCTAGAGATTCAGATCGCCAATCGCCATACGCTGGATCAGCAGCAGATCACCCAGGTTGAACTGACCGTCGGGCGCCGGGGTGCCGCTGACCAGCGGGGCCATGTCTCCATGCGACAACTGGCGTGTCGTCGCGGTCAAATCGCCTTGCAGGATCCGCATCGCCAGGAGTACATCGACCGAATTCACCACGCCGTCTTCATTGACGTCCCCATCCGCGAACGCCGGGTGGCTGCCAGGATCATCGGGATCGCTGCCGGCGGCCACTTCCTCGCCGTCCTCGAACCCGTCGCCGTCGCTGTCGGGATCCAGGGGATCGGTACCGATGAGATTGATTTCGTCGCCGTCTACAAGGCCGTCGTCGTCGCTGTCCGGGTCAAGAGCATCGGTGCCCAGCACGCATTCCTCGAAATCACTGAGCCCGTCGCCGTCGGAATCGACCGTCGTTGTATTGTTGACCAGCGGGCAGCTGTCGCAGCTGTCGCCGATACCGTCGCCGTCGGCATCCTGCTGGCCCGGATTGGCATCCAGCGGGCAGTTGTCCAGCGCGTCGCACACGCCGTCACCGTCGCCATCGCTGCACGCCAGCATCAACAGCGGCTCCTGAATTCCGTCCGGATCATCCGCGCAGTGACCGTCGACGCTGTTCGCGCACGGCGTGTTATCGCCGCCCGCAAGCAACGCCGCCTTGACAGTCGCCGGTGACGCGCCCGGGTTTTGCGCAACATACAGCGCGGCGGCGCCGGCGACATGCGGGGCCGCCATGCTGGTGCCGTCGGAAATGGCAGTACCACCGCCCTGGAAGGTCGATCGAATGCGTATCCCCGGCGCCATGATATCCACGCCGCTGCCGAAATTACTGAAGCAGGCAAAGGAATCGTCGACGTTCTCGGTGCAGCTCGCCGGGGCGCCGAATGAAACGCTGCCGCTGCCCGCGCCGCCCTCCTGGCCATCGAAGTCGGCGAGCGCGGAAACGGTAATCGCCTCGGGATGGCCGGCCGGAAGAACCTGCGAAACATCCACTTTCGCGTTGCCTGCGGCAATGACATATACGACGCCGGCGGCGACCGAGTTGGATATCGCATCATTGAGCGCCTGGGAGTCGCCGGGCCCGGAAAGGCTCATGTTCGCCACGTCTATCTGGGATGCATTGGCTGTCACGTAATCCACGCCGGCAATGACATGGTCGAGCGATCCGGAACCATCCGCGTTCACCAGTACCTTCACCGCCCAAAGACGCGCGCCCGGCGCGACACCGACCACGCCGGAACTGTTATCCAGCGCAGCAGCAGTGCCCGCAACATGGGTCCCGTGGCCAATGCTGTCATCAGCATTGCTGTTATTCTCATTGCAGCTGGTGTTGCGGCCGACCGTGCTGCAATAGGCATAACGAAACAGGTTCAGATCGGGATGATCGAGATCGATCCCGGTGTCCAGGATCGCGATGTCGGCGTCGACCCGATCGTCGATGCCGTTGATGTTGGCTGTCGGATCCAGGTCGGCATTGATACGGTTCACGCCGGTTGGCAGGATCTGCGCCGCAGTGCGCACAACCAGGTTCGGCTCCACATAGGCCACGTCCGGATGTTTCAGCAATGCGGCGAGCCGGCTTTGCGGCAGGGTTACCGCGGCGCCGCGCAAGGCGTGCCGATAGATGAACTTCACGCCCGCGCCATAGCGCGATGCCAGCTCGCTGGTCGCAACGTCGGACTCGACGCCCTTTTTGTACACAACGATGTAGCTGGATGGAATCACCTCGGCAGGCGGGCCGGCCACAACATCGCAGACCGCCGCAACCGCCACAAGTCCTCCGAGCAGCACACCGGCCGGGCGCCGCCACGAAATCGCAAAGACTGTTCTCATTAGATGGTGCATTGCCCCCCGACAAAGCATGTTCAGGTCTTCAACTGAGTTTGCTGCAAATCGCAGCAGAAATCAGGCCAGTATATTTCCGTATATAACTCAGCAGGTTAACTGGCCATCGCCGCCTGGTTTTTTCGAAGCTGTCAATATCTCCGACGTTTTATGCCCTTGTTGAAACGGCATATTGACTGAAATTCACCTTTTAACCCGCAAACTGCATAGCCTTCCCGTCTTTATGCTCCGTTCTTCCATCTGTCAAGGATCTCGACGGATCTCAGTACCGGTTTCCAGGAAGTGCTGTTAGCCGCATGCGGGAGAATTTCAGCCACTCGCTCATCAAGTGAGCGCATGATTGTCAGTTCAGCGACAGCGCCAGCAGCAATGCATCCTCGCGCCCCTGGTCGGCGGGATAGTAGTTGCGCCGCACACCGACTTCGTTGAAACCCATTTTCTCGTAAAGCCGCACGGCCGGCGTGTTGGAAGGACGCACTTCCAGCATGACGATGTCGGCGTTGTGGCGGCGAGCGAGTTGCAGGAAATGGCGCATCAGTCTGGCGCCGATGCCCTGGCGCTGCGATTCCGGGCGCACCGTCAGATTGAGAATGTGGGATTCGCCGGCGGCGACACTCATGACGCCGTAACCCTCGATACGGTCGTTGCGTTCGTAGCACCAGCAGCAGTAACCCACGCGCAGACAGTCGCGGAAAATGCCCGCGGTCCAGGGAAAGCGATAGGCGCGATGTTCGATTTCCATGATCGCATCCAGGTCGTCGGGCGTGAGGGGACGCAGACGCGATTGATCGGCGAGAATAGCGCTCATGGCTGATCTCCCATGGTTTTCACAGCGAGTTGCAGATCCTGCCAGGCTTTGCGCTTTTCCAGCGGCGAGCGCAACAGGTAAGCCGGGTGGTAGGTGGCGACGAGCGGAATACCGGTGTCGCGAAACCGGTGCACGCTGCCGCGCAGTTTGCCGATCGGGGCATCTGTCTGCAGCAGGTTCTGCGCCGCGATGCGCCCGACCGCAAGAATCAGCTTCGGCCGGATGAGTTCGATCTGCCGCATCAGCCAGGCCTCGCAGCAGGTCACTTCCTCCGGTCTGGGATCGCGATTGTTGGGCGGCCGGCACTTTAGAATGTTGGCAATGTAGACCTGGTCGCGCCGCAGCCCGATGGCCCTCAGCATGGCGTTGAGCAGCTGGCCGGCACGTCCCACGAACGGTTCGCCCTGCAGGTCTTCGTCCTTGCCGGGCGCTTCGCCGATCACCAGCCAGTCGGCATGGCGGTTGCCGACGCCGAACACAGTCTGCGTCCGGGTCTGGTGCAGTTCGCAGCGCGTACAGGCCGCTACGCCGGTTTCGAGTTCCGGCCAGTCGAGTTGCGCCACATCGGCAGAGCCCGCTGCTTCGACGCTGACGGGCACTGCTTGCGCGACAGCGTCCGGTTGCTCTTCGCTGACAATCGCACCGGCGCCCCGCAACTCCCAGGCCTGAACACCCATGGCTTGCAGGTATTCGAGCCGGAGGTTGCGGGACTCCATCAGGCTAGACATCGCCACGCTGCGGATGCTCGCGGTCTTCCGGGCGGATGATCTTGTTCAGCGCGTTCACATAGGCGCGCGCTGATGCGATCACGATATCGGTGTCCGCGCCCTGGCCGTTGACGATATGACCGCCGCGCTCCAGGCGCACCGTCACTTCGCCCTGGGCATCGGTGCCGCTGGTGATGTTGTTCACCGAGTACAGCTGCAGTTCGGTGCCGCTGTGCACGATCGCCTCGATCGCCTTGAACGCGGCATCCACGGGACCGCCACCCGGCGCGCTGGCCTTGTGTTCTTCGCCGTTGATGCTGAGCGTGACGTCGGCATTGGGCGTCTCGCCGGT
>JAGFJP010000031.1 GCA_024102665.1 Thiogranum sp. | reverse complement strand
TTCGACTTCTGCATGTATTCGCCGCCGCGTTTCTGGTAACGGCGAATGGTGAACTTGTCCGGACCGTAGGCTTCTTTTTTGCGGTCCCAGTCCTGGTAGCGATAGATAATGGTCGACCAGGCGCCCTTGGAAAGAACCACCTTGTCCAGTTCCTTGACCGTCACCACGCCGTCTTCTTCGTACTGGACCGTCAGTTCATCGATATCCGAAGCCATGTATATACTCCTGTGCGTTGCATTCAAAAGTCCCGTCATTGCGAGGATGCCGTCGCTTCGTCATTGCGAGGAACGCAGTGACGAAGCAATCTCCCAAACATTCCTGCCACCATCACGAGATTGCCACGCTTCGCTCGCAATGACGGTGTCTGTCCCGCGAGATTGCCACGCTTCGCTCGCAATGACGGTGTCTGTCCCGCGAGACTGCCGCGCTTCGCTCGCAATGACGGTGTCTGTCCCGCGAGATTGCCGCGCTTCGCTCGCAATGACGGTATTTAATCTTTACGGGTGAACTCGACCTGTGCGTTTTTCACAGACACGATCCGCTCACCATTACGTGTCGCCAGCAGCTCGTTGCCGGCCATCTCCAGCCGCCAGCCACGCAGCAGCGCAATATCCTCTTCGCCCTGGGCCAGCGCAACAAGATCCTTGCGGCTGGCCAGCGAGGCGCTGTTGATGTCATAGCGGTCGGCCAGCAGGCGCAGCTGCGCGTGCAGCACATCGGCCAGCGCTTCCTGCGCAGCGGTCGGCTTCGCGGGCCGTCTGGCTTCGGGCAGCGGCTCCGGCTGCTTCTGTGCCGCGGCCCTGACGATGGCGATAATCTCCTCGCCGTAGCGATCGCCGGTTTTCGGAGGCAGATTGCGGATTTTCGCCAGCTTTTCGAGGCTATCCGGCGCCAGGCGCCCGATATCCATCAACGCATCGTCCTTGAGCACCCAGCTCCTCGGCAGGTCCTTCTGCTGAGCACGGGTCTCCCGCCATTCCGCCAGCTGCTGGACGATGGCCAGCGCCCGCGGCCGCAATTTATCCAGGCCCTTGATGCGCCGCCAGACGCCGGCGGGCTCGTGCAGGTATCTGTCGAGGCGTTCGCAGTCCTCGAATTCGGCTTTCAGCCAGGCCAGCCTGCCCAGGTCCTCGAGACGTTGCCGGATATCCGGATAGATCTGCGCCAGGTAGCGCACGTCATCAGCGGCATAATCCAGCTGGGCCTTCGCCAGCGGACGGTGCGACCAGTCGGTACGGGTCTGCGCCTTGTCGAGTGTCACGCCCAGCGCTTCCCGGACAAAGTTCGCGTAGCCCATCTGTTCCGCAAACCCCAGCAAGGGTGCCGCGAGCTGGGTGTCGAAAACCGGACCCGGCACAGCGCCTTTCAGGTATGCGAATATCTCCAGATCCTGTGAACAGGCATGCAGCACCTTGACGATGGAACGGTCGTACAGGATATCGAGCAGCGGCGACAGATCGTCTATCGCCAGCGGGTCGATGCAGGCGATGTTGCCGGGCACGGCGACTTGCAGCAGGCACAGCTGTGGATAGTAGGTCCGCTCGCGAATGAACTCGGTATCGAGGGCGAGCCACCCGGGATGCTGCAGGGAATTGCAGAAATCCACCAGGGCCTGCGGGCTGTCAATGTATGCAAACCCGCTTTCTGTCGAGGATGGCGGCATCGGTCAGTGTACGGGAAGCTTCGCGCGCAAGGCATCCCGGTCGAACCACCACTTGCCGTCGACCAGGACATCGACGATGGCGGCCAGACGCTTCAACAGCTCCGGAATATCATTCAGCTGGTACATCTCGATCCAGGTGTTCAGCGTTTCCTGGTCCTCGATGCCGCGGTGCCGTTTGGCGACCCTGGCGATCATCTGCGTGGTCAGAAACGTCAGGCTGGTGCGCTCTTCACCCTCGGTGCGCAGCCCGGCGATATAGTGCGCCGCCATGGCGGCCACCGCCGCGCCGTCCGAGTCGTCG
>JAGFJP010000023.1 GCA_024102665.1 Thiogranum sp. | reverse complement strand
CAGCAGCAACTGCATCAGGTCGCTGTCGAACACCGGTTTGTCATCGAGGATCTCGAGGGCGTGTTTCAGCTTGCCGCTGGCGATGGCGGTCTGCTGTTTGGTGGCCAGCAAAATGCCGGTGACCTGCCGGCGGCCGAACGGCACGCGCACCCGCACGCCAGGGGGTGGCCGGGCGTCCTGCTGATGCAGCGGCGCAAGGTAATCGAAACTGCGATACAGCGGTGACGGAACCGCGATCTGGAAAATGCCCGGTGGCTGCGTCACCGCGATACTCGCCCGAACAGGCAGTTGCAGGCGTGGGTGGATGGATTCTCGTGCATAAATTATCGGTGTCGTCGCAACACAACCTGAAACGGCAGGCGCGTCACCGGTGCGCGGCGCTGGCGGCGCCGGGCCGCAGCTGTGTGCCAGGCCGGCACCTGCGCGGCGCTGCATCGGCCATCAGGTCAAAGCTGTTTGACTTCGGCGATCAGCTTGCTGCCGACTTCCTGGCCGTCGCCGTACAGCATACGGGTATTGTCGAGGAAGAACAGCGCGTTCTCGATGCCGGAGAAGCCTTTGCCCTTGCCGCGTTTCACGCAGATCACATTCTTGGCCTTGTCGACATCCAGGATCGGCATGCCGTAGATGGGGCTGTCCGGATTGCTGCGCGCCACCGGGTTGACGACGTCGTTGGCGCCGATCACCAGTGCAACGTCGGCCTGCGGGAATTCGGCGTTGATCTCTTCAAGGTCGAAGATCTTGTCATAGGGCACGCCGGCCTCGGCGAGCAGCACGTTCATGTGACCCGGCATGCGTCCGGCGACGGGATGAATGGCGAACTTGACGGTGACGCCGCGCTTTTCCAGCTGCTGCGCGAACTCCCAGATCTTGTGCTGCGCCTGCGCAACCGCCATGCCGTAGCCGGGGACGATAATGACCTTGTTCGCGTAGGCCATCATGACTGCCGCATCGGAGGCATCGATTTCCTTCATGACGCCCTCGGGACCGGCTTCGCCGCCGCCCGCCTCGCCGGAACCGAAACCCGAGAACAGCACGTTGGACAGCGAGCGGTTCATGGCTTTCGCCATCAGCTGCGTCAGCAGCGTACCGGCCGATCCCACCACGGTGCCGGCGATGATCATCGCCGCGTTGCCGAGCACGAAGCCTTCGAACGCGACCGCGAGCCCGGTGAGAGCGTTGTACAGCGAAATCACCACCGGCATGTCGGCGCCGCCGATGGGCAACGTCATGAGCACGCCGAACAGCAGCGCCAGGCTGAAGAACAGCAGCACGCCGCTGCCGCCCGGTTGCGCCTGGCTCATCAGCACAAGCCCGATCACCAGCGCGCCCGCGAACACGGCCAGGTTGATCAGCTGCTGGTTGCGAAATACCAGCGAGCGCTTTATCAGGCCCTGCAGCTTGGCGAACGCCACCATGGATCCCGAGAAAGCCACCGAGCCGATCACGCCGCCGATAACCGCCAGCACCTGGAAACTGGAAGACCTGAAATCACCGCGCAGCAATTCCACCGCCGCAATCGCGGCAGCGGCGCCGCCACCCATGCCGTTGTAGATGGCGATCATCTGCGGCATGTCGGTCATGGCGACCTTTTTGCCGGTATACCAGGCAAGGCCGCCGCCGATGAGAATGGCCAGCGTCATCCAGCCATAGTTGTGCATGCCCGGCCAGAAAAAAGTGACGAGCGTGGCCACCAGCATGCCGGCGCCCGCCCAGACGATACCGCCGCGCGCCGTCACCGGCGAGCTCATGCGTTTGAGACCGAGGATGAACAGCACCGCGGCGACGAAATAGCTGAGCTGAATCAGGGAATCCATTTATCTGGCCCCCTTGCTGCTCTTGAACATTTCCAGCATGCGCTCGGTGACCACATAGCCGCCCACGGCGTTGCCGGCCGCCAGCATCACGCCGAGAAAGCCGATGATCTTTTCCGCACTGGTTTCGGCGTGGCCCATGGCCACCATGGCGCCCACCAGCACGATGCCGTGGACGAAGTTGGAGCCGGACATCAGCGGCGTGTGCAGGATCACCGGCACCCGGGCAATGACTTCGTAACCGGTGAAAGCGGCGAGCATGAAAATGTAAAGCGCGGTGAAACCTTCGATCATGAGGGTTTTCCTTCAACCAGTTCGCGCGTCGGCGCGTGTTTGATTTCGCCATCCCGGGTCAGCGTGCTGTCGGCGATGACCTGGTCTTCCCAGTCAGGGCGGAATTCGCCGTCCACGATCATGGGGCTAA
>JAGFJP010000185.1 GCA_024102665.1 Thiogranum sp. | reverse complement strand
TTTCTCATGTGGCACAGGATCTGCTAACGCAATGCCTACATCCGCATCGGTCCGAGCACAGGTCCAGCGGGCGGTGAATTTCTACATGCAACGAAGGATAAACAGGAGTCCTTAAACGATGAAACTCGCGAAAACACTTGTAGCTTCAGGACTGATCGCCGCGGCCGGCGTCGCGCAGGCTGAACTGAGCGCCAACCTGGGCGTGGCAAGCAACTACTACTTCCGCGGCGTCAGCCAGACCGGGGACGCGGCTGCGATCTCGGGCAGTGTCGATTACAGCCACGACTCGGGCTTTTACCTCGGCACATGGATGTCCAACGTCGACTTCGGCGGCAAGGAGGATATGGAAGTCGATTTCTACGGCGGTTTCGGCGGCGACATCGGCGACAGCGGTCTGGGCTATGACCTGAGCCTGCTCTACTACTGGTATCCCGGCGCCGGCGGTGACCTGCAGGGCGGCGAACTGGACTACACCGAGGTGGCTGGCAGCCTGAGCTTCGGCCCGGTCACCGCAACCCTGGCCTACACCGTCGACTCGGAATACGACGACGATGACGCGCCCTTCATCGAGGGTGACCTCTATTACGGCCTGAGTGCCGACCTGCCGGTCGACATCGAAGGCTTCGGTCTGAGCGCCTTTGTCGGTTACTACGATTTCGATGCTGATGGCGATGCCGGTGTTGGCGATCTGTCCTACACACACTGGGGTGCCAGCTTCGCCAAGGATGCCGGTGACATGGGCACCTTCAGCGTGAACTACGAGCAGGCCGACGACGTGACCGGTGTGAATCCCGATGACAACCCCAACTTCTGGCTGGGCTGGTCCAAGGATTTCTAGGTCACATTCTTTAATACACACATGCAATGAGGCCCGCTCAATCGAGCGGGCCCAAACCTGGGAGACCAAGTGATGAAGCTTGTAACTGCAATCATCAAGCCCTTCAAGCTCGATGACGTGCGCGAGGCACTGTCCGAGATTGGCGTACAGGGCGTCACGGTCACTGAAGTAAAAGGATTTGGACGCCAGAAAGGACACACGGAGTTGTACCGCGGTGCGGAATACGTGGTGGATTTCCTGCCGAAAGTCAAACTCGAAGTCGCAGTAAAAGAAGAGTTGACCGAGCAGGTGATCGAAGCGATATCCAGGGCGGCCAACACTGGCAAAATCGGTGACGGAAAAATCTTTGTATACCCGTTAGAGCAGGCGGTCCGGATTCGTACCGGTGAATCCGGTCCGGACGCTCTTTAATTCATCCCAACGGCAGTTCATCCAGCTGCGGAGGATCGAAAAGTGGAAGCAATTCTAGAAACAAAATACGCGTTAGATACGTTTTATTTCCTCGTATCCGGCGCGCTTGTCATGTGGATGGCGGCCGGTTTTGCCATGCTCGAGGCCGGGCTCGTCCGTTCCAAGAACACAGCGGAGATTCTCACCAAGAACATCTCCCTGTTCGCTATCGCGTGCATCATGTACATGCTGGTGGGTTACAACATCATGTATCCGGGTGATGCAGCGGTCAACTCGTGGTGGCCGGGGATCAGCTTCCTGCTCGGCGGTGACAATGTCGCTGCTGATGTTCTGGCGCAGAATCCCGACGAGTGGTACGACGGCAGCTATTACTCCAGCATGTCCGACTTCTTCTTCCAGGTGGTGTTCGTGGCAACCGCGATGTCGATCGTTTCGGGCGCTGTCGCGGAACGCATGAAGCTCTGGTCATTCCTGCTGTTCGCGGTTGTCATGACCGGCTTCATCTACCCGATGCAGGGTTACTGGAAGTGGGGCGGCGGTTTTCTCGACGGCCTCGGGTTCAGTGACTTCGCCGGTTCGGGCGTGGTTCACCTGTGCGGTGCTACTGCGGCGCTGGCCGGTGTGCTGCTGCTCGGCGCACGCAAGGGCAAGTACGGCCCCAACGGCGAAATCCATCCGATTCCGGGCGCCAACATGCCGCTGGCGACGCTGGGCACCTTTATCCTGTGGCTGGGCTGGTTCGGGTTCAACGGCGGTTCGGAGCTTGTTCTCTCGAACATCGATGAAGCCAACGCCGTGGCGCTGGTGTTCGTGAACACCAACATGGCTGCCGCGGGTGGCGTGGTGGCCGCCATGCTCACTGCGCGTTTGATGTTCGGCAAGACCGATCTGACCATGGCGCTCAACGGCGCACTGGCCGGCCTGGTTGCGATTACCGCCGAACCACTCGCGGGCACGCCCTTGCTGTCGACCGGCATAGGCGCGATCGGCGGCGTGCTGGTGGTGTTTTCGATCCTGATGCTGGACAAGCTGAAGATCGACGATCCGGTCGGTGCCATCTCGGTTCATGGCGTGGTCGGCATGTGGGGTCTGATCGCTGTGGCCATCAGCAACCCCGAGGCCAGCCTGAAAGCCCAGCTGATCGGTCTTGTGACGATCTTCGTGTGGACCTTCGTGGCCAGCTTCATCACCTGGTTGGTAGTGAAGGCGATCATGGGCATCCGGGTTACCGAGGAAGAAGAGTTCGAGGGCGTCGACCTCGTGGAAATCGGTCTGGAGGCCTATCCGGAATTCACCGGTACCAAGGGCTCCGGTCTGTAAATCCTGCGGACTCCTGCAGGTGGTTACGACGGGCGCTTCGGCGCCCGTTTTTTTTTTACAGCCCTAAAGCTCCTTGTGGCTGCCGTCGCAGAACGGCTGGTCCGCGCTGTGTTTGCAGCCGCACAACCAGACTTTGGTTTTGGTCTCGAGATGGAATTTCACAGGCGTGAATTCACTGCCCTTGTGAGAGCCGTCGCAGAAGGGCTGATCGCCGGATTTGCCGCAGGCGCACCACCAGTAGGTACCGGGTTCCAGTTCTATTGCATAGGGCGCGGTTTGCGCGATGCGGGGTTCGGCCATTTGTCCTCCTGGCGTTGTCAAAAAGGGCTGTCTACAATGCGCGACTTGTTCTTTCTATCGATCTGTGTCGACATTACATCGGCTCGCATGTCAGGTAAAGTTTCATGTCCTCACCCTCGCTGCTGGAAGTCAGGAACCTGGTGCGTTCGAATCTGCGCGCGGTTTCCCTGACCCTGTCGGCGAGCGAACTGGTATGCCTGTCGGGCCCCAGCGGTGCTGGCAAGACACTCATGTTGCGCGCGCTGGCCGATCTCGACGTCAACTCGGGTGAGGTGTCCCTGCAAGGCGTGCCGCGCGAGCGGATGCCCGCCACCCAATGGCGTCGCCAGGTCGGTTACCTGCCGGCGGAAAGCCGCTGGTGGGCGCCCACTGTGGCCGAGCACTATCCCGCCACGTCGCCGGCATTGTTCGGCAGACTCGGCTTCGATGCCGGTGTCCTCGACTGGCAGGTCGAACGCCTGTCCAGCGGCGAGCGCCAGCGGCTGGCCCTGTTGCGGCTGCTGGCCAACGAACCCAGGGTATTGCTGCTGGATGAGCCGACCGCCAACCTGGATCCGGCCAATATCGAAAAGGTTGAGCGCCTGGTGCGCGATTATGTCGATCAGCACCAGGCGGCGTGCCTGTGGGTGACACATGCACCGGAGCAGATCGAGCGCATCGCCACCCGCACGCTTTACCTGGACCGGCAGGGATTGCATCGCGAGGTGCCGGCATGATCCATCTGAGCAACTTCGATCTGTCGCTGGCGGCGCTGTTGGTGCTGGCGCTGGCTCTGACTTCGACACGCATCTATCCCGGACTGGCGCGGCAGTTGCTGGTGGCGGCGCTGCGCACCGCAATCCAGCTTACCCTGATTGGCCTGGTGCTGAAGGCGTTGTTCGCCACCAGCAACCTGGCCTGGGTGGGCCTGATGTCGCTGGTCATGCTGGCAGTGGCGGGGCGCGAGGTGATGGCGCGCCAGCACCGGCGTTTCGGCGGCACCTGGGGCTATGGCATCGGTACCCTGTCGATGTTCATTTCCTCGTTCAGCATCGCGCTGTTTGCGCTCGTGGTGGTGGTCGGCAACGATCCCTGGTACCAGCCTCAGTATGCGATTCCCCTGCTCGGCATGCTGCTCGGCAATACCATGAACGGGATTGCGCTGGCGCTCGATCGCCTGACCCAGACCGCGTGGGAACAGCGCGAGACCATCGAGGCGCGACTGTTGCTGGGCCACAGCGCGTCGCAGGCCGTATCCGGCATTCGCAGGCAGGTGTTTCACAGCGGACTGACGCCGATTATCAATGCCATGGCGGCGGCCGGCATCGTCAGTCTGCCCGGCATGATGACCGGCCAGATACTCGCCGGTGCCGAACCGGTGGAAGCGGTCAAGTACCAGATCATGATCATGTTCCTGATTACCGCCGGCGCCGGCTTCGGTACACTGGCGGCCGTGCACCTGTCAGTGCGCCGCCTGTTCGACGGGCGTGAGCGTCTGCGCCTCGACCGGTTGAAACAATAACAAGAGGACCTGTGTGTGTACTGGAAGCGTCTTGCTTGCGTGGTGTTTTGTCTGGCGGCCTGGCCGGGTCAGGCGGAGGTGTACCGCTGGGTCGATGAGCAGGGCCAGGTCCATTACGAAGACCAGCCGCGCGACAGCAAAACACGCAAGCTCAGCCCGCCGTCGGTCCCCGTTGACGGCGCGGGCGGTGACAGCCAGCGCATGGAGAAAACCCGCAGACTGCTGAATGCCTATGAGAGCGAGCGCCAGCAGGCGCGCGAGGAAAAAGCCGAGCGACGCAAACAGGCCGAAGAGCAGCGCCGCAAATGCATCGGTGCCAGAGACGACCTGCGCCATTACGAGGAATCCGGCAGCATCTATCGCCTGGACGGCGAAGGCAAACGTGTCTATTACTCGGACGCCGAGCGCGAAGCGCTGATCGCGAAATACCGGGAGGCTATCGCCAAATGGTGCGAATAGCGTGCTCCGTCATTGCGCTGCCGCGCTAATCGCCGAAAAACGCCGGTTGCGCGAGCGCGCCCTGGTGAATGTCTGCGTTGTAGTAGCGTGTCTGGAAGGTCTTGTTGCGCGCATCCGCGACGCGGAAAGCCTGCACCGGGATTTTCCCGGCCACAGTCGCCGACCACCAGCCCGACGGATAGATGGGCTGCGGGAACGGCAGCGTCACCGAGTCGCTGAAGCCGGCGTCGCGCATGGCCTTGTGCATGGGCCGGATGATGGTGTCCAGGTGATACAGCGGCGATTCGCTCTGCTGCACGATCACGCCGTCGTCGCCGAGCGCCCGGTGGCAGTCGCGGAAGAAGGCTTCTGTGAACAGCCCCTCCGCCGGACCCACCGGATCGGTGCTGTCGACGATAATCAGGTCGACACTGCCCGCCGGCGCGTCTTTCATCCACTGGATGCCATCGCCGAAATGCAGTTCCGCGCGCGGGTCATGGTTGGATTCGCACAGTTCCGGGAAATACTGCTCGGAAAGGCGTGTCACGCGTTCATCGATATCGACCTGCAGGGCATGTTCGACGCCGGGATGTTTCAGCACCTCGCGCAGCGTCCCGCAGTCGCCGCCGCCGATGATCACCACGCGGCGGGGGGCGGGGTGGGTGAACAGCGCCGGATGCGACATCATTTCGTGATAGAGAAAATTGTCGAACGAGGTCAGCATGTAGCAGCCATCGATCACCATCAGGTTGCCGAAGTGCGTGGTCGCGTAGATTTCGATGTGCTGGTAGTGCGACTGTTCCTCGTGCAGCTTTTCACGGATCTGCAGCGAAAAGGCGGAGCCGCCGTCGCGGTAGATTTCGGTAAACCAGCCGGATTCGAGGTTTTTGATCATGGGCGGCAAAGATACCAGATTTGGGGTAAGAATCATTAGGGTCCCGGCGATTTTTTTTGTACCCTGTGCGGCACTATGAGCTGGTCAATCGATTCATCCAGGAAGCGCTACAACCTCGAGGGTTGGAGCGACGGCTATTTTGATATCAACGACAAGGGCCATCTGCTGGCGCGCCTGCGCAGGGACGGCGGTACGGTGGACGTCGACCTGTACGAACTGGCGGGCGATATCCAGCGCTCGGGTCTGAACTGGCCGGTGCTGGTGCGCTGCGGAAGCATTCTCGATGATCGCATCGACCGGCTGGTCGCGGCGTTCGAAAAAGCCAGACAGCGTTTCGGCTACCAGGGCGCCTACACCGCCGCGTATCCCATCAAGGTCAACCAGCAGTCCAGCGTGGTGCGCCAGATCCTCGCGCACGGCGGCGCGCGGGTCGGGCTGGAAGCGGGCAGCAAGCCCGAGCTGATGGCCGTGCTTGGACTGTCGCGCCCGACCGGGCTGGTGATCTGCAACGGGTACAAGGATCGTGAATATATCCGGCTGGCGCTGATCGCGCGCCGCCTCGGCCAGCGCATCTACATCGTGATCGAAAAGCTCTCGGAACTGGAACTGGTGATACAGCAGGCCGAAGCGATGGGCGTGGAGCCGCTGCTCGGCATTCGCGTGCGCATGGCGTCCATCGGCGCCGGCAACTGGCAGAATACCGGCGGCGCCAAGTCCAAGTTCGGTCTGCACGCCGCCCAGGTGCTGCAGGTGGTGGAACGCCTGCGGGCCGCGGGCATGCTCGACCAGCTGCAGCTGCTGCATTTTCACCTCGGCTCCCAGCTTGCCAACCTGCGCGATATCAAAACCGGTGTGCTGGAGGCGGCGCGCTTCTTTGCGGAACTGCAGGCGCTGGGCGTGCCGATCGAGGTGCTGGATGTCGGCGGCGGCCTGGGCGTCGACTACGAAGGCACCGGCTCGCGCAGTTTCTGTTCCATGAACTACGGCCTGGAGCAGTATGCGCAGGCCATTGTCGAGGTTGTCAGCCGCGTGTGCGCCGAAAGCGGCTTGCCGCACCCGGAACTGGTTACCGAATCGGGGCGCGCCATGACGGCGCATCATGCGCTGCTGATCACCAACGTCATCGACACCGAGCAGGCTCCCGGCACTGAAGAACCTGCGCCACTGGATGACGGGGCGCCGGAGGCGTTGCGCGAACTCGAACAGTTGCTGCAGCAGCTGCGCCACCGCGCCGCGCTGGAGATCTACCATGACGCGGGACAGGCCATCGATGGCGTGCAGGAAGCCTACAGCCAGGGGCAGCTCAAGCTGGCGCAGCGCGCGCAGGCGGAACAGTACTATTTCGCCATCCTGCAGCGTCTGCGCGGCAGGCTGCTGCCGGAGCGCCGCGAGCATCGCGAACTGCTCGATGACCTGAACCAGAAACTGTCGGACAAGTATTTCTGCAACCTTTCCATTTTCCAGTCGCTGCCGGATGTGTGGGCGCTGGAGCAGATCTTCCCCATCGTGCCGCTGCAGCGTCTGGACGAAGAGCCGGACCGCCGCACCACGCTCGAGGATCTGACCTGCGATTCCGACGGGCGCATCGACCATTACGTCGACGGCGAAGGCGTCGAAAGCAGCCTGCCCGTGCACGCGATCAACAAGGGTGAACCCTACCTGCTGGGCATTTTCATGGTGGGCGCCTACCAGGAAATTCTCGGCGACATGCATAACCTGTTCGGCGATACCGATGCCGTGAACCTGGAAATCAATGCCGACGGATCGTATCAGCTGTGCCAGGCCGAACACGGCGATCGCGTCGACGAACTGCTGCGCTATGTGCACTTCGATCCCGACAACCTGCGCATCGCGTATCAACAGCGGGTGCGCGAAGCCGGACTGCCCGCCGCGGAAGCCGACCAGTATCTGGCCGAGCTGGAAGCCGGGCTCACCGGCTATACCTACCTGGAAGAATAAATGGAGATGCGCGCGGCATTTCTGGGTCTCGGCGCCATGGGCGCGCCCATGGCTCACAATCTTCACCGGGCCGGTCATCTGGTCGCGGCCTGGAACAGAAGCCGCCGCCGCCTGGACGCTTTTCTGCGCCAACACCCGGTGCACGCGGCCGACACGCCCGCCGAACTGGCCGCGCAGGCCCGGGTCATTTTCACCTGCGTTTCAGCGGACGCCGACCTGCTGGAGGTCATTGAGCAGCTGTCGCCGGCGCTGCGCGGTGATTCGGTCGTGATCGATTGTTCCACGGTCAGCGCCGCCACTGCGCTGCAGGCCAACCGGCGGGTGGGCGAGCACGGCGCGGCGTTTCTCGATGCCCCGGTGTCGGGTGGCGTCGAAGGCGCGCGCAACGCGACGCTGGCGATGATGGTGGGCGGCGATGCGGCGGTGCTGGAAACCGTGCGGCCGCTGCTCGAGTCAGTGGCCGCGCGCATCGCGCACATGGGCCCGGTGGGCAGCGGCCAGGCCACCAAGGCGGTGAACCAGATCATGGCCGCCGGCATCAACCAGGCGGTGAGCGAGGCGCTGGCGTTCGCGCGCGCCCAGCAGCTGCCGCTGGACAAGGTGATCGAGGTGGTGGGCTCCGGCGCCGCCGGCAACTGGTTCCTGAGTCATCGCGGCGCGAGCATGGTACAAGGCAGTTTCGAGCCCGGTTTCAAAGTCGCGCTGCATCACAAGGATCTGCTGATCTGTCAGCAAATGGCGGAACAGTTCGGCGTGTCACTGCCAGTGATCGAGATGACGCTCATCCACTACCGCCGCCTGATGGAAGCGGGCTTCGGCGACGAGGACATTTCGGCGCTGTTCCGAACCAAGAGCGCGTTGTTCGAGCAGTCGGAGTCCTGACCTAACCCTTCACCCGGATCAGAATGGCATCGACCCCGTTCTTCTTCAGCAGCGCGCGCGCCCGGTTGAGGTCGTTCAGGTTGCGGTAAGGACCGACCCTGACCCGGTGCCAGGTCTGGCGGTCATTGACGCTGATGGTCTGGACGCTGGTTTCGAGACCGAGCAGCGCCAGACGGGCGCGCAACTGGTCAGCCTGGTCCTGGCTGCGGAATGAGCCGGCCTGCAGCAGGTAGGTGCCGGGTTGTTCGACCTGCTTGACGCCCTCGGTCACCGGCGCGTCCTGCAGTTCCTGTTCCGGAACGACGACCTCCATTTCCGGAAGCAGATCGTAGAAGTCGAAGCGCGGCCTGGGCGGCGCTTCGACTTGCGGTTCGGGCGCCTGGCGCGTCTGCGGTTCGACCGGTATCTCCAGCGGCGCCGGCGTGTGCGCAACAGGCGCCTGCGCCTGCGGCCGCATCTGCAGATAGACCAGGAACGCGACGAACAGACCGACCAGCAGGCCGATCACCGACCACACCCACGCCGGGGGCGCGGACTTGCGCCGGGTGCGATAGTGGTATTTGTAATCTCTTGCCATGAACATCCAGGGGACCGCAGTCCGCGTTACATCGAGTCAGGCGCAGATACGCCCAGTACCTTGAGGCCGTTGGCGATAATCTGTCTGGTTGCCATCACCAGGTTCAGGCGTGCATTGCGCAAGGCGGCGTCTTCGACCAGGAACTGGTGGGCGTTGTAGTAGGTGTGCAGCTCGTTGGCGACATCGCGCAGGAAATGCGCCATCAGGTGCGGTTCGTGCTGGAGCGCTGCAGTCTCCAGAACTTCCGGATAGCGTGACAGGCTCACCAGCAACGCGTCTTCGTGCGACTCTGTCAGGCGGTCGAGATGCCGCGCGCCTTGCGCCGGGTCCCACTGCAGGCCTTTTTCCTGCAGTTGCCGCAACACGCTGGCGATGCGCGCATGCGCGTACTGGATGTAGTAGATCGGGTTGTCACTGGACTCGGATTTGGCGAGATCCAGGTCGAAATCCATATGCTGTTCGCATTTGCGCAGGACGTAAAAAAACCGCGCCGCGTCATTGCCCACTTCCTGGCGCAGTTCGCGCAAGGTTACGAATTCGCCGGAGCGGGTGGACATCTGCACTTTCTGGCCGCCGCGATACAGCACCGCGAACTGCACCAGCAGCACGTCGAGCCTGTCGGTGTCGTCCCCGAGCGCGGCGAGCGCCGCTTTTACCCGCGGCACATAGCCATGGTGATCGGCGCCCCACACATCGATGACGCGGTGATAACCGCGTTCCAGCTTGTTCATGTGATAGGCGATGTCGGAAGCGAAATAGGTGGTCTGGCCATTGTCGCGCACGATGACGCGGTCTTTTTCATCGCCGTAATCCGTGGATCGGAACCACAGGGCGCCGTCTTTTTCATAGGTGTGGCCGGACGTCTTCAGACGCTCGATGGCGCGTTCCACCGAACCGTTCTCCGTCAGCGAGCGTTCCGAAAACCATTCGTCGTAGCGGACGCCGAACTCCTCGAGGTCGCGGCGGATATTGTCCAGAATCGAGTTCAGCCCGAGGTCGAAGGCTTCGCGGTAGTGCGTCGGGCCGAGCAGCTGTTTGGTGCGCTCGATCAGGGCATCGATGTGCAGCTCTTTGTCGCCGCCCGCCGGTTCGTCGGCCGGCACGCCGTCAAACACTTCCGCGGCGCTGTGGCGCAGGGCATCGCCGTGCTTGCGGTGCAGGCTGGCGCCGATGTCCCAGACGTAATCACCCTTGTAGCCGTTGGACGGGAACGTCAGCTGTTCGCCGCACAGATCCAGGTAGCGCAGGTAAACGCTGGCGGCGAGAATGTCCATCTGGCGACCGGCGTCGTTGACATAATATTCACGATGCACCTTGAAGCCGACGGCATCGAGCAGATCGGCGACTGTCGCACCGTACGCTGCGCCGCGACCGTGACCGACGTGCAGCGGGCCGGTGGGGTTCGCGGACACGAATTCCACCTGTACCGATTTGCCCTGGCCGATGTTGCTGCGTCCGTAAGCTTCGCCCTGCTCCAGGACCTGCGCCACGGTGGAGTGGTACGCCAGCGGCGCAAGGAAGAAATTGATAAATCCCGGGCCGGCGATCTCGACTTTCCGCACATGTTGCGACGCGGGCAGTGCCGCGACAATGCGTTCGGCCAGGTCGCGTGGCTTGCTGCCGGCAAGCTTGCACAGCACCATTGCCAGGTTGCTGGCAAAATCGCCGTGGCGGCGATCGCGGGTTCGGTCAAGATTGATCTGGACCGGGGCATCCTGCGGTAGAATCCCCTGTGCCTGCAAGGAATCGACGGCTGAAGAGAGTAACTGCGAGAGGTGCTGTTTCATTGAGTCGGGCTGGCTGCAAAGGCGCCTATTATTCCGGGGCGCCTGCGCGGATTCAACAACTTCCACGAAAACGGATGCTTTTCCGGCTATGGTTTGTGGCGGGACTGTCCAAAACCGGAGCATAAGGAGTCACGATGAACGCAACGAAGCGATGCGCGCTGCTGGGTTTGCTGTTGGGAGCCTGCGGCACGGCTGCCGCGGAGGGTTTTTATGCCGGCGCCAGGGTGGGGATTATGGACGTGGAGGTGAGCGGTTTCGATGAAGCCACCAACGCCGGGATTTTGCTTGGCTATGAATTCCCCAGCGGGATTCCTCTCAGGTGGGGGCTGGAAGCGGAATTCACCACCACGGTAGCGGATGGCGATTTCCGCCTGGGTGGTGTCAGCGGTGACTGGGATATCGATACGCAGGCGCTTTACGTCGTCGCCCGCGC
>JAGFJP010000179.1 GCA_024102665.1 Thiogranum sp. | reverse complement strand
GTTGGCGGATGCCATAGCTTTCGCCCAGGCGCTGGAGGAATTCATCGAACTCGTCCGCAACGGTCATATCGCTGCGGGTCATTTCGTCGAAGAGATGCAGGAGCTGGTCGGCCAGCAACCAGGGATCGGTGTCAGCGTAAATGCCCGACGCGCCGCGCAGCGCTTCTGCAAGCACCAGTTCCTGCGCAGGACGGTTGAGGACGGTTTGCGTCACGGCGCTGACGCGATTGAGCCACTGGTCGAGGCGTTCCATGCCCGGTCCCAGCAGCGCGGGGAAGCCGCGTCGTTCCGCGCCGTTCAGCAATTGCGCGCGAAACTGCGCAGCGCAGCGCTCATCGACAACCAGTACCTGGCATCCGCTCAGATCGGGAAGCTGGTCGCGGTAATGCTCGAGAATCCGTTCGGCCGCAACCGCGAGCGGGTCCTGGCCGAAGGGAACGAGGTCGTTGTCGCTCCGGACCGGATCAGGCGCGCTCATGGCGCGAGCCGCGATGTGGCGATGGCTGCCTCAACGCTCCAGGAGATCGAGCTTGCCGGGTTTGCCGTTCCACTCATCGGCGTCCGGCGGTGCGTCCTTTTTCTGCGTTATCACCGGCCACTGTTTCGCCAGCTCCTCGTTTAGCGCAAGGAATTGTTCCTGATCCTTCGGCAGGTCATCCTCGGGGAAGATGGCTTCGGCGGGGCATTCGGGTTCGCACAAGGTGCAGTCAATGCATTCGTCGGGGTCTATGACCAGGAAATTGGGGCCTTCGTGGAAACAGTCGACGGGGCAGACTTCCACGCAATCGGTGTATTTGCACTTGATACAATTTTCACCCACTACAAATGTCATGGCTGGCTCCTGCATGATCCAGGCGCCAATGATACACAATTTGCCAGGGGAGTTTCTAACCCGTCGCAGCAGAGGCGCGGTGAGAAATGCGGGTTAACGGGATATCAGCGGTTGACGCTTTCCAGCAGCGGGGCGTGCGGGGCGACTTCGATGCGGTTGCGGCCGCTTTCCTTGGCCAGGTACAGCGCCTGGTCTGCGGCCCGGATCAGGGTGTCGGGCAGGTCGTTTTCGTCCGGTGTCATGGTCGCGACGCCGATGCTCAGGCTGACGTGCCCGGCGGCGTCGGACGCCTCGTGCGGGATATCCAGGGCGGCAATCCTGCGCAGTATCTTGTCGGCGATGGCCAGCGCGCCTTCTTCGGTGGTTTCCGGCAGAATCATCACGAATTCCTCGCCGCCATAACGCGCCACCAGGTCCGCGGGGCGGTGTACTGTCTGCTCCAGCGCGGCTGCCACTTTCTTCAGACAGTCGTCTCCGGCCTGATGTCCGTAGAGATCGTTATAGGGCTTGAAAAAGTCGATGTCAGCGAATATCAGGGATAACGGTGCCTGCGAGCGGCTGACGCGTTGCCATTCCTGTTTCAGAGTCATATCGAACTGGCGGCGGTTGGCGACACCGGTCAACCCATCCAGTGAGGACAGGCGATGCAACTCGCGGTTGCTGCGCGCCAGTTCGGCGTTCATGGTTTCCAGTTGTTGCTGCATCTTGCTCAGGGTCACGAAGGCTTCATCACGTTCTTTCTGCGCCAGGTAACTCTTCGTGTGAGCGCGAATGCGCGCCAGCAATTCGATCTTCTCGGGCAACTTGACGAGATAATCGGTTGCGCCCTGGTAAAAGGCGTCGCTCTTGGTAGTGGGATCTTCCTTGCTCGACAGCACGATGACCGGAACATCACGCGTGGCAGGGTTATTGCGGTAGAAGCGCACCAGCGTCATTCCGTCGACGTCCGGCATGACGAGGTCCTGGAGAATCACCGTGGCGCAGGTATCTGTTGCCTGTTTTACGGCCAGTTTGGGATCGGAACAGTAGTGGAATTCGATGTCCGGTTCATCCGCGAGCATGCGCCGGATTCCCTCGGCAACCATCTTCTGGTCGTCGACCAGCAGAACCACCGCCCATTTGCTGGCGGTGGCGGTTTGCGCAACCGTGTCGGTTTGGTTGGTCATCCTGATTTCCGTTGTTCCCTGGCTTCTGCAACGACCTGGTCCGCCCACTCGACCAGTGCTGGTCCTATCTCCCCTAGGGGTAGAATTTTTCCTGCTGCATCAAGTTCTTTCGCCGCCTTTGGCATACCGTAAACGGCACTTGTATCCTGATCTTGAGCAACGGTGAGGCAGCCGCGCTCGCGCAGCGATTTGAGCCCGGCTGCACCGTCCTTGCCCATGCCGGTCAAAAGTACGCCAATTGTCTGATTTTGAAGGTTTTCTGCGATGCTATCAAAAAATACATCGACCGAGGGGCGGTACACGAGTTCGGTTGGCTCCGGCGTATAGTCCAGCGCGCCGTCGGGTGTAACGATCAAGTGATCCTGACGGCCGCACACAAATACCGTGTCGGCCGCGAGCCGGTCCCCGGGTTTGGCCGCGCGAAGCGGCAGCGGCGTTGACTCGTTCAGCCAGTTGATAAAGCTGGGCATAAACTGTTCATCCACGTGTTGCACAATTGCGATCGCTACGCCCGGGTGTGCCGGCATGGCGCGCAGGATTTCCCTGATGGCTGAGGGGCCCCCAGTGGAGGCGCCGATCGCGATCAGCGGCGGTCCACTGTCTTTTTGCGGTGTGCGTGGCGAATGCGCTGTGTGTCGGCTGCGCAGCGGTTTGCCGTGTATCAGGGTAGCGATCGTGTTTATCTTCTGTATCAGAACCTCCCTGCCTTCGCCGTGGCCGGAAGGTCCGAGAATGGGTGTGTTCACGGCATCCAGCGCGCCGGCGCCCATCGCTTCGAAGACGCGGCCGGCGAGACCACTGACAGTGGCGGTGACCACCAGAATCGCGCAATCGAATTCCGCGGCGATGCGGCGGGTCGCTTCTATGCCGTCCATTACCGGCATTATGAGATCCATCAATATAATATCCGGACATGCGCTCGCGCACTTATCGACCGCCTCGAGACCATCGTGCGCCATCCACACCAGCTCGTAGGCCGGTACGCTATTTATAACCCGCCGCAGCGATTCCGCCGCAACCAGTGAATCATTGACGATTGCAATTTTTACCATGGGACTTGCCTACTCCGCCCTTCCGATCAGATCCGCAACGGCCTCGATGAGGGTCTCGTCGTGGAAACTGCCTTTCGTCAGATAATAATCAGCGCCCGCTTCGAGGCCGCGCTGGCGATCTTCTTCCCGGTCCTTGTAAGAGACGATCATTACCGGTGTATTGTGCAGACGATCGTCCTGCTTGATGAGACGCACAAACTCGAAACCGTTCATGCGCGGCATGTCCACGTCGCTGATGACGAGGTCATAGTGATTCATGCGGATCGCATTCCAGCCATCCATGCCATCCACCGCGACATCCACCTGGTAGCCGCGCGCGGTCAGCATGTTGCGTTCCACTTCCCTGACGGTGATGGAGTCGTCAACCACCAGCACGCGCTTGCCGTGTGTTTCCGCCTGATTCTGGTTGTCCTGAACCTTGTCGAGACGTCCGCCGGCAATCAGGATATCGATAGAGCGCAGCATATCGTCGACGTCGATGATCAGGCACGGGTCGCCGTTCTCCAGAACGCTGGCGGCGCTGACATCCTGAATCTTGCCCAGCCTCGGATCCAGCTTGTGTACCACCAGGTCGCGTTCACCGATAAAGCGGTTCACCACCAGCCCCGATCTGTTGAGACGTTCGCCGAGAACAACTACCGGCAGAAAATCACTGGATTCGACATGACTGGAAACACCGAGCACCTGGCTGGCGAATACCAGGCCGACGTGCTGGTTACCCAGCGTGAAATACTGCCGACCCTCGAGAGATTCCACACAACTGGTGTCAAGCTTCAGGGTGCGGTCGATGCGCGCCAGCGGAATGGCGTAAGGCTCGCCGCAGATGTCCACCAGCAGTGCCCGGATCACCGACAGGGTGAGCGGCAGCTGCAGGTGGAAATGGGTTCCTTTCCCAGGGTGGCTGATGGCCCGCACCATGCCGCGCATGCGTTGCACTGTGCTGTGCACGACGTCCAGGCCGACACCGCGGCCGGAAATCTCGGTGACCTTGTCGCGTGTCGAGAAACCGGGAAGAAACAGGAATTCCAGTAGTTCGGCTTCGCTCAGTTCGGCTGCCATGGTTTCATTCACCATGCCTTTCCTTACAACGCTGACACGCAGTTTTTCGATGTCGATCCCGCGCCCGTCGTCTTCGACGTGAATCGACAGCATGCCGGCGTTGTGCATTGCCGTAACGCGCAGTGTGGCCTGCGCGGGTTTTCCTGCACGCAGGCGTTCTTCCGGTGTCTCGATGCCATGATCCAGTGCATTGCGCAGCAGGTGATTAAGCGGTGCATCGATCTGTTGCAGGATATCGCGGTCCACCTTGGTGGCCAGACCATCGATTTGCAGTCCAACGTCCTTGTGCAGTTGCCTGGCCACGTCGCGCACCATGCGCGGGAAGCCGCGTGTTACGTCGCCGAATGGCCGCATCCGGCTTGCCAGGACCTCGCTGTGCAAACGGTTACCCAGGTTATGCAGTCTGCGATCGTATTCATCGAGTTCGTTCAGTCTGTCGGACAACTGGTGGCGGCAGCGGTTGGCCTTGGTATGGATTTCATTGGCCAGCGTCTTGCTGTACTCGTCGCCTCCGTTGGCATAGAGGCTGTCATTGAGACGATCGAGCAGACTGATGATCTCTGCCTGACGGTGCTTGACCTGCAACAGCGCTTCGGCGAAAGGATGCAGCCAGCGTGACTCGACCTGCACTTCGCCGGCCAGACCCACCAGGCGATTCAGGTTTTCCGCGGAAACCCTGACCACGCTTTCGTCTGCAGCCGCGCCGGCTTGCGCGGGCGCTGCTGTCATCGGCTTTTCCGCCTGCGCGGGTGTTGCGGCGGTTTCCCGGACAGGCGGTTCGGGCGCCAAGGTCGCGAGGTCTGCGGCGGTGTCAGCCGCCTGGGTGGCGGATGCTTCCGTGTTCTCCGATTGCGCCGTTTCAACGCTGGCCTGCGGGCCAGTGATGCTGCCGATCGCTGCGGTGACGGTGTGGAGCTGTTCGCCATCGGTCTCGTCGCGCGACAGCGCGATGAGCTGATCCACGCCTTTGAGCAACAGGTCGATCTGCTGCGCCTGCAGCCTCAGTTCGCCATTTTGCGCTGCAACAAAGCAATCTTCCATGGCGTGGGCGAGCGTGACAGCGGGCTGGATGTCAACCATGCGCGCGGCACCTTTGAGCGAATGCGCCGCCCGCATCAGGGCTTCGAGCTGTTGCACGGGCTGAGCTTCCTGTTCCAGAGCCAGCAGCCCGTCGCTGAGTATCGCGGCCTGACTGTCCACTTCCAGACGGAACAGTTCGAGCATCGAAAAATTGCCGAGATCGTCGCTCATTTCAGTTCACCGGCCAGCGCGAAGAACAGCAGTTCATGATCGATCAGACCCACATGATATGTTTTCCAGGGCAGGATGTCGGAGGTAAACGTTTGTCTGGATTTTCCGACTGAAACCGGTACCGGCTGCAATGCATTGCGGGAATAGTGGTGAATGCCGTGCACTTCGCTCACGGGAAAAACAAAACTCTGGTTGTCTTTCTGGATATAGATCATGCGCTCGTGAATTTCGTAACTCGCATCATGCCGCTCGCGTGCTTTTTCGATCTGCAACATGGCGCCGATCGATATACATATCCTGAGTTCACCGCGGATATTGACCAGCCCCTTAACCGTGTTGTTGCTCATGTGCGGCAGGCTGTGAATGGTCCGGAACTGGGTAATCTCGCTGACATAGCTGCTATCGATGGCGAGCCATTCGTCGCCCAGGCGGAACAGCAGCGCGGAACGGTCGTTTGTAGCCCGGGCAGTTTCGGAACGCGCGAAGCGGTTGGTCCATTCCACACGGTAGTCATTCGGCACTGGGCGCGCCAGAACGTGGCGGCCCGCCGCCGAATAGCGGTCGCAGTTGCGACAGTGAATGAACTTTTCCAGTTCGGGACACCGCTTGTCCGCGCGGCTCCAGACGCCGATGCGGTTCCAGCAGTCGTCGAGTTCCACAACGGTTTCCTTGATGCTTGCGTTCATTGTTCTATATGCCGTAACGGCGCGGTGGCCTGTATGCGCTGCGCGCGATCACGGAACCGCTGGGCGCTTTGCTTGTCACCCTTGCGCTCGCAGATGACACTGAGGTGGGTCAAGGCTTCATAGTGATCGGGCGCAAGGTATACAGCTTTGCGAAACAGCTGCTCGGCAGCGCTGCTGTTGCCTGTCGCCTCGCGCACCAGTCCCAGAAGGTAATAGGGGCCGGGCTGGCAGGAATCCTGTTTCATCAACGCCTCGCATTGCAACGCGGCCTCGTCGAGGTGCCCTTCATCGGCCAGTCTGAATGCCGTTTGCAGCGGGTCGCTGTCGCGTCGCGTATTATCGTGCGGTTTCGTTTCCGGGCGGACACCCGCGAATGGCATGGTCGGTTTTTGCTTCTGGCTGGCGGGCGCAGGCGGGTACGCCGGACGTCGCGGTTTCTTGAACTCCGGGACGGCCTCCGGCTGATCAACGGGTTGCCTGTGAACGAAGCCGAAACTGCGAGGGAATGCCATAGCCGTGAATGGCCGGTCTTTCAACAGACTGGTTTCCGAGTGACCGAGGAACAGCAGGCCGCGCTCCACCAGTAACTTGCACAGATTATCGATGGCCTGGTGCTGTGTCGCGCGGTCGAAATAGATGAGCAGGTTGCGGCAAAAGATCACGTGATATGCTTCGCAACCGGCAAGGAATTCGCTATCCAGGATGTTCGCGCGCGTGAAACGAACCCGCGCGCGGATGTCATCGCGGAGTCGATAGCGTTGACCGACGGCGTCAAAATGGCGCTCGCGAAACGACAGGTCATGGCTGCGGAAGGAATTGATACCGTACTCGGCATTTCTTGCAATGGCGAGATTGACGCTGCTTATGTCAATTGCATCGATGTGCGCCTGCGAAGGCGCTATGCCGCAATCGGCCAGACACATGGCGAGCGTGTAGGGTTCCTCGCCGGTGGAGCAGGGCACGCTGAGAATTCTCAGCGGTGTTGGCGTGTTCCGGCCGCGCCGGCTTTCCTGTAGCCATTCGCTGAAAGCGGAAAACGGGTTGTGGTCGCGGAAGAACCAGGTTTCGGGGATGACGACGGTATCGATCAGTTGATCGAGTTCGGTCCGTGAATGGCGGATGACGTCGCGGTAATCCTCAACACGGCTGATATCGCAGGCGCGCATGCGCGCCTCGACGGCATGACGCACCGTGTCGGAACCGACTGTCGAGCTGTGCAGTCCGATCTCGTTTTGCAGCAGTCGCTCGATTTCACCCAGCGGCATTTATCCGGCCTCCTGTGGAAACAGCAAGGCGCGCACGCTGTCCGCAAGCAGGTTTTCAACGGAGACCTTCTGCACCAGCCCGTATTCGGTGAGCGCGGCCTGGCCGAGAAAGGGCGCATCGTCGACCGTCACTCCGGTATCGGCGAACGCGGCGTCGTCAATTGATACCGTTTCGGTAACGCGTTCGGCAAGCAGGCCCAGCACCCGGGTGCGGTCGCCGGATACCGGGTATTCGACCATCATTACCCTGCTCGTGAAGGAATCTTCGCAGCGCTTGCCTTCGATCAACCGGCAAAGGTCGATCACCGGAACGTGCCTGCCGCGATAGTTGAACAGACCGGCGATGTAGACGGGTGCCATGGCGATCGCCTCCAGCCGGACCAGCGGTGCAATTTCAACAACCGCTCGCGCGGGAATGGCGTAGCGACTGTTACCCAGGTTGAATAACAGCATCAGCACCTGCGTGCCCCCTCAGGAACTGACACGGAAGTGTGAGGCGCCTTCCTGCAGTCGTTTGGCAGCGTCGTTGAGCTGCATGATGGCACCGTTGGACTGGCGCAGGGAATCTGCGGTCTGCTGCGCCGACTCGCTTAGCTGCACGATGGCATCGCGGATCTGGTTGCCGCCCTGGGCCTGGGAAGTCATACCTTCGTTGACTTCCTCGAAACGCGGAATCAGCGCTTCGACCTGCTCGATAATCACGGCGAGTTGCGCTCCTACCTGGCGCACGTCATCGACCCCGTGGCGCACTTCCTCGGAGAATTTTTCCATACCCATGACACCCGCCGATACCGCCGACTGCATCTCTTTCACCATTTGCTCGATATCCCAGGTGGCGACCGCTGTCTGGTCGGCGAGGCGGCGTATTTCAGTTGCGACGACTGCGAAGCCGACCCCGTACTCGCCGGCTTTTTCGGCTTCAATGGCCGCATTCAGGGAGAGCAGGTTGGTCTGGTCGGCAACGCGGTTGATGGTGGTGACGACAGTATTGATGTTGCCGGCTTTCTCGCTCAGAACAGCCAGCTTGGAACCGATCGATGCCGTCGCTTCGCTCATCTGGTGCATGGTCGATTCCATGCGCTGCAGCGACGAGCGGCCGGCGTTGGCGCTCTCGGAAGTCTTCCACGCGACCTCCGTGACTTCGCTCATGGTGTTGACCAGTTCCTTGGATGTCGCAGTGATTTCCGTCACCGTCGCCTTGATCTGGTTGGTGGTGGCGGCCGTTTCATTGGCTGTAGCCTCCTGCTCCTTTGCAGTCGCAGCGATCTCGGTCGCCGAAGACGTCACTTGTACACCGGATTGCTGGATGCGTGCGACGAGCGAATTGAGACTGTCCAGCATGGACTGAATGCCTGCCGCCAGTTCGGAGATGATGTCCTGGTCGCGGTACACCATGATCTGTCCGGTCAGGTCGCCCTTTGCCGCCATGGCTACAACTTCCTGAATCAGTTCGACCTTGCCCTTTACGTCCTCGGCCGCCTGACGCTCGCGTTCGATGATGTCCTTGATTTTCTGCGTCATGGCGTTGAAGGCATTGGCCAGTGTGTGAAACTCCTTCAGTGCGCGGCCGCTGACCTGGGTAGTGGTGTCGCCCCTGGCGACGCGGTTCATATCCTCGATCATGCTGCGCAAGGGCCGGAACAGAAAACGATCCAGAATCAGTATCGCGATCAAGAGTGCGATACCGATCAAAGCGACAATAGCCAGGCTCGTGGCATTTCGCGTCTGGTGAGTGGCTTCATACAGTTCGGCGAAATCGTCCAGAACCGCCAGTTCCACGACGGGGATGCCGTCGGCACCGCGTATCGGATGGATAATCTCGTGAGCCGTCTCGGGTTGAGCCTCCCAGTCACCGGTTTCGAACAGCACGTCCCCGTAGGGTGACTTGATACGCAAGGGAAGGTGGGTGAGTTCGGCTACCGTCCAGAGTGAGGACGCGAGATCGAAGCGGATTTCCAGAAATCCCGGGTTGGAGGAATCTCCGACGGCCTTCACGATCGAATAGCGCGGACCTGTCTCCGCCAGCCAGGATGACAGATCGCTGGATTCCGGATTCTTTGTGGCCAGCGCCGGGCTGTTCTCAGTCTCATCGATGCCACGGCTCATCAGGAGCTGGCGTGAGCTGTTGTAAAGACGCACGGAAACCGGTTTGACAACGGATAGCCTGGTATTCAGAGGCGCATCGAGTAAATTCGTGAGTACCGGGTTGGACGTCCCGGCGGGTGCCTCCGCCAGATAGCGGTTCAGGTCCGGTTGCCTGGATAAGGCCTTGACGGCGGCGGAGGCGAGTTGCCCGCTTTCGGCTGCCAGCTGACCTAGCGCTGCGTCGCTGGCTACGGTAAGAACCCTGGCCACGGTTCTGGTCTGGGCGTCGATGGCGGCGCGCCGGTACTGGGACTCTGAGACAAAAGAGGTTGCGACGGCGACCAGACCGACAATCAATAGCACGCCGATGGCCAGGGCTCTTAGAGAAATTTTTTCGATACGCATGATTCGCTCTCGCTGCTATGGCGGACGCCGCTCCTGGACCGGCGCGTCAACTGGTGGATGCAAATGCAATATGCTTGCCACGCCGGTCAGACATACTCCCGGTTGTCGCCACAGGCCGCATGCTCCACCGCACGTGCGGCATCGCTCGACGAGACCGGGTAAGGCAATTCCAGAATGTTTTCAAGTTATTGATTCGTCGAAGTAAAAACATCGACCATAAGCTTGCTTCGGGTGCGGATCGGCGCATCCTGACCAGGCTTCGCGACTACGCATTTACGCCTGACCGAGCTGCCTTAATTTGGAGTTTGACCGGCCGCTAAGCCTGGTAACGACGGTTTTTTGTCGCTTGCACGGGTGTCGCACATGTCCAGGTCTGTTATCAAAAGCGCTGTTTGGCTGTTACTGCTGTTCAATTTCAATCTGGCGGTCGCCGAGTCCTTCAAGACTATTCCCATGAACCAGAAACGCCTGGCTACCTACTATGTGCAGGCCAATATGCTGGGAAGCGGCAACGTTGAATTCATGGTCGATACCGGCGCCGGTTACACAACGATCAATGAGCACACGCTCGCCAGCCTGGTCGAGGCCAACAACGCGACCTATGTTGGCGAACTCACCGGCGTAATGGCTGATGGCAGCCAGCAGCGACTGCCGGTGTATCGGATCAAGCGGCTGGTGCTGGGCGAAGACTGCGTGCTGGACGACGTCGAAGCCGCTGTTTTCCCGCGCAATACACGTATGCTGCTTGGGCTCAGCGCCCTCGAGAAAGCCGCGCCGTTTGTTTTTTCCACCAATCCTCCGAGCCTCAGTCTCAGCAATTGCGGTACCGCCGCGGGCTGAACGCGAAATTCCCTTTCTTGCGCATTGCGCGCCGGTCTTATCTGACACAAAATACCAGTAGCAACACCGTTCGCGGGCATTAACCGCTGCGGCGCTGTTGGCGGGGTCTGGCGATAAAGTCGCTCGCCCGAGGTTCCCGCGCTTTTCCGGTACTCGGAGGTATCAAAAAATGAAACAAATAATACGAACCGTCGTGCTTGCCGGTTTCGGTATGCTCAGCGGGTTGAGCAGCGCCGCGACCGGATACGTCGACAGTTCCAGTCAAATCATAGTGCGCAACGGCTTCGGCGACTGTTTGCACACCGAGCGCTGGTCGGTTTCCAACGCCGTTGTCGAATGCGAGCCGGAAATCGTGGCTATGCGTGACGGTGTTAAACTGGCGGCAGTCGAGGTTATCGTCGTCAAGGAACTCAAACCGGTGCGCATGGACGCAGACACACTGTTCGGTTTCGACCGTGCCGAGCTTACCGGTGTCGGCAAGGCGCGCCTTGACGATTTGCTGAACGGTCTGACAGCGACCGATCTGCAGGCGCAGAAAATCCAGATCACCGGGCATACGGACCGTATCGGGGATGATGCCTATAACCAGCGATTGTCGGAAAGGCGCGCGGCTGCGGTTCAGGATTACCTGGTGTCCAGGGGTGTAGTGCCTGGTTTCATCGAGACCAAAGGTGTCGGCTCGGCGGAACCGGTCGTCGCTTGCGAAGGCAAACGTGGTGCCGCTCTGATCGATTGCCTTGCACCGAATCGGCGGGCTGAGGTCGGATTTTCCGCGATGGAAGTGATCGAGGTGGAAAAAACCGTTCCGGTACAACAACCGAAGTAAGTATCCGGCAATAACTGCTGCAAGAGACGGACCCGCGGGAAGCGGGTCCGTTTTTTATTGCGCGACTTCTTTGAGTTTATACAACAGGTCAAGCGCCTGGCGCGGTGACAACTCGTCGGGTTCGATACCCTGGAATGCGTCGATCAACGGGTGATCTGCAGGCTCGCCAAACAGATCGATCTGCTGTTGCGCCAGGCTTTCTCCCGCCGGTGCGTGCATCGGGCTCGATTCCAGTTCCTGCAGCATGACCCTCGCCTGGGCAAGCACGTGGTCGGGAACGCCGGCCAGCGCAGCAACCTGTAGCCCGTAACTGCGGTCTGCGGGTCCGGGTTTCACGGTGTGCAGAAACACAATACGGTCGCCATGCTCAACGGCATCGAGATGCACGTTGGCGGCAGTCTCGACGTCCTCGGGCAGGCGCGTCAGTTCGAAATAGTGCGTTGCGAACAGGGTATAGGCGCGGATCGCGCCGAGCGCTTTTGCAACCGCCCATGCCAGCGCCAGGCCATCATAAGTGCTGGTGCCGCGACCGATTTCATCCATCAACACCAGGCTGCGATGACTCGCGTTGTTCAGGATGTTCGCCGTTTCGGTCATTTCCACCATGAATGTCGAGCGACCGCCGGCGAGATCGTCCGATGCTCCGATGCGGGTGAATATGCGGTCCACGGGCCCGATGCAGGCCTTGTCCGCCGGAACGAAGCTGCCAATGCAACCCAGCAGCACGATCAACGCAGTCTGGCGCATATAAGTTGATTTGCCGCCCATGTTAGGGCCTGTGATGATCAGCATGCGCCGCTGTTCGATCAGCTCGACGTCGTTCGGTACGAACGGCTCGTCGGCAAAACGCTCGATGACGGGATGGCGCCCGCCTGTAATCACGATGCCCGGCACTTCCGTCAGTTCGGGACGCGCCCAGTTCAGATGGTCGGCGCGCTCGGCGAATGTGGTCAGCACATCGAGTTCGGCGAGGCCTTCGGCGCATGCGCAAAGCGGCGCGAGCTGTGCCAGCAGTTGTTCGAGCAGATCGTCGTAAAGGGCTTTTTCGCGTTCCAGCGCCTTGCTGCGCGCGCCGAGCACACGGTCTTCGTGTTCCTTGAGTTCCGGGGTAACGAAACGTTCAGCGCCTTTCAATGTCTGGCGTCGCTGATAGTTGTCCGGCACCGAGTCGGCCTGGCTGCGGCTGATTTCGATATAGTAGCCATGCACGCGGTTATAGCGAATCTTCAGGTTGGCGATTCCGGACCGTTCGCGTTCGCGCGCTTCCATATCCACCAGCACCTGATCGCTGTTTTCGCTGAGGCGGCGCAGCTCGTCGAGTTCTGCATCGTACCCAGTTGCAATAACCCCGCCGTCGCGCAGTAATGCCGGCGGGATGTCGGGCAGCGCCCGGCGCAGCAGCTTGTGCACCCTGGGGTGCTCCTGGATGCGCGCGGACAGTTCGCCCAGTAAAAGATCGCTGTCACTGCGCAGCAGTGTCTGTAGCGCGGGCAGTCGCGCCAGCGTGTCGCGCAATGCGCTCAGATCACGCGGGCGCGCGGATTTCAGCGCAATGCGCGAAACAATACGTTCCAGGTCACAGCTGCCGCGCAACTGCTCGCGCAGACTGTCGAACAGGCGGCCTTGCAGTAACGAATCGACGCACTGGTGACGCGGGGCCAGGATTTTGCGGTCGCGCAACGGACGGTGCAGCCAGCGGCGCAGCATCCGTCCGCCCATGCTGGTGACGGTTTTGTCCAGAATTGCCACCAGGCTGTGCTGTTTCTGCCCCGACTGCGACTGGTCGAGTTCCAGGTTGCGGCGCGTGGCGGCGTCCATGACGACGCTTTCTTCGTGGTGTTCGGTACGCAAACCGCGCAAGTGCGGCAACGCGGCGCGCTGGGTATCCTTGACGTATTGCAGCAACGCGCCGGCGGCGCCCACCGCGACCGGCATGTCCTGACAACCGAAACCGTTCAGATCCTGGGTCCCGAATTGCTGATTGAGCTGGCGCGCCGCGCTGGTGGTGTCGAAATGCCAGGGCGGCAGGCGACGCAATGTCTGGCGTCTGTGCAGCGCATCCGGCAGGCTCAGGTCTTCGCTGACGAGCAGCTCCGCAGGTTGCAGGCGTTCGATTTCGCCGAGCAGGGTTTCTTCACCGCTGAACTCCTGGACCAGGAAACGCCCGGCGGACAGATCCAGGGACGCCAGGCCGAAATAACCTTCGTCATCCCGGTGCATTGCCACCAGCAGATTGTCGCGACGCTCCTGCAGCAATGCCTCTTCGGTCAGCGTGCCGGGCGTCAGTATCCGCACCACCTTGCGTTCGACCGGACCCTTGCTGCTGGCGGGATCGCCGATCTGTTCGCAGATGGCTACCGATTCGCCCATTCGCACCAGCTTGGCCAGATATTGCTCGGCAGAATGCACCGGAACGCCGGCCATCGGAATCGGCTCTCCCGCTGACTGACCACGGCTGGTCAGGGTGATGTCGAGCAGCTCCGAAGCCCTGCGGGCGTCATCATAGAAGAGTTCGTAGAAGTCACCCATCCGGTACAGGACCAGGATGTCAGGGTGCTCTGCCTTGATGCGCAGATACTGCTGCATCATCGGTGTATGGGTTTTGCTTTCGGCCAGGGCGGACATGTGCGGCAGTCTAGCCCAATTGCCTTCGCGGCTACAGCTTGCACTCTCCAGCTGGCTTTGATACTCAGTGTGCTGAACAACGAGGAGGCGAAGCGATGAGCCTGGATCAGCGTTCGTACGAGGAGAAACGCGATTTCATTCGCGTTCCGGTGGATTGCGAAGTGGCATTGCGGATGCCGGCCAGCGGCAGGCGTTTTACCGGGGTCGGCAAGAATCTGAGCGGCGGCGGTGTGTTGTTTCACACCGACGAATTGCTGGCGCCAGGCGATCAGCTGGAAATCCATATCGAATCCCGCCAGGCGGTGTTATCGGTGCTTGATGCGACCATTGAAGTGATCCGCGTGGAACCGGGTATGGACGGCACCCGGTACGCGGTCGGCGGCGCGATCAGGCGCGTTCACGACTGATTTGCCCATGGATGACGAATTCGCCGAACGGACCGCTGCGCTGGCCGATTACCTGCAGCGGCGCCGGGAGCGGCTGGCCACCGCCGAGTCCTGTACCGGCGGCTGGGTCGCCAAGGTGTGCACCGACCGGGCCGGCAGTTCCGCCTGGTTCGACCGCGGTATCGTTACCTACACCGATCAGTCAAAACAGGACCTGCTTGGCGTGTCGGCCGACACGCTGAACTGCCATGGAGCGGTCAGCGAACAGACGGTGCGGGAAATGGTCGCAGGCATACTCGCGCGCAGCTCCGCCCAGTGGGGCCTCGCCATCAGCGGTATCGCGGGGCCCGGCGGTGGTTCGGAGGACAAGCCGGTTGGCACGGTATGGCTGGCCTGGGCGGGTCCGGGCGACTGGCAGGTGACCAGGCGGTATCGCTTCGACGGGAACCGGGACGCGATCCGGCGCCAGGCGGTGGCGGCTGCCCTGGACGGCTTGCTGGAGCGTTTGAGTGGACCGGAAACCTGAGGCGACACAGCGCCTGTTTTTCGCGCTATGGCCGGACGACGAGGTGCGCAGTCAGCTGGCGACGGCGGCGCGGTGCTGGACGCAGCATCCGATCCCCGGCGCCAACCTGCACATGACGCTGGCGTTTCTGGGCAATCGGACGACAGCAGAACGGCAGTGTTTCAGCGAGGCGGTTTCCACTGTCCGTTGTAATGCTTTTGAGCTGCTGCTTGATTATTGCGGCGCCTGGCCGCGGCGAGGCATCAGCTGGCTCGGTGCCAGCCGGATTCCGGAGGAGCTGATGCATCTCGTACGTCAGCTGAACGCGGTCCTGCAACCGTGCGGATATGAACCTGAGAAACGGCGTTTTATTCCCCACATAACTCTCTCTCGCAAAGAGAAAAACCCGCAACCGCAGAGCGCTGAGAAGGTTATCCGCTGGCAGGTCGGCGAATTCGTGCTGGCGGAATCGACTGCGGGGCCGGAAGGTGTTTGCTATCAACCCGTGCAACGCTGGCCGTTGCAGGTGAGCGCCTAGGGCGGCTTTCTGCACGGGAAATCGCCACCGTGCGATGCACTGTTTATTTTTACAGTAGTTTGATGCATACTGCCCCGCAGGCGGCCAGGCAACCGTTTGGTCGGGTGCCCGGGCTTATGTGATAATAGGGCGCGAATCACGCCAACCGGCGGGCAGGGATTGCCCGCGAAACGAACGATTTTTAGCCGGAGGATTTTATGGATGATCACAAACGCAAGGCGCTGAGTGCGGCGCTGGGGCAGATTGAAAAGCAGTTTGGCAAGGGCTCGGTGATGCGCATGGGAGATGTCGGCGCCGTGCGCGATATCGACGTGGTGTCGACGGGTTCGCTGGCGCTGGACGTGGCGCTGGGTATCGGCGGCCTGCCGCGCGGGCGCGTGATCGAGATTTACGGCCCCGAGTCCTCAGGCAAGACCACGCTCACCCTGCAGGCGATCGCGGAAGCGCAAAAGGCCGGCGGCACGGCTGCCTTTGTGGACGCCGAACATGCGCTCGATCCGAGCTATGCCGAGAAACTCGGTGTGCAGATCGATGACCTGCTGGTGTCGCAGCCCGATACCGGGGAGCAGGCGCTGGAAATCGCCGATATGCTGGTGCGTTCCGGCGCGGTTGATATCGTGGTTGTGGACTCGGTGGCGGCACTGACGCCCAAGGCCGAAATCGAAGGCGAGATGGGCGATTCCCACATGGGGCTGCATGCCCGCCTGATGTCCCAGGCGTTGCGCAAGCTGACCGCCAATATCAAGCGTTCCAACACACTGGTCATTTTCATCAACCAGATCCGTATGAAAATCGGCGTCATGTTTGGCAACCCGGAAACGACCACCGGCGGCAACGCGCTCAAGTTCTATGCCTCGGTGCGCCTGGACATCCGGCGCATAGGCGCCATCAAGAAAGGCGACGAAGTTGTCGGTAACGAAACGCGTGTCAAGGTGGTCAAGAATAAGATGGCGCCACCCTTCAAACAGGCGGAATTCGAGATCCTCTACGGCGAAGGTATTTCCCGCGAAGGCGAATTGATCGATCTGGGCGTCAAGCACGGGATTGTCGACAAGGCCGGCGCCTGGTACAGCTATAACGGCGAGCGTATTGGCCAGGGCAAGGATAATGTGCGCGTCTTCCTCAAGGAGAATCCCGGGATGGCGCAGGATATTGATCAACAGCTGCGCACCCTGTTGCTCGAAAAGCGCAGGGACAAGGCGGCGCCCGTCGAAGATGCCGATGAGCCGATCGAGTCTGCGGCCACCGCCTGAAGCCGTCGATGCCGGCGAAGCGTACCAGAAGTCGCACGCGACAGCCTTGCGACTTCTGGCGCGCCGCGAGCACAGTGTCCTGGAGTTGCGCGACAAGCTGGCGGCGCGGAGCTTTACCGACGATATCGTTGAGCCGTTACTGGCCGAACTGACCGGGAGTGGCCTGCTGAGTGACCGGCGATTCGCTGAGGCTTATGTGCGTGGGCGCGTTGAGCGTGGCTATGGGCCCCAGCGTATTCAGGCCGAATTGCGCGAGCGGGGTATCCGCGGAAGCCTGGCCGATGAAATGCTGGAAGCATGGTCCGGGACCTGGCTTGAGTCCGCCAGAGAACAGCGTGGCAAGCGTTTCGGGACCGGGTTTCCCGAGGACTTTGCGGCGCGCGCCAGACAGATGCGTTTTCTGCAGCAACGCGGCTTTACCGGGGAGCAGATCCGCGCGGTTTTTAACGCTTGATCCCCGCCAATTACTTGTATCTATATAGCTCTATCCTGTACCTTTCCGCGCTATGAGCGACCACATCAGCAGTGCCGGTATCCGGAGTACGTTTCTGGAGTTTTTCCATGAGCGGGGACACGAAATCGTGCCCTCCAGCCCACTCGTGCCTGCCAATGATCCTACCTTGCTGTTTACCAACGCCGGCATGGTCCAGTTCAAGGAAGTGTTTCTGGGCAAGGAAACCCCGCATTACCGGCGAGCTGCCAGTTCACAGCGCTGCGTACGCGCAGGCGGCAAGCACAATGACCTGGAAAACGTCGGGTATACCGCCCGCCACCATACTTTTTTCGAAATGCTGGGCAATTTCAGCTTCGGTGATTACTTCAAGCGCGAGGCGATCGGGTATGCGTGGGAATTTCTCACCGAGGTAATCAAGCTGCCGCCCGAGCGCCTGTGGGTGACCGTATTCGAGGAAGATGACGAAGCGGCGGACATCTGGCTGAAAGAGATCGGCGTTGACCCCGCCCGGTTTTCCCGCATCGGCGCCAAGGATAACTTCTGGTCCATGGGCGACACTGGCCCATGCGGTCCCTGTTCCGAGATTTTCTATGATCACGGGCCCGAAGTTGCCGGCGGACCGCCCGGAACGCCGGACGAGGATGGCGATCGTTATATCGAGATCTGGAACCTGGTGTTCATGCAGTACGACCGCGATGCCAGCGGCGAGCTGAAGCCCCTGCCCAAGCCCTCCGTCGATACCGGTATGGGGCTGGAACGACTGGCAGCCATCCTGCAGGGCGTGCACAGCAACTACGAAATCGATGTATTCCGCAACCTTATCCAGGCTGCCGCCCGGCTCGTCGGCACCAATGATCTGCAGGACAAATCGTTGCGCGTCATTGCCGATCATATCCGCGCCTGTGCATTCCTGACAGTCGACGGCGTCATGCCATCCAACGAAGGGCGCGGGTATGTGCTGCGGCGCATCGTTCGGCGCGCGATACGGCACGGTCACAAGCTGGGCATGCGCGAGGCGTTCTTCCACAAGCTGGTTGGTCCGCTGGCCCGCGAAATGGGCGATGCCTATCCCGAGCTGGTCAAGGCGCAGGCCATGGTCGAACGGGTTTTGCAGCAAGAAGAAATCCGTTTCGCGGAAACGCTCGATCATGGCATGAGAATTCTCGATGAAGCGATGGGCGATCTCAAAGGGAATGTCATCCCCGGAGGAACCGTGTTCAAGCTTTATGACACCTACGGTTTCCCCGTTGACCTGACCGCGGACATTGCCCGCGAACGGGGTGTTTCGCTGGATATGGACGGTTTCGAAGCCGAAATGAACGTCCAGCGCGAACGTGCGCGCGCAGCGAGCAGCTTTGGACGGGTCGATGCCGGCGGCCTGAAGGTCGAAGGGTGTACCGAATTTACCGGCTATGAACGGTTGCAGGACCATTCCATAGTCACCGCTGTGTTCCGGGCGGGGGAAACCGTGGACAGGCTGGGCGGGGGCGAAGAAGGTGTGGTGGTGCTCGAGCACACGCCTTTCTACGGCGAGTCCGGCGGCCAGGTCGGCGACCGTGGCGTGCTACGCGCAGGCCAGAACTGCGTGTTTCGGGTCACGGATACGCAGAAGCAGAGCGGCGGCGTGATTGCGCACATCGGCATGGTTACCCAGGGTGAAATCCGGCGCGGTGATGCGGTTGAAGCGCTGGTGGACCAGGAACGCCGCGCGGCAACACGTCTCAATCATTCGGCGACTCACCTGCTGCACGCTGCGTTGCGGCAGATACTCGGTGATCATGTGCAACAGAAGGGTTCACTGGTGGATCCCGAGCGCCTGCGTTTCGATTTTTCCCACTTCGAAGCGCTCACGCCCGAACAGATCAGCCAGATAGAGACGCTGGTCAACGACCAGATTCGCGCCAATGCACAGATACAAACACGCGTAATGTCCATCGACCAGGCGATGGAAGCCGGCGCAATGGCGTTGTTCGGTGAAAAGTACGGCGACGAGGTACGGGTGCTGTCGATCGGCGATTTTTCTGTCGAACTCTGCGGAGGTACCCATGCAAGTCGCGCCGGCGATATCGGCCTGTTCAAGATCATCTCCGAGGCTGGAATTGCTTCAGGCGTGAGGCGCATCGAGGCCGTTACCGGCGTCGAGGCGCTGCGTTATATTGGTGAAACGGAAAAGACCCTTCAGGAAGTCGCCCGTCTGGTCAAGGGTGGGCGTGACGACGCCGTCTCCAAGGTCGGATTGCTGCTGGAACGCAGCCGCAAGCTTGAAAAAGAGCTGGAATCCCTGAAAACCAGGCTCGCCAGCTCGCAGGGTAGCGACCTCGTCAGTCAGGCAGAAGATATCAATGGAATCAAGGTATTGGCTGCAAAGGTTGAAGGCGGAGATGCCCGGAGCCTGCGCGATACGGTCGATCAGCTGAAAGATAAGCTGCGTGCCGCGGCCATCGTGCTGGCGGCGGTTCAGGATGGCAAGGTCGCACTGGTGGCGGGCGTGACCAAAGGGGAAACTCGTCTGGTCAAGGCCGGCGACCTCGTCAACCAGGTCGCGACACGCATCGGCGGCAAAGGTGGCGGACGGCCCGATCTTGCCCAGGCCGGCGGCAATCAGCCGGAAAACCTGGATGCTGCATTGGCGGCCGCAATTGACTGGGTTAAGCAGCAAATTGCCACGTCAAAGGCCGTTTAGGGCGCGCCGGAGTTTTATCCATCCTTATTTTATAGTTTAATGCGCGCCTCTCGCGCTAATCATTACGAGTTCGTTCAGCAACTATGGCACTCATTGTCCAGAAATACGGTGGCACTTCTGTCGGTACGCCCGAACGCATAAAAGCGGTCGCTGAGAAAGTCATGCAGTACCATGGCGCGGGACACCAGATCGTGGTGGTGGTGTCCGCCATGAGTGGCGAGACTGATCGGCTGCTGGCGCTGGCCGGCAGTGTGTCAAAGCGCCCGAACCCGCGTGAACTCGATGTATTGCTGGCAACAGGCGAGCAAGCCACCATCGCGCTGTTGTCGATGGCACTGGCGGAACGCAACTGTTCGGCGCGCTCCTATACCGGTGCCCAGGTGCATATTCGGACCGACAGCGCCCACAACAAGGCACGTATCCAGGATATCGACGCGCAGCGAGTCGGCGCCGATCTGGCTGCGGGGCGAGTTGTGGTGGTTGCCGGGTTCCAGGGTGTCGACGAGAGCGGCAACATCACCACCCTGGGGCGAGGTGGGTCTGATACCACCGCCGTGGCGCTCGCGGCGGCTCTGAAGGCCGACGAATGCCAGATTTTCACCGATGTCGATGGGGTTTATACCACTGATCCGCGAGTCGTTCCGGAGGCTCGCCGGCTGGACAGGATTACCTTCGAAGAAATGCTGGAAATGGCCAGTCTCGGTTCAAAAGTGCTGCAGATTCGTGCCGTTGAGTTCGCCGGCAAGTACAATGTACCCTTGCGCGTGCTGTCGAGTTTTGAAGAGGGCGAGGGTACGCTGATCACCTACGAGGAAGAAGGAATGGAGCAGGCGCTGATCTCCGGGATTGCGTTTAATCGTGACGAAGCTAAGCTAACAGTACTCGGTGTACCCGATCAGCCCGGGGTTGCGCACCTGATACTCGGTCCGATCGCCGACGCCAACATTGAAGTTGACATGATTGTCCAGAACATTGCAACGGACGGCAAGACGACGGATTTCACCTTTACCGTCCATCGCAATGATTATGATCGTGCGCTCGAAATCCTGCATCGCATCGCCGGCGAGCTGGGCGCGCGGGAAGTGGCCGGTGATGCAAAAATCGTCAAGATATCGCTGGTCGGCGTGGGGATGCGCTCCCACGCAGGGATTGCGTCGACCATGTTCGAGGCTCTTGCGAAGGAAGGTATCAATATCCGGATGATTTCGACTTCCGAAATCAAGATCTCGGTAGTCGTCGACGAAAAATACCTCGAGCTGGGTGTTCGGGCTCTTCATGAGGCGTTTCAGCTCGATCAGGCAACAGCTGTCTGATCCGACCCGACAATCGCTGCGGCGATTGCTCAATCCCCAATAAAAACAAAAATCTGAAGAGCGAGTTCAGTTTTTGAAGTGGGTGGCCGACAAATGCCCTATGTTGGTTGCCTGATGATATGTGCCGACCACGAGTGCCGTGTAGTTGGTGATCGAGTAGGTCAAGGAGAACTAGGAATGTTGATACTTACGCGACGGGTCGGTGAAACCCTCATGATTGGCGACGAAGTCACGGTTACCGTGCTCGGCGTCAAGGGTAACCAGGTTCGTATCGGTGTGAATGCACCCAAGGAAGTCGCGGTTCACCGGGAAGAAATTTACGATCGCATCAAGCGCGAACAGGAAGCGGATGCCGGATCGGTCGAGGTGGCAGATAACTAGATTTTGACTTTACCTCAGGGACGAGCGCCGGTATCCTACCCGGCTTGCGCAACAGAGAAAAACCTCCGTTTGCGAAACCGGGAGAGATGGCCGAGAGGCTGAAGGCGCTCCCCTGCTAAGGGAGTATGGGTCTTAAAGCCCATCGAGGGTTCGAATCCCTCTCTCTCCGCCACACAAAAGAAGCCCCCGATCGGGGGCTTTTTTTTATGTGGCGGAGAGAGAAGCTTTGGTGGACACCCTTTGGTTCGACCCTTGAACTTTAACGCTTCCTAATGGATAATCCCGCGCTTCCACGCGCCCGTAGCTCAGCTGGATAGAGTACCTGGCTACGAACCAGGCGGTCGGGAGTTCGAATCTCTCCGGGCGCGCCAAAACAGGAAAACGACAAGGGGTCCTCAGCGAGGGCCCCTTTTTTGTTTCATCCGCGGGTCGGGCCTCCGACTTCAACCAGGTACCCGACGCAAGTCCGGAAGGCGAGAGATCAGCCGGAGCTGACAATCCTGCCGGGCGCGTCATTTCAACTGATATAGCGTTTGCATCGCCTTTGCCGTCAGGCCAATCTACATGCGGGCTGAGTTACCGGAAACAGCGTAGCGATCCGGGACTGTTGGGGAGAATTATCAGATGTGCGGTATTGTCGGTTTCGTTGGGGCGGGCGGTGAGCAAACAGAGACGATCTTGCAAGCCATGCTCTCGCAAATTGCCCGGCGTGGACCCGATGATATGGGGCTGTGGCAACAGGATGGTGTTGGTTTAGGACACGCCCGTTTGAGCATAATCGATCCGAGTGAACGTGGGCACCAGCCTTTTGTCACCTGTGACAACCTCGGCGTGCTGGTCTTCAACGGTGAGGTTTACAACTATCGCGAACTGCGCCGGTTGCTGGAACAGGAAGGCGTCCGGTTCACGAGCGATACGGACACCGAAGTTGTGCTCTACGCACTGCACAACTGGGGTCCTGAGCGGGCTGTACCCATGTTCAACGGCATGTTCGCCTTTGCATACCACGATGTTCGCGACAAATCCGTATGGCTTGCCCGGGATCGTCTCGGCATCAAACCGCTGTTTGTGGCCAGGACAAAAGATGGTCTCGTTTTCGCCTCGGAACAAAAAGCGCTTTTCGAACATTCCGCGGTGACTTGCGAACTCGACCAGCATGCATTTCTTACACTGCTGCTTTACGAGCGTTTCGATGGCGCCATGACGCCTTACCGGAACGTCGAGACATTCCTGCCCGGGACCCTGTGCAGATACAACAACGGCAAGGAAACGCTCACCACGTTCTTCGACGTCTTGCGCGACATCTCTCCGGAACGCATCGGCAGGTACGGCGACAGGGACTTTCCCGCTCAACTCGCCCGCTTTGAGGACTACCTTAATGACAGCGTCAAAATGCACCTGGTCAGCGACGCACCGGTGGCGACGATGTGCAGCGGCGGAATGGATTCAGGTCTTGTAACCGCCATGGCTTCGCGGCATTTGCCCAATCTGGTCTCGTATGTTGCAGACATCGAAGGCATGCAGGGACAGGAGGTGGCGCGCGCCCGCAAAGTCGCAGAATCACTGGGCATAGAACTGCGACGCGTTCCGGTTGATCGCGAGATATATTTTCGTGCCTTGCCAGAAGCGATAACAGCCAATGACCAGCCGTTGTTTTTCTCCCAGCATGTCGCCGCCATGGTGGTTGCGAAAACACTGCGCAAAGACGGGTTTAAAGTTGTCCTGACAGGAGATGGGGCAGACGAACTGTTTGGTGGCTACCCCTGGCATGCGCAGGCATACCGTCACTGGAGAAGGACCGCGCGACGAGCCAGGTGGATACCTGACAACAGCTTCACCCGCGCAATTGGACGGCGCATTCCCGGCCTGCGACCGGTCAATATAAAACACGAGATATCCGGTCACCTGACCCGTGGCTATCCCATCAATTACATCTCGGACACTTCCAATATGCTGCTTGTTGCCGGTGCGCCGCGAACCCTGCGTCAACGCCGTTTGTTCAGAAAGCTGGAAGGACTTTCGCTGCAGGATCGAGCATTCCTGTCCAGCAGTTTTGAAGATATGTACGTACAGATGCGAGAATGTCTGAACAGCCTGGACAAGATGACGATGAAACACTCCATAGAGGCACGCGTGCCTTTTCTCGAGAACCGGTTGATCCGGTTTGGCCTGGACCTGCCGGTCGCTGCCAAATTTCATGGCGGGGTTACAAAGAGAATCGTGAAATCCCTGGCCCGAAAATATTTGCCCGAAGATGTTATCAAGCTGCCTAAAATCGGATTCTCGGCGGCTCCGTCCCTGTGGTCTGATACCGAAGCATTCCTGCGCGATGGCCGTGTTGCGGATCTGCTGAAATGGCCGTCCCGGGATCAGCCCGGTATTCTGGCACTGGCGCAACAACGTCCTTACTACCACTTTCGCCTGATGGCATGCGAGATCTGGCTGCGGACCCGGTTCGACAACGAGTGCCCGCAGAAAATTTCGGATCAATTATTAAAGATCAAGAAAGCCCAGGCATGAATATCGTTCGATTCATTTCGACTCACGCTGACGCAGGCGAAATGCTGTTTGCCCGAAGATTCCTGTACGGAATACGCCGGCGTCTGTCGCTGCCCCTGACTTTTCTTTGGCGCAGGCTCATGATGCGCACCACAGTCATCGCTATTACCGGCAGTGTCGGCAAGACAACGGCCAAGGAGTGTCTTGCCGCGGCACTGGAGCCCTACGGCCCTGTCCTGAAGACTCACCAGAATCAGAACGACAGGTCCGGCGTGCCCCGCACAATTCGTGCAATGCGCCCCTGGCATCGATTTGCGGTGGTGGAAGTGGGTACGGGCGGTCCGGGTGACATACGCCGCCTCGCTCGTCTGCTGAAACCGGATGTCGCCATTATTCTCAGTGTCGCCAGAACACATACCAACATGTTTGGCAACCTGGAGAATACCGCTGCCGAGAAAGCCCAATTGTTGAGATTTCTGCCGCGACGCGGAGTCGCAGTGCTGAATGCTGACGATCAAAGAGTATGCCGGATGGCCGATGCGATTAAGGCAAGAACGGTGTTTTTCGGATCCACGCCGGCATGCGACTTTCGGGCAGATGCCGCACAAGCAATCTGGCCAGATCGCTTGCAGTTCGGGTTCGTCACGGGCGGGCAAAGATTCAACGTGCAGACGCAACTTGTCGGCACGCACTGGCTGTCCTCGGTTCTTGCCGCGCTGGCCGCCGCAGGCGTCTGCGGTATCCCTGTCGAAGCGGCAGCCCGAAAAATCGCTCAAGTGCCGCCTTTTATGGGGCGCATGCAGCCTGTCGCCTTGCCAGGTGGAGCGATCATGATTCGCGACGAAGAGAACGGTTCGCCGGATACGCTCGACGCCATGCTTGAGGTGCTTCGCAATGCCAGGGTCGTTCGACGTGGTCTGGTTTTCAGCGATCAGTCGGACACAAAGGATTCACCGCGGCGACGCTTGCGTAAAATGGGTCAATTGGCGGGCGAGCTGTGTGATTTCGCCACCTTCGTCGGTGTTCACGCGCATCACGCGCTAGCGGCTGCGACCGCTTCGGGCATGGATCCGTCGTGCTGCCGTGCTTTTGCCAATCTTCAGGATGCGGCTCGCTGGCTAAACCAGTCCCTTGGGCCCGATGATCTGGTGTTTCTCAAAGGGCGCGGCACAGATCATCTGTCGCGAATCCTGTTCGCGCAGTTCGGAAGCATCGGTTGCTGGAAATCCAGTTGCGGCATCACGCGCCTTTGCGACGTCTGCGATCAGCTGAAGCCGGACTTTGATATGGAGAAAGCTCTGGCTGCGCCGGTCATCGTGAAAGGTCCGCGCTGAAACCGGTGCTGATTGTTTATGCGCAAATCCAGCGTTTTCATACCACCTTCCTCCCGGGGTGGGGCACGCCCCAGCTGGTGTTGGGATGTTTGAAGCGGCTGCGGTTGAGCGCGTGCATCCACGGACTCTGCAGCAATCGCCAGAGTGGTCCGGAAATGCCCAGGCCGCGTAACAGGCGCTGGCTGCCGGGAAGAATCGGCGCGGCCAGCCCCGGCAACACCCAGTTGCCGGCTTGGTAAGCCTGCATCTGCAGGTGGCGCGGCAGGAACCCGGCGACTTCGGGCTCTACGTAAAAGGCGGGTAGAAGACCGATGGCGTCTTTAGCGACCCTGCCTTGCGCGATCAGGCTGTTGGTCAGGGGCGTACCCGGGTACAGACGCACGCCGGTCATGGCGACAACAGCGGTAGGGTTCATGCGTCGCACAGCGGCGCAAGTGGCGCGGACGCTGGCCTGTGTTTCACCGGGTGCACCGAAGATCAGCGTCTGACATACGCGCAGTCCCGCTTCCATGCAGTAAAGGTTCGCTTTTATGGCGGTCTCTGCGTCAAAGGACTTGCCGAGTCGACTCAACTGGTCATCATCGACCGCATCTGTGCCCAGCTCGATGCCGTCACAGCCGGCCGCAGCCATCAGTCGAGCCTGGTGGCGGTCGAGTTTGACCGGTGTGGCGTAGCAGCTCCAGCGCACTTTCACACCGCGGCGCAGGATCTCTTCACAGATAGTCTCGACGTGATTGCGCGGGAAATTCAGGATCGAGTCAACAAAGAACACCGGATGCGGGCCGTAGTCCTGCATCAAAGCCTCGATCTCATCGACGACATCCGCGGCATCGCGGGTACGGAAGCGGTTGCCTTCCAGCAGCGGGTAAGTGCAATAGCTGCACTTGAACACACAACCGCGCTTGGTCTGGACGTTGCCCATGCCGCCGCGGCGGATGTAACGCGAATAATCGAGCAGATCGCGCGCGGGCCAGCACCCGTCAGGCCATCCGCGATGATGCAGTGGCACCGTTGCCTCCCCACCAGACGAGCTGGCCGGACCGTCGCGCCCAAAAAGACCTGCTATACCGTCAGGCTTGCGGCCATCCTGCAGCGCCGCCAGCAGCCTGACGAAAGCGACCTCGCCCTCACCGGCGATGCCCCAGTCGCCATCGAGCGCCTGCATATAGGCTTGCGGTATAATCGAAAAGCCGGAGCCGCCAAGCACCACCGGCGCAGTCGTGAGACCGCGAAGGACATCCACCACGGCGCGGTGCTGATCGAGATAATCGACTGTGCGGGGATACGCGGCATTGTCGACGTTGCGCAGGGACAGGCCGACAACATCGGGCTGGAAACGCCTGACCTGACCGGTCAGGGCCTGCAAGGGCGCGCGCCCGAAGCAGAGGTCCGCTACCCTGACCTCGTGCCCGGCCTGCCGCGCTGCGGCACCCACATACGCCAGGCCCAGCGGAAATATCGGGTCGGGGATCCGCTCGCGGTTTGCCGATACCAGCAGCACGCGCACGTTTAATCCGGACCTGCCGGCGTCACGATCAAAACGCCTTCCATTCCACGATGTCGATGGCTCTTCATGAACGGTAGTTTCTTGTTACAGTAGAATTCGAAAGTGCCGGGAGCCAGCGGCGTTATGTCCAGGATCCCGGTCCCGCCTGCGCTGACATCGATATCCACATTCAACCCGGCCGCTTCCGCCTTCAGGGTGAAGTTATGCGGCGTCAGGCTGTCGGTATTGACAAGTTCCAGACGGATTGTTTCGCCGCTCTGTACGCTGATGCTGTCCGGGGAAAACCGGTAATCCCCCATCGTCACCGCGACGCTGCGAACCGGCGCCGCTGCCTGCAGTACTCCGGAAATCAGAAAAAACCCTGTGAAAACACCAAACGTCAGTGCGAGAAGCAGGGGCGAGTAGCCTGCGAGGAATCGGTTCATGATGGCGTTCCCGTCGTTTGCCCGTTAAGCATGGCACAGGATCGCCTGCCTTCAAGCACAGGTTGACGGATTAATCAGAAATTCTCTAATTGATAGACCCGGTATTCGGATTGTCCGCCATGTCGTCATAGATCTTGTTGAGACCGGACATGCCGTCCGAACTGTGCACCGGAATGGCGAGATATTCCTGTTTGTTGGCTTCCGACTCGAAATAGATCTTGAGCGCATTGACGCCCTGGCCTTCAATGACGAACGGCGCGTTTTCGATGTCGGTGACATCATTCATGGAGATCGGGTCAAGTGTTGTCGTGATCATGGGTTGATTCTCCTGTGTGAAGTTGCCTTATCAGTGGTCCGTGCTGGATAGCGGACTTCGCCGGCACTGCGGCTTGACCATAAGCAGTTGTACCGTGCCTGTTACCTGTTGACGGAACCCGCCCTCGCAATAGGAGAGGTAATATTCCCACATGCGAATGAAGCGCTGCGGGTAACCCAGCTTGCGAACCCTGTCGATATTGGCGAAGAACCGTTCGCGCCAGTGGCGCAGGGTGGTTGCATAATGGGGGCCGATATCTTCCAGGTGAAAGATACGCATATCCGTGTTTCGCGCCACGGCGTCAGCCAGAGCATATACGCTAGGCAGGCATCCGCCCGGAAAAATATAGCGGTTGATGAAATCAATGGACTTTTTCGCGACCGGATAGCGTTGATCGGAAATCGTGATCGACTGCAACAGCATCATGCCGTTCGGTTTGAGAAGTTCAGTGCATTTCCTGAAATAGACGTCGAAGTAACGGTGACCGATGGCCTCGATCATTTCGATGGATACCAGCTTGTCATAGCTGCCCCCCAGTTCCCGGTAATCGTCGAGCAGCAGGGTGATCTGCTGCTCCAGACCGGCCTCCTGCACACGGCGCCTGGCGTAATCGTACTGCTGCCTGGATATGGTGGTGGTTGTAACATGGCAGTCGTAGTGTTTTGCTGCGTACAGCGCGAACCCGCCCCAGCCCGTGCCGATTTCCAGCACATGGTCACCCGGTTGAAGCTGCAGTTTGCGGCAGATGCGTTCCAGTTTGGCTTCGGATGCTTCCTGAAGCGTAGTGTGCGGATGGTGGAAAATTCCGCAGGAATACATCATCGTTTCGTCGAGAAAAAGACTGAACAAGTCGTTGCCGAGATCATAGTGCGCCTCGATATTGCGGCGGCTTCCGGCAAGCGTATTGCGATTCAGCCAGCGCTGCGCCATTTCCAGGGGCCTGGCCAGCCACCTGGCTCCCCACTCGAGCTTGTCGATATGCTCACGATTGCAAAGGAACAGCTCGACCATGGCCGTGAGGTCGTCGCACTTCCAGCAGCCTTTCATGTAGGCTTCTGCAGCGCCGAGGTCGCCGCGCATCAGGACGTGACTGTAGAAATCCGGATCTGTGACGGTGACGACGACAGTTTTCGGACAAACAGCGTCTCGTTGCCCGAACAGGTATCGCTCGTTTCCATCGATCAGTACGAGCTCGCCGTGGCGTACGGGTTTCAGTCGATTCAGCAGCACACGTTTTACTGATTTCCCGATGAAGCCGGCTTTTCGCTCCGGTGCGTCAGCTTTGTCGATACACACTTCGACGGATTTCATGATTTTCTCACCGGGTCCGGTGCCTCCTGTTTGTCAGGATGTGGATAAAAGGGCACTTTTTTCAGCCACAGACGCAACGCCTGGTAGTAGATGGCCGCTACGACCTTCGCTGTCATGAGCGGATAGAGGATCAGTACGCCGGCCAGGTTGAAACCACTGATGGGGCGTCTTCGCAGGGATAGCGTCGCGTCGAACAACGGTGCATCCTGGCGATTGTTCTTCATGTGAACGGATAAGGTTTCAGCGGGCACGGTAAAACGCCAGTCATAATCGATATTCATGTCCATAAAAGGCGAGACGTGAAAACGTTTGTCGAGAAGATAGCGCTTTTTCCCGGCGCTGCCCTGGTTGCGCGACTCCGGGAGAATGTAGCAGTACTGCTCGCCCCAGGGCGTGTTATTGACCTCGGCGACAATGGCTTCGACATTTTCGCCGCTCCTGTCGAAACAGTAGTAGAAACTGACCGGATTGAATCCGTATCCGAAATAGCGCAGATGGGTGAGCAGGCGTATAGGACCGTCGAGCGTGATGCCGGTTTCGTCCCTGACAAGCCCGCGTACGGCCGTCGCCAGATCGATGCGCCTGTCGCCGAGATGATCTTCGCGGCGAAAGCGCGCGATGGCAGGCCGGCGGGTTGACCATAGCCAGCGATTGCCAAACAGTTCCGGCAGCTCGTCCAGATCGAGATACAGCATGAACAGGCTGTATCTGAACGCGTGCGGAGCCGGTGAGTGGCGGCGGTGTCTAACTTGCCCAACGTAAAGACAGCTGTGCATGTCCAACCAGTTCCGTGAAGTCTCTCAGTGCATTCAGTGCGCTCACCACGCCGTCCTCGTGAAATCCGTAGCGCCAGTAAGCGCCGCAATACCAGGTGCGGCGTTTGCCGTTTATTTCACGCTGACGAGCCTGTGCGGCAACGCCCTCGCGGGTAAATACCGGGTGGCGGTAACTCACCTGGCTGATGATGGTGCCGGGGTCGATATTCCGCGTGTCATTGAGCGACACACAGAAGGTCACCGGCGCCTGAAGATTCTGCAGTATGTTCATGTTGTAGGTGACCGAAACCCGGCCGTCGCCGTCCGTTCTGCGCAGGTAGTTCCAGGCTGCCCGGGCGCGTTTCGTCCGGGGAAGGACAGAGGTATCTGTGTGCAGTACGGCATCATTGTGCTGGTAGGGGATGGCGCCCAGCACTTCACGCTCGGCCTGCGTCGCATCAGACAGCATCCCCAGCGCCTGGTCGCTGTGGCTGGCGATGAACACATAGTCGAAACGTTCCGTGAGGCCGGCAGAAGTGCGCAGTTCAACATGGGTTGGCAGGCGCCGGACTGAAACGACAGCTTCGTTGAGCCGAATCCGGTCGCGATACGGCGCGGTCAACCGTTTGACATATTCGCGGGAACCGCCCCTGATCACACGCCACTGCGGACGATCGTTGATATTCAGCAGGCCATGGTTGACAAAAAAACGCACGAAGAAGCAGGCGGGAAACGCGAGCATCTGTTGCGGGTCCGTGGACCAGATGGCGGCGCCCATGGGGATGATGTAGTTGTCGATAAACAGCCGGCTGTAACGGTTCTCCTGCAGGTAGCTTCCCAGCGAGAGCGTTGTGTCCGGGTTGTCGAGCAATGCCCGCGCCTCGCGGTTGAAGCGCAGAATGTCGCGGATCATCCTGTGAAAACCGGGTCTGAAAAGATTGCGTCGCTGGGCGAACAACCGGTTCAGCGATGCACCGTTATACTCGATGCCGCTGGATTCGCAGCGGCTGCTGAAGCTCATCTGCGTGGGTTGCGATTCCACGCCAAGGTCATTGAGCAAGGCGATGAAGTTCGGATAGGTCCAGTCGTTGAACACGATGAACCCGGTGTCAACCGCGTAATGCCGGTCGCTATGAAAGACATCGTGTGTCTGGGTATGCCCCCCGATGTGATCGGCGGCCTCGAAAACAGTGATGTCGTGGTCCTGGCACAGGTGCCACGCGGCCACGTTGCCCGCAATGCCGGTGCCGATTACGGCGATCTTCATGGAGTATCTCCTTTCGGGGTTGGCTGCTGCCACTGCTGCGGTACGAAGCGCAGTTGCGATGTGTCGTAACCCTGTTCGGCGATAATGGAGACCAGATGCTCCATGTCGTCCGCTGCGACCTGCGGCGATCGCGCCATGATCCAGACATAATCGCGCTTGAGGCGCCCGATGATGGTGTGGCGGTAATTACTGTCGACGTAAACGATGCGAAAGTCCGCTTTCACCGGCCAGATGAAACGCATGCCCCACACAGCGTTGGAGGTGCTGTCGAGAACGAAGCCGGTGGGCGTGAACGTTTTGCGTTCGCCGTTGAAGCCACCCTCGTTAAAGCTGAAGGTGGTGGCGATACGCCCGTCATCGAGCAGCCGGTAGGACTCCACCGCGTTGTATGCCTCGCGCTCGAGGAACGCGGGGATGTGCGCAATGACGTACCAGTCGCCCATGAACCGCGCCAGGTCGACATTCTCAGCGGTGCGGATCGGCGCCAGGCTGGTGCTGCAACCGGCGCCCAGCAGGAGGCCCGCGAGCGCGAGTGTGCGTAACAGACTATTCATGGTCACTGCTCCTTGCCGGGAAAGCTTCAGGTACCCTGCGGTAGTGCAGCTGGCGGTTGCCGCGGGTGGTGCTGCGCAGGCCCAGCCAGTCACGATCGGCGGAATACCAGAGTTCGATATCGTTCTCGCCGGTGCTGATGCGGTAGTGGAAGGCAGGTGCCGGATCGTTTTGCAGGCCGACAGGCGTTGCGCCCAGTCGCTGCACGCTGACAGCCTGGTATTCACCGGTCTGCACGTTGAGCAGCCGTTGCTGTGTGAGGATCGCCGGATTCCAGTAGGCAAAGGTCATTACGCAGCCATCCAGGCCGGTTGTGCCGCTGTTGTTTTCGATCTGCAGTTGTTCGCCGTCGTGCTTGCCGCGCACGAACAGATCCCTGCCGTTGTCGTCAGTGCTGGCGTCGATGCGCAGCAGGCAGTCGTCCTGCCACAGCTCCTCGCTGCGGTGAGCATAGTCATAGAGGGTCAATCCCAGCAGACTGACGCGAAACCTTGCATCGCTGCGCAGCCGGCGTGCGTCTCCCTCGTGATCGAGACGGAAGCTGTGAAACCCGATGGGTTTATCGTCGAGAAAAACCTCGAAGCGCCACTCGCTGTTCACAGCGCCGCCGACACCCGGCAGCGGCAGCGCGGCGAGCATCAGTCCCGCCGTGAACGTGTGGAACCTGTTCATGACTTGCCACCCGAACCGGCAGTTGCCGCAGATGCCCTGCGCGGGCCCGGGATGAAAGCATTGGTACGACGCCTGTAGTCGCGATAGGCCGGGCGACGCTCGCTGATGTCACTCTCCAGCAGAGTCACACCTGACACGCGCAGCAGCAGGAAAGTCATCAGCAAGGGTGCGGGGAAACTCCACCATCCGCCGGCGGCGACAGCCAACACATAAAATCCCCACCAGACCAGGCACTCACCGAAATAGTTGGGATGACGGGTGTAGCGCCACAGCCCACGGTCCATGACCTTGCCGTTGCTGGAAGGATTGGCCTTGAACGCAGCGAGCTGCGCGTCGGCAACGGTCTCGAACGAGAAGCCGGTCAACCAGATCAGCACGGCGATCACATCCAGCACCCCCAGCGACTGGGCGCCGGTGGCCGCAGCCAGCAGCGGCAGGGAAATGAACCACGCCAGCAGGCCCTGCACCCCGAACACCAGGTACAGGCTCTTGAATGCGAAACCGGGTTCATGCCGGCGGCGGATCGCCTGGTAACGCCGGTCCTCGCCTTCACCGCGGTTGCGCCAGGTGATATAGATCGACAAACGCAGTGCCCAGGCGCTGACCAGCACCAGCAAGAGCGTGGCGCGAGCACCCGGGTTGCCGCTCAACCAGGCCGGCGCGGTATAGGTGAACGCCATGGCCAGGAACATCAGTGACCAGGCGCTGTCGACGATACTCACGTCGCGTTTAAAAATGCTCACCATCCATGTGAGCAACAGGAGGAGCAACGTCACCGTCAAACCCGAGACAAAAAGCGTCCAGTCGAACATCGCTTCAGGCTCCGGCTGTTCCGGGTACAGCGCGCATGCCGTCGAAACGGATCGACAGTTTGCTCAGCAGTGGCACGAATGCCGCCCAGCCAAGCGCCAGCGCGGTAAAGGCGGGCACAGGATCGGCAATCACCACGCCGTCGAGTCCGGCGCCGGCATAGTAAGCCAGGGGGCCGCCCGCCGCACCCAGCGCTGCGGCGACGATCCAGCGGCCTCGCAGCCAGCGCAGTGACACATTGAGCGTGGAGGCGAACAGCACCCACATGGCGACGATCCAGTGCGGCGCGGTGTTGGCCAGAAGCATCCCGGAGGGATATGCCAGCCAGCCGGCGGCCACCAGCAGGCTGTCCCACAACGCGCCCAGCGCGCCGACCGCCGCCAGCAGGGTGAATTCACGCGCGGGTCGATGCGCCTGGCCAAGGTGCCAGGCGACGATCAGCACTGCCGTCAGGGTACCCAGCCAGGGCAGCTGGTTGGCGCCACCCAGCACACAGGCAAACCAGCCCAGCTGGAAGGCGACGATATTGATCAGTATGTTCATGCCGTGGGCACCGCAGATCCGTCTGCCGGTTTTTCGAACAGGTAATGACTGACCCACCACTGTTGCCCGTCGTCATAGCCGAACATTTCCGCGCAGGCCATGAAGAACATGCGCCAGCGCATCCACCACTGCTGTGTCGCGTGCGCGCCGTATACACTTTCCAGTACTGGCAACAATTCATCACGACGCTGATCCATGTTGTCCAGCCAGGCATTGGCGGTGTCGCGGTAGTGCCGCCCGTCCCAGCGCCAGTGCTGCCGCAGGCGCATGTGGTCCTGGAAATGCAGCGGCAGATCGTCACTCGGCATCATGCCGCCGGTGAAGAAATGGCGACTCATCCAGTCGCTCGGACCCTCATCGACGAAGACATAGGGCACTGCGCGGTGACAGAAGATGTGCAGAAAGAATTTGCCCGAGGGTTTCAGCCAGTCCGCGACACGCGCGAACAGCAGGCGGTAGTTGCGCATGTGCTCGAACATCTCTATCGACACCACGCGATCGAAGCGCTCGCACGTTGCGAAGTCATTCATGTCGCAGGTGACCACCTCGACGTTGCCAAACCCGCTGCGCTCTGCCTGTTCCTGGATAAAGCAGCGTTGCGCCAGCGAATTTGACACCGCGACTATGCGGCTGGCGGGGAAACGTTCCGCCATCCACAGTGTCAGCGAGCCCCAGCCGCAACCGAGTTCGAGAATGTCCATGCCGTCCGCAACCCCGGCGCGTTCGCATGTCACGCGCAAGGCTTCCTCCTCGGCCTCGTCGAGATTCTTCACGCCCTCCGGCCAGTAACAACAACTGTACTTGAGGCGCGCGCCGAGCACGGCGGAGAAGAAAGGCGCGGGCAGTTCGTAATGCTGCTCGTTGGCCTTGTGCGGCACAGGCGCGATGACCTGTTTATCCATTTCGGCAATGAAACGCGCCAGGGTGCGGGCCTGGCGTTCCACGCCACCACCCAGCGATTTGAGACGCGTCTTGAGCAGGCGCCGGATGCCGTGCCGGATCACGGAATCCGGAACCAGTCCCTGTTCGGTCCAGTCGATTGCCCGTTGGTTTGCGTTCACGGCGGTTCTCCTTCCTTCGGGGTCCTGTTGTCAATGTACAAAAGTTGTACACAAAATCCGTAAAGCTGTCAACCGCTGTTTTCGACTCCCGGCGCAGGCAAAGCATCGAGGTTTTCACTGTTTTACGGAAGATTAACTATAATAGATTGATATTAAATATTAAAATATCGAACACTGATTTGATTGTCGTATTTCAGATGCAGAAGATTTGCTTGAAAACTTGTACAATCAATGTATACAATACCGAACCGACGGACCAATGCACTTTCGAAGACATCACGCAAGCAAGGCCCATATAAGGTGGCGGTCCTGTCCCCGCCGCAAAAGGAGATGAAACATGTCGACTGATATGCAGACCCAATCCGAAACCGGTTCCGGGCGCGTGCGCCTCGGCGTCAGCGCCTGCCTGATCGGCGCCAAAGTGCGTTTCGACGGCGGGCATAAACGCAACCGCTTCGTGATCGACGTACTCGGCGCGCATTTCGATTTCGTGCCCTTCTGTCCCGAGGTGGCCATCGGCATGGGTACGCCGCGCCCGACGATACGCCTGGTCGGTGACCTCGAGTCGCCGCGCGCAGTCGGCAGCAAGGACGCCAGTCTTGATGTGACTGACGCGCTGCGCAGCTACAGCGTCGGCGCCGCATCCCGGATGGAAGGTCTGAGCGGCTTTGTCTTCAAGAAAGACTCGCCGACCTGCGGCATGGAACGGGTCAAGGTGTACAACGACAAAGGCATGCCTGATGCGCACGGCACCGGCATCTTTGCCCGGGCCGTGCAGGAGGCCAATCCGCTGTTGCCGGTGGAGGAGGAGGGCAGGCTGAACGATCCGGTTTTGCGCGAGAACTTCGTATCCAGGGTGTTTGTCTACGCGCGCTGGCAGGCGCTGCGCCGGCAGGGGCTGGGCAAACGGGCCCTGATCGATTTCCACGCCAGCCACAAGCTGTTGCTGCTCGCGCACAGCCCACGCGTCTATGAAGAGCTCGGCCGCCTGCTTTCGCGCCTCGATACTGCCGATCTGGATGCGCTTGCTGACCGCTATATCGAACAGCTAATGCTGGCCCTGAAACGCCCGGCCAGTCGCAAATGCCATGTCAACGTTCTGCAGCACCTGCTCGGTTACCTGCGCAGGCACGTCGACAGCGTCAATCGCGCAGATCTGGTCGACGTCATCGACGCCTACCGGCGTGGTCTGGTGCCCCTGGTTGTGCCGGTGACACTGCTGCAGCATCATTTCCGCCGCAACCCGCACCCTTACATCAGCCGGCAGGTGTACATGAATCCGCACCCGCGCGAACTGATGCTGCGCAACGCACTCTGATCCGGACGGTCCGTATGCATACGCGGTTCGGGGTGCTGGTGATCGGCGATGAAATGCTGTGCGGCAAACGCCTGGACAAGCATCTGGCCCATGTGATCGAGACACTGGGAGCGCGTGGCATGGCGGTGGGGTGGTACCGGCTCGCCGGCGATGAACGCCGGAGCTTGTGCGAAACCCTGCGCCAGACGCAGGAGAACAACGAACCCGTGTTGTGTTTCGGCGGCATTGGCGCGACGCCGGATGACAACACGCGCCAGGCGGCGGCGCAGGCCTTCGGCCGTCCGCTGGAAGTCCACGCCGGGGCCCTTGCGCTGATCGAGGCGCAGTTCGGCGATGCGGCCCATCCCAACCGCATACGCATGGCGGAACTGCCGCAGGATGCTTTGCTGATCCCCAACCCGGTAAACCGGATTCCCGGTTTCACCTTGTACGAGCACCACTTCTTCCCGGGATTTCCCAACATGGCCTGGCCAATGCTGGAGTGGGTTCTGGAGCGCTATTACCCGGTAACCGGAAGTCGCGCGACGCACGAGCGTTCGCTGCGCGTGTTCGGCGCGCCGGAGTCCGAATTGCTGGGACTGATGGAAGCGCTGACGCGGGAATTTCCGGCAGCGCGGCTGTTCAGTCTCCCGCACTTCGGCGAACCCGACAATGTCGAGATCGGTTTTCGCGGGGAACAGGTGGCGGTGGATGCGGCCTTTGCCGGGCTGGTTGCGGCGCTCACACAGCGGCGCCTGCTATTTGAGTTCGAGGTTGCCGCGTGAACGTGGCTGTTGATCCAGGGAGATTGCAATGAGCTTGAGCCGTATACAGGAACGCCTGTTGACGAGCGTTCGTAAAAACAATGAAACCGGGTGCTGGGAGTGGGCCGGGCAGATTTCCAACAGCGGCTACGGCCGCCTCAAGATCAGGGATGAAAACGGCGACGTCCGCATGCAAAGCGCCGAGCACGTCAGTTATGAAGCTTTCATCGGGCCGGTGCCGCGAGACATGTTGATAAGGCAATCCTGCAGGAACCGGCTTTGCGTCAACCCGCAGCATCTGGAAATATTCGACCCGGCTCGAAAGCAGCAGGCTTGAAGCGCCTGCCAGGCTGCGGTTTCCGGTGGACCGCCTGTTGTCGATGCGGTTGAATCAGGCTTTCTGCTTTCGCTTCACCTGTTCCCAGGCGCCCAGCGCACGTCGCCGGCTTTCCTGTAAATCCACCAGCGGTCGCGGATAATTCTCGCCCGGCGTGATGCCGGCATCCGCCAGTGCAGCAGGGCTGGCATCCCAGGGTCTGTGCAGATAGCGGTCTTCGAGTTTCGCCAGTTCCGGTATCCAGCGGCGCACGTAACGGCCGTCCTTGTCGAATTTCTCTCCCTGCAAAACCGGATTGAATACCCGAAAGTACGGTGCGGCATCGGCGCCGCAGCCGGCGGTCCACTGCCAGCCCTGGGTATTGTTGGCGAGATCGGCGTCCACCAGTGTGTTCCAGAACCAGCGTGCGCCTTCCTGCCAGGGAATCAGCAGATTCTTGGTCAGGAACGAAGCCGTTATCATGCGCACACGGTTGTGCATGTAACCCGTGGCCCAGAGTTCGCGCATGCCGGCATCCACCAGCGGGATGCCGGTCTGTCCGCGCTGCCAGCGTTGCAGTTCATCCCGGTATCGCCGTCTCCAGGGGAACCCTTCAAAGCGCGGGTCGAGCGCTTTCAGCGGCGTCGACGGAAAGTGGTAAAGCAAATGGTAACTGAATTCGCGCCAGGCGATTTCGCGCAGATAGGATTCGCTCGCTGCAACTGTTCCGGAATCCGCCGTCACGGCGGCGCGGCCGGACAGCATTTGCCAGATTTGCAGCGGACTGATTTCGCCGAAGTGCAGATGCGGGGACAGGCGCGAGGTTGCGGAGCTGGCGGGGATGTCGCGATCGGCCGCATAGCCGGGCAACCTGTCTTCACAAAAGCGTTCCAGTGCTTTCCAGGCACCGTTTTCACCCGGTTCCCAGAGCGGGTAGAACCCCTGGTCCCCGGCGACTTCGGGCAGCAGTCTGAGCGCGTCGACGGATAACGAATCCGGCAATTCGCCGGGGTCGCAAGCCGGCAGCCGCTCAATATCGGGCAGGGCTGCGCGCTCGGGGCCCGTTCTGTGCAATGCTTTCCAGAAGGGCGTGAACACGCGGTACGGGGTGCCGTCGTTTTTGAGATGGTTCCAGGGTTCGCGCAACAATGCGGCACTGTGGCTGCTGACGTCATAGCCCTGGCGGGAGAGCGCCTGCTTTATGTGTTCGTCGCGTTTTACAGCCGCCGGCTCGTAGCAGCGATTCCAGGCAAGTCCGGCGGCGCCAAAGTGCTTCAGCAGTTTCTCGAGGACGGTCGCCGGGTCGCCTTGCAGGATCAGCAGATCGCTGCCGCGTTCCCGCAGCGACTGTTGCAGCGCGGTCAGGCTGTGATGCAGCCACCAGGCGCTGGCTTCTCCCAGCGGCCATTCCTCGTCAGCTTCGTGATGGATGTAGACAGGGATGGGGACGAGATTTTCGTCGATAATCGCCTGCAGGGCCGGATTGTCTGCCAGGCGCAGATCGCGGCGAAACCAGAGCAAAGCCGCGGCCATTTCAGCGTCACCGGTTCGTTTTCAGTGATTTGTTTACCAGCTGCAGACCGGCCGAAATATTTTCGCCCAGACCGATGATGCCGGCTTCTTCGAGTTTGTCCTGCCAGGAAACGGCGGCTTTGCCGCCGATAAAAACCGGTATGCTGACTCGGCTTACCAGATCGGGCAGATCGATTTCGAACACACCGCGCGCAGGTTTCGAAACGGCTGAAAGCACAACGCCGACGCACGGTCTTTTGTCGAGCACACCGGGAATCTGCTGCAATGGTGTATTGGCGCCGAGTATCAGAACACGATAACCGGCGCTGACAGCGGCAAGCGCAAAGAACAGCAGGCCGATTTCGTGCAGTTCACCCGGCAGGCAGGCCAGCAACAGCAAAGGTGCGCTGCCGCGCTGGTTCATATGGTGAATACGCGCCCCAAGCTTGTTGCGCAGGTAAACCGAAAAGAAGTGTTCCTCGGCGACGCCGGTTTCCCGGTTTCGCCAGCGTTCCCCGAGCAGCCGCAACAGGGGCGTGACAAGGCGCTGGGTCACTATATCGACAGGATACAGCGACAGGGCGTCGTTATAGGCGTTATCCAGCGCCGGTTCATCGAACCGTTCGATCGCGTCGATCATCTTGTCCTGGTAGGTCAGCCAGATGTCGGTGCTCCCGGTCGCAGGCGAGCCGGATTCGTCCCCGGGCGCCTGTTCAATCAGCGGCTTGACGTGACTGACGGAAATCCCCTGGTTGAGCAGCTCGACAATGCGGTTGATGCGTTCCACATCCTGCGGCGTGTACAGACGGTGACCCTTGGGTGTGCGTTGCGGGGTGATCAGGCCGTAACGTCGTTCCCAGGCGCGCAGCGTAACGGCGTTGACACCCGTGAGGGTGGACACCGTGCGTATCGGCAGCAGGCTTGCGGCGGGTGGTGCCGGGGGTTTTGCGGTGGCTGGCATTGTCGCTCGCTGTTGGACAGTTGTACAAAGATTGTATAGAGAAAGACCGGAGTGTACAATTATTTGCGACTCAATGCAGGCCCGGTGATCGATTATGAAGCGGTTCAATATGGTTCTGGCGTTGTTGTTCCACGCCCTTCTGGCCACCGGTTGTACAGGCCTGCCCGAGGGTGTCACGCCGGTATCCGGTTTTGACGTCAATCGCTACCTCGGCGAGTGGCATGAAATCGCCCGTCTCGATCACAGCTTCGAGCGCGGGCTGCAGAAAGTCAGCGCGCAGTATTCCCTGCGGGACGACGGCGGCATCCGGGTCCTGAACAGGGGCTACGACGCAGAGCAGGACGCGTGGAAGGAAGCCGAAGGCAAGGCGTATTTCATTGACGATCCACAAACCGGCCGCCTGAAGGTGTCATTCTTCGGCCCCTTTTACGGCAGCTACAACATCATCGAACTGGATCACGAGAACTATCGCTATGCCCTGGTATGCGGGCCGAGCAGATCCTATTTGTGGATCCTGGCGCGACAGCCGGATCTGGACGCGGGCATCGTTGAACAGCTGGTAGCCCGCGCGGGCGAGCTGGGTTTTGACACCGGGCAGCTGATCTACGTCCGGCATTGATTGTGCTGCCATGATCGACAGCGCCCGGCTCATCGAGCGTATCCGCAAATATGCTGGCCGCCAGGCTGATGCGGGTCACAGTGGCGATATGTCATTGCTGCTGGAACTTGCCTGGCGGTGCGAAAACGCTGTTCACACGGATTGCCACTTCCA
>JAGFJP010000168.1 GCA_024102665.1 Thiogranum sp. | reverse complement strand
AGGTGCTGACCGAATTCCCGGAGGTCAACACCACGCTGGCCATGATCGGCCGCGCCGAGAAGGGCGAGACGGCGGACGTTAATTACATGGAGATCTATACCGAACTGAAGCCCCAGGATGAATGGACCTCGGGCCGCAGTATCGAAGCACTGGCTGACGCCATGCGCGAGGAGTTGGAAGAGGCGGTACCCACCTCGGTGATCGCCTTTACCCAGCCGATCCAGATGCGCGTGGAAGAGCTGATCTCCGGTGTACGTGCGACCCTGGCAGCCAAGCTCTACGGCGAGGATCTCGGCGAACTGGACCGTCTCAGCCAGACGATCAAAAATGCCATCGGTCAGGTGCCTGGTGTGGCGGACCTATCTCTGGAGGCCAATATCGGCAAACCGCAGATCCGCATCAAAGTCAACCGTACGCAACTGGCCCGTTATGGATTGAATGCCGACGATGTACTGACCGTGGTGCGCACGGGCATTGGTAACGAACCGGTCTCGACGCTGATCGAAGGGGTCAAGCGTTTCGATATCACGGCACGCCTGCACGATCCGGCCAAGGCCGACGTGGAAGCGATCAGGAGCATCCCGCTGCAAACGGCCAGCGGCGCCATCGTTCCCTTGTCGCGTGTTGCCGACATCTCAGTGGCGGAGGGCTATTCTTTCGTGCGCCGGGAACAGTTACAGCGCTATGCGGTGATCCAGATGGATGTGCGCGGCCGCGATGTGGATGGCTTCGTCAAGGACGCCGAGGCCGCGATCGCCCAGCAGGTGAAACTGCCGCCCGGCTACTGGATCGAGTGGGGCGGTGCCTTCGAGAACCAGCAACGAGCGCTCAAGCGGCTGTCCATCATCGTGCCGCTGACCATCTTCTTCATCTTCGTGCTGCTGTACACAGCGTTCAACTCGATGAAGTACGCGACCTTGATCATCGCCAACGTGCCGTTCGCCACCATCGGCGGCATCGTGTCGCTGTTCATCAGCGGCCAGTACCTGTCGGTGCCCTCGGCCATCGGCTTCATTGCCGTGTTCGGGGTCGCGATGCTGAACGGCATCGTGCTCGTGAGCTTCATCAACGAGCTTCGCGAGAAAGGACTGTCGATCGGCGAGGCGGTGCGCCGAGGCGCGGAGCTGCGACTGCGTCCGGTCATGATGACCGCCAGCGTGGCCATTCTCGGCCTCATTCCCATGCTGTTGTCCGCCGGCGTCGGCGCCGAAACCCAGCGGCCGCTGGCGACGGTGGTCGTTGGTGGTCTCATCACATCCACCTTGCTCACGCTGGTGTTACTGCCAGTGATCTACGAATGGATGGAAACCCGAAAGGAGAAAACGCGATGAAAGAAATAAAAGCCTTTGTCCATCGCAACCGCGTGGCGGACATCGTCCATGCCTTGCGCAACGCCGGTTACTACAGCGGCGCCTGCAACCTGTCCGTCGTGGATGTGGTGGGCACGTTGCAGGCGCTCGACACACAGGAAAAGAGCTTCTCGCTCGAACTCGGCGAGGAGGTGATCAACGAGGTCAAACTGGAACTGGTGTGCGAGGACGAACGCGCCGATGAGGTGGTACGGATCATTCGCGAAAACGGCCGCACCGGCCAAAAGATCGCCGGTTGGGTTTACGTCATCGACATCGGCGCCGCCTACTCCATTGACACGGACTAAGTTCGTAGGGTCTACGAGCAGATATCAAACTCGGGGAACTTTAGTCGAAACAAAGGGATCTTAGACTTGGTTTTGCATTTAAAGCCGGTTATGCTTGAGATTCGAAAACAGTTATCGACCTCGATGATATTCAAACGCCTCCTGACAGCCTGGTTTCTCGTCTTCACGCTCATGAGCAGCGTGGCGGGGGCCTGTGCCGGGCATGGCGATGAAAACCATGCGACGCCGGCGATTGATGCGTCCATGGATCTGGACAAACCACTGCCCTGGCAGAATGATGACTGCCCCGATCATTGTTGCCATGCCGCAGCCCATGTCGTGGCGCTGACCGGCGGTGCGTCTACGGCGATCACGGTTGACCCGCTGTCGGTCGATCTTCCGTTCTATGCTACGCATCCGCATTCGTGGCTGCTCGCGCCGCCTTATCACCCACCTATAGTCTGAATCCGTTGAAGTAAACAGCGGCAGTACGCGGTGACACCGTGCTGCCTGTCCGTTTAATCTTTCAGGATTCAAAGCAATGCCAAATTCATTCACGTGGCGCCCGTGGTTATTGGGTTGCCTGTTATCGGCTGC
>JAGFJP010000155.1 GCA_024102665.1 Thiogranum sp. | reverse complement strand
ATGCGCGCCTGGCGCGCGCTCAAGGCCAGCGGCGCGGCGGTGCTGCGCGACGGCGTTTACCTGATTCCGGCGACCGGGGACACCAGGACCGTGCTTGCAAGGGTGGAACAGGACATCGAAGCGTCCGGCGGAAGCGCCTGGCTGTTGAATGTCGGCGATGCCGACTACCCCTTCGCCGCGCTGTTTGACCGTACCGCCGACTACAACGAACTGGCCGAAGACATCACAAAGTGCCGCGACGCCCTGAAAGCGGAACCCGGCCCTGCTTTGGCCCGCAGGGTCCGCAAGCTACGCAATGCCTATGAGAGTCTCGCCGCGATCGACTTTTTCCCCGAGGAAGCGCGGCGCCAGACCGGCGACCGGCTCGATGCGCTGGAACGGCAACTTGCCGGCGCGCAGTCCAGCGATGAACCCACCGGAACCAGCGGCGCGGTAAAAAGACGCAAGGCAGCCCGCTACCAGGGCCGGCTGTGGGCCACGCGCAAGCGGATGTGGGTGGACCGCATGGGTTCGGCCTGGTTGATCCGCCGCTTTATCGATCCGCAGGCGCGCTTTGCCTGGCTGGATTCCCCCGATGATTGCCCGCGCGACGCGCTGGGTTTCGATTTCGACGGCGCGACGTTCAGTCATGTGGAAACCCCGGGCGGCCTGCTGGTGACCTTCGAAACACTCATTGAGAGCTTCGGCCTGCACGAGGATGCCGCCTTGCGGCGTCTCGCGCAGATCGTGCACTGCCTGGATGTGGGAGGCCTGACCGTAGCCGAGGCGGCCGGCCTGGAGCGCATCCTCTCCGGCATCCGCGCGCGCACCAGAAACGACGACAGCCTGCTGAAAGCCGCGGGCCGCGTTTTCGACGACCTGTATCTCGCATTCCAGCACGAGGCTGAACCGGCATGACCACACCGACTGAACGACCGCCCCATCCTTCCTTCGCGGAGGCCTTCGCCTACTGGCTCAAACTGGGATTCATCAGCTTCGGCGGTCCGGCCGGACAGATTTCCATGATGCACCAGGAACTGGTGGAGAAACGACGCTGGATTTCCGAGCGCCGTTTCCTGCACGCGCTCAACTATTGCATGCTGCTGCCGGGCCCCGAGGCGCAGCAGCTCGCGGTGTACATCGGCTGGATGCTGCACCGCAGCTGGGGCGGCATCGTCGCCGGCACGCTGTTTCTGCTGCCGTCGTTGTTCATCCTGATCGGGTTGACCTGGATCTATATTGCGTTCGGTGATGTGAGCTTCGTCCAGGGCATTTTCAACGGCATCAAGCCGGCTGTGGTCGCCATCGTGCTGTTCGCCGCCTGGCGCATCGGTTCACGGGCGTTGAAAAACCGGGTCCTCTGGGCGTTTTCAGCCGCGGCTTTCGTGGCGATCTTCGTGTTCCATGTGCCCTTCCCCTACATCGTGCTGGGCGCGGGCATCCTCGGTTTCATCGGCGGCCGCGTGGCGCCGGACAAGTTCCGCGCCGGCGGCGGCCACGGCGCTTCCGACAAACACTTCGGCCCTGCGCTGATCGACGACGACACGCCGCCACCGGCGCATGTGAAGTTCCGGCCCGGCCGGCTGGCGATGCTGGTCGTGCTGTTCGTCGGCCTGTGGGCGCTGGCGTTGCTGGCGCTGCCCGACGGCACCTTGCGCGACATGGGCGAGTTCTTCACCAAGGCCGCGCTGGTGACCTTCGGCGGCGCCTACGCCGTGCTGCCCTACGTGTACCAGGGCGGCGTCGAGACCTACCAGTGGCTCACCGGACCGCAGATGATCGACGGCCTGGCGCTCGGCGAAACCACGCCGGGGCCCTTGATCATGGTGGTGGCCTTCGTCGGTTTCGTCGGCGGCTGGACGCATGCGCTGTTCGGACCCGAGGCATTGTTCTGGTCCGGTGCCGCCGCAGCGACGGTGGCCACCTTTTTCACCTTCCTGCCGAGCTACCTGTTCATCCTCGCCGGCGCGCCGCTGGTTGAAGCCACCCACGGCGACCTGAAGTTCACCGCGCCGCTGACCGGCATCACCGCCGCCGTGGTCGGTGTCGTGGTCAATCTCGCGGTGTTCTTCGCCTGGCATGTCCTGTGGCCGGAAGGCACCGACGCCGCGCCCTTCGCCGGCGAGTTCCAGTGGTTCGCCGCGCTGCTGTCGGTCGCCGCCTTCATCGCGTTGTGGAAATACAAGATGGATATACTTAAAGTCATCGGCGCCTGCGCGGCGCTGGGGCTGGTGTATACGCTGGTTCCAGTTGCAGGCTGAGGAGATGGCCGGTATGGACTTCATATCAGTGGACTTCACACCATCACGCCTTCCTGTCTTGCAGCGGCACACCGAACAGTCGCGCTACACTTTCCTCAATCATCTCGAGCTCGTGCAGGAACGGCTTGCGCGTATCGAACACGTGCACCGTCAACGTGTGTTCATCGAGTTCAGCGCTGAGTGTTCCCGGCAGCACACTGACCACATTGGACATGAATACCGCGGCGATCCCTGGCGGCAGTCGCAGCGGGTACTCAACCAGGTCCGGCGTTATGCCCATTTCGGGCTGAAAGGCGCGGCGCCCGACATCCACACCACCCATCAGGGACTTTACGAGGAACAGGGGCACAAACCTTAGGAGTTCCCACAGCACCAGGCTGAACGGCGGAACCAGCAGCACGCTGATGCCGGTCGCCAGCAACACAGCCGGCACACCGATCCACCAGGATGATGGCGCACCGTCGGCGATTATCCACCATAGCGCGGCGAACAAAACGCCTCTGACAAGAAAGCTTGTCAATTTGTCAGCCATGCCAGCACCAGACCGAGTAACACGAACATCGTAATCGAAGTTCCCCATCCACCCATGAGGTCAGCAGTCCTGTGTTTCCATGGCAACACGCGTCGACCCTGCGCCGCGACCCGCGACATCAGAATGCGCCACTGCGTTCGCAGTGCGCGCGAACTGCCGGCGGCCCGGTCTTCGAACATCCTGATCCACCCCACCGCCCGCAGCATCCAGCCGTCCAGGCGCTGCAGGGCCGGGTTGGCAAGCTGACGCGCATCGCCCAGGCGTTCGACAACGATCATCACTGCAACAAGCGAGATGCCCGCGACGGCGATGAACGGATAGATCATATCCTGGTACTGCTGCCAGATCGCCGGATAGGTCAGGCCGGTTCCCAGGATGACGAGGAAAAGCCCGGTGACAGCGACTGTGCACCAGGCTGCCAGCATTCTCGACAAGCCGGATCTGACAAGCCGCGACAACGCATACAGCAGCGCAATGATCCCCAGCGCCTGGATACCGTGCCAGGAACCCTGCACACCTGGCATGCCGAGCGGCAGCCAGCGCGCCGCGCCCAGCAGCGCCATGGTTACGGGAACACCGACCAGCAACACGCGCCGTGACAACGGTGCCGACATGAACAGTCCCGACAGCCAGAGATGGAACGGCCAGATGCCCGCCTTGAGCACAAACGCCGTGAGGACCGCCCATATATAGAGTTGCGCATACTGCGTCGTCAGAATCGACTGGCGAGCCACCGCATAGCTGAATTCCGATGCCACGGTCGCGGTATGTATCAGCGCTTCGAACAGCAGCAAATCAGCCACAAGCAGCGCGATAACATAGAGACGAGCGGCACGCCTCACGTCTTCATTACCGCCGCAGACCAGCAGCCCGTAAAACCCGTAGGCCATGAGCGTGGAAAAGCTGAAAAATCCCAGCAGATCGGTCGTCAGCACGACACCCAGGTTTCCAGCCAGCGTGAGCAGTAAAAGCGTGGTTGCGCGATCGTGTCCCGCGTCCTGCTGCTGCGATGCGCGGACCGACATGGCGATAAGCCAGATCGCAATGGCCATCGCCAGCATCCAGCGCGCCGGTCCATTCATGGCGAATCCGGTTCCAAACAGGAACCACGGCAGGCGCAGGTAGGCGTCGCCCGGCACCAGGACCAGGACCACTGCCGGCAGCAGCGCCACATGCAGCGCCCGTTTCATGCGCGCGCGCAGCATCGGTATGGCCAGCAACAGCGGCCAGGCGACGACAAGCCAGATGGCTGCGCTCATGGTTGATAAAACTCCCGTGGCGAGATGACCTTTGCCCATTCGAGCGGGCTGAACGGAGCGAACGCCAGCAGTCCCGCTGCCAGCGCCATGGCCGCCGTCACCAGTGGCGGCAACAGCAGCGCCCACGCTGTCTCCTTGCGACCGTAATCGCGTTCTTCCGGCCAGCTTTCCGGCGCTTCGCGAAACCATGCCACATGCAGAATGGGCAGGAAATAAGCGGCGTTGAGCAGCGTGCTCCCCACCAGCACGAACAGCACCCAGTCCTGGTGCGCCTCCAGCGCGCCCAGGCCCAGATACCACTTGCTGACGAATCCGGCCACCGGAGGCAGGCCGATCATGCCGAAGGCGCCGATGGTGAACGCCGCCATGGTCCAGGGCATGCGCCGCCCTGCACCGTTCATTTCACTCACCTTGTGAATCCCGAGTGTTTCTGCGAGGTTGCCGGCGCAGAAGAACAGGGTGATTTTCATCAGACCCTGGTGCACCAGGTGCACCACGCCGCCTATCGTCGCGATCGGCCCGGCAATGGCAACACCCAGGGCAATGTACGACACCTGGCTGACGGTGGAAAAAGCCAGCCGGCGTTTGAGATCATCCTGCAACAGTGCGCGCAATGAGCCATATATAATGGTGAACGATGCCAGCCACGCGAGGGGTTGCATCACACCCAGCTCGGCGGCGAACTCGACGCCGAATACGTCATACACCACCCGGACGATGCCAAAGGCGCCGGCTTTCACCACCGCGACCGCGTGCAACAGGGCGCTGACCGGCGCCGGGGCAACCATCGCCTGCGGCAGCCAGCCGTGCAGCGGCACCAGCGCTGCCTTCACGCCCAGTCCGGCGATCAGCAACACGAAAATCATGATCAGGGCCGAATGATGTTCGTCGCCCAGGCTGGCGACGAAACCGCGGGGTATGAACTCGAGGGTTCCGGTCAGCGTGTAGAGCCACACGGTTCCCAGAAGCAACAGCGCGCCGCCCGCTATTGTATAGGTGAGGTATGTTTGTCCGGCGCGACGCGCCGCTTCCGTGCCGCGGTGCACGACCAGCGGATAAGTCGCCAAAGTCAATAACTCGTAGAACAGGACGAAGGTGATCAGGTTGCCGGCCATCGCCACGCCCACGGTGGCCGTCACGCACAGACTGAAGAATCCGAAAAACCGGCTGCGGTTGGGAGATCCCTCGAGATAGCCGATGGCATAAATGGTCGTAACCAGCCATAGCGCCGTCGACAGGGCAACGAACAGCAGTGACAGAGCATCCGCCTGCAGCGCCAGTTCCAGCCCCGGCAGTAACTGCAATCGCAATTCGAAAGTCTGCTGACGGTAGACGCCCAGCAGCATCCAGATCACCAGGCCGGTCTTGAGCACGGCCCCGCCCACGTTGAGCGTGGTGCGCAACCGCACCCGTTCTTCGGACAGGCTGAATATCATCAATCCCGGCACCAGCGAGCTGGCGATCATCAGCAGCAGAACCCATTCATTCTGGGTCACGGCACCACCTCATCGACGCCGAAGGCATCGCCGATTGTTACCAGGGAAAACACCGGCAGGGTCACCAGTCCGAGCACGATGGCGGCGCACGCGAGCAGCAGCGCCGGCCACTCCATGCTGGCGGGGACCCGTCGCGCCCGTTGCGGCACCGCAGCCTGGGTAAAGGCGCTACCGAGGACCTTGAACACATAACCCGCCGCCAGCAGCCCACCGAGAATCACGACCGCAACCAGATCCCAGCGTCCCTGGGTCAACGCGGCCTCGAGGAGCAGCCACTTGCCGATGAATCCTCCGCTCGGCGGCAAGCCCATGATACTGACACCCGCCAGCGCAAAGGCAAAGACAGTCAGCGGCAGGCGTTGCACCATCCGGTCGAGATCCGCGATGCGATCATGGCCGGCAAAGTGCATCAGGTTGCCGGCCGCCAGAAACATCGCCGCCTTCGCCAGGGCATGGGAAATGACCAGGTAGGCGGCGGCATTCCAGGCGGTCATCGCCGACGCCGCCAGCGGGAACGCCAGAAACAGGTAGCCAAGCTGGGCGACGGTGGAATAGGCCACCAGCAGTTTCAGCCGCGTCTGGCGCAGCGCCTGCACAGAGCCCCAGAGCACAGCCACGGAACCGAGCAGCCCGAGCATGTTATCGATGCCTTCACTTACGCTGCCGAAGAGTTCCAGCCACAAGCGCAGCAGCAGATAGAACGAAGCTTTCACCACCAGTCCCGACAGAACTGCGCTGACCGGCGCCGGGGCGCTGGAATGCGCGGGAGGAAGCCAGAAGTGAAGCGGATAGAGCGCGGTCTTCATGATCAGTCCCGCGCTCATCAGGCCCAGCGCAGCCCAGACCGTTGGAGAAGATTCCATCCGCGCGGCGAGCATAGCGATGTCGACGCTGCCGAAGCTGTGATAAAGCAGCGCAACGCCGAGCAGGTAGGATAACGAACCCAGCAGGCTGGCCAGCAGATACCGCATGGCGCCGCGCAGCGCGGCCGCGCCTCCGCCCAGCGCCGTGAGCGCCGCGGCCGCCAATCCCACGAGTTCGAGAGTGACGTAGAGATTGAAAATATCAGCCGACAGAAACAGCGCATTCAGCGCAGCGAGCAGGATAAGCCACAACGGCCAGAACCTGATCGCACGCGCGCGCTTGAAATATCCAGTCGAATAGATGCTGACAGCAAGTGCCACCGCTGCCGTTGCGATCAGCATCAGCAGGCTCAGGCCATCTGCGTAAAGCTCAATGCCCAGCGGCGCCCCCCAGCCACCCGCAGCGTGATGATAGACACCTTCCTGCAGAAGCTGCCAGCCGAGCCCCGCGACTGCCAGGCACACCGCAATGACCGTCGACAGGCCCAGGATCCGCGCGGCCCTTGTCCAGAGAAAACAGACCATGGCACCCGTCAGCGGCAGCAAGACCAGCAAGGCCCCCCAGGACACACCCGTGACCGCGGATCCGGCAGGCATCACTCTTGCCGATTACCTGAAAGTGTGGCGTATCCGGTTTCGGCGGCCAGTTTCACGACCAGGATGAGCGCCAGCGCGGTAGCCGACACGGCGACCACGATGCCAGTAATGACCATGGCCTGCGGTACCGCGTCGGTGCCCGCCTCCCCGCCGCGCCGCGCCAGCGCCACCAGCACCAGGAACACCCCGCTTCCCATCACATTGATCGCCAGGATCTTGCGCACCAGGTGCGCGTGGACGATCAATGCGTACAGTCCCAGACTGTAAAGTCCGACCCCGACCAGGGCGTAAAGGACAGCAGCGTTCATGGAGATTTCCTCTCGCCCCGGGGACGGCCGCCCAGGAACAGTCCGGCCAGCGTCAGCCCGATGGATAGCGTCGCTGCGATTTCGATGATCAGGATCAGGATTCCGGCATACGCCGGCGGATATTTCAGCATCTGTCCACTCATCAGCAGACTGAATGCCGCGACAGCCACGAAAACACCTGGACCCGCTGTCAGCACCAGGCGCAGCGACAACGCCGTCGATGCGACGTTGGCGCGCCATCCGGCGAGAATCAGCAACACCCCTGCTGCACCCAGCAGCGAACCCGCCTGGAACGCGCCACCCGGCGCCCTGGTACCGACCCACAGCAGATAGGCTGCCACCAGCAGCACCAGTGGTGTGAGGAACCGCGACAGCCCATCGAGCACCGCTGCAGCTTCGGCCGATGGAGGTGGCGCCGGTCCGGCCATTGACCACATACCCAGCAACGCCAGCAACAACACCACCAACTCCAGCAGCGTGTCGTAGCCACGAAAGTTCAGCAACACCGCTGTCACAGGATTGCTCACCCCGCTGGCGCCGAGGTTTGCTGCGACCTGCGCGCTCAGGCCCGGGGTGTATCCCGGCAAAGACAGAACGGCGTAACCGAGCCCGGCTGCCATCAGCAGCAGTGGAATCCACAACAGCCGGCGCGACGCCATGAAACGCCGCTGTCCGTTGCCCGCCTGGCCCATCGTCGTTTCGCCGGCGTTGGACGCGCGCAGTCGCGCCAGCGCGCCAAGCAGCAGGGCGCCGGTAACGCCGGCTCCTATGGCAGCTTCGGCAAGCGCGATGTCCGGCGCATCCATGCGCACCCAGGCCAGCGCCATCAACAGGCCGAATGCAATGAAAAACACGATAGCTTTAAACAAATCAGAACTGTTCAGCGCCTGCCATGCCACCCACAACAAGCCCAGCCCGAGCGCTACATCGAACCCCGATTGCAGCAGCATCATTGTCTCCACAGGCGGATGCCTCTGCGCAAGACAGACCTGGCGATCAGTTGGGCGACACTGGCTCCGGCAAGCAGCACCAGGGCCCAGATCAGTAACATTTTGCCAACCACAACCCAGGAATCGGCCTGTACGGACAGCCCCAATACGATCAGTCCCAGACCCACGTTATCCGCCTTGGTCAATGCATGGAGCCGCGTGTAGACATCGGGAAAGCGCAGCAGGCCCAGCGTGCCGGCGAGAAAAAAAACGCCCCCCATCCCCAGGAGCAGCGCGGCAATCCAGTCAGTCGGTGTCACGGCTGTTCCCCTGCTCCGGCCACAGCCGCCGCACAAACGCTACCGCGGTGACAGGCGCCAGCAGAGCGAACACCAGCGCCACATCTCTCAGGGCGGCTTCGCCGAAAGCCTGCGCCAGCAGTAACAGCACAGCGACCGCTGTGGTGCCGAACAACTGCGCCGCAAGCATACGGTCAGCGGCGGTGGGGCCGCGCAGCACGCGCCACAGACCTGCCCCGAGGTTCAACAAAAGAAACATCGCTAATGCCAGATACAGTTGCTGCAATGACGTTTACTCCATCGATGTAACCGGGGCCGGGCAACCTGGCGGCAACTTTCCGCCAGGCATTCACAGCTGCGGGTATGCAGTGTGCGACCAACGCAGTCCATGAAACGCGCGCAAGGACGCGGCCTCCGGCGGTAGTCGGTACGGTTCCTGTCAAATCATAGCTGGCGAAAGGCGACCTGCCAGGTGCGATCGGGGCTGTATTCCGGAATCACGGCGGTTCCGCTACCGGTCACCGTCTTCACGGATTACGCGTCTCAAGCGACGCCCGCCATGATTCAAGTCACCCCGGCGGTTGCCGATGTCCCCGAAGCGGCAACTTTTTTGCCAGCGCCCGCTGAATGGAGTCCCGAGAATGGCGATGTCGCCCAGATTTACCAAACTGCTCGAAAGCTGCCAGGAGATGGAGTTCAGTCATCTGCGTCCGCTGCTGGACCGGATGTTCGAGAACGCCGACATCGCCCTGCTGGACTTCGCCGAGAAGGCAGAGAGCAACATGGCGCAATCGGTGTTCTTCGAGGCGATGAACGAAGTGCGCAACAAGCGCCAGGCGCTGGAGCAGCACTTTTTCGCCGAGCTGGTAACGAGTTTCACCGAATTTCCGACAAGTCCCGACGCCGCCGGCACACCCCCCGATGTCGACGACCAGCACGACACCTTGTCGCTGGTGGATACCGATGCAATGGAAACGACGGTCGCCATGCTCAATGCAACGGGCAAGCTTGCCAGCCGTATCATGGACAGAATTTTCGCCCTGAAACAGCGTCTCGCCGTCATAAACGATGGAAACTCCATCGATGAGAACCAGATACCGGGTGGCCCTTCGTGGCTGGGCGCCGCGTTTCGTGATGCCGTGGAACACCTGGAACTGCAGAACAAGGTACGCCTGGTATTCATCGCCCTGTTCGACAAATACGTACTCTGCAAAGCCGACACACTGTTCGATGAATACAACAAAAAGCTGATCCTGGCGGATATCCTGCCGAATCTGCGTTACGAGGTGCGCAAGCAACCAGGCAGTGTTGAAATCGTGCAGAGAACCGTCAAGGATCAATCCGAACAGTTCGCTGCACCCGTTGACTGGGAGGAGCCCGCGCAGGAGCAGTCACCCTCGGAACTGGGGGACGAGCTGTTCGGACGCATCTGCGAGCTGATGGCCGGACGCCGGCCCGCCGCATCCGCGGTGTATTCAGGCGCAGGCAACGTTACACCCATACACTCTCGCGACAGCCGCACAACCGATGCCCCGGCGGGTGCCGGGCCGTCGCTGCCCTCCGGCGCGGCATCACCGCTGCTTGCACAGCTCAACACACTGCAGTCACGGATACAGACCGCTTCCGCTGCGCTGTCGAGTTCCGAGTTCATCGAGAACATCGAAATCGACCGGAATCTGATCGATCGCCTGCAGAATACCCTGAGTGAAGAACGGGACAAGATCTTCGGTGACGTCGACCGCCGCAAGGTGCCGGTGGCGGACGCCAATGTCATCGAGCTTGTCGGCATGCTGTTCGAGTACATGCTCAAGGAGGAAAATCTCCCCAACGTGGTTAAAGCGTTGCTGAGCCGCCTGCACACGCCCCTGCTGAAGGTCGCCATTCTGGACCGCCAGTTCTTTACCCGCACCCAGCACCCGGCGCGCAAGCTGCTCAACGATATGACCTCGGCAGGCATTCGCTGGGTGGACGAAACCCGGATCGATCGCGGCGTGTTCCCGAAAATGAAGGAAATCGTCGACCGCATCCTGCTCGACTTCGACCAGGACGTGGCGATTTTCGAAACTGTATCAGAAGAGTTCGATGAATTTGTCGCCCAGCTCAAACAACGGGCCAGCCTCGTGGAACAGCGCGCTGCGGAGGCAGCCAGCGGCCAGGACAAACTGCACGCGGCACGCGAGCGCGCTCAATGCGAAATCAACGACCTGTGCAACGGCCATCCTGTCGGCGAAGCCACCCTCGCCTTCCTGCGCGGCGTGTGGGCCGACAAGCTCACGTTCATCCTCTTGCGCAACCCTGAGGGGGACCAGAGCCAGGACTGGCAAGCATCCTCGGCCCTGGCGACACGCGTCATAAACGCAGGCGTGGCGCCCGCCAACGAGCCGGACCGGGAACGTCGCCGCAGCACGCTCGCTGCCCTGCAGCAGGAAATACGCGAGTCCGTCAAGACACTTCAGCAGGCAGACAAGGAAAAACTGCTTTCAACGCTTTTCGACGATCAACAGCGGGTGCTGGAGGGCGAGATCGCCGCGCACGCGGCGCCGCAGGCGGTAGTCCGGCAGGAAGTAATGCCCGAATCTGCAAAGAGTCGGAAGCATGAAGCCGCGCCATTAACCCCCGAGCAGGCCGAGATGATCGACAAACTCAAGGCTGTCCCGTTCGGTACCTGGTTCGAGTTTTCCAGGGGCGACGCGGAAACCCAACGTGCGAAGCTTTCCTGGCGCAGCACGATTACTGAAAAGTTCATGTTCGTCGATCAGATGGGCGTAAAGGCGGCTGTAATTTCGATGCGCGAGCTTGCTGATTGCATGATCGGAGGCAAGGTCCGGATCATCGCGGTCGAAAAGAAGCCGTTCGTCGACCGCGCCTTGAGCGCCATTCACCGCATGCTCGACCGCAACGTCAAAGAAACCGCTTCAGCCTGATTACGGGAAGTACCTATGAGCACATCAGAAAAACAATCGCCGGCCGAACTGCGCAAACACCCCAGAATCGAGGTACCGGAAGACGTGGTTATCAAAGATGCACACACCGGAGAGACGCTGGGACAACTCGTCAACCTTTCGGTTGACGGGTTCATGCTCGTGGGACCACTGTGCATTGCACCCGGGACGGTACGCCAGTTGTGCATACCGTTGGCACAGGATGCCGGCACCGGGACTCTTACCATCGGCGCCGAAAGCCTCTGGTGCCAGGATGCCAACGACTCCGGGTCCCACTGGAGCGGCTTTCAGATTATCGATATCTCGCCGGAACAGCAGGAACTGCTGGACTCGATGGTAGGCGGCTAGTCCCTTTCCAGCTTTTCCCAGACCGATTCGCCGCCCGCCGCCTTGCCGATGGTCTGCAGGCAGGCGCGATGTGCGGCCAGTTCTTCGTCATCAGCGCGGATCACCCGCAGCACCGCGCGCTGCGCATCGAGCCGCCTGACCTGTTCCGCTCGGGCCGCTGCCCCGGCACTTTCCATCCCCCCTCCCAGAGAAAGGCTCACCTGTCCACCGGTCATGGCAAGGTAGACATCGGCGAGAATCTCGGCATCGAGCAGCGCGCCGTGCAGGTCGCGGCGCGAATTGTCGATTTGATAACGCTTGCACAAGGCGTCGAGGTTGTTTTTCTGTCCCGGGTGAAGCTTGCGCGCCAGTGCGAGCGTATCCAGCACTTTGCACAGATCGGTCACCTGTCTGCCGTGCTTGCACAGCCGGAATTCATTGTTCAGAAAACCGGTGTCGAAAGGCGCATTGTGAATAACCAGCTCGGCGCCTTCTATATACCGGCAAAAATCTTCAAGAATGTCCGCGAACCGCGGTTTGTCAGCGAGAAACTCGTTGCTGATGCCATGCACTTCGATGGCGCCAGGATCGATCTCGCGATCCGGTTGCAGGTATTGATGGAAGTTGTTGCCGGTCAGGCGGCGATTGACCAATTCCACGCAACCGATTTCGATTATGCGGTGTCCTTCCCGGGGTTCCAGTCCAGTGGTTTCTGTATCCAGTACGATTTGTCGCATCAAAGCTCCTCGATTCCGCGGTTGGCCAACTGGTCGGCGCGTTCGTTTTCCGGGTGACCATTGTGTCCCTTGACCCAGTGCCAGGAAACCCGGTGTTTTTGCGCGACCTCGTCAAGGCGTTGCCACAGATCCGCGTTCTTCACCGGTTTCCTTGCCGCGGTTTTCCAGCCGCGCTGCTTCCAGGCGGGCAACCATTCGGTGATGCCGCTTCTGACGTATACCGAATCGGTGGTGAGTTCCACGGAACACGGGCGCTTGAGACTCTCCAGCGCTTTTATCGCCGCCATCAGCTCCATGCGATTGTTCGTGGTCATGGCCTCGCCACCGTAAAGTTCCTTCTCATGGTCGCCGTAGCGCAACAAGGCGCCCCATCCACCCGGACCCGGATTTCCCTTGCAGGCGCCATCGGTATAAATCTGCACATCAGCCATGCGGCCGCATTCTCCCCTGATTGGTTTCGGCGATCCCGGCGATTACGGCGCGTCTCGGTCGCCAGCGTGGCTTGACCGGTGTCAGTGTGACGACGCGCTTGCGCGCCACCAGCACATACGACGCCGCCAGCAGCGGCCAGCGGTCACGATGCAATCGTTGCAACAGCGACGCTCTCGGTTTGCCGGAACCGTATTGCCACGGCGGATGCGGGAACAGATACCGGGCCTGAATGGTGTCAAACCCCAGCAACGAAAGCCAGTCCTTGAGGCGCGGCATACTGACAAACTTCAGTGACCAGGGCACATGCCCGCGCCAGCCAAGCAACAACCTGCGCAAGCCCCACCAGCCATAAGGGTTGAAACCCAGAACGATGAGATGACCTTCAGCTACCAGGCAGCGATCGATTTCGCGCAATACCTGGTGCGCATCGCTGGCCAGTTCCAGCACGTGCGGCAGGACAAAGGCATCGACCGTATCTGACTGCAAAGGCAGCGCTTCGGCACAAGCCATTAATGCCGGCAGCTCATCCAGCCCCTCCCGGGTGCAGGACTGTACGACCCGATGCATGATACGGCTGCCGCCCAGAGAATCAGGCGCGCAGGAAGGATCGACAACGACCAGGTGGTAGCCGAACACATCGCTCAGGATCTCGTGCAGCAATTCCTGCTCGGTGCGCGCCAGCTGCTGCCCAAGCGGCTGTTTGCACCAGGCGCGCAGCGCATGCAGACGTTCAGGATTTTCGCTCGCTGTTGGTTTCGCAGTCATAACCGGCTAATTCGCAACGTGTTCTGCCATGATAACGCATCCGGGCACGCGGACAACGCGCTTGACGCTGCCGCCTCCGCCTGTCAGCATACCGGATTCGTGGCCTAAATCTCTTTATCGATCACGGGCTTGGGCTAAAAACATCGACAATCATGCCGATAGGGATTTTATGCCTGGTCGCTTGTTGCCATTACTGCCCGTCGCGGCGTTTCTGATCACTGCCTGTGGGCATCTGCCGGGCGCGCCCGATGCTGTCTTGCCAGTTGCCGAGGCGGTACCCGGAACTCTCGACGGACAGTCCGCCTGGGCACCATCCAGCCCCACCATCATCGCCGCCGCGGAACCCTTGACCGGTATCCTTGCGCCCGCCTTTGCACCGCAGCAGCCGACCGACCTGTGGGAAGCGTTGCGCAGTAACTTCGCGCTGCCTGCTCAGGATAACGAGCGTATCGCGGTGCACCGCCGGTGGTATGCAAGTCACCCCGAGTATCTGCGACGCGTCAGTGAACGCGCGCGACGCTATGCCTGGCATATCCAGCAAGAGCTGGAAACCCGCGGCATGCCGGCGGAAATCGCCCTGCTGCCGGTTGTTGAAAGCGCCTATGATCCTTTCGCCTATTCACACGGTCGCGCAGCCGGCCTGTGGCAGTTCGTGCCGGCGACGGGCAAGCACTTCGGACTGAAACAGAACTGGTGGTATGACGGACGGCGCGACGTCGTCGATTCAACCACGGCGGCGCTGGACTACCTTGAGCACCTGCACCGGCGCTTCCATGGCGACTGGCTGCTGGCCCTGGCCGCCTATAACTCCGGCGAGGGTACGGTCATCAAGGCACAGCGTCGCAATCGCAGCAAGAACAGGCCGGGCGGCTACTGGAACCTGAACCTGCCCCGGGAAACACGCGAATATGTGCCCAAGTTGCTTGCGCTGAAACAGCTGGTGGAAGCGCCTGAAAAATACGGTATCACCCTCAACCCGATTCCGGCGCAGGCGTATTTCGAGGTGGTCGATACCGATGCCCAGATCGATCTGGCCGTGGCCGCCGATCTTGCCGACATGCAACTCGATACGCTGTACCGTCTCAACCCCGGTTTCAACCAGTGGGCAACGGATCCCGAAGGCCCGCACCGCCTGTTGATTCCGGTCGATCAGGTCGCAACGTTCCGCCAGGCGATCGCAGGGCTGCCTCCGGAAAAACGCCTGAAATGGATTCGTCATAAAATCGATCCGGGGCAGACCCTCAGTCATATCGCGACCCGCTACCACACCACCGTCGACGCGTTGAAGGCTGCCAACAACCTCAAGAGCGCGGCGATCCGTGCCGGCACCTGGCTGATGGTTCCGGTATCCAGCCAGTCGAAGGAAAACTACCAGCTCAGCGCGCAGCAACGACTCGCCGACAAGAAGAATCGCAGCCGCAGCGGCTACAAGACCGAGCATATCGTCGGCAGCGGGGATACGTTCTGGGATCTGTCGAGACAATACAAGGTGAGCGTGCGCAAACTCGCTTCGTGGAACGGCATGGCGCCCGGGGATACCCTGCGCGTCGGCCAGAAGCTGGTTATCTGGACGCAATTGCCGACTTCCGGCAGCGTTCTGCCCGGCACACTGGTCAGGCCCGTGTACTACACGGTGCGTAAAGGCGACTCGCTTTCACGCATATCCAGCCGTTTCAAGGTAACTGTCGACGATCTGCGCGACTGGAACAATCTTTCCGGCCAGGGTTATCTGAAACCCGGCCAGCGGCTGAAGCTGTACGTCGACGTAACCCGCCAGGCGACGGGCACCTAGCCCGTATTTCTCACCGCACATCTACTGCGGCGGCGCGATGGCACGCCCCGCCGCGCTAGCGCCGGGTTTCGCTCCAGGCACCGCTGCGCCCGTAGAAATTCAATATGCGGTCGTCGGTGACGACAGTTGCCGAATAATCCGCGACCTCGACAGATCTGACTTTTTCCTGCGCCTCTTTGCGGATACTCTGCCAGCCACCGGTCAACACGCCATAGGCGGCAAAGCGCTGATTGGTGACCACCACGGCCACCGCGTTGGCGACCTTGTAGTCGCGGATCTTTTCCTTGGCGCGCAAATCGAGCCGATCGAAGCGCCCCGCCCGGGTGTTCGAGGCGATGACTTCATCTTCGTCCACTACCAGGAACAGCACTTTCTCGACCTCATCCGCGGCCAGCGGTGTGACGAACAGCAGCGCCAGCATCCAGATCAACGGCTTCATCGTTTGCACTTCCCGGTTGCGGTGAAGGGGCGAATATACCTTGCAGGGTGAATAACGCGAACCCGAGGTTAAAGTTACCCCCAATGGACGTGCAGCGGCGCCTGTTCCAGTTCATCGACGATATGCTGCACGCTGTCGGTTACCGGCAGATGCGGATACGGCGCCCAGTCATCGCCCGCCACCCGCCAGTACACTGACCAGTTCCCGTCGCGGTAGTTCATGCGCACCAGCGGTACGCGAACCGGGGACAGCATCGAATCCTCCGGCTGGCGCGATTCCAGCAGAATCAGGCCATCGCCATGCTGCTCGCAACACAGGGATCTGCCGCTGCCTTGTAACGCGGGATTGCGCATTGCGCAGAATCGTTCCAGCGCCTGACGCGCCCTTTGCAGTTCCAGCGACACGATCGACATGGCTGTGTCCGTCTCCCTGTCAATCGGTGCGTTCGTCGCCGCTCCAGCTCCGGAATACCGCTTCCAGAAACTGTCGCCGCGCATCCGGATCCTGGAGCCGCAGATCATCGATCACCGGCAAGGCGGGAAAGCTGTCGCGCACCAGTCGCGCAAAGAGGCCGCTGGCGTAGCCTTTTTCATTACCGTGGGTATCGAACAGCTTCGCATCGTCCAGTGCGCAGCTCGGCGACCGGCTTTTGAATATGTAGCCGCTGACACCCGCCAGCTCGCGCGCCATGGCGCGCGCATAGCCGCTCAGTGCGTCGGTCACATCGAAGTCCGGATCGCTTACCCGCACAGCGCGCGGATGACCCGCATCGCCGACCAGTTGTATCGGCGGGCGGGGCGCACCCATGCCCGCGCCCATCTCCGGACACACAGGTTTCCAGTCGAGCTGCTGCGACAGAACCGCAGTGATATAGGGGTCGCGTTTATGATCGCCGTCATAGCGCACGCGCTCACCGAGCAGGCAACTGCTGATAGCGACAAGCGGACGGGAATGTTTCACGGCGCCGGTCCCTGTCTACCGCCGGGCGCCGAGCGCCCTTGCGCGCTGCAGGCGCATCGCCAGCTGTTCCTCCTGTGGATCCGCTGCGCCCCACTCGCGGGTATGCATCGCCACCAGCCCCGCCAGGCTGTCGATATGATCGGGCCGATCGTTCAGTGCCGGAATATAGCGCAGGCTCTGACCACCATTCTCGATGAACAGCTCACGATCCTGCCCGGCGATTTCTTCCAGTGTTTCCAGGCAATCGGCGCTGAATCCCGGGCAGATCACGTCGACACGCGCAACACCTGCGCGCCCCCAGTCGCGCAAGGTGAAATCCGTGTAAGGTTGCAACCACTCCTCGCGTCCGAAACGCGACTGGAACGTCAGCATCCATTCCCCGTCGCCGAGTTCCAGCTTTTCCGCAAGCAGGCGCGCCGTTGTATGGCATTCGCAATGGTAGGGATCGCCTGCCAGCAGATAGCGTCTGGGAATGCCATGGAACGACATCATCAGGCGATCCGGCCGGCCTTCGCGTTGCCAATGCTCGCGCACACTCGACGCCAGCGCGTCGATATAGCCGGGATGGTCGGGATAATGCTGGATCAGGCGCAATTCCGGCACCCAGCGCCAGCGGCTGAGTACGCGGAACACTTCGTCAAACACCGCGGCAGTAGTGGTCGCCGAATACTGCGGGTACATCGGCAACACCAGCAGTCGGCGCAGGCCCTTTTCGCGCAGCGCATTGAGCGCATGTTCGATGGAAGGCTGACCGTAGCGCATGGCCAGTGCGACTTCGAAACTTCCGTCATCGGCCTTCAGGCGCTGTTGCAGCGCATGCTCCTGACGCCTGGAAATCGCCATCAGCGGCGAACCTTCTTCGGTCCAAACCGCCTGATACGCTTTCGCCACCCGCGCCGGTCGTATGCGCAGTATCACGCCGTGCAATACCAGCCACCAAAGAGGTCGCGCCATCTCGACAACGCGCGGATCCCACAGAAACTCTGCGAGATAGCGCCGCACCGCAGCGGTGGTCGGCGCCTCGGGGGTGCCGAGGTTGACCATCAATACACCGGTGCGGGGTGGTGCATCGTGTCGAAACTGCGGATCGCCTTGATAACGGGTCATGTGCTGCGCAACGCCAGGCTGGTTCAGTGCAAGTGATCTGCATAATACCCGATCAATCCGGCAACGGCACTGCGCAATACCGACAGGGCCTGCGTCCGGCCGGGAACGCCGATCAATGCTGCGCATTCCTGCCAGGAACGCCGCTGCAGCACCCGCGCGACGAGCACGCCGGTTTCGCGGTCCTCCAGCGCGGCGACGCAGCGCGGGTTCCTGAGCGCGAAACAGACGATCCGCCAAAGCGAGCCGATGCAGGTTTCCGGCAGTCGTCGCTCAAACCCGATGGCACGCGCGTCACTCCAGTCGGCCTCGTCAGGCTTGATCAGCGCAACCGCGCCGTCCTGCATGAGACGAACCACGAGCGCCGGTTCGAGATCCTGCAGACTGTCGGACAACTGGTGCGGGAACTGGGCAAAGTAGCGTTCCCTCGCGCGTTCGGCGAGCGCCGCGCCCGCTGCGGAAAGCGGCTTCAGCACCAGGACCGAATGGCAACCGCTGCTGGCGCCGCGCCGGAATCCCGCCCGCACCGGCAGCCAGTCGCGTTTGCTCCAGAACTCCAGCAACTCCGGTGTTGCCCCGAAACTGCTGCCGACATAGTCATAGCCTTGCTCGCGCGCACAGGCGGTGACGTGCTCGATCATCCGCGTGCCCAGACCGCGACGCTGCAGCACCGGGTGCACGGCAATACGCAACACCCGAGCGCAGCGCAGGCGCGGTGCGTCGCACAATCCCTGGCAGGCCGCCAGCGTTTCGGGCAGGAGATGGCCATGAGGGCGGGATTCACCGGCACAGATCGCCCGCGCGACTGGCGCATCGAAGCCGCCTTCGCCGGCAACCAGCACCGTGCCGGCGACATGTCCGTTGCTGCGCAGCACATGTATCGAGACATTGGGCCCGTCGAGCAGATGACGCAGATCCAGCGGCCGGGTGCGATAGTGCGCCAGCACCAGCAGACCGAATATTTCCGCAAGCCCGGCCTCGTCATCCAGCAAGCTGTCGCGATCCACCGTTTCCACGCTGCAGGTTCCGATTTCCGCGTCACGCAGGCTTTCGTCCGCCGCGGCATTCGCGTCCATCAGCAACATGCGAAATGACAGCCGCTCCAGCGGGTCATCCGCCGCCCAGCGGATCGGTTCCGAGAGCTGGATCGACTTCCAGCTGTTGGTGTTATCGTCGAGTATTCTGCTGAAACGCACTGCAAAGCCGCGCCCTGTGCCTTCATAACCGTGCACCGTGGTGGCAAAGGCAATGCGCGAATACTGTTCAAGCAACGCTTGCAGCAGCGGCGCCGGAAGCGCGGCCGCTTCATCGACCAGCAGCAGATCCGCCGGCTGGGGCGCGCGCGCCAGCTCATCCGGCGCCACGAATCGCAGCGCCGCGTGGTCCTCCTCCGGCAGCAAGGCCCTGGCGTGATCCACTACGGTCTTTACCGACGCCATGGCCGGACCGGTCAGCAGGATCTGTTTGCGGCCTTGCTGTATGAGCTGTGCCGCAGCGATACCGAATGCCGCGGATTTCCCTCGCCCACGGTCCGAAACCAGCACCACCGGGCGACGCCTGTGACCGGTAGCGACCTTGATCACTGCCACCGCTGCACGCTGTTGATCGAAGCTTCGCCAGGGCGCGGGCGGCTGTTCCTCCGCCTGCGTTAGACGAGGAGGTTGCGTGGCGCGGCGCAGCAGTTTTCCGGCCTTGCACAGGAGAATATTTTCATCGGCTTCCACGATGCGTGCCAGGCGATGCAGATAACGCCCCGTCACCTGGCGCGGCGCGAACGGCGCTACCGTAATGCGGCGTTTCTCGGGATCGTCGAATTGCGGCCAGTCGGTGAGCGGCGGCGCCAGCAGGAACAGCACGCCACCGGCCCTGACAGTACCGGTGAGCGCGCCGAACGCATCGGGGTTGAAGCCGGACCAGGCATCAAACACCAGGGCATCGAGCTCGGTACCGAGCAAACCCAGCGCCGCAGCGCCGTGGCTGGAATGCGCCTGCTGTGGCGCGCGGTCGCTGTACCAGTGAAGCGTTTGCGGTCTTGCAAGTTGCACAAGACGCTGCGCAACCGCGTGGCACTCATCGCGCGTGCCGGTCACCACCGCCACAGCGCGCCAGCGCCGCTCGCGCGCGTTCGCGATGAGCGCGTGAAAGGCCTCTGTCAACTCATCTTCAATCAACACGGTGGAAACCCGGATCCGCTCTGCATAGGTGCGTCATCTGTTCCGGAATGCCTGTGTAACCGGAAAGCCGCCACCATGCACAAGGCGCGCGCGCGATGCAAGCCGGCGCCCGCGATAAGCGGATAATGGGCGTTCTCCGGCTTCAGGTCTTGCGCTGGAAGATATGCAGCGGCCGATCGTGGACGGCAAGCGCGGCCTCGTGGAACGATTCCGACAGCGTGGGATGCGCAAACATGGTCATCGCAATGTCCTCGGCGCTGCCGCCCAGCTGCATGGCGATGACCGCCTCGGAGATCAGCTCGGAGCAATGTGGTCCGATCATATGCACGCCGAGAATACGGTCGCTTTCGGCATCCGCCAGCACCTTGATGAAACCGCCGGCATCGCCCATTGCCCGCGCCCTGCCGGACGCTGCAAAAGGAAACACACCGCTGCGGTAGTCGCGGCCGGCCGCTTTCAGCGCCTGTTCCGTTTCGCCGACCCAGGCGATTTCCGGCAAGGTGTAGATGACCGACGGGATGGTGCCGTAGTTCACGCGGGCTGATCGCCCGGCGATCAGTTCCGCCACCATGACGCCTTCTTCGGAGCCCTTGTGCGCGAGCATCGGTCCGCGCACCGCATCGCCGATCGCGTACACGCCCGGCAGGTTGGTTTTGCACTGCTCGTCGACATGGATGAAGCACCATTCATCCATCAGCAGCATCGCCTCGTCGGCGGCAAGCTTGTTGGTATTGGGACGGCGGCCGACGGCGACGATCACCTTGTCGAACTCCGCCTGGTGCTCGCCGACGCTGTTCTGGTAATTAATGGTGACTGTCCCGTTCTTGACTTCACAGGCCGTGACCCGGCTGCCGAGCTGGATGTCGAGTCCCTGCGCGGCATAGGTGCGCAAGGCATCCCGCGCCATCTGCTCATCGATAAACGGCAAGAACGTCTCCTGCGCTTCCAGCAGGGTCACGGTGTCCGCGCCCAGCCGGCGCCACACACTGCCGAGTTCCAGGCCGATGACACCCGCGCCTATGATGCCGAGCCGTCCGGGTACGTCGCGGAATTCAAGAGCACCTGTCGAGTCCACGATCAGATCGTCCTGCAGCGGCGCGGTGTCCAGTTGCATCGGCGATGAACCCGGCGCCAGCACCACGTGCTCCGCATCCAGCGTACGCGGCTTCTCGCGTCCGTGTTCCTGGACCGCCACCTGCTTGTTGGCCAGCAACTGCCCGCGTCCCTGGATCCAGGTGACCTTGTTGGCCTTGAACAGCTGCGCGATGCCCTGGGTGAGTTCCCGCACGATCTTGTCCTTGCGCGCCAGCATGCCCGCCAGGTCCAGCTCGACACCGCCGACCCTGATGCCGTGACCTGCCAGTTCACTGCGCGCCTGCTGGAAACGTTCGGAAGATTCGAGCAATGCCTTGGAGGGAATACAACCGACATTCAGGCAGGTGCCGCCCAGCGCGGGCTTGCCCCGGGCGTTGATCCACTGATCGACACAGGCGGTATTCAGCCCGAGCTGCGCGCAACGAATCGCCGCCACGTAACCGGCGGGACCACCGCCGATAATGACAACATCATAGTGTTCAGCCATCGCCCTAGACTCCGAGCAGCAGGCGCGCGGGATCTTCCAGCACGTCTTTCACGCTGACAAGAAACTGCACCGCCTCGCGCCCGTCGACCAGCCGGTGATCATAGGACAGGGCGACATTCATCATCGGACGAATCACCACCGCGCCGTTCTCGGCCACCGGGCGTTCCTGTATCTTGTGCATGCCGAGGATGCCGGACTGCGGCGGATTGATAATCGGCGTCGACAGCAGCGATCCGAACACGCCGCCATTGGTGATCGTGAACGTGCCGCCGGTAATGTCTTCCATGGCCAGCGTGCCGTCGCGCGCCTTTGTCGCGTAATCGTTGATGCGCTGCTCGATGTCGGCCATGCCCAGCTGGTCCGCGTCGCGCAGTATCGGCACCACCAGGCCGCGCGGCGATGACACGGCGATGCCGATATCGAAAAAGCCGTGGTAGACAATGTCCGTGCCATCGATCGATGCATTGAGTTCCGGAAAACGTTTCAGCCCTTCGATCACGGCCTTGACGAAGAATGACATGAAGCCGAGCCTGACACCGTAGCTCTTCTCGAACTGATCGCGGTAACGTTTGCGCAGCTCCATCACCGACTGCATGTTGATTTCATTGAAGGTGGTCAGAATCGCCGCGTTCTGCTGCGCTTCCACCAGCCGCTCGGCGATGCGCGCCCGCAGGCGTGTCATCGGCACGCGCTTTTCCGCGCGTTGTTCCGCACCCGGCGCCACGTCAGTCGCAGTCTCGCGCGCCGACCTGGCTTGCGGCGCGGCCTGCCGCTCCTGTCGAAGCGGTTGCTCAGCCGGTTTCGGCGATTGCTGCTGTTCCTGCCGTTCTCTCAGCGCGCGCAGCACATCCTCCTTGAGAATCCTGTCGCCGCTGCCTGTTGCCTCGATGACCTGCACGTCCAGCCCGTGTTCCTCGATCAGGCGAGCCGCGGCCGGCGTGACGAAGGATTCGGCTGCCGTCTCCGCGCCCGTATCGTTGGCCGCCTCCGCTACTTGCGCGGCTGCGACACCGGATGGCGCCTTCGCCTCCCGCATGCGGCCGATGAGCTGTCCCGAAACCACCACGGCGCCATCGTTTTCGATAATCTCTTCGAGCACTCCGTCGCGGGGGGCGGGAACCTCGAACACCACCTTGTCGGTCTCGATATCGACCACCGGTTCATCGCGTCGGACCCGGTCCCCGGGTTGTTTTTTCCAGTTGATGATGGTTCCGTCGGAAACAGACTCGGGGAAAGCCGGGACTTTCAGTTCGATTGACATGTGTTGTTCCTTCACTATCTATTCCTGTTCCGGCGCCAGCCCCAGCGCCCTGGCCACCAGCGTGTGCTGTTGTTGTGTGTGCAACCAGGCGTAACCCGGCGCCGGCGCCGCCGAGAACGGCCGTCCGGCATATTCCAGCAGCTCCGGTCTTTCCATCGATGCGCGCATATGGTGGTTGCTCGAGAACCAGGCGCCCTGGTTCTGCGGCTCCTCCTGGCACCAGACGAACTCCGCGGCATTGGTATAGACCTTGAGCAGCTTGCGCAATTGCGCCCTGGGAAACGGGTAAAGACGTTCTATCCTGATAATGGCGACATGTTGCAGGTCTTCCTGGCGGCGCTTTTCGAGCAGATCGTAGTACACCTTGCCGCTGCAAAGCACCACGCGTGTCACCGCTGCGCTGTCGAGATCATCGATTTCAGGGATCAGCGGCTGAAAACCGCCCTCGGTGAAATCCTCGAGCGCGTTCACCGCGAGACGGTGACGCAGCAGGCTTTTCGGCGTCATGACGATCAGCGGCTTGCGGCATTCGAGCAGCATCTGGCGGCGCAGCAGGTGGAACATCTGCGCCGGCGTGGTCGGCACGCAGACCTGCATGTTTTTCTCGGCGCACAGCTGCAGAAAACGCTCCAGCCTCGCCGAGGAATGCTCCGGTCCCTGTCCTTCCATGCCGTGCGGCAGGAACATCACCAGTCCGCACAGACGGTTCCATTTCTGCTCGCCGGCGCTGATGAACTGGTCGATCACCACTTGCGCGTTGTTGGCGAAATCACCGAACTGGGCTTCCCAGATCACCAGCGTCTTCGGGTCGGTGGTCGCGTAGCCGTACTCGAACGCCAGCACCGCTTCTTCCGACAGCAGTGAGTTGATCACCAGGAAATTACCCTGCTCATGGCTGAGGTTGCGCAACGGCACATACAGCTCGCCGTCTTTCTGGTTGTGCAATACAGCGTGGCGGTGGAAAAAGGTGCCGCGACCGCTGTCCTGCCCCGACAGGCGCACGCCGTAGCCTTCGGTCACCAGCGTGGCGTACGCCATGGTCTCCGCGAAGCCCCAGTCGATCGGCAGCGCGCCTGCCGCCATCTTGCGGCGGTTATCCATGATCTTGGCGACGTTGGGATTGAGCTCGAAACCTTCCGGCAACTGTTCCATGGCATGCCACAGTTCGCGGATGCGATGCATCGGCACCGAGGTCTTGAGAAATGCCGTGCAGGCCTGCTGCAGGTACGGCGCCCAGTCGACGGCGTACGCGTAACCGGCCTTGCCGCGCGGCACCAGTTCATCGACCACCGACACACCCTGTTCGAGCCGCGCGCGATACGCGTCCATCAGCTGGTGGGGCAGTTGCTCATCGCACACGCCTTGCGCCACCAGTTGCTCGGCATACAGGGCGCGGGTGGTGAGGCGATCGCGGATAGCCTGGTACATCAACGGCTGCGTCGCGGTGGGCTCATCGGCCTCGCTGTGGCCGTGGCGCCGGTAGCAGACCAGGTCCACGACAACATCCTTGTGGAAGTTCATACGGTAATCGAACGCCAGGCGGGTCACCCGCACCACCGCTTCCGGATCGTCGCCGTTGACGTGAAAAATCGGTGCGTTGACCATTTTGGCGATATCGGTGCAATACATGCTCGAGCGCGCATCGGCCTGGTAGCTGGTGGTAAAACCGATCTGGTTGTTGACGACGATATGCACCGTGCCCTTGGTGGAAAAGCCGCGCGACTGCGACATATTGATGGTTTCCATGACCACGCCCTGGCCGGCGAAGGCCGCATCGCCATGGATCAGCACCGGCACCACCCGGTTGCCCTCTTCGTCACCGCTGCGCTGCTGGCGGGCGCGAACCGAACCTTCCACCACCGGATCGACGATTTCCAGGTGCGAGGGATTGAATGACAGGGCGACGTGGATCAGCGCACCGCCGACACGCAGATCGGAAGAAAATCCCTGGTGGTATTTCACGTCGCCGGAGCCGTTGGACGCGCGTTTAACGGTACCTTCGAATTCCTGGAACAACTCGGCCGGTGTCTTGCCGACAACGTTGATGAGCACATTGAGCCGGCCGCGGTGGGCCATGCCGATCACCACCTCCCTGACGCCGTGCGCACCGCCGCGCTGCATCAACTCATCGAGCACCGGAATCAGGCTGTCGCCGCCTTCCAGCGAAAAGCGCTTCTGCCCCACATAGCGGGTGTGCAGATAGCGCTCCAGGCCTTCCGCCGCGGTCAGGCGCTGCAGGATGCGCACCTTTTCCGGGACGGAAAAAGCGGTTCCCTCCCCGGCGCGTTCGAGGCGCTGCTGAATCCAGCGCTTCTCGGCGGTTTCCGTGATGTGCATGTACTCGGACCCGACGCTGCCGCAATACACGGCGCGCAGCTGGGCGAGAATATCGCGCAGTGTGCCTTTCGCAGTCCTGGCCAGCGAGCCGGTATCGAAAACCGTATCCAGGTCGGCGCTGGTAAAGCCATGGAATTCCGGCGTCAGTTCGGCGAGATCGGGGATGCTGCGCAAACCGAGCGGATCGATATCCGCGATCTGGTGCCCGCGGAAACGGTAGGCGTTGATCAGCTGCAACACCCTGACCTGCTTCTCTTCGTGGGCTTTGCTGCCGGGCGCGCTGGCCACTGGGCGTCGTTGCGCCGGGGGCTGTCGGGTGATGGCGCGGAAAGCCTGGCGGACCGCCGAATGCAGCGCTTCCGCTCCCTGACCGTTGACCCTCGGCAGGGTTTCGAAAAAGGTGCGCCATTGCCCGGGGACCTTGTCCGGCTCAGTCAGGTATTGTTCGTAGAGATCTTCAAGCCAGGCGGCGTTGTGGCCGGCCAGCTGGGAATCGCCCCAGTGCTCTTCCAGCCCCTTGTGTTTGAAAATATCATCCATTTGACGGTCGTTTTGATGCGGCTTGTTCCCGGAAGCGTTGCGCTGGTCAAAAACACGCAATAGTCACGCCAACTCCGATAGTTACCGCCAACTCCTTGTCCATAGGCTTAGACTACCGGGTAATTCCGCGCAAGTCATGAGAGGGCCCGCTTCTGCGCTGCCGGCGGAGTCCCGAAGTTGACGCTCGGCAACCGCTTCGACAGCGAAATCGCCGAAAAGTCGTCAGCTCCGGGCGCAACCGCGCTGATGCTGCGCCCTGGCCGCCGCGAGGTCCAGGTCAGCCACACCCCCGCCCCCTTGTCCGCATCACTCCACCGGTGGTAAAGGTGCTTCATGGCTACTGTGCACCTGCGCTTCTACGAGGAGCTCAACGACTTCCTGCCACCTGAGAAACGCAAGGTGGAGTTCAGTCACGAGTTCGACCGGCGCACTTCGGTCAAGGACCTGATCGAGTCCTTCGGCGTCCCCCACCCGGAAATCGACCTGATCCTGGTGAACGGCCGCTCCGTCGATTTTTCCTGTATCGTCGAGGACGGCGACCGTATCAGCGTCTACCCGGTGTTCGAGCGCCTGGATATTTCGCCGCTGATCCGCCTGCGCCCGAAGCCGCTGCGTGAACCGCGCTTTATCGTCGACTGCAATCTCGGGCGACTGAACCGGTACCTGAGACTGCTCGGTTTCGATTGCCTGTACCGCAACGATTTCACGGACGAGGATGTCGCGCGCATCAGCCAGCAGGAGCAGCGCATCGTGCTGACCCGCGACCGCCGGCTGCTGCTGCGCAAGATCATCACCCACGGCCTGTTCGTGCGCGAAGTCGAACCGCGCAGGCAGGTCCGGGAAGTGCTGGCGCGCCTGGATCTCTACCGCCTGGTAAAGCCCTTCAGCCGCTGCACCCGCTGCAACACCCCGCTGCAGCCGGTGGAAAAATCACGCATCGAACACCGCTTGCTGCCGAAAACCCGGCGCTATTACGACGCGTTTCTGCACTGCCCGGCATGCGGCAGGATCTACTGGCAGGGCAGCCATCACAGCCGCGCCCGGCGCCTGATTGCGGAGCTGACAGCAAGCGACTGATGGATTCGGTGCTATCCTTTTCCCAAACATCAGAAAAAAGGAAAACACCATGCGATTGATCTGGAATCTGCTGGCGATCCTGGGGCTGCTGGTGCTGGTCGGTGTGATTGTCGTCATCGTGCAGCTCAAACCGCCGCTGAACGCATTGAGCGACTTCGATGACCAGGTTGCGAACACCTACCTGAACATGGCCGAAACCTTGCTGAAGACCGGCAACGGCGCGGAAGCGACCAGCGTGAAGGTGGCCGTCGAGGACGGGCTTTCGCCCGAAGACGTGGAACAGACCATGCGCTTCGTGGCCAATGAACACAACATCAAGAATGTCGGCGAGCTTCCTCTCTACAAGGAAGTCGAAGCCGTAACCGGTGAACCCTACCGCTTCGTCAAGATCTACATGTTCTGCAACGCCATGACCGCCGCCCGCATGCTCGACTACAGCGACGCCTTTTCCGCGTACCTGCCCTGCCGCATTACGCTGGTGGAAGATCCGCAGGGGAAGCTGTGGCTCTATACGCTGAACATGGACCTGATGATCCACGGTGGCAGGGAGCTGCCGCCGGCGCTCAAGGAAGAGGCCATGCAAGTCAAGCACATTATCGAAGACATCATGAACCGCGGCGCAAAGGGCGACTTCTGACAGCGCCCGACATCAACTGTTCATGAACTGCCGTAGAGGCCGAGCGGATCGTCCGGATTCACGCCGTCCATGAACGGGATGCGCCGGTCGTTGTGGGTGACCTGGTAGACCAGGCCCATCCAGTTGCCGATCACGGCTTCGGCGGTATCGTGCCAGGTGTTATCGAGGTGCCCGGAAACCAGTTTTTCCGGAAACTCGGGGAGCGGGCTGCCGTCCGCCAGCGCCTGTTCCAGGTAAATGCGGTATTCGTTCAACAGGGCCTTTTCGCGCGTGTGGAAATAGTGCAGCGGAAACGGTGGATAGCTGTCGCGCTTGCCGGCGGCAAACAGCATCACTTCACGCTTGTATTCTTTCAACAGCGAAATGGTGTCGTACTCGGGGTGCCCCTGGGAAAACACCATGCGCAGACCGTCCTTGCTGGTGGCGAGATGCACGCCCACTTCAGGACTCTCCACCAGCACGTGCAGGCCTGCATCATCGAACTGCTCGCGGGTCACGATGTTCCAGCGTGAATGCGGCACGTCGAAGCAGGTGTTGACGTCGTTCACCAGCGGGTGGCTTTTGTCCACCACGCGGTGCGGGAACACGCCCCAGGTTTTTTCCGAGCGCGGGATGCGCTTTTTGCCGTAGCGGAACTGCAGCACGGCGTGCGTCGCCAGGCAGGAGCACAGCGTCGAGGGCACTTTCTCGAACGCCCAGTCGATGACATTCTTCAACGGTTCCCAGAACGGCTGATCGGCCAGCTCCGGACCGGTCACGTTGGCGCCGGTGACGATCAACGCATCCAGGCCGTCCGCCTGCACCTTTTCCACGGGCTCGTACCAGCGCTCGACGTAGGCCACGGCCTCCGCTCCGCGCTGCAACTCCGGCAGGGTAAAGGGGTGCACATAGAACTGGGCGATCGGGTTGCTCTCGCCCACCAGCCGGAAAAACTGCCGCTCGGTCGCCGCCAGCGCCGCATCCGGCATCATGTTCAGCAGGCCGATATGCAGCTCGCGAATGTCCTGCTGCGAGGCGCGATCGGCCGGCAACACCCGGGTGCCTTCCTGGCGCAAACGTTCGAAGGTTGGCAAGTCATTGTGCGCGACCAGCGGCATGCGTCTTCAGCCCTCCGGCCCGGTCCGGATGATGGCGGTTTCCAGCAGTTCCAGGAAATCCGCCTCATCGCGCACGCCGGCGACTTCGCGCGACGTGACCGTGTAGCCATGCGGTTTCGCAATCGCTTCGTAGCGCGGAATCCGCGAATGAAACAGGCGCGGAAACACCCAGCGCGTGAAGTCATCCGGATCCAGTTCGGCCGCATAGCGCAGATTGTTTTCCTGCAAATAGACAGCGAGCTGCTCGCGCAGAAACTCGGGGCGGTAATACAGCGGCTTGGGATCGCTCTGCGCCCGCTCGATCAGCTTCTGCTCTTCTTCCCTGTCGGTGACCTGGATATACAGAATCAGCGTGTGCCTGACCAGCAGGTCGATGACCGCAGGCTCATCGAGTTCACAAAGGCTGCCGCCGACATCGTTGACGAAATGCCGGTATCCGTAGATCTCCTGCGCCTTGCGGATGAACTCCGGCACATCCTGCATCGCCCTGATCTCCGCCTCGCGGTACTGGGCCTGGCGCCGCGCGAACTCGTCCAGCGGCACGCCATCCAGCTCCGGGTTGCCCAGTTTGCCGACAAAACTCAGCACCGGTCCCAGATCGTTGACCTTGATGTTGTTGCGGATGTAGATCCAGTCGCGGCGCAGCAGGTCGCGCAGAAACGGCACCCGCATGGCCTGCTGCTTGATGAGATCCAGGATCGGCTCATCGAGATAACGGGTGCCGATGCGGTAGTCGCCGGAATAGTGAAACCAGTGATGGCCGCAGAGCAGACTCGACAGGTAAGTCTTGCCGACGCCCGACATGCCCAGCAGGGTCACTTTCTTGTTTTTCCAGGCGCGAAACTCTTCGATGCTGAACTTCACTGCCGCTACTCCAGGCGATCTCAAAGCGGTTGATTATGCGGCATTTGGCACAGTGCGGGAATAGCGCGGGCTTTTCCGTTGCGCCCGCCGCCGCGGCGTCACGCGACAATGCGCCGCGGCGCAGCGGCGATCCTGAAGGCTATTCCGCGTCATCAGCGGTTTTTTTTCGGGCGCCGTTTCCTGTATTATGGCCGACTTTATTCCCCGCATACCACCCGCAACGCCCGGCCGAGGACCCCCCGATATGCATATTGAAGCCCACAAGGTTGTCACCCTGAATTACACCCTGACCGATAATGACGGCAACATCATTGATCAGTCCAACGACGGCAGCTTCGTGTATCTGCACGGCGCCAGCAACATCATCCCGGGGCTGGAAAACGCCCTGCAAGGCAAGCAGGCCGGTGACGCACTGGATGTGAGCGTGGCGCCCGAAGAAGGCTATGGCGAACGCGACGCCAGCAAGACCCAGGCAGTACCGCGCGAAATGTTTCCGGAAGACACCGACATCGAACCCGGCATGCAGTTCCACGCCCAGGGCCCGAACGGTGAAATGCTGGTCGTGACTATTGCAAAAGTGGAAAACGATACCATTACCGTCGACGGCAACCACCCGCTGGCCGGCGTCCAGCTCAACTTCGCCGTGGAAGTGGTTGAAGTGCGCGACGCCCTGCAGGAAGAAATCGAACACGGGCATGTGCACGGCCCGGGTGGACACCACCACGGCTGAACCCGATCCTTCGATCCCCGCGCCCGCGGGGATTTTTTTGGCTGCGTGCAGCCTGTTTGCCCGACAGCCGGATGCCATCACCCGCTATTGCGTTGCTTGATGGCGGCGGCGCGGCGGCATTAGACTTCTCCGGCCATGATCCCGCCTCCCCGATCCTGTGCATCCCTGACGCTGACGCGCCGCGGGTTCCTGTTGTTCGCTGGCGCCGCGCTGCTGGCCGCGGGCGGCTGCGGCGACCGGCGCGAGCGACGTC
>JAGFJP010000153.1 GCA_024102665.1 Thiogranum sp. | reverse complement strand
GCAGAATCGGCGTCACCGCCGGCGCTTCAGCGCCCGAGGTGCTGGTTCAGCAAGTGATCGATCGTCTGAAGGAATGGGGCGCGGCCGGCGTGCAAGAGCAGGCCGGCCGCGAGGAGAGTATTACGTTCGTTTTGCCAAAGGAGTTGCGGGTTACCAGCACTCCGTCAGAGGAAGGCCAGTGCTGACAGTCTGTGCGCCCAGGTGGGTCAGTCCGAGCGTTCCACATTTGTCGCTTGCCTGCGGACCTATAGGCGCGGCGGTGACTGTGAATCCAGGGCCCGGGTTATCCAGCGCTATGGCGAAATCATAGCTCGGTGTTCCGCCATCGATAGGGCATTGCGCGGGAAAATTGGCAGCAGCCAGCGTAGCGGGATAGGCTCCGTTCAGCGTAAAGAAACGCTCCATGGCATTTGCCAGCAACGTGAGTTCACCCGCGCAATCAGCCCGCCGCGATTTTCTGACCTGTTCCTGGTAGGACGGATAAGCGATAGCCGCGAGAATGCCCACGATTGCCACCACGATCATCACTTCGATTAATGTGAATCCATTGTGTTTCTTCAGTTTCATGTCGGTGCCTGCCCGGTAAGATAAGTTACGTATCCGTTGGGTATTACTCTTCATCGGTTTTGCGCGGCTCATAGTCCTTTGGCAGAACCCAGACTTCATAAACAGTGCGTGAGCGGGTCGCGCCGGACTGGAGGGGAGACGGAGAGATGCCGATCCTGACGCCTTCGCGCAGCAGTTTCGTTCCCCCCAGCCGCCCTTTTGCATCATGTATGATCAGGTCCTTGCCGAGACGATAATAGGTGTCGTCAACCACGATCTCACCGGCTTTGAGATCCAGCCGGTCAATAGTGCCGGTGGTTTCGAATTCGGGCATGCCTTGAGCTGCCGATGTCATCGGCGTCGCCACCAGCGCCATTAAACAAAATGCGATGTAGACAAGTGTTTTCATAATCAACTCCAGCCACGCAATGTTGCAGTGAGTTCAGCGAGCAAGCCGCAGCCAATCGCGCGACGGCCTGCTCGCCGGATTTACAGCCTATCGTTCAAGTCCCGTCCAGGACATCCGCTCAGCCGGACGTGAACCGGAGTGCTGAATGTTCTGGAAGTTTACGGAGCCGTCGGAATTCGCGGTCACACGTTTGTCTGATATGAACCGCGATTCTGTCGGGATGCCCGAGGTTCTGGTTCCCACGGCATAATCCGATCCGACCTGGTCGGTGATATCGAACTTACCGTCTCCGTTTACGTCGATAGGCTGGAATCCCGGCATGCCGCCGTTGAGCATATCAACCGCCATCAACCAACCGTAACCGCCGTCGTCACAGGCGCCGGTGGAAGGGATCATGGTGTTGAAGAATACCAGCTGACCGAACGCCTGCGGGCTGGTCACCGAACGCTCCTTGGATGTCGGCAGGTCGATCTTCCAGCCTTTGCTGGTTGCGTAATCGACCGCGACGTCGGATATGGTTCTGACCTGAACTCCACCGGTAGTCGCTTCCGTGATGGTCTGGCTCACCAGGTTGCTTCGATCCAGGTTGCTGCTGTTCGAATCCCAGACACCATAGAAAGTCTGGAGTGCGGAGGACGTATTGTCCGTTGCAGTGAGGAACTGGCCGGTACCGAAGAATACCATCAGGTTCGGCCAGGTGGCGGCATCGCGCTTGAACGGGTGCCTGGCCACACTGGGTTTTGTCGTGATGGGCTGGCGGTTCGCCGTGGTGCAGGGCAAAGCCGAGCAGGCCCTGAACAAGGGTGTGTAGTTCGGACTCGCACCGTAAGCGGATTGCCAGTTGTCCGGATCGGACGACTTGATGTCAAAGCTCCACATTTTTCCGTGCACATCGCCGGCGTAGATGCGGTCGATTGCGCCGTCCCCGTTCAGGTCGACGATAGCGGGCGTCGACATGCCGTTGCAATCACTCCCTCCATCTCCGCAATCGCCGTTTGCAATCGTGCCAGCGCCGGTTTCGAGGAGGATGGGGCTATTGAGGTTTGTTCCATCGAGATAGACGATAAAGACCTTGGAGCTGCCGTCGCCGTTCGGATCGTTGTTATAACCGTTACCGAAGATGGCAGCCCACTTGCCGTTGTTCAGCTTGCCGATGCGCACATCGCTGAACGTATAGCCGAGATCGTCGTGCGTGAATTCCCACAACACTTTCCCGGCGGCGCCCGCCGCGCTGGACAGCGCCGAGGGATCGGTGACGTCGATCGCGAACAAACCCTTTCCGCCGCCGCGCAGTCCGCCCACAAGGATGGAGCGCCAGGATGAGGTTCCGCTGCCGTCCAGATCGACGAAAGCATCGGCTACCGTGGCCGAAAGGTCGACGTAGTATCTGTGGATATACCCGCTCTCGGTCAGGTAATGCAGCCCGGCGCCCTGGCTGGTCGAGAACAACGTGCTGGGTACGTAGGCAAACACCTCGACGCCGGAGGCGTTGAAAGCGTGCAGCATGCCGTCATTGGATCCGACGTAGGTCATCGGCGTTCTGCCTGAGTGCGCGTTTACGAAGTCGCGATACGGCGTCGACGCAATATTATCCGGATAGCGAGTGCCCGGCGGGCCGACGTAAGTCGGACTGGAATGAATGATGTCACCCAGTTTGCTGTTGCGTTGACGCAGTATCTTGCTGTTGAACGTTACGCTGTTGCTGTCGGTGTAGCTGCATGAGCCGGTACTGTTCTGTTCGCAACCACGCTGACCGCGAATGTAGTCAAGGCGCGCCAGACCGGAAGCTTCGCTTCCCAGCGCGCCGGTCGAGTCAGTGCGAAGGTCTTCTTGCTGGGCGCTGGTGAGCGAGTCCCAGCTGAACTCGACGCCGCCGCTTCCATTAAAGGTAACGATATTGCGCGATGCAGCGGTCCTGGCATTCAGGTCGGTGGAGGCTCTCCAGGCAATGCTGCCGAGAGATCCATTGTTGATATTATAGGCAATCAGATCGCCGGACCAGCGGTCCGAGTTGAACTCCGCCTTCAACAGCTTGGTGTCGGTTTGCAGGCTGGTCGAGTTGAACGAAACCGCGGCCGCCGTACCTGTGCGCGACTGAATGTCGGCGATGTACTGGTTCAGGGAATCGATCAGGTCCTGGGGATTCTCGGCGTTAAGAAACTGGCCGCGCCCATTGAAGGCTGCGTGTCGCATGTCGTCGAGAGCAGTCTCTGTGTCGGCCACCGGTTGCGGCCATCCGTTGAAGTTCGGCTGGCCGGGAACTTCGTCATCGGCAAGCGTCCCCTTGAGACCGAACGCCACTGTATAGGTCACCATGTGCTGTGCGGTGTTTTCGTCGACGCCGGTGATCACCGGTACCCTGTTGTCCAGCGCAGAGAGATCAGTCTCATAGTAATGCATGGCCACGTCGGCGAGCGTATTGCTGTAGTTATCAGCATAATCGCCGCCGTCCCAGGGACCGGGGCCGTCTGTATCTGTATTTCCTACAGATGGGCTGCTACCGTTCCAGTAGCCATCGGACATCAGGATAGCGAAGTTCTGCTGGCATTCGCCGCCCTGGCTGGCGGGCAGAATCGGTGATGAACCCCAGCTTGAATTGCCGGCGTAATATTCACCGACATCGCGCAATGATTGCCGGAGCGGAGTGCCACCGCTGGAGTTGACTCTGGAAAGGTTCCTCAGCAGGGCCGCCTTGTTAGCCTGGGCGGTAGTGTTGATCGGCGTGCTGATGTCATCCATGTCTTTTATCAGGGTGCGGACGCTATTGTTGTTATGCAGCGAGGCAAGGCCCATTCTTGCATCCGAGTTAGCGATGATAGGCGACAGCGCGCGTTTCGCCACGAATTCGCGCTTGCGGTAGTAGCTGAACCAGTTGGCATAGTTGGTCTTTCCCGCAGCGTCCAGATCTGTGACCGCCATGCAAACGGTGTCAGGAAGCGACTGGCACTCACTGCGTGTGTCCACGGCATCGTTGGCATGGGTGGGGCATTCACCTGACTGGTATACACCATCGTTATTTGCATCATTCCAGATGAAATAATAGTGATCAGACAAATTCATCGTGCCGGCCGAGGAGTTGTACGGATCAATTCGCGCACTCGTGACGGGCTGATCCTGATACGGGTTGCCCGCGCTGTCCGCGCCTCGCCATGGAGTATAAGTTCGCGTCGGGTCGTAGTGCAGGGAATTGTAGCCGGCGCACAGGCGGCGCTGTTCCGTGGCGGTATCGGGCGTAAAGTCAAATGTGCTCCATTGACCGGCCGGAGTCGCGTAACGATCGCTGTCGTTGGGATGTGCGGCCAGCGCGCCCGGGGTGAGCAGTACCTCCCAGTCCATACTGCCGGAATCGTCCACCATGAAAAAGATATTCGGCTGGACCTTGTTCGACAGGAACAGCGGACTGTTGGAAAGCGTACCGGGCGCGGCACATAACACGCCGGAGACAGTCGACAGCAACCCTGCCAGGATAGCGCGTTTCCATTTGCGGTCGGTTGAGTGGTGTAAGGGTTGCGTCGTGAAAGTGTTCATAACAATCTCCTCAGTGTTGGACTGAGATGTGGTCTTTATTACAGAGCGATGCGATATGTGCTCTGGGCAACATAGGTCGTTGTGTTGTCCGTCCCCCAACCGATCGAAGTAATGCGGAAAGCGTAGGGACGGGGATCGGGATCATTGACGTCGAGCGGAGGTTCACCGCTGCGTCCGAGATACTCGATGACGTAGCGCGGATCCTGCTGGTCAGTGGCGCTGGTGACCGACGTCGCCGGTTCCTGGCTGTTGCCCACAGCCCAGGCGCTGTGATCGTAAACGTCGATGGTGATCGGGCGCAGCGTAGAACCGGGTCGCGGCTTGCGTTCCCAGTACAACTCTGCTGGCGTACCGTTGAATGTGGTCTCGAACGCGGCAACATTGGTGACATTGGTAAACAGCCAGTCTTCCGCCGACCTGAGCGCCGCTTCGGCCGACTGGAACGCCAGTTGACGCTGGCGGCTGTTGCCGGCCATTTTTTCTTCCAGCACTGTGGTATTCATGGCGGTGATGCCGATCAATGTCATGACCAGCAGCATCATCAGGCTGACGACCAGCGCCGCGCCATGCTGTTGACTGCGGGAAGTGGAATGTTTGATCACTTTCATGGTTCTCGTCCCTTGTTTGCCGCCTAGCGGTTTCTCAAGCGAAACGTCTGGGTGAAAACTTTGGTTAGCGGTTGTCCGCCAACCTGCACAATGTTTCCGTCATTGCCGAGACCGGCCATCTGCAGGGTCACGCGTACCGAGGCGACCTGGTTCAGATTGGTGAGGGCGGCGTTACCCGCTTCGACGTAGCGTTCAACGCCTGGCGTGCCGTCGGCGTCCAGTCCATATTCCACCTGCAGATCCTGAACGCCCTCAACCAGTTCGACGCCGTTGATGGCGAGCGACGTGCCGGTACCGCTGTCGCTGGTGATGATGCTGTAAGTGGTCGTCGCGATCTGCTGCGAGGTGGCGACCGACGCTTCAGGGGAACCGAACGCGAATTCCAGGTTGTGTACAGTATTGCCATCCGGATCCAGGCTGCCGGCATTGGACTGTCCCGTGTTCGGTTCGCCTGCGGGCGATACCACGCCGGGCGCGTGCTGGATGACTCCGCCACTGGTTGCAGGATCGTTGGTGATCATGAATACAGCAGTGGCGTAGCAGTCGGAAAGCGCCATGATCTCCCATTGCTGCAGCGCAGCGTAATTGGGGTGGGTGCTGTCCAGCAGGATCGGATCCCAGGGATTGGTCATGGCTCCGGCGAGAGGGACACTGGTCGCGGTAACGGCCCGGCGGATGCTCAGTGTGTCGCTGCCGTTCAGTCCGCCGTTGTTGGTGCCATCGATCGCGTTGGCGAAATCGTAAGCCGTGGTGTTGTTGATGGTGAGGGTGTTGCTGACCAGCAGGCTGCCGTCGATGGTAGTCGATGCAGAATCATTGCAGCCGGTGTAGCCACCCGCGCTCAGGTCCTGGTTGATACGGTCAAAGGCAAAGCGGGCGTTCTCCTGCAGCCGGGACATGCCTTCGTTGACGGTATAACTCTGCTTGGAACCCAGGAAGATCTGGATCACGCCACCCAGCAGAAACAGGCTGATGAGCATGGCGACCATGATTTCCACCAGCGACATGCCGCGCTGTCGGCACAGGCGCTGCAGTCTCCGGTCGGCTCGGGCTGTGTTGATTCTTGTACGCATGATGTTCATATCTGGCTCACGGCATGAATGTGGTGATGAAACAGGGCATGTCGTCAGGGTCCTGCGGATTGCAACCCGTGCCGGTTGCGCCGGTACGTTCGTCCCAGCGTACGGTGATGGTGAACAGCGTGCCGTTCCCCGTTACGGTGCCGGTGCCCGCCGGCAGCATGGTCTGGAGACTGGTGTACCAGTTGGCGGAATCGTGGTCGCGGATTTCGGTGGGCGAGCAGTTCCCTGCCTTGCAGCCCGGATCTGACGCGGGAGTCAGAATGCTGTTGTATAAACCCGAAGAAGCAGCCGTCGGGTTGGCGCGTATCCGGTCCGCCATGTCATTGGCCAGAATGATTGCCTGACTGCGCGCATAGGCGCCGTAGTTGTTCTTCAGACCGTTGGCCTGCAGGCTCGCCAGGCCCAGCAAGCCGATCGACAGAATCAGTACAGAGACCAGGATCTCGATGAGCGTGAAGCCCCTGGCAGATTGTGTTCGGTTGATTGCAACAGTTGTCATGATCGTTCTCGCATTAACCCGTTATGCGCATGGCTGCGGGGAAACATTGGCGCGGCCAGTGTTGGAAATGGTTATCTGTCGTCCGGTTTCGCCGGCGCGGTCGTCGCATAGGGTAAAGGTGCCGTTGATGCCGGCAGCGCCCTGCGCGGTGTACTGCACCTGCGTCACGGTACTGTTCAAGGTCATTGAGTTCGGCAAGCCCTTGACTACCTTTCGCTGCTCGCCGTTCTCGGGTCCACCACTGTTGTCGGTGTCTACCCATACCAGCCAGCCTTGTGACCAGTCAGTTCCCCCGGCACAGCTGGTTCCATTGGAACTCACGCAGACATTAACTGTGATCGCGCTCTTGACTGCTTCACTACGGGCAAAGTTGAGTGTCCCCACGAGCTCATTCGCCTGCGTGACAATTCGATTGTTCTTGATGGTTTCGGTAAAGCTGGGGATCGCCACGGTCAGCAGGATGGTCGCCACTGCCAGCGTGATCATCAATTCAACCAGCGTAAATCCGTGTTGTCTGTTCATGATGCTATTACTACCCCGGCCGTTTTTGGGTGTAAAACGAAATGCGACCAATGCGCGCATTTTGTCGACGAACGGTTTTGCAGCGAAGTCCGGCGACCTGAAGGTTCTGCAGGCGCTTATAGGGGATGACGCCGTGAATTCTTTACGGGCGTAGAGGCGAATCGTGCGTGATATGACGCTGATTTCGACGAACGGTGGATTTCGGGCGATGAACGGTCGGCAGGGAAATCGGGCGGTTCGCGCCGGATCTCAATACGACGGTAGCAGCAGGCGGCTGGCGATGGCGTCGGTTTCGGCGTTGGCCAGCGTCTCCAGGTGGACTTCATGTTTGCCAGCGGGATCTTCCCAGCGCACGCGGAGCTGCGTAGCTATCAGTCGCTCGGTACGCGTGAGTTCGGTGGTGGTCTCGAATCGGGTTGCCGGGGTGACCACGACTGCCGAGGCCTCGTCTGCAGCATTGGCAGCGCCTGTTTCCAGCATCAGGGCGTGCTCGATGCCCGACGCACCGAGCACCCGGGCCTGTGTCGATGCCTGGAGCTGCAACGAAGCCATCGACAGGCGCGCCTGCAATTGCGCGAGTCCGAGCAGGCCGACGGACAGAACCAGCACCGATATCATCGCTTCGATGAGACTGAACCCGCAGTGCGCTTTTCTCATCAGAAATCCCTCCAGGACCCTGGCACAGGCACAGTGCGCAGGACCGGATAGCTGAGCCGCGACTGCTGGCTGTCGGCGACATGGATGTGGCTGAGCCTCAGGTTTCCGTCGCCCCCATTGAGGCTGCCGTTGACGATCAGGGATCCGTAGATTTCCAGGACGCCGCTGGCGACCGGATCGGCGCATTCCCCATCGATGAACACAATCCCGTAAATCCGCACGCCGGATGCAAATTCCGGACAGCCAACCGCGGGCGGGAAGTGCAGGACGATGTGCTGCGTCGGGCTGCCGAGGCTTGCCATCCACCGCCCGCCGCTCAGATCCGCAGGTTCGACACTCCTATATATAGGCTCGCTCCCGGCAGCCGCCTGCGTCTCGACCAGGGCCGCAAGACTTTCCCGATCAACGGAGAAGATCGCCGGCCACAAATCGTCATCGAACCCCTTCTCGAGCACACGGCCGCCGTAAGTGTCGGTACCCGGCGGTAACGCACATCCGGCGTCCTGCTTTGTCCAGACCGCATCGCCGGCCTCGTCCCTGTCGGCGTTCAAGGGTCGGATGTCGAAACCGGAATTCGTTGCACTGATGCAGCCGTTCACCACCAGGGGAGGAACGGTTTCCGCCAGCGGCGTCAGCACGGACAACGGTCTGACCAGCTGACTCACCTGTGCCTGCAACCCGGAATGGTCGTCGCGTACAGCGGTGGCCTGTACCGAAATGAACTCGCCCGCGTCGCGCGGACGGCTGAACAGCACCTCGGTGCGCACTTCACGATTGTCGCCGGGCGGAACCCAGTGGGTCACCAGATGATCTCCCTGCGCGTCCGGCTCCCATATCAGGGTGTCGAAAGGTTCGCTCAGCCGATCCATCGCGAGAGCCATGGCCGCTTCCGCCTGCAGTGACAAACGCAGATGCCAGCTTTCGTTGTTGGCGATTTTCTGTTGCACGAGCTGCGTGCGCGCCACGGAAAGAGTCACCACGGTGATGGCTATCATCAGCACCAGCGCAACCAGCAGGGTTGCCGCACCCTGTTGCCGTTTTGCACCCGGAGGCGCGGCGACAGTCACGAGGCGCCTTCCACCAAGCGGTCGTTGCGCAGGCGAACCCAGGTCGAAAT
>JAGFJP010000150.1 GCA_024102665.1 Thiogranum sp. | reverse complement strand
ACAGGACTGCACCATGGATGACAAACTGGAACGGCGCACCTTTTACCTGCTGCTGGGGTCGGTGACGCTGCTGTTTCTCTGGCTGCTCAAGCCCTTCTTCGGCGCCGTGTTCTGGGCCTGCATCATTGCATTGCTGTTCTATCCGCTGCACCGCCGCCTGCTGGCGCGCTGGGAGGACCGGCCGAACCTGGCGGCGCTGGTGTCGCTGACGGCCTGTTTGATCATCGGCGTGGTTCCGGTGCTGTTCGTCATCGGATCCTTCTTCCAGGAGGGCGTCAATCTTTACCAGCGCCTGGAGAGCGGCGAGCTGGACCCCGGCGCCTGGATCGATCGCATCCGGCAGGGATTTCCGATGATCCAGAGCGTTCTCGATCGCCTCGGCATCGACCTCAACAATCTCAAGGAGCAACTCGCCGGCGGCGCCATCACCGCCAGCCGTTTCATCGCCCAGAACGCCATGCAGCTCGGGCAAGGGACCCTGCAGTTTTTCGTCAGCCTCGCCCTGATGCTGTACGTGGCGTTTTTCATGCTGCGCGACGGTCCACAGCTGATCAGGAAACTGGTGCGCGCGCTGCCGCTGGGCGACGAACGCGAACACCTGCTGTTCGCCAAGTTCGCGGAAGTCACCCGCGCGACGGTGAAAGGCAATCTGGTGGTCGCCGCGGCGCAGGGTACCCTCGGCGGTTTGATTTTCTGGGCGCTCGGCATTCCCGGCGCATTTCTGTGGGGCGTGGTGATGACGCTGCTGTCGCTGATCCCCGTGGTCGGCGCCGGGCTGATCTGGTTACCGGTGGCGATCTACCTGTTCGCCACCGGCGAATGGGTCGATGGATTGATTCTCACCGCATTCGGCGCCGGTGTCATCGGCCTGGTCGACAACGTACTGCGCCCGATCCTGGTCGGTCGCGACACCAAACTGCCGGACTACATCGTGCTGCTGTCGACGCTGGGCGGTTTCGTGCTGTTCGGCATGAACGGCTTCGTCATCGGGCCATTGGTGGCCGCGCTGTTCGTGACCTTCTGGGATATTTTCGTGCGCGAGTTTCACGTGATGCCGGAGTCCGAAACGGCCGGGCAAACCGATAGCGCCGGCCAGGGAACGTCCGAGTAACGGCAATTTCCAGGGCGTTGATTGTATTGCCGGACGATGCTTTCCCGCCGCAACAAAAGCACACACTCCCCGCAAATGGTCTAGGGTTATACAGGTAACATTACCTGCAAACCGATTGCTCAGGGAGGCATCAACCATGGATCACACTGCACCGGAACTGACCGCGGGCGAGCATCCGCTCGACCAGGAACAGCTGGCGAAAATGCACGCCTGGTGGCGCGCCTGCAACTACCTGGCCGCGGGCATGATCTATCTGCAGGACAATCCGCTGCTGAAAGAACCGCTCAAACCCGCGCACATCAAGAACCGCCTGCTTGGACACTGGGGTTCGAGTCCGGGGCTGTCCTTCATGTACCTGCATCTCAATCGCCTGATCAGAAACCATGACCTGAACGCGATTTTCCTGGCAGGTCCCGGTCACGGCGCGCCGGGCGTTCTGGCGCCCGTCTACCTGGAAGGCACCTACTCCGAGGTCTACCCGGAAATCGGCCAGGACGCGGACGGCATGCGGCGCTTCTTCAAACAGTTCTCGTTTCCCGGCGGCATCGGCAGTCACTGTACGCCGGAGACGCCGGGATCGATACACGAAGGCGGCGAACTGGGTTACAGCATTTCACACGCTTTCGGCGCGGCGTTCGACAACCCGGACCTGCTGGTGGCGGTCGCGGTAGGCGACGGCGAAGCGGAAACCGGGCCGCTGGCCACATCCTGGCATTCCGCCAAGTTCCTCAACCCGATACGCGACGGCGTAGTGCTGCCGATCCTGCATTTGAACGGCTACAAGATCAACAACCCCACGCTGCTGGCGCGCATTCCGCACGAGGAACTGGAGAGCCTGTTCAGAGGCTACGGCTGGACGCCGCATTTTGTCGAAGGCGAGGATCCGGAAAGCATGCACCAGGCCATGGCGGCGACCCTGGACCGCTGCCTGGAGGAAATCCGCAACATCCAGCGCTGGGCGCGCTCGCGCGGTGTCGCAGCCCGCGCCCACTGGCCGATGATCGTGTTGCGCAGCCCCAAGGGCTGGACCGGTCCCGAAGCCGTCGACGGCCACAAGGTGGAAGGGTTCTGGCGCGCCCACCAGGTGCCCTTGTCCGGCATGCACGGCAATCCCGCGCATCTGCAGCAACTGGAAGCCTGGCTGAAAAGCTACCAGCCGCAGGAGCTGTTCGATGACAACGGACGCCTGCTGCCCGGGTTGCGCGAAATGGCTCCGCAAGGCGCCCGGCGCATGAGCGCCAACCCGCATGCCAACGGCGGACTGCTGCGCCGCGATCTGCGCATGCCCGACTTTCGCAGCTACGCCCTGGAGGTGCCCGGCCCGGCGCAGATCAAGGCGGAGAACACGCGCCCGCTCGGCGCTTTCCTGCGCGACATCATGCGCGGCAACATGGACAATTTCCGCGTTTTCGGTCCCGATGAAAACACCTCCAACAAGCTCGACGCCATTTACGAGGTCAGCAAGAAACTGTGGCTGGCGGAGTTCCTGCCCGAGGACCTGGACGGCAGCGAGCTGTCGACCGACGGCCGGGTGATGGAAATGCTTTCCGAGCACACGCTGGAGGGCTGGTACGAAGGCTATGTCCTCTCCGGCCGCCACGGCTTTTTCGCGACCTATGAAGCTTTCGTGCACGTCATCGATTCCATGTACAACCAGCACGCCAAGTGGCTGGCGATCTGCGAGGAGATTGCCTGGCGCGCGCCCATCGCCTCGATCAACCTGCTGATCACCTCCACGGTGTGGCGCCAGGACCATAACGGCTTCACGCACCAGGACCCGGGATTTCTCGATGTGGTGGTCAACAAGAACCCGCAAGTCACGCGCATCTATCTGCCGCCCGACGTCAACTGCCTGCTGTCGGTGGCCGATCATTGCCTGCGCAGTCATAACGACATCAACGTGATTGTCTGCGACAAGCAGAAACACCAGCAGTATCTCGACATGGACGCCGCGATCAGGCACTGCACCAAGGGCATCGGCATCTGGGACTGGGCCAGCAACGATCAGGGCTCGGAGCCGGACGTGGTGATGGCGGGTTGCGGCGACATCCCCACCCAGGAAGCGCTGGCGGCGACCGCGCTGTTGCGCGAACACTTCGAGGATCTGAAAATCCGCTTCATCAACGTCGTCGACCTGTTCCGCATGCAGCCTGCCGGCGAGCATCCGCACGGTCTGTCCGATCGCGACTTCGACAGCCTGTTCACCCTGGACAAGCCGGTCATTTTCAATTTCCACGGTTATCCCTGGCTGATTCACCGCCTCGCCTACCGGCGCACCAATCACGCCAACCTGCACGTGCGCGGCTACAAGGAGAAAGGCAATATCAACACGCCGCTGGAGCTGGCGATCAACAACGAGATCGATCGTTTCAGCCTGGCGATAGACGTCATCAACCGCGTGCCCAGGCTGCGCGTGGCCGGCGCGCATGTGAAGGAAAAGCTGCGCGATGCGCAGATCGATTGCCGCAATTACGCCCACGAACAGGGTATCGACAGACCGGAGATACAGAACTGGAAGTGGCCGTATTGACGCGTGAAGGTCCTGGTCATCAATTGCGGCAGTTCCTCGATCAAGTACCGGCTGATCGATCTGCGCAACGACAGGGTGCTGACCGACGGCGAAGTACAGCGCATCGGCGAAGGCGAAAGCCGGCTGCAGCACCGCTGGACCGACGCCCTTGGCGAAGCGCGGCAACTGGCCCGCAGCGAAGCGCTGGCCGATCACGAAGAGGCGTTCCGGGCGATTGAAGCCGCGCTGCGCACCTCCGGCAGCATGAGCGAACTTGAAACCGTGGCGGCGATCGGTCACCGCGTGGTGCACGGCGGCGAAGCGTTCCAGGCGCCGGCGCTGATCGACGACGCGACTGTTGCCGGAATCCGCGAGGTGTGCGCGCTGGCGCCGCTGCACAACCCCGCCAATCTCACCGGCATCGAGATCTGCCTGGCGCTGTTTCCCGGCGTGCCGCAGGTGGCGGTGTTCGATACCGCGTTTCACCATTCGCTGCCGCCGCAGGCTTACCGCTATGCGATCCCGGATGCCTGGTACACCGAGCACCAGGTGCGCCGCTACGGTTTTCACGGCACCTCGCACGCGTATGTGGCGCGCCAGGCTGCGGACTACCTGCAGCAGGCGCCGGCGGCGCTGAACCTGATCACCCTGCATCTCGGCAACGGCGCCAGCGCCGCGGCCGTTCGCGCCGGCCGCTGCGTGGATACGTCCATGGGCTTCACGCCGCTGGAAGGCCTGATGATGGGAACCCGCTGCGGCGACATCGACCCGGCAATGCTGTTTCATATCCGCAGGGCGACGGGAGCGGACATGGATGAACTCGAATCCGCGCTGAACACCGAAAGCGGTCTGAAAGGCATCTGCGGCGTCAACGACATGCGCGAAATCCAGCAGCGCGCCGACGCCGGCGACGCCGCTGCGCTGCTGGCCATCGACATGTACTGCTACCGGATAAAAAAATACATCGGCGCCTACTGCGCCGTGCTCGGGCGCGTCGATGCGCTGGTGTTCACCGCCGGCATCGGCGAGAACTCGGCGCTGGTCAGGCAACGCGCCTGCGAAGGACTGGACGCATTGGGTATCGTCGTCGACGACGCCAGGAACACCGCTGATGCGCAACCGCCGTTCGAAATCCAGGCTGACGGCGGCAGCGTCAGGCTGCTCGTCATCGCCACCAATGAAGAGCTGGAAATCGCGCGTCAGGCAGCGGCCTGCATCGAGGGTCAATCGTAAACCGGGCGCCTGCGCGCCCGCCCCGATCAGTCTATGAGCAGCCCGGCCAGCGCGTTGCCTGCCGGTACAGCGTGTGCCGGGTCACGGATTCTGCCTGCGGGTCGATCCCGCGATCAGACACAACGTCTTTCCGTACATTCTTTGAGCCCGTAATCGAAACAGACCTTGTACCACAGGTCGTTCTTGCCCTGCTTCTTCACCTTGTACATCAGTTCGTCAACTGCCTTGAGGACGTCACGCAGCGTGCCTGACGGACGCACGAAGGTGATGGCGCCGATGCTGAATGTCACCGGCCAGCCGCGTTGCTCCATGGCGGCGAGCAGCGCGCTGCGAAGCTTTGGCAGCGCATTCCCGGCCGCCTCGGGTTCCATCAGCGGGAACAGCACTGCGAATTCGTCGCCGCCGAGCCTGGCCGCGACATCCACGTCCCGGGTATGGTTTGCGAGGACCGCTCCCACACACTTCAACAGCTCATCGCCGGCATCATGTCCCATGCTGTCGTTGACCTGTTTGAAATTATCGAGATCGAAACAAACCAGCGTAAAGGCCTGCCGGTATCGCACAGCGCGTTTCAGTTCCAGCTCCAGGCGTTCGTTGAACGCCCTGCGATTTGACAGGCGCGTCAGATGATCGGTGTTGGCCAACACCTCTTTGGCATTCAGCGCGTCTTTGAGACGCACCAGCAGCGCCGTCACCATCACGAAGAACGCAAGACGAATAATGCTGTTCCACAGTGGCATCCACTGCTGGGAATACTGATGCCCCCCTGCCAGATCCGCGATTACCCATAACAGCGCCGAAATCAGCGCGATCCCGTACCCCGCCCGCGGCCCGAGATACCACGCGGCGATAGCGACGGGCCCGAGATAGAACAGCGAGAAGGACAGCTCGATTCCGGTCAGAAAATCGAGCACGCCGACCAGCAGCGCGCCGGCCAGCACGCCGCCGAGCGCAATTCGGGCATGGCGGGAGGAAAAGCCGGCCAGCGCCGCGGCCAGTCCCCTGGCGAACCCTGCTTTCATTGTGTTTCCCCGTGCGCAGCGCCACTGCCGCCGCTGTGGCCGCGCCATTTGCGCCGTGCCAGTTTTTCCAGTTCAAGAATAACGAACAGCGACACGCCGAGTGCGATGATCTCGGCGCCATGCACGAAATCCACCGGCCGGGTATCGAAGAACCGTTCCATGAACGGTGCGTAGGTGAACAGCAACTGCAAGACCGCCACGATGCCCACCGCGATCAGCACGGCGCGCGAGTTGAACAGCTGTTGCATGCGGAACGACGGCGTGCGCAGATAACGCACACTGAACAGGTAGAACACTTCCATGACCACCAGTGCGTTGACCGCATAGGTTCGCGCCTCTTCCACGCTGGAGCCGTGCGTGGTGGCCCAGCCGAAGATACCGAACACGCCGGCGGCCATCAGCGCCGAGACCAGCGCGATGCGCCACAACAGGAAGCCGGAAAGCATGGCCTCGCGCGCCGGGCGCGGCGGGCGGCGCATGATGTCCGGTTCCGTGGCCTCGAAAGCCAGCGCCATCGCCAGCGTCACGGAGCTGACCATGTTGACCCACAGGATCTGCACCGGTGTAATGGGTAGCGTAAAGCCGAACAGCACAGCGATCATGATGCTCATGGCCTCGCCGCCGTTGATGGGCAGGAGAAACACAATGGCCTTCTTCAGGTTTTCATAGACGGTGCGCCCCTGCTCGACGGCATGGGCGATGGAAGCGAAATTGTCGTCGGCGATGACCATTTTCGCGGCCTCTTTGGCCGCCTCGGTGCCCTTGTGACCCATCGCGATGCCGACGTCGGCCCGCTTGAGCGCGGGAGCGTCGTTGACACCGTCACCGGTCATGGCAACAATCTCGCCCTGTTCCTGCAACAGCGTGACCAGCCGCAGTTTGTGCTCCGGGCTGACGCGGGCGAACACATCCACGTCCCGCACCCGCCCGCCCAGCGCCGCGTCGTCCATCTGCTCCAGGTCGTTGCCGGTGATGGCCTCGGCGGTGTTTTCCAGGTGCAGCTGCGCGGCGATGGCTCGCGCCGTGCCGGCGTGATCGCCGGTGATCATTTTCACCCGGATACCGGCGCTACGGCAGTCGGCCACCGCGGTTATGGCCTCCTCGCGCGGCGGGTCGATGAGGCCGAACAGTCCGAGCAGCACCAGGCCGTCTTCCACATCGCCGAAATTCAGGTCCTGTTGCTGATCACGGGCCGGTTTGCCGGCCACTGCCAGTACCCGCTGGCCCTGGTTGGCCAGCGTTTCCAGCTGTTGCTGCCAATACTCGTCGCGGTCCAGCGGCTGCTCGCCATCCGGCCCGCGCACCTTTGCGCAACGCGCCAGCACCTGCTCAGGCGCGCCTTTCAGATAAATGAATGCTGCGCCTTCGTGGCTGTGGTGCAGCGTGGCCATGAACTTGTGTTCGGACTCGAAAGGGATAAGGTCGGTGCGCGCGTATTGCCGCCGCTGTTGCTCGACTTCCAGCCCGGCCTTCGCCGCCGCCACTACCAGCGCGCCTTCCATCGGGTCGCCGTGCACCCGCCACTCCTCACCGTGCTGCTCCAGCCTGGCATCGCTGCACAGCAGCGCGGCGCGCAACGCCTCGATCAGCAACGGCGTTTCGGCGGCTTCGACCGGCTGCTCATCGCGCTGGAAACCGCCGCGCGGCGTGTAACCCGTACCGTCGACGCTGTACACGGCATCAGCGGCGACGATACTGCGCACCGTCATTTCGTTGCGGGTCAGGGTGCCGGTCTTGTCCGAGCAGATCACGCTCACAGACCCCAGCGTCTCCACCACCGGCAGGCGCCGGATGATCGCGTTGCGCCTGGCCAGCCGCGTCACGCCGATAGCAAGCGTTACGGTTAGGATCGCCGGCAGTCCCTCTGGAATCGCCGCCACCGCCAGGCCCACCACGGTCATGAACATCTCGCCGGCGCTGAAGCCGCGCACCAGGACGCCGAAGGCGAACATCGCCGTCGCCAGCACCAGCACCGCGCCGGTGAGCCAGCGCGAGAACACCGCCATTTGCCGCAGCAGCGGCGTGACCAGCGTCTCCACCCGGGACACCATCCCGCTGATGCGGCCGATCTCGGTTGCAGCGCCCGTGGCCACCACGATACCGCTGCCCTGGCCATGCGTGACCAGGGTTCCGGAATAGGCCATGCCGCGTCGATCACCCAGTGGCGCGTCCTCGTCCACAGCCTCAGCGCCCTTTTCAACCGCCACCGATTCGCCGGTGAGCGCGGCCTCCTGGATCTGCAGACCTTTCACCCGCAACAGACGCAGGTCCGCCGGCACCTTGTCGCCCGACTGCAGCAGCACCACGTCGCCGGGCACCAGCTGTTCCGCCGGCACGGTGACGTGGCGTCCGTCGCGCAACACCATCGCCTGCGAGGAGAGCATGTTGCGGATGGCGCGCAGGGCGTCCTCCGCCTTGCCTTCCTGCACGAAGCCGATCACGGCGTTGACCAGCACCACGCCGAGAATGACGAACGTATCAACCCAGTGGTTCATGGTCGCGGCGATCACCGCCGCGCCGAGCAACACGTAGATGAGCAGATTGTGAAATTGCACCAGCAGGCGCTCGAGCGGACCTCGCGGCGCAGACTCCGGCAAGGCGTTCTTTCCGTAGCGGGCCAGGCGCCGGTCGTGCTCGGCTTCACTCAGGCCGTCGGCACCGGCATTCAGCCGCGAGAAAACTTCGTCCACCGGGACGGCATGCCAGGACGGTTCCGGCGAACGGTTGCCGGATTCGGCATTCGGGCTGACCATCAATGCTCTCCTTCGTTGCTGTTTTCCGACGCGCGGCTGGATGGGCAGGTCGAGTCACTATCCGACATCCATATCTCAGGGTAGTTCAGGATGCAAACCGCAAACGCGAGACTGAACAGGCGGGGTGGAGTGCGCGGCCGTCTGAGCGCGTTAACGCGTAAGGCGCGCCGCTTCGTTCAACACGAATTGCGCAAATGCCTTTGCGGCGGGACTCAGACGCTTGCCCTCGCGCTGCACGAGGTACCACTGCCGCTGCAATGGAAAACCCTGCACGTCGAGCACGCATAACTGGCCGGTCGCCAGTTCGGCCTTGACCGTGTGAAGGGACACCACGCCGAGACCCAGGCCCGCTTCCACCGCCTGCTTGATGGCTTCGTTCTTGTTCATTTCCATGGCTGCCGTGAGCGTCAGATCATGTTCGGCGAGAAACTTCTCCACGGCACTGCGGGTGCCCGAGCCCTGCTCACGTCCGACCAGCGGTTCTTCGGCAAAACGCGCGAGCGGAATGTTCTGCGCCGCCGCCAGCGGATGGCCGGGAGCCGCAATCACCACCAGGGGATTGTCCATGAACGGTTGCGCCGTCAGGTCGAGTCCCTGCGGCGGCTGACCCATCAACGCCAGATCGATGCTGTTCTCGGTCAAGTGTCGTAACAGCGTCTCGCGATTGACCACGTTAAGGCTGATGCGCACGTCCGGGTGCATCTGGCGGAACAGCGCCATCAGGCGTGCCGCAAAATGACTTGCGGTGCTCGCCACCGACACCGTGAGCGTTCCGCCCTTCAACCCCTGCAGGTCCGCCAGCGCGTGTTCCAGGTTGGCGAGTTCGCGCGCGATGGCGCGGCCGGTTTGAAGCGCCTCCCGCCCGGCCTCGGTCAGCTGGATATGCTTGCCCATATGCTCGAACAGGGGCAGGCCCAGGGATCCCTCCAGTTGTTTGATCTGCATCGATACAGCAGGCTGGGAAAGGTGCAGCTCGGCGCTGGCGCGGGAGAAGCTTCCGCAGCGGGCCACGGCGTCGAGAATCTCGAGCTGGCGCAATGTCAATTTCATCATAATTATAACTTTCAGTTTGTCTCAGAATTTCTGAATATATCTTATAGCCCCTATCAATTATAGTGCTATCGATTTTTGCAGTTTTGTTTTCAGTCATTCATTCGGAGAACGTCATGGCTCACGATCAATCCAGCCGCTACGCCAACCTTGATCTCGCGGAAGCGGATCTCATCGCCGGTGGCAAACACATCCTGGTCGCCTACAGGATGAAACCCAAGGCGGGTTACGAATACCTCGCCACTGCGGCCCATTTCGCCGCGGAATCATCCACCGGCACCAACGTCGAGGTCTGCACCACCGACGATTTCACCAAGGGCGTGGATGCGCTGGTGTACCACATCGATGCAGCCAGCGAAGACATGCGCATCGCCTACCCGCTGGAGCTGTTCGACCGGAACGTCACCGACGGGCGCTTCATGCTGGTGTCATTCCTGACCCTGACCATCGGCAACAACCAGGGCATGGGCGACGTCGAGTACGCGAAGATGGTCGACTTTTACATGCCCGAGCGCGCTATCCAGATGTTCGACGGCCCGGCAAAGGACATCTCCGACCTGTGGCGCATTCTTGGCCGCCCGGTCACCGACGGCGGCTACATCTCCGGCACCATCATCAAGCCCAAGCTGGGCCTGCGCCCCGAGCCCTTCGCGCAGGCGGCCTATGAGTTCTGGCTGGGCGGCGACTTCATCAAGAACGACGAGCCACAGGGCAACCAGGTGTTCTCGCCGATCAAGAAGACCCTGCCGCTGGTGTACGACGCCATGAAGCGCGCCCAGGACGAAACCGGCGAGGCCAAGCTGTTCTCCATGAACATCACCGCCGACGACCATTTCGAGATGTGCGCGCGCGCCGATTTCGCGCTGGAAACGTTCGGCCCCGACGCCGACAAGCTGGCTTTCCTGGTCGACGGCTACGTGGGCGGCCCCGGCATGGTGACCACCGCGCGTCGCCAGTACCCGGGCCAGTACCTGCATTACCATCGCGCCGGCCATGGCGCCGTGACTTCGCCGAGCGCCAAACGCGGCTACACCGCCTTCGTGCTGGCGAAGATGTCGCGCCTGCAGGGTGCCTCCGGTATCCACGTGGGCACCATGGGCTACGGTAAAATGGAAGGCGAGGCCGACGACAAGGTCATCGCCTATATGATTGAACGCGACGAGTGCCAGGGCCCGGTCTATTACCAGAAGTGGTACGGCATGAAACCCACCACGCCGATCATCTCCGGCGGCATGAACGCGCTGCGCCTTCCGGGCTTCTTCGAGAACCTGGGCCACGGCAACGTCATCAACACCGCGGGCGGCGGCTCCTATGGCCACATCGATTCCCCGGCTGCCGGCGCGAAATCGCTGCGCCAGGCCTACGAGTGCTGGAAATCAGGTGCCGATCCGATCGAGTACGCGAAACAACATCACGAGTTCGCGCGCGCCTTCGAATCCTTCCCCGGCGATGCCGACACACTGTTCCCGGGCTGGCGCCAGCGGTTGGGCGTCAAGGCCGCCTAGCATAAAAGCGGTCGAAATACCGGTCGGTGACAATCGAGAGCCATCAGCGGTCTCGATTGTCGCCGACCTTCACCAATCCAGCGCGCCGTAACGCCTGGCGCAGGATCAGCAAAGCGTTCGGGTAAACAACCGTCGGCAGGCAGTTGTCAGCCGCATGCCTGATCGTCATCCCGTTTCAGACATAGACCAGAATCGCCACATAGTGGCTGATGCTGCCGGCCAGCACGAACAGATGCCACACGCAGTGCATCCAGGGATAACGATCGTCGAGGGCATAAAACAGGACACCCGAAGAATAGAATATGCCGCCGGTCAGCAGCCAGACGAAGCCGGCGCGCGGCAGCACCTCCAGCAGTGGGTTGATTGCCAGCACGATCAACCAGCCCATCACGATGTAAAGAACGATCTGCGGCACCCGCGGCCCGCGCAGCGGCAGTGCATCGAGCACCAGCCCCAGCAACGCCAGCCCCCAGATGGCGCCGAACATCCACCAACCCGCAATACCATTCATAACCACCAGCGTAAACGGCGTGTAGGTGCCGGCGATCAGCAGATAGATCGCCTGGTGATCGAGAACACGAAACACGCGCCTGGCGCGACCCGGCGGCAGCCCGTGATATAGCGTGGAAATCAGATACAGCAGAAACAGCGTGGCGCCATAGATACTGAACGCCACAATGCGCCAGGCATCGCCTTGCCGCGACGCCACCACGATCAGCACCACGGCGGCCGCCAGCGCCAGCGCGGCGCCGACCAGATGTGAAATGCTGTTGAAGCGTTCGCTGTTGAACAACTCGGTGGCTAGCGGGACATGGCACGCAGGCGGGCGTCGAGTTCCTCGATGCGTTCTAGCAGATCGAGTGCCAGCGCAGCGCCGGCAAGGTTGACGCCGAGATCACGCTGCAGACGCAACGTGATGCGAGTGCGCCGCAGGCTGCTGGCGGGGAAACGCCAGGGTCGGCCGCGCCTGCCGACCGGTTCCAGGATGCCCTGCTCCACCAGCGCCTCGATAAGCTCGGCCTCGACAGCACAGGAACGGCACAGCTCGGCCAGGGTGAAAGTGGTTTCGTCGTCGATCAGTTCGACGGACAGTGTCGTCAGGTCGTTTTCGTTCATGGGATCAGGATACCCCCATTGCCGCGCGCGGATTGAAGCGAAGCTGGTCCTGCATCTGCCGGTACAGGTCCCTGGCGGCCTCGTTGTCGGCCGGCGGCAGGACCACTTGCAGGACCACATACATATCGCCGGGCTGCTTGCCGGGCAGACCGCGGCCCTTGAGACGCAGCTTGCGCCCCTGGCCGGAATTGGCCGGAATCTTCAGGTCGATGGCGCCGGACGGAGTCGGCACCTTGACGTTCGCGCCCAGCGCCGCTTCCCAGGGCGCCACGGGCAGGTCCAGGTAGATGTCCGCGCCATCGACGCGGTACAGGGGGTGGTCGGCGAATTCCACTTCCAGGTACAGGTCGCCGGGTTCCCCGCCCCCGACTCCGGGCGCACCCTGACCGGCAAGGCGGATCTGCTGGCCGGGGCGGATGCCGCGAGGTATGCGCACGCTCAGCGTGCGCTCGCGGGTGGTGACATG
>JAGFJP010000146.1 GCA_024102665.1 Thiogranum sp. | reverse complement strand
CATGTCATCCGTGATGAAAACCGCAACACCCCGCACCGCGGACCCGCTTATGATTGACGGCGTGGCGTATCAGTCACGCTTGCTGGTGGGCACCGGCAAGTACCGGGACATGGAGGAAACGCGCGAGGCCATCGAAGCCAGCGGCGCCGAAATCATCACCGTGGCGATTCGCCGCACCAACATCGGTCAGCACGCCGATGAACCGAACCTGCTGGATGTGCTGCCGCCGGACCGCTACACCTACCTGCCGAATACCGCGGGCTGCTATTGCGCAGAAGACGCGGTGCGCACCTGCCGCCTGGCGCGCGAACTGCTCGACGGCCACAACCTGGTGAAGCTGGAAGTGCTCGGCGACGAAAAGACCCTGTTCCCGGATATCGTCCAGACCCTGAGCGCCGCCGAAACCCTCATTGCCGACGGTTTCAAGGTGATGGTCTATACCAATGACGACCCGATTATCGCCAAACGGCTGGAAGACATGGGTTGCGTCGCCGTCATGCCACTGGCCGCCCCGATCGGCTCGGGTCTGGGCGTCCGCAATCCCTACAACATTCTTACCATTGTCGAGAATGCGGGAGTGCCGATCCTGGTCGACGCCGGTGTCGGCTGCGCGTCCGATGCCGCGATTGCCATGGAACTGGGCTGCGATGGCGTGCTGATGAACACCGCTATCGCCGCTGCGAAGAATCCCGTGCTGATGGCCTCCGCCATGAAGAAAGCCATTGAAGCCGGCCGCGAATCCTTCCTCGCCGGACGCATGCCGAAAAAGCGTTTCGCCAGCGCGTCCTCGCCGCTGGACGGCACGTTTTTTTAACTTGCCGGCAGTTGTTTTACGTACAGATCCTGCTGCGGGAACGGAATGGTGATGCCGGCTTGTTTGAAGCCCTTCCAGATCTCCAGGTTCACATCGGAGCGCACATTGGCCACGCCCAGCTGCGGGTCGCGGATCCACACGCGCAGTTCCAGATCGATACCGTTGTCGCCGAAGCCCATGAGACGCGCCGCCGGCTCCGGATCCTCGAGCACTCGCGATGACGCGCGGGCCGCTTGCAGCAGGATCGCCATCGCCGCTTCCGGATCGTCGCTGTAACTGATCTGCACCGGCAGCTTGAGGCGCACCTGTTCGTCGCTGTAACTCCAGTTGATGACTTCGGTGGTGATCAGGTTTTCGTTCGGGATCAGCGTTTCGACGCCGTCACGGTCGCGTACCACGATATAACGGGCGCGCAGCTCCTGCACCCAGCCGAATTTCTCATTGATGCTGATGACATCGCCGGGGCGGATCGAACGGTCGAACACCAGGATGAATCCGCTGATGAAATTGCTGGCGATGCGCTGCAGGCCAAAGCCCAGACCGACACCCAGGGCGCCGCCGAACACCGCCAGAGCGCCAAGCTCGATGCCGACGGCGTTCAGCGCCAGAATCGCCGCGACAATGTAGAGTCCGAACTTGATGGTCTTGGACAGACCGATCTTCACACCGGCGCTGATGTGCGTGGAGCGCGACAAGGCCCCCTCGACGATCTTTGACAACCAGGTGGCCAGCACCATCAGCACGCCGATGGCAACGGAAAGCTGCAGCACCGTATACACGGAAATGCGGATGTTGCCGAAGGAATAGCCGAACGCGTCCAGTGCCGCGATGACATCCGGCAGCCAGCCGATGAGATGCAGGGCGACAAGAATCCAGATCGACGTGCTGATCAGGTGTTCCCAGGCCTTGATCGCCGGCCCCGGTTGCAAGCCCTTGCGCAACACGTACACGGCAAGGCGGATAGCCGCCAGCGACAGCAACAGCGGCACCGCCAGTTTCAGCAACACGATGTCGTATTCGAGGTCGCGCAGAACGGCGCGCCCCGCCAGCACGCCGAGCAGCATGCTGAAGGGGAACAGGATGCGTTGGGCGCTGCGCAGCGTGAAACGCCGGAAATGACGCTCGTCGCGCTGCGCCGTGGATTCCAGCAGAAAACGTCCCAGGCTGCGATGCACGTACAGTGCGCCGGTGGCTGCCAGCAACAGCACCACCAGCTCCCAGCCCAGCGCGCTGTAATCGAGCTGACCCACCCAGCTGTTTAGTTTGTTCAGATACGGTTCAAACAAGGCCGTATAATCCTGCCACCGGAAACGAAACCATGAATGACGCCAAACATAACACACACCCGCCCCTGCGGCGTATACGCTCCTTTGTGCGCCGGGAAGGACGACTCACCCCGGGCCAGCAGCGCGCGCTGGAGCGAAGCTGGCCGCGTTTCGGCCTTGAGTTCGACGCGCCGTTCGATGCTGTCGAGGCGTTCGGACGACGCGCGCCTCTGACGCTGGAGATCGGTTTCGGCAACGGCGCCAGCCTGGCGCAGATGGCCGCCAATGAACCGGAAGCGGACTTCATCGGCATCGAGGTGCACCGCCCGGGCGTCGGTCACCTGCTACAGGAACTGGAAACACGCGGACCGGGGAACGTGCGCATTTTCTGTCATGACGCCGTTGAAGTGCTGGAGCGGAAAATACCCGATCGCTGCCTGGATCGCGCGCTGCTGTTCTTCCCCGATCCCTGGCCGAAGAGGAAACACCACAAACGACGCATTCTGCAGCCTGCTTTCGTGGCGCTGATCGCCGCCAAACTCAAGAGCGGCGGCATTTTCCACATGGCGACCGACTGGCAGCCCTATGCGGATCAGATGCTGGATGTGATGCAGGCAAGCGCTGAATTCATCAATTGCAGCGCCACGGGAACCTGGTCAGAACGTCCGCCTTACCGGCCCGTCA
>JAGFJP010000135.1 GCA_024102665.1 Thiogranum sp. | reverse complement strand
GCCGCATACTTGCCGACTACCGGCTCCCAGACCAGCACATACAGCAGCAGTAACACCAGCACCACCGCTCCGGCTGTTACCAGCTTGCGCTCGCGCGGTTCCAGACCGAGAAACCAGTCCTTCATGCCCCTGTCCCCTGAATGCGAATCCGGCTCTGGACCTTCTGCCCTTCCTGCGTCGTGGCGGACTGGATTTCAGCGTTCATGCGCCCGCTGGCCGCCAGCGCCTGTTTGAGCTGATCCAGGATCTGCAGGTTCTCCACCCGCAACTCCAGATCCAGTCGCCCGTCGCGGTAACTGGCAGCCAGTATGTCGATTCCCCGGGTGGCGCGCAGCACCTCGCCGGTCTGACCGAGCATTGTCATGAAACCGGTGTCCCCGCCACCGCTGCGCCGTTGCAACTGCTTCAGTTGCTGTTCCATCTGGGCACGGGGATTCACCACGCGTTTGGCGTCCGGAAAGGTCTGTCGGTACACGGCCTCGATCTGCGCGTTCAATTGCTGTTCTGCGGCGGACAAGCGGGTGTAGTCGACGCCCATAATGACAGCGCCCAGCAGTATCGCCGCCAGCAGCAGCGCCGCGCTGGCCTTCCACGGGCGCAACAGGCGGCCCCACTGCTCGCTGCGGCTGTAGGCGCCCTGCAGCAGATCGATGGCGGATCCCTGCGCCCAGCCCCGCGCCAGAATTTCCAGGGCACCCTGGTCGGTATCGCTGAAGCCGGTTTCGACGCCTTCCAGATCCAGCAGCGTCGCGCCGTACACAGTCGCCCCGGCCGGCACTTCTTCGCGGGCCGCGAACAGCGACACCAGCGTCGTCAGACTCGCGGTTTCGGACGCGAACCCGGCGTAGGGCGCGCTGCGCACCAGCACCATGCCCTCGTCGACCATCAGGCTCCAGCTGCCGCTGTCAGGCACCGGCAGCGCCAGCACGTCCGGAATCCACTGGTTCGCCAGAATGCCCCGGTCCTGCAGCAACGCGGCCCAGGCATCCATGCGCGAGCGGTCCACCACCGCCACCGGAAAGCGGTCGCCGTCCTGCACCGGCCCCAGCGCGAAATGCAGACTGTCCACATCGGTGGCCAGGCGTTCTTCCAGTGCGTAGGGAATGGCGCGCAACGCGCGCTGGCGGTTGCGCCCGGGAATCTGCGCGTCGGTAAGCAGGACCTCGGCGCCGGGCACCAGCACGATGATTCTCGGGGTAGCGCTGACGACACCCTCATCGGGTGCCCCCGCCTGCACCGGGCTGCGCGCCTGTCCCTGCTCGTCCGCCAGCAGCCAGTCGCGGAAACCCGCCGCGTCCGCCGCCATCCGGATCAGAAGTATTTCTGCCATCCTTACCTAACCCCGTTTCGCAAACGCCATCCTAACATGTTCAGGTTAAGGCGCCTTCGCCTGTGGCGCAGGCGCGATAACCCGGTCCGCAAATTCCCGTTTACGGTTGACCACCCGCATGTCCTGAGCGCTGCGCTGTATCAGGCTGGCCAGGCGCGCGCGGCCCTGACCGATATCAGCCTGGCTGACCACCTGAAACCACTGGCTGCTTACGCTGACCAGGGCGGCATCCGGCTGATTACTCCCGGACAACAGCGGCTCTTTGAGGAATTCATTAACGTTTTCAAACCCTTTGTCACCACGCGCCTCGACGAGTTTTTCACCGTCCTGCAATGTCAGGCCTTGCGCGAGTGAAGCCAGCACGACCGGCCCCGCAGTATTCACGTTGATCGCCGTCGCGTCCGGCAAGGCAGTGACCAGCGGATCGACCTTGCCCTCCCCCATCAACCTGGCGATGACTTGCGCATCGTAGCCCTTCACCAGCCGCAGTTCGCTGATATCGGCCAGCGGCTGATTGGCTGCGCGGTAAGGCGGGTTCAGCAGCAGGTAGGCTTCGTCTTCGGCGCCGTCGGGGAACCGCGCGTTGATGTCGGCGTCCATCCAGTCGACCAGGTAATCGGCGAGGGCCTCCTCGAGATCCAGCAAGCTCAGCAGCCGTTTGTATTGCGCGATTGCAGGGGCATTCGGAGTACCACCAACCACCAGGCTGTTCAGGTTGAAACGCGCCTGCATGTCCAGTATCCGGCCGATGACGGCACCGCCTTCCACCAGCGATGCCGGCGGCTGCGTCGACCAGTCCTCGGCGAGCGTGTCGATCTTGCTGTCGACGAGATCGCGCGCCAGCACCACGCGTGCCCAGCTCTCGGCGCCGGTGACGTAGGCCCAGGCCTGTTCGCTGTGCAGCAGGTTGGCGGTGCGGCGGATGTCGAGCTGCTGCCGCGTCGCCATGCCGGTGGCAGCCACCGTCGCCAGCGAAACCACCAGCAATGCCGTGATCAGCGCGACGCCGCGTTGCCGGTCGCGCGTCATCCCGGCACCTGCGATATCCGCGTGGCGCGCATGCTCAGCCTTCCGCCTCACCGGTTTTACCGCCACCATCGTCGGGCGTTTTTTTGCCAGCTTCGTCGGCGGGTGATTCGTCATCGCTTCCCGGGGCGCCTCCCGGCGCGCCTGCCGGGGTGACCACGCTGGACTGCGGCACCCGGAACAACCAGCGGATGATACCCAGGTCATCGATTTCCACCAGCACTTCGACCGCCCGCGGGAAATCGACGCCAGCCGGCGTCGGGCCGCTGCCGAGCGGCGGCCAGCGATCCTGCCATTCATTGTTCGGGGCCAGAAAGCGCAGGGTCAAGCCGGCCATGCCCTCGATCAGCACTTCTTCATCGGGTGCGCTGTCCTGGGCGCGGTCCAGCACTCGCCAGGTGCGCCGCAACAATTGATCCTGGTCCGGCACATAGGCGACACGCTGAATTTCGCTGCGCCGGAAACCGCCCGGGTTGGCATAGCCTCCGCGGCTGAATTCCAGCCCCTCGAAGCCGCTGCCGCCGATCAGCGCCTCGACGCTGTCACCGAATTCATTGCGGATCCTGCGCGCCACCAGCTGCTCGAGATCACGCTGCATCACCCGGTAGGCAAGTTGCAGAGCGGCGAGCCGCTGTGCATGTTCCGTGGTCTGCTGTTGCTGGGACATGATCTGCTGCAGTCCGCCATACGCCATGACGCCGATGACCGCGAAAATGGCGATCGCGACCAGCAGTTCGAGCAAGGTGAAACCGGCGCCGCGCTGTGATCTGTCCCTGGTGCTCATGGCTTGTTGAGAAATCCGCTCAGGCGCGTCAGCGGCTCGCCGTCCAGGGCATTCAAAGGAAAGATTTCGATATCCAGCCGGCGCAGATTGTCTTCCGGGGTCTGGGTCACCTGCATCACCCAGCGCCATTCGCGGGCCGGCTCCTGCCCGCTGCTCTGGGGAAATTCGATGTCGCCTTTCGACTGTCCTGCCTTCGGCCAGTCCCCCGAAAGCTGGACGGTCGCCAGTTGATTGCGGGCAATCCACTCGGCGAAAGTACGATCGCGCAGATACGCCTGGTTGAGCGTATAGTCGCCGGCGGCCTTGATCGCCGCGCCCAGGGAAATCGCCAGGACCGTTAGCGCCACCAGCACTTCCAGCAGGGTAAAGCCGCGCGCCGCTTTCATTCCAGCTCCAGCCGCCCCAGCAGCGTGGCGCGCACCAGAAAACGCTGTTCCGTCTCCGGCGCCGAAAAACCCAGCACGAATGGCGTCATCTCTCCGCTCGACAGCAGAAAAACCTCGGGTGAGTTCTCATCCTCTTCCGTCAGCGTCAGTGGCGGCACGTCCGCCAGCTCGAGATCCAGCTCGACACCGGGGGGCAAGGCGCGGGCGCGAAATTGCGGGTCATCCCCGAGCGGCAGCCATTTGCCGTCATGCAATATCAGGAACTCGTAACCGTCCTCGGCGAAATCGATCGCCAGCTGTTCACTGCGCAGCACGGCCTCGTCGCGGGCCAGGCCCGCGATTGCCACGAAGCGCCGGGCCTCGCGTTCCAGCTCCCTGGCGCGCGAGTCGCCGCCCGCCGACAACGCGGCAAAGGTGAGAATAATGCCGACAATCACCAGCACTGCCAGCAACTCGATGAGAGTGAAGCCGCGCTGGCCGCCACCAAACGCAAACAGCCTGCGACAGGCAGGCTGTTTTGCGTAATCCGCGACCGCTTGCGCCACGCTAGTAGTCCTTCAACATGATATTGACGGACTACTCGCCGTCAGCGCAGATCCCAGTTACCGATATCGTCATCGCTGGGCTGGCGATCCGGTCCCAGCGAGTAGATATCCATGGCACCGTGCGCGCCGGGTTGCAGATACTGGTAAGGCTGTTGCCAGGGGTCCTGCGGCAGGCGATCGATGTAACCGCCGGCTTTCCAGTTGGGCGGCTCGGGGGCCGAATCCGGCTTGCTCACCAGCGCCTCCAGCCCCTGATCGGTGGTTGGATATTCGTAGTTATCCAGCTTGTAGAGGTTGAGCCCCGCTTCCAGGGCACGGATATCCTGGCGCGCCTTGACGATGCGCGCTTCATCCGGGCGATCCATGACCTTGGGAACCAGCACCGCGGCCAGGATACCCAGTATCACGACCACGACCATGACTTCTATAAGCGTAAATCCGCGCACTCGCCGTCTGTTTTGAGAATACATTGCCATCCGCTCTATAATGATTTTCGAAATGAGTTCAGCGCGCGGTATTGTACCGCGTGCTGCTGGTCAGTAACCCTGTTGGGCCGTATTCTATCCGGAAAATTCCCGCTCGTGTTCACAAATCCGGCAATGGCCGGCAACCGGAAACCCCATGGACCCTCGCCTGGACCTGATTCGCCATTACCGCTGGCTGCGCCAGTACGGCCTGAATGACTCGCACAGCGGCAATATCTCGGTGCGCTGCGGCGATCATTACTGGATCACGCCCACCGGCGCCTGTGCCGACACGCTGGAGAGCGATGAGCTGGTGCAGTGCGTTGTCGGCCAGCCGCCGGCGCCCGGCGCCTCGCTGGATGCGCCGCTGCACGACGCCGCCTACCGCGGCAATCCGCAGGCCGGCGCGTTGATGCACAGTCACGGCCCCTACAGCGTCGCGGCGACCTTTGCGGGGGAGGATTTCGTGCCGGCGGATTTCGAAGGTCAGTATTACTTCGCCAGGGTTCCGGTGCTGAATATCCCCTACAGCGACTATGTGACTGCATCACCGCAACGCGTCTCTGCGGCGCTGGCGGAATTTCCCGTGGTGGTGGTAAGAGGGCACGGCGTCTACGCCTGCGCGGCGAACCTGAATCTCGCCTACAAGTGGACCTGCTCGTTCGAATCCTCCGCGCGCACCCGGTTGCTGGCGCAGCAGGCGGGAACGCTGTGACGGCTCAATGCAACCTGCCGCTGAGATTCAGGGCATACAGGTGTCGTTCGGCGTCGATCACGTGCTGACCCCAGTGTTTCCTGAAACCGAGTTCCCACAACTCCGCCACCACTTCCGGACCCGCGGCGTCGAGCATATTCAGGCCTCGCTTCAGCTCGAAATAAATATCGGTCAGGTCATCGGCCAGACTGCCGGTGCGCGCCTCATCGCTGCCGCCCGCGCCGGCAGGATCGTCGAACTCCATCCAGTAGGTATCGCGCTCACCCAGCCGTGAGCGCAGCCGGCTAAACAAATCGAAGCGGTCATCCAGATCATACTGCCCGGGCGGCATCGAGCCTTCTCCCGGGTCACCCAGGGCAACAATGCGCTCGTGCAACCGCGGCAGAATTTTCGACAGGGGTTTCAGCCAGTCGTTGCGGGCGGGAATGCGGTCGATCAGCGAACAGTACTGGCGAGCCGCTTCTACCAGACTGTTGAATATAGCGAGTTCGGGGTTGTTCATACGCCCCTCCCGGACAGCGTTTACCACTTTACAGCAAGCGGTTCAGAATCATTTACCGCCTATAAAACAGTGTAGCCGCTGTCGCCCGATCTTGAAGGGGCCTCCTGGAAATGGATATCACACCTCAACGACTTCGAAATCCTCCTTGCCGGCGCCGCATTCCGGGCATACCCAGTTCAGGGGCACATCCTTCCAGCGGGTACCGGGGGCGATGCCCTCTTCGGGCAGCCCTTTCTCTTCATCATAGATAAAACCGCAAATTACGCACATATAGGTCTTGTATCGGGCCATCTTCGAATCCTGTCGCTCGGTTGAAAATTGCGGCCGTTGAACGAGTGTCCTGTCACACGAAAGCCACAACAGCTGGACTCAATGGTACAATATTGCGCCTGTCATGAAATCACGGTCCGACCCACACCCGATTCCCGCATAGCCGGAACAGGATTGCCCTGAATGACTCAACAGAATTCACCGGTACCGGTGGTCATGGTATTTTCCGGTAACGATCCCAGCGGCGGCGCCGGTATCCAGGCCGACATAGAGGCTCTGATCAGTCACGGCTGTCACACCACGCCGGTGATCACCACGCTCACCATCCAGGACACCCAGGACGTCATCGGCTACACGCCGCTCGATGGCGGACTGATCGCCGAGCAGGCGCGAGCCGTGCTGGAGGACATGCCCATCAGTGTCTTCAAGCTCGGGCTGCTGCCCAGCACCGACGCCGTGGAAGCAGTCCACTCGATCTTGCGTGACTACCCGGAGATCCCCGTGGTCATGGACCCGGTGCTGGCAAGCGGCAGCGGCACCATGCTCGCCGATGAAGACATCATCGAAGCCATGACGGTTCTGCTGCTGCCGCAGACCACGGTCCTGACACCCAACAGCCACGAGGCGCGCCTGCTGGCGCCGGAAGCCGACACCCTCGATGCCTGCGCCATGGCGTTACTGGAAAAAGGCTCCGAGTTCGTGCTGATCACCGGAACGCACGAAAACACGCCGCACGTGGAAAACCGCCTGTACACCAACAACCGTCTGCTGGAGACCTTCAGCTGGGACCGGCTGGAAGGCAGCTTCCATGGTTCCGGCTGCACGCTGGCCTCCAGCATCGCCGGCTTGCTGGCCCAGGGGCTCGAGCCCTTCTCGGCGATCCACGAAGCACAGGAATATACCTGGCAGGCGCTTGCCGCGGGCTACCGCATCGGCATGGGTCAGCAACTCCCCAACCGGTTGTTCTGGGCGCGCGATGAGCAGGAATGAATTACGCGGACTGTACGCCATCACCGAAGCGAGCCTGCAGCCACCGGAACAGCTGCCGGAACGCGTAGCGCAGGCCCTCGACGGCGGCGCGCGGGTGCTGCAGTATCGCGACAAGAGCGGCGACGCGGCAATGCGCCTGCGCCAGGCGCGCAGTCTCGCCGGACTGTGCCGGGCGAGCGGCGTTGCGTTGATCATCAACGATGACGTGCAGCTGGCTGTCGACTGCGGCGCCGACGGCGTGCACCTTGGCAAGGATGACGCTGACCCGGCCGAGGCCCGGCGCCGGCTCGGCGCGCAGGCCATCATCGGCGTGTCCTGCTACGACCAGTGGCAGCGCGCGCAAAGCGCCGCTGAACAGGGCGCTGACTACATCGCGTTCGGCCGCTTCTTCGCCTCGCGGACCAAGCCCGCGGCGGTACAGGCCGATGTGCAGCTGATCACGCGCGCGCGGCGGGAACTAGGACTGCCGGTCGTCGCCATCGGCGGCATTACGCCGCACAACGGCGGACAACTGGTCGCGGCAGGCGCGGATATGCTGGCCGTGGTGCAGGGCGTATTCGCGGCAGCCGATGTGCGCCGGGCGGCGGCGGCCTATGCGGCGCTGTTCACTGGCACGGGCAACGGTTAATTTCAGAAACACACAGGAAACGGTCGCATGTCGAAATCGGATCAATTGTTTGCGCAGGCACAGAAACACATCCCGGGCGGCGTCAATTCACCGGTGCGCGCTTTCAGAGGCGTCGGTGGAACGCCCGTGTTCTTCACGCGCGGCGAGGGCGCCTGGCTTATCGACGCCGACGGGCGGCGTTACGTGGACTACGTGGGTTCGTGGGGACCGATGATCGCCGGCCACTGTCATCCTGATGTGGTGCGCGCTGTGCAGGAAGCGGCGGCGCGCGGACTCGGCTTCGGCGCGCCCACCGAAATCGAAACCCGCATGGCGGACCTGCTCTGCGAACTGGTGCCGTCGCTGGAGCTGGTGCGCATGGTCAGCTCGGGCACCGAGGCCACCATGAGCGCCATCCGGCTGGCACGCGGATTCAGCGGCCGCGACAAGATCGTCAAGTTCGAGGGCTGCTATCACGGACACTCCGACTCGCTGCTGGTGAAAGCGGGCTCCGGCGCCCTGACGCTGGGCGTGCCCACCTCACCCGGCGTGCCCGCGGATCTCGCGCAGCATACGCTGACGCTGGAGTACAACAACGCCGCGCAGGTCGAGGCGCTGTTCGACGAAATGGGCGGGCAGATCGCCGCGATCATCGTGGAACCGGTGGCCGGCAACATGAACTGCATCCCGCCGGCAGCGGGTTTTCTCGAAACCCTGCGCCGCGTCTGCGACCAGCACAACAGCGTGCTGATCTTCGACGAAGTCATGACCGGTTTTCGCGTCGCGCTCGGCGGCGCCCAGCAACACTTCGGCATTACGCCCGATCTGACCACGCTCGGCAAGGTCGTCGGCGGCGGCCTGCCGGTCGGCGCTTTCGGCGGTCGCCGCGATATCATGGAACACATCGCGCCGACCGGACCGGTCTACCAGGCCGGCACATTGTCGGGCAACCCGGTCGCCATGGCTGCCGGCCTGGCGACGCTGGAACTGGTACGCCAGCCCGGTTTTCACAAGCGGCTCGACGACACCGCGCGGCAGCTGTGCAGCGGGCTCAGCGAACGCGCGCGCGCAGCGGGCATTCCGTTTACCACCAACCAGGTGGTTGGCATGTTCGGCCTGTTCTTTACCGAGGCCGAAACGGTTGCGGATTTTGCCGCCGCCAGCGCCTGCAACCTTGGGCATTTCCAGGCGTTCTTCCACGCCATGCTGGAGCAGGGCGTGTACCTGGCGCCCTCGGCGTTCGAGGCCGGGTTCGTGTCCTCGGCGCACGATGATACCGCCATCCGGACCACCCTGGACGCCGCGGAAAGGGCTTTCGCGGCACTGCGCTGAGGCACCTCTCTTGTCATTGCAGGCGTAGCGCGGCAATCTCCCGAACCTGCGTCAGACATTCAGGAGATTGCTTCGTCATTGCGCGCATAGAGCATCCCGCAGAGGTTCTGTTGGCGCGATGATGAATTGACCCCGCCCCTATCGAAATGGAAACCGCCCTTGCAGATCTGATGCAGTGGATCCAGGCGCACCCGGCCTGGGCCGGCCTCATTGTGCTGCTGGTGTCGGCGCTGGAATCGTTCCTGGTCGTCGGCCTGTTCGTGCCGGGCACAGTGGTGATGTTCGGCATCGGCGCCATGATCGCCGCCGGCAGCATGGAACTGGTGCCGACCCTGATCATGGCTGCGCTCGGCGCGGTGCTCGGCGACGGCCTCAGCTATCTCATCGGTCGCCATTATC
>JAGFJP010000127.1 GCA_024102665.1 Thiogranum sp. | reverse complement strand
TCCTCGAGCTGGAACTGGCGGGCGTGGTGCGTTACACCCACTATGCGTTGATGATTTACGGCTACAACCGTATTCCCATCGTTTCCTGGATGCAGCAACAGGCCGACGAGTCTCTGGCCCATGCCCGGCAGGCGGGAGAGATGATCACGCACCTGGGCGAACACCCTTCTCTGGCGATCGGCCCCTTGCTGGAGACCCACAATCACGACATCGGCGATATTCTGCGCGAATCCCTTGAGCACGAACAGGCGGCGCTGGCGACTTACAAAGAGCTGTTGATCCTTGCAGAAGGTCAGTCGGTGTTACTGGAAGAATACGCGCGCCAGATGATCGCCGAGGAAGAAATGCACCAGGGCGAGGTCGACAAGATGCTGCGTAAGCCTGGTGAGGTGGGTGCGTTCTCCGGTTGATTAAAGGAAATGGAAAACATAACAATGTACACGTGCGTATCGAAAGCTAAAGCCGGATTAATCTTTCTCGGCCTGACCCTGTGGGTTAACCCGGTTTTCGCCGAAGAAGAGGCGGCAGATCCGGCTGAGATCGCGATTGGCGAACGGCTGTTTCTGGAAACGCGTTTCGCCCAGTTCTTTTTTGCCCACGGGCAGGGCGGCGACCCGGTAGTGGATACCACCGAAACGGTCACCAGCTCATTGCCGGGGCCGTTTGCCGAACAGTCGATGAATTGCGCCGCCTGTCATCTGGTCGATCAGCAACTCGAAACACCGGGTGGCGGCATGCGTACCTATGGCGATTTTGCCCGCCGTAGCCCAATCCCGCAACGAGCAGAAGACGACAAGACCCATGCGCCGCGCAACAGTCCACCCTTGGTCAACGCCTCGCTGCCGCGTCGTGGTGGATCATTGTTTCACTTTGACGGCGAGTTTGCCACGTTGCATGACCTGGTCATGGCCACTTACACGGGGCGCAACTACGGCTGGTTGCCCGGCGAACGCGCCCAGGCTATCAAGCACTTCGCCGCGGTGATTCGTAATGACGACGGTACTGGCGAACTGGCGCAGGAGTTCGGCGGGGCCTACCGCGTTGTACTCGAAGGTACCGACCCCTCGATACCGGACGAACTTCGTTTGCCGGAAGAATTCCGTATTGATGTTGATGCCGCGAGCGACGAGGAGCTCTTCGAGCAGGTCACGCGCATTACTGTTGCTTATGTGGAGGATCTTGAGTTCTCCCGCAATGATGACGGGGTGTTTAATTTGTCCCCCTACGATCTTTTCCTGGAGAAGAACGGATTGCCGATGCAGCCGCGCAAGGGCGAATCAGATGAGCGCTATAGCCAGCGTCTGCTGCGTAAGGTCAGGCACCTGAAACACCCGAAATTCGTGACACCCGAAGACGGTGAATTTGCGTTCCACGACCAACCGTTCATGTTCGGCCCGACCGAGCTTAAAGGCATGAAACTGTTCCTCTCTCGTCCCGGCCGCGGCGAGCGCGGGCGGCGCAGTGCGGGTAACTGTGTGGCTTGTCATGCAGCGCCCAACTTCACCGATTTTGCGCTGCACAACACGGGCATCACCCAGTTCGAATACGATGCCATTCACGGCGCGGGTGCTTTCGAGATACTGTTCATCCCGGCGCAGGATGTGCGTAACAGCGATCCCCTGGCCTGGCTGCCGGCGACCGAAGCGCATCCCGACGCATTGGAACCGTTCCGCACGATTCCTGCCGTCGATCGTCCCGGTGAAACAGACTTGGGGGCGTGGAATATTT
>JAGFJP010000124.1 GCA_024102665.1 Thiogranum sp. | reverse complement strand
CGGTTACGCCTTCGCCAATGTCAACACCGTGCCGGACGTCAATGAGGAAACGCGCGAAGTGGCGCTGACATTCTTTGTCGATCCGGGCAAGCGCGTGTATGTGCGGCGCATCAATTTCGCCGGCAACATCAAGACCCGCGACGAAGTGCTGCGCCAGGAAATGCGGCAGATGGAAGGCGGCTGGTTCTCGGCGCAAAAGGTCGAGCGCTCGCGCACGCGTCTGCAACGCCTGGGCTTTTTCGAACAGGTAAATGTCGAGACCCCTGCGGTTCCGGGCACCACCGACCAGGTCGATGTCAACTACGCGGTGACCGAGCAACCCTCGGGCAGCATTTCCGTGGGCATCGGGTTTTCGCAGACCTCGGGATTCCTCGTCAACGGCAGCATTTCGCAGGACAACTTTCTGGGCACCGGGCGCCGGGTCAGCGCCTCGATCAACAACAGTTCGGTGAATCGCATCTACAGCTTTTCCTACAACAATCCGTATTACACCGTCGATGGCGTCAGTCGCGGCTTCGGCGCTTTCTACCGGGAAACGGATGCCGACGAAGCCAACATCGCGGATTATTCCACGGATACCTACGGCGCCAACGTCACCTACGGTTTCCCGATCAGCGAGTTCAATTCCTTCCGCTTCGGTTTCGCCGCTGACAGTCTGAGCCTGGAGGCATCCGAGTTCGCGTCCGAGGAAATCGTCGATTTCATCGATACCTACGGCGACAGTTACAAGAGCCTCGGTGTCAACGCAAGCTGGTCCCACGATACGCGCAACCGGCGCATCTTTCCCAGCAAGGGCGGAATACAGAGCCTGAGCGCCGAAGCCAAGATCCCGGGTTCGGAACTGGAATTTTACAAGCTCACCGGTCGTGCCCAGCACTTCATTCCCCTGACGCGCCAGTTCGTGCTGTCCGCGGAAGCGGAAGTCGGCTGGGGTGACGGTTACGGCGACTTCGATTCGCTGCCGTTTTTCGAAAACTTCTTCGCCGGCGGCGTGCGCTCGGTGCGCGGCTACGAGGATAACTCGCTGGGTCCGCGGGACTCGCAGAATGATCCGCTGGGCGGCAGCTTCCGCACCGTCGGCGGTCTGGCGGTGGTGTTTCCGCCGCCCTTCATGACGGAGTCCAACAGCGTGAGATTGAGCGCCTTTTTCGATATTGGTAATGTGTTTGCCGGCGCCGATGATTTCAGTTCCGACGAATTGCGCATGTCGGTGGGCATCGCGGGCACCTGGCTGTCGCCGGTTGGACCGCTGGCGATCAGTCTGGCGAAGCCTTTCAACGACCAGTCGGATGACGATACGCAGGAATTCCAGTTCACCCTGGGCGCAGGGTTCTAGATGAGGAGAACAGCTTTGAAACTGATATACAGCATGCTGACAGGTGTTGCGGCACTGGCAATGGTGGCCATGCCGGCGCAGGCCGAGACACGCGTGGGTGTCGTGAACACGGTGCGCCTGATGGAAGAAGCGCCGCAGGCCAAGGCCGCGCAAAGCAATATAGAAACCGAGTTCGCGCCGCGCGAGAAAGAACTGCTGGCGCTGCAGAATGAAATCCGCAGCCTGGAGGACAAGCTGTCGCGCGACGGCGCCGTGATGAGCGAAAAGCAAAGCGGCGAGCTGGAGCGCGACATACTCTCCAAGCGCCGCGAGCTGAAACGCACCCAGGATGAGTTCCGTGACGACCTCAACATCCGCAAGAACGAGGTGCTGTCGACGTTGCAACGGCAGATGTATGACGCAACGGTATCGCTGGCCAAGGAAAAGCAGTTCGATGTCATCCTCGGGCAGGGCGTGGTCTACGCCAACGACACCGTCGACATCACCGACCAGGTGCTGGAAAAGCTGAAACAGGAATTCAAGGGCGGCGGCAAGTAGCGACCCGCGCGTATGCCGCTGACGCTTGCCGAACTCGCCGGGCGGATCAACGCCGAACTGCGCGGTGACGGGGACATCGTTGTGTCCTCTGTGGCGACGCTGCAGCAGGCCGGTGCCGGACAACTGGGTTTTCTGGCCAACCCGAAATACCGGCGCCAGCTGGCGACCACCAGGGCATCCGCCGTGATACTGGCGGAAAAGGACGTCCGCTTCTGCCCGGTGCCGGTGCTGGTGACGGACAATCCCTACGCCGGTTACGCGCTGGCGGCGGCGTTGCTGCATCCGCGGCGGTCGCCGAAAGCGGGCATTCATCCGAGTGCCGCGATCAATGCTTCCGCGCAGGTCGACAAGAGTGCGCGCGTCGACGCGTTCTGCGTGATCCGTGCCGGTGCCCGCATCGGTCCGCGTGTGCACATCGGCCCCGGCAGCGTCATCGGCGAAAAGGTCACGGTCGGCGCAGAGAGCCGCCTGGTCGCCCGCGTTACGGTGCTCGCGCATGCCCGTATCGGCGAGCGCGTGCTGCTGCACCCGGGTGTGGTGATCGGCAGCGACGGATTCGGCATGGCCGAGGTCGACGGCCAGTGGCGCAAAGTCCCGCAACTGGGCAGCGTGCGCATCGGCGACGATGTGGAGATCGGCGCCAACAGCACCGTCGATCGCGGCGCGCTCGACGACACTGTTATCGAAAACGGCGTCAAGATCGACAACCAGGTGCAGATCGCGCACAACGTATTCATCGGCGCGCACACCGCTATCGCCGGCTGTGTCGGCATATCGGGCAGCGCGCGCATCGGACGCCATTGCACACTGGCGGGCGGTGTCGGCGTGGTCGGTCATATCGAGATCGCCGATCACGTGCACATCACCGGTATGTCCATGGTGACCCGGTCGATACACAGGCCCGGAAGCTGGTCGGCTGGCACGCCCTTGATGGAAACGTCACGCTGGCGTCGCAGCGCGGTGTTGATGAAACAGCTCGACAAGCTGGCCAGGCGCGTCGCGGAACTGGAAAAGAACATGGAAAATAAATGAGTGGCCTGTCAAACCGGATTCTGTTCTAATTTTGCCGATGGACATCAACGAAATATTGCAGATATTGCCGCACCGTTACCCGTTCCTGCTGGTGGACCGGGTGCTGGAGTATGAGGCAGGCAAGTCGCTGGTCGCGATCAAGAACGTCAGCTTCAACGAACCGTATTTCCAGGGACACTTTCCGCAGAAGCCGGTCATGCCGGGAGTGCTGATACTCGAGGCGCTGGCGCAGGCGACCGGACTGCTGGCGTTCTGCGGCAAGGAGCGCACGGCGGTACGCGATTCACTGTATTATTTCGTTGGCATCGACAAGGCGCGTTTCAAACGTCCCGTCGAGCCGGGCGACCAGCTGCGCCTGGCCGTCGAAATCGAGAAAATAAAACGCGGCATCGGTGTCTTCACCACCGAAGCGACGGTCGACGGCAAAGTCGCGGCCAGCGCGGTGATCATGTGCACCGAACGCAAAATCGACGCCTGATACCGGGGTCTTTGCACGCTCTGTTGAATAACCGCCTATGTCCAATGTTGGCAGTGGTACCCTGATCCATCCAACTGCGGTCGTCGATCCGGCGGCACGGGTCGCCGCGGACGTGATCATCGGTCCGTACAGCATCATCGGTTGCGACGTCGAAATCGACAGCGGTTGCTGGATCGGACCCCACGTCGTGATCCGCGGCACCGCGCGCATCGGTCGCAACAACAACATCTACCAGTTCGCGTCGCTCGGCGACGCACCCCAGGACAAGAAATACGGCGGCGAAGCCACGCGCCTGGAAATCGGCGACGGCAACACCATTCGCGAGTATGTCACCATCAATCGCGGCACCGTGCAGGGCGGCGGCGTGACGCGACTCGGCGACGACAACTGGATCATGGCGAGCGTGCACATCGCGCACGATTGCCAGGTGGGCAGCCACACGGTGTTCGCCAACAACGCCACGCTCGCCGGTCATGTTACTGTCGGTGACTATGTAACGCTGGGCGGAGCGACGCTGGTGCATCAGTTCTGCCACCTCGGCGAGCATGCGTTCACCGCCTACGGCGCGCGCATCAACAAGGACGTCCCGCCCTTTGTTACCGTCAGTGAAGGCAAGTCACGACCCCGCGGGCTCAATGTCGAAGGGCTGAGGCGCAGGGGGTTTTCCGATGACCGCATCCGTGTGTTGAAGGACGCTTACCGCTTGCTCTACCGCTCCGGGCTGCCGCTGGATCAGGCGACCCTGCAGCTCAAGGCGCTGGCCGCCGGCAGCGACGACGTGCGCTGCCTGTGCGACTTCCTCGACCAGTGCAGCCGCAGCATTGTGCGCTGAAACTGCAGCCTTGCGTATCGGACTGGTCGCCTGTGAACTGTCCGGCGACCGGCTCGGTGCGGCACTGATTGAGGCGGTGCGCGCGCGGCACCCGGACGTCGAGTTCGAGGGCATCGCCGGTCCGCGCATGCGCGAGGCCGGCTGCAGGCCGTTGGCCCGCGCCGAACAGATCGGTGTCATGGGGCTGGCGGAAGTGTTGACGCATCTGCCGCGCCTGCTGCGCCTGCGCCGTCGCGTGTTCAGGCATTTCCGCGACCATCCGCCCGATGTCTTCGTCGGCATCGATGCGCCGGATTTCAACCTGTCGCTGGAGCGGCGCCTGAAGCGCTGCGGTATCCCGGCCCTGCACTGGGTCAGTCCCTCGGTGTGGGCGTGGCGCCGCTACCGCGTGCGGAAAATCCGTCGCAGCGTCGACCTGTTGATGACGCTGTTTCCCTTCGAGGCGCGCTTCTGCGAACAGCACCGTCTGCCGGCGCAATTCGTCGGGCACCCCATGGCCGATGAAATAGGCCCGGACCCGGGGCGCGCTGTGGCGCGCGAAGCGCTGTCGCTGGATGTGCAGGGGCCGCTGCTGGCGTTGTTGCCGGGCAGCCGCGCGGGCGAAGTGAAACGCCTGTTGCCGCTGTTCCTGCAGGCCGCGCGGCTGTGTCACCAGGCCTTGCCCGGACTGCGCTTTGTGCTGCCGGCGGCGACACCACAGCTGCTGGAACGTTGTCGCGCCTGGCTGCAACGGCGCGCATACCGCGGGTTGCCGGTAACCCTGCTGCAGGGTCAGGCCCGCGAGGCGATGCAGGCCGCCGACCTGGTGCTGCTGGCATCGGGGACCGCGACGCTGGAATGCATGCTGCTCAAACGCCCGATGCTGGTGACGTACCGCGTGCATCCGCTGAGCCACCTGTTGCTGAAGCGGCTGTTGGCTGTGCCTTTTGTTTCCCTGCCCAACCTGTTGCTGGGCAGGCGCCAGGTGCCCGAGTACCTGCAGCACGACGCCGGCCCCGCGGCGCTGGCGAAGGCGGCGCTGGAATTGCTGCGCGAGCCGCAACTGGCGGCGCGGCAGACCGAACCCTTCGATGAAATTCACCGGCAGTTGCGTTGCGATGCCGCTGCGCGTACCGCCGCGATTGTGCTGCAAAGGGGGATGCATTGATCCTGAAAACCTCAGTTGACCGCTGCTTGGCTATTGGAAAGTCCGGTGAATACCGCGTTTTTCACGTCGTCGATGATGTTCACCTGGAAGGTGAGATCGCTACGCACCCGATTGCACGGTTTTCGAGCCGCCTGGCGGCGTTGCTCCTCGTTGCAGGGGGCGGCCATGCGCCTCGTCGCGCCTTGCCAGCCAACTCGAAAACCGCACACTCGGGCGCGTCCAACTGAGGTTTTCAGGATGATTGAACAGACCGGATTCGAATTTCACGCGCTGCCGCCGCTGACCGCCGGGGTTGACGAAGTCGGCCGCGGGCCGCTGGCCGGACCGGTGGTGGCCGCAGCGGTGATCCTGGATCCGCGGCGGCCGGTGGACGGTTTGAAAGATTCCAAGGCCCTCACCGCGCAACGCCGCGAGGCGCTTGCCGTGCAGATCCGCGCCTCGGCGCTGGCCTGGGCGCTGGGACGCGCCGAAGTCGAGGAAATCGACGCAATCAACATACTGCAGGCCAGCCTGCTGGCGATGCAGCGCGCCGTGGCCGGCCTGTCCGTGCTGCCGCAACTGGCGCTGGTGGACGGCAACCACTGTCCGCGTCTCGACTGTCCTGTGCAGGCGGTGGTCAGGGGCGATGCGCTGGTGGCGGCGATCAGCGCGGCATCGATCCTGGCGAAAGTGGCGCGCGACCGCGAGATGGTGGAACTCGACGATCGCTATCCCGGCTACGGCATGGCGCAGCACAAGGGTTATCCCAGCAAACTGCATCTGCAGGCGCTGCAGGCGCTGGGTGTCAGCCCGATACACAGACGCTCCTATGCACCGGTGCGGCGGGTTCTGGAAACGCCCGGCTGCGCTGAACCGGAGCCATGACACAGATCCGCAACCTGCTGCACTCGCTGTCGGTGCGCGACGAGCTGACCGCACGGCACCGGCCTTCCGGGCATTGCGATGCGTTCCAGACCCGGGTGCGCAGCATCGACGAATACCTGGAGGCGTGCCGGCGCAAGGTCGAGGCGGCCAGGACCGATCTCGACGGCGATGCGCGTGACTGGATCATCGAGGGCAACAGTCCGTTTGTGTTGAAGCCCGACGGCGGCGGCCGGCCGCGGCGCGCCGTGCTGATGGTGCACGGGCTGACCGATGCGCCGTTCCTGGTGCGCGACATCGGCGCGTTCTTCCGGCAACAGGGTTTCTATGTGCTGGGCATGCAACTGCCGGGGCACGGCACCCGTCCGGGTGATCTGCTGGAGGTGCGCTGGCAGGACTGGCGCGATGCCCACCGCCACCTGCTCGATCTGCTGGCGCAGGAGGCGGATGAACTGTACCTGCTGGGTTTCTCGGCCGGTGCCGTGCTCAACCTCTACCAGACCCTGTTGCGCGACGACATCAAGGCCTTGCTGCTGTTTTCGCCGGCCATCCGGGTACGACGCCTGGCGCAGCTGACCTGCCTGCTGAAACAGCTCGGCCGGCGCTGGCCGCGTTTCGCCTGGGCCGATGTGCAGCCCGACACCGACTGCTTCAAATACGAGTCACTGGCCAGCAACGCGATCTGCCAGGTGTACCGCATGATCGACGCCTTTCAGCGCCTGGAGAGCCTGAAGGCACTGGAAGTGCCGCTGTTCGTGGCGGCCAGCGAAAACGATGTCACCATCAACAGTCGCGCGGCGCTGGCGTGGTTCGGCAGACAGGCGTGCAGTCCGAAGCGCATGCTGTATTACAGCACCGGGCAGCCGGCGGTTCCGGAACACGCCAGGCGCGTCGCCGCGCGACTGCCGGAGCAGGGCATTAAAAGCTATGCCCATACGGCGTTGTTGCAGTCGCCCGACAATCCGCATTACGGCGCCGACGGCAGCCTGCGTTTCTGCACCCACTACTATCATCTGAACCCGGAAAAGTACCGGCGTTGCAAGGCCGGCGCGGAAGACTGCGCGGGCGAGATGTTCACGCCGGCGGTGGACTGCGGCGTGGTGCGGCGCCTCACCTGGAACCCGCAGTTCGGGGCGATGCTGGACGAGATCCGGGCGTTTCTCGACGCTGTGGACGCAGGCCAAGACAGCGCCGGCGATGTCGCCCGGCGATCCTGAGCAAGGCGCGGGGAAGCGCGCCATGTCAAGCCTTGAAACCCGCCCCGCAAAGCCGGAAACTGCGTCCATGCCAGAGCCCGGTTTTGTCCATCTCCACCTGCACACCGAATACTCGCTGGTCGACGGCGTCGTTCGCATCAAGCCGCTGGTGAAGGCGGTGGCCGCGGCGGGCATGCCCGCGGTCGCGGTCACCGACCAGAGCAACATGTTCGCCATGGTGAAGTTCTATCGCGCCGCGCTGGCGGCGGGCGTGAAACCCATCATCGGTGTGGACATGCGGGTGCTCAACCCGGAACAGCCGGCGCGGCCTTACCGGCTGGTCATGCTGTGCAAGAACGCACAGGGCTACAAGCACCTCACCGAACTGGTGTCGCGCACCTACCTCGAAGGCCAGCACCAGTCCGTGCCCATGCTCGATCCGCAGTGGGTGGAAGGCTCAAGCGACGGATTGATTGTGTTGTCCGGGGGGCGCGAGGGGGATATCGGCGAAGCGCTGCTCGCCGGCAACCGCGAGCTGGCGGAACAACGCCTGGCATTCTGGTTAAAGCACTTTCCCGATCATTTCTATCTCGAAGTGCAGCGCACCGGGCGTCCGCGCGAAGAGGAGTATCTGCACGCGGTGGTGGAACTGGCCCAGGCCTTCGATGTGCCGGTGGTGGCCACCAATGATGTGCATTTTCTCGAGCGCGACGAGTTCGAGGCCCACGAGGCACGCGTGTGCATCCACGACGGCCGCACGCTCGACGATCCGCGCCGCCCGCGGCGCCATTCCGAACAGCAGTACCTGCGCTCTCCCGGGGAAATGCAGGCGCTGTTCGCGGATCTGCCCGAAGCGCTGGAAAACAGCGTGGAGATCGCCCGGCGCTGCAACCTGCAACTGACGTTCGGCGAAAACTTCCTGCCCGATTTCCCGGTGCCGGCGGGCATGACCATGGACGAGTTTTTCCGCCAGCAGGCGCGCGAAGGCCTGCAGGCGCGGCTGGAAAAACTGTTCGACCCGCAGGCGCCCGATTTCGCCGAGCAGCGCAAGCCCTACGACGAACGCCTGGAGACGGAACTCGACGTCATTATTTCCATGGGCTTTCCCGGCTACTTCCTGATCGTCGCCGACTTCATCCGCTGGGCCAAGAAAAACGGCGTGCCGGTCGGACCCGGGCGCGGTTCCGGCGCCGGTTCGCTGGTCGCCTATGCGCTCACTATCACTGATCTCGATCCGCTCAGGTACGAATTGCTGTTTGAGCGATTCCTCAACCCCGAGCGCGTGTCCATGCCCGACTTCGACGTCGATTTCTGCATGGAAGGACGCGACCGGGTGATTGAATACGTCGCCGGGCATTACGGCCGCGACAAGGTGTCGCAGATCATCACCTATGGCTCGATGGCGGCCAAGGCGGTGGTGCGCGATGTCGGCCGGGTGCTGAGTCATCCCTACGGTTTCGTGGACCGTATCGCCAAGCTCATTCCCTTCGAAATCGGCATGACGCTGGACAAGGCGCTGGAGCAGGAAGAAGCGCTGAAAGAACTCTACGACGAGGACGAAGAGGTGCGCGCCATTCTCGACATGGCGCGTTCCCTGGAAGGACTGGCGCGCAACGCCGGCAAGCATGCCGGCGGCGTGGTCATTTCGCCGACCAAACTCACCGACTTCACGCCGATCTATTGCGAGCAGGGCGGCGTCAATATCGTCAGCCAGTTCGACAAGGACGATGTGGAGGCGGTCGGGCTGGTCAAGTTCGACTTTCTCGGCCTGCGCACGCTCACCATCATCGACTGGGCCTTGCAGACCGTAAACAACCAGCGCGCCGCGAAAGGCGAAGCGCCGCTCGATATCAACTTCATTCCGCTAGACGACAAGGCGTCGTTCGATCTGCTCAAGGCCTACCAGACCACTGCCGTGTTCCAGCTCGAATCGCGCGGCATGAAGGATCTGATAAAACGCCTGCAGCCGGATTCTTTCGAGGACATCATCGCGCTGGTGGCGCTGTTCCGCCCCGGTCCCCTGCAGTCGGGCATGGTGGACGACTTCATCAACCGCAAGCACGGCCGCGCCAAAGTCGAGTACCCGCACCCCGACATCGAAGACATCCTGAAACCGACTTACGGTGTCATTCTCTACCAGGAACAGGTCATGCAGATCGCCCAGGTGCTGGCCGGCTATACGCTCGGCGGCGCCGACCTGCTGCGCCGCGCCATGGGCAAGAAGAAGCCCGAGGAGATGGCCAAGCAGCGCGAGATTTTCACCGCCGGCGCGTTGAAACGCGGCGTGGATGAAAAGACCGCCACCTATATTTTCGACCTGATGGAGAAATTCGCCGGATACGGTTTCAACAAATCGCATTCGGCCGCCTATGCGCTGGTGTCCTACCAGACCACCTGGCTGAAAGCGCATTACCCCGCGCCGTTCATGGCCGCGGTATTGTCCGCGGACATGGACAACACCGACAAGATCGTCACGCTCATCGACGAATGCCGGCACATGCAGCTCAAGGTGGTGGCGCCGGACATCAACCGTTCCGGCTATGCCTTCACGGTGGAAGGCAACGACACCGTGATCTACGGTCTGGGTGCGGTGAAAGGCGTCGGCGCCTCCGCCATCGAAGTCATGATCCAGGAGCGCCTGCAGAACGGGCCCTATGCGTCGCTCGCCGATTTGTGCCGGCGTGTCGATTCACGCAAGGTCACGCGGCGTGTCTACGAAGCGCTGATCCGCGCCGGCGCGCTGGATAACATCGGCGAAAACCGCGCCTCGCTGATGGCGCAGCTGCCCGAAGCGCTGAAGTCCGCTGAACAATACCTGCGTGACTCGGCGGCAGGGCAAAGCGACATGTTCGGCAACGTGGTGGAAGCCGTCGCGCATCCGGCGGTCGCCGCGGTCAGCGTGCCGGAATGGGACGAACAGCAGCGCCTGGCGGGCGAGAAGGAAACCCTGGGGCTGTATCTCACCGGGCACCCCATCGATCGCTATCGCGAAGAACTGGCCAATATCGTCACCGGGCCGCTTGCCGAACTCAACGATGAAACCGCCGCGGCCGGCGCATCCCGCTACAAGAGCCAGGAGAAAACCGTGGTGCTGGCGGGGCTGGTGGTGGAATTCAGAACCCGCAACACCCAGAGCGGATCGCGCATGGCGTTCATCACCCTCGACGATCGCACCGCGCGCATGGAGATCCGCATTTTCTCGCGGGTGTTCGAACAGTACCGCGCGCTGCTTGCCAACGACAAGGTGCTGGTGGTGCAGGGTACCCTGACTTTCGACGATTTCTCCGGCAGCATGCGGCTCAACGCCGACAAGATTTTCGAAATCGACCAGGCGCGCGAAGTCTACGCGCGGCGCCTGGTGGTGGACGTGGCTGAGCAGAAGGCCGGCAACGGCTTCGTCAGTTCGCTGGCCAACGTGCTGTCGCCGTTCTGCGAAGGCAGCTGCCCGGTCGGTATCCACTACCACGGAACGTCCGCGCACGCGCACATGACGCTGGGCGAAGAATGGCGAGTGCACCCCACCGATGAACTGCTGCACCGGCTGCGCGAGCTGGCGGGGGAATCGCAGGTGCGGGTGTTGTATAAATAAGGAACTTGTGATTAGCCCGTCATTGCGAGGAGCGAAGCGACGCGGCAATCTCCATGGGCTATAGCCTCCGCATGAGATTGCTTCGCTGCGCTCGCAATGACGCATTCCTCAAAGGCTCGATAGCTCACTCCTCCTGCAATTCCCTGCGCAGCCGCGCCAGCGTTTCCTGATAGTCCTCCGCGTCGCCGTAATCGGCGAAACGGCCGATGCGGTTGTGCGGCGCCAGCACCCGTCTGGCGTGCTTGATCGGGCACCAGTACTGTTCGGTGCGCGCCGTGACTTCGCGCGCGAAAGCGATCAGCCCGTTGCCATAGCCGCAATACACGCAGTTGATTTTTTCGATGGTGTTCAGATAAGCCAGGTGGTGACGGTCGATGACGATGTAGTCGCCGCGTTTCACCCGCGGGATGCCGTAGGCCCGGAAACAGATGTGCTGGTAAATGTTGACGGCGACATCGAGGAACGCCAGCGGCACGATCAGGCTGTAGATCACCGGCGCCGTGAGAACGTGGCTGAGTTCCGCGGTGCGAAGGAATTCGATCAGCCCGATCCGGTATTTGCGGTGCAGTTCGCGGATGGCGCGCTCGAACTTCACCTTCTTGTGCTTGAGCTGGTAGCTGTATTCGGCGTGGCGGCTTTCGAGTTCGTCTTCGAGCTGCTGCTCGAGCTGTTTCATCTTGTCGATGATCGCAGCGATATCGTCATTGATCATGGGGCGGTCTCCTGTCGAGCGCGGCGGCCAACAGGGTGTCCAGCCGGAGGCGGTTGGTGGCATGCAGCACGCTGTCGGTGCTGCAGATGTGAGTGACGCCGGCGGCCTGCAGCCGCTCGAGCGCATCGCCTGAAAAAAGCGCGTGTGTGACCAGCACTGAAATCGACGCCGGAGCCTGCGCGGATAGCTGCCTGACCGCTTCGGCCAGGGTGTGACCGGTGCTGATCATGTCGTCGACGAAGACGATGTTGCGGTCGCGGTAATTGCGATCCGGCAGCGTGACGCGCACCGCGTTGTCGCCATGCCGTTCCTTGCGCGCCACGGCATAATCGAAATCATGCCGCCCGGCGATGGCGCTGACCCATTGGGCGGATTCTTCATCAGGTCCGATCAGAAACGGATTCTGCGCCTGCGCTGCCAGGTAGTCTGACATTGGCAGCGTTGCATTCAGCGCAATCGCTTCTTCCGCGGGCACTGCTTCGCTAAGGTTGCGCACCCGGTGCAGGTGCGGATCAACAGTGATGACACGGTCGAACTGCACCGCCAGCAGACCGCCGATAATGCGTTGACTCACCGCTTCTCCGGGCTGAAAGGCCATGTCCTGGCGCATGTAGCACAGGTAGGGCGCCACCAGGGTGAGATGCGTCGCGCCCAGTTCACGCGCCGTTGCCGTCGCCAGTTCCAGCTCGATCAGTTTGCTGTTGGGGCGGTCGAGGGTGCGGCAGAAGATCAGCTCTTGCGGCAGGCTCGCCGGTAGACGCACGCGGCTTTCGCCGTCGGGAAAGCGGTGAACCTGCACGTCCGCGTAGGGTATGCCGGCCGCCTGCGCCAGGCGCTGCGCCGGTTCCCGGTACTCCGGAAAACCGAGCAGCAGTTGCGAGCTGTGTTTTACCGGCATGACATCAGGCGCGCGAGCGCGGCGCGCCGCTGTCGGTGGTCACGGTGAAACCGCTGCTATCGGCGGCCGCCTCGCAGGCGAAGGTGAAATCGGAGTCGAACTCGGCGTAGATCGCGTACAGCGTCTCGCCGGCGGTCACCGGTTCGCCGACCTTGCGGTACAGGTCGACACCGGCGCCCTTGTCCAGCGGCGCGCCGGCCAGCCGCGCGATACGCGCCATTTGCAGATTGTTGATCGCGGTTACGGTGCCGTCATGCGTTGCCGTGATGTTTTTCGACAGGCGGCCCAGCTGCGGCGCTGCGGGAGGCTCACCCTGCGCGGCGATGATGGCCTGCATCTTTTCCAGCGCGCGGCCCGAATCGAGAATATCGCGCGCCAGCGCATAGCCCTGGCCACCGCGCACATCGGGATCGAACTCCAGTATGCGGCTGGCCAGTTGCAGCGCCTTTTCGCGCAGGTCGCGTGGCGCGGCAGGATCGTTTTCGAGTACCTGCATCACGTCGCGCGCTTCCAGCACCGGGCCGATGCCGCGCCCGATTGGTTGATGGCCGTCGGTGATCATGGCATCGATGTGCAACCCGATGCGGTCGCCGACGAACTCGAACAGCTTGCGCAACTGCAGCGCTTCGATCTGGCGGCGCACCTTGGCCGAGGGCCCGACCGGTATATCGATGAGCAGGTGCGTGGCGCCTGCGGCGATCTTTTTCGACAGGATGGAAGCCACCATCTGGCCCGGAGAGTCCATCGACAGCGGACGTTCCACCGCGATCAGGATATCGTCCACCGGCGCCAGCCGCGCCGTGCCGCCCCATGCCAGGCAGCCGCGATAGCGGTGCACCATGTCTTTCAACTGTTCGACCGGCAACTCCACGCGCGCCAGCACTTCCATGGTGTCCGCGGTGCCGGCCGGCGAAGTGATGGCGCGGCTGGAAGTCTTGGGGATCAGCATGCCGTGCGCCGCCACGATCGGCACCACCAGCATCGAGGTGCGGTTGCCGGGCACGCCGCCGATGCAGTGCTTGTCGGCAACCAGCGGCTCTTCCCAGTCGAGCCGGTCGCCGCTCGCCACCATGGCGCGCGTCAGGTCCAGCACTTCCTCGCGTTCCATGCCGGTTTCGGTGCAACCCACCAGGAACGCCGCCATCTCGATTTTCGAATAGCGGTTCTCGACAATGTCGCGGGTGATGGCTTCGTATTCGGCATAGCCGAGACGATGACCGCCGATCTTGCGGTGCACCGCGTGCAGGGAGGCGGGCGGCCTGGCGTGCGCCACGGTCGCCGGCGTGCCTTCGGGGAGCCCGAGCTGTTTGAACGCCTGTTCGCTCAACCCGAGTTCATTGCGCGTGGTAATGGCTTCATCGTCGACCACGTTGAGCACCGCCAGCACCGGCCGGCCGTCGCCCTCGACGCAGATCTCCACCTTCGCCAGCGCCTGAAAGCCCTCGCTGCGGTACACATGACAGTCCCGGTGCAGATAGGCCACGTTTTCCTTGTAGGTGTCTATCGCAACACGTCTGAGTTGCAGTGCCTGCCGGGTCGGTGATGCCAAGGCTGTTCTCGGTTGTGGGTGGGGCCTGACAAAAGCATATCACAGGGATTGACATCCGGAGTCAGACCACAGATCCCGCTAATATTGACCGCAAATGTGTTCTGCCGCGAATGCTAAACTTCCGAGTGTCAGATCCGGTCTGAACTAATACGAATGATGGCGCTTTCCACGAACTCGCGAAACGCGCGCCGCGCCCTGATTCTGGCGTTTGTGCTCTTGTGCCTCGGCGGCTGTCGCACGCTACCGGTGAATGACCCGCACTCTCCCTGCTTCACCATACCGGCGGGCAGCCGGTTTATTCTGCATGAACGGTTGGTGGTGCCCGCTGGAAAATGGAGTGTTTATTTTCAGCAGGGCAAGGCGCTGTCATTCGGCGGAATCGACGAATACCTCCCGTACTGCGAACTGCAGGTGACCGGTCCTGCTAAGCAGCTGCAGATCATCGAGCCGGGCGAGTTTCTTATCGTGCGCGTGCGGGAAGATATCAGCGGTGTACAATCCGGCGTCACGACTGTCGCTTTCGGAGGCACGCGCCTGACCGGCGTGTTCGAAAAGGAGTTCGGCAGCTATGAAACCGTCATGGAGCTGCGCGCCGATACGCACCCCGAAATCACCCGCCTGCGCTGCGCCCGTGTCGACGAAGTCCCGGTGGGTGTTTTCCTCAGCCTGACCGAGATCCGCACGGCCCTCGGCGAACTCGCCACGCTCGAGATCTCCGGACCGGCCATGCAGCACGACGCACGCTGATCGCTGCGGATGGAAAAGCGGCGGAAATGGGAGGGATTGGCCTCGGCCCCGGTATCCCGCGATAGTCGTATAATTTGTTTCAAATTCGTCGCACACTATCCACGCGGCCTGGATTCCCTTATCAAGCGAACCGGGGCAGAATTGGGACCTGAATGAACAGCCTCCTGCACAAAATGCTGCTGTCGGGCGCACTGGTTTTGCCGGTGCTGCTCGGCGCCTGCGCGACCAACCCGGTGACCGGGAAGAGCGAACTCAGCCTGATACCCGAATCGCAGGAAATCAGCATAGGCGTTGAGCAGTACGGGCCGGTCCGCCAGTCCCAGGGCGGCGATTATGTGGCCGACCCACAGGTGCAGGCGTACGTCAGCGAAATCGGGCAACGGCTGGCGGCGGTGAGTGACCGCGAGCTGCCTTATGAATTCGCGGTGATCAATGATTCAGTACCCAACGCCTGGGCGCTGCCGGGCGGCAAGATTGCAGTCAACCGCGGCCTGCTCACGGAAATGGACAGCGAGGCGGAACTGGCGGCGGTGCTGGGACACGAAATCGTGCATGCGGCGGCAAAGCACAGTGTGCAGGGTATGCAGCGTGGTATGTTGCTGCAGGGTGCGGTGATCGCGGCGAGCGTCGCGACGCAGGAATCGGCGTATGCCAATCTCGCGCAGCTCGGCGCATCGCTGGGTGCGCAACTTGTCAACCAGAAATACGGCCGGGATGCGGAGCGCGAGTCCGACCACTACGGGATGCAATACATGTCGCGCGCCGGCTACGACCCGCAGGGCGCCGTCCGCTTGCAGGAAACCTTTGTCAAACTCTCCGAGGGACGGCGCCAGGACTGGCTGAGCGGCTTGTTCGCCAGTCACCCGCCGTCGCAGGAACGGGTGGAGAACAACAGGAAAGACGCTGCCGCCCTGCCCGAAGGCGGCGAGACCGGTAAGGAGCGTTACCGGCAGAAAATAGCGCGGCTGATCGAGACCAAACCGGCCTATGAGGCCTACGACAAGGCGCGCAAGGCGGCAAAGGATGGAAAGACGGCGGAGGCGCGCAGCCTGGTGAGCAAGGCCATTTCCATCGAGCCGCGCGAAGGACATTTCCACTCGTTGCTGGGCGACATCGCCCAGGGCGAGAAAAACTACCGCGCTGCGCTCGACCACTACAACAGGGCGATCAGCCTCAATGACGGGTTTTTCTACTATTACCTGAAACGCGGGCTTGTCAACGACCAGTTGGATCGCCGGTCGGCGGCCAGGAGCGACCTGCAGCGCAGCGTAGAAATGCTGCCTACCGCGAACGCCTATCATGCGCTGGGCAACATTGCGCGGGCGGAAAACGACTTGCGCGAGGCCAAAGCCTGGTACGCAAAGGCGGCCGACACCAACAGTCCCGCGGGGCAGGCGGCGCTGGGTGCGCTGGTGGAACTCGATCTCGCCGACAACCCCTCGAAATACATTGGCATCCGCCACGGGCTGAGCCGATCGGGAAACATCATCCTCGAAATCAGCAATCCGACACCGCGTGATGTAACCGATCTGGTGGTGCTGGTGCAGTATCCGGATGCATCCGGGCGCATGCGTCAGGTGAGTGACCGGCTGCAGGGTCGTCTGAAAGCCGGCCAGAAACAGACTCTCGAGCTGAATCTTGCTGTCGACCCGAAGCAGGCCGGTAGAATTCGCAGCGGTATCCGCTCCGCCCGTATCGCCGACTAAGGGAAAAGGGAAAAGGGGACGGAGGGATTAAAATTTATTCCCTCCGTCCCCTTTCAATACAATAAACTGGTGAGTTGATTGGCCGTTACACCGCAGTCGACGTTTTATACAAGTGATTTTGCGCTATTTATGTTTCTGATTTCCGACCAACGAGGCGTGGCTTTGGCTTCCCGCGGCGTCACCGGGTATTCAATGGATGCCTTGACCGAATTCAGCGACCTTGGCCATTACGGCCCCGTCCCGATATTCGGGAGCCGGGAGATCCCGGATCTGGCCAAAAGGCTGATGCGTCAGCCGCATCCGCGAAGCTGGTACAAGGGGCATGGCGCGGAGAACGCGACATTCCGGGAGATTGCATGCCACCCCGCGATCATCGGGATCGTGAGGCAGCTGATCGGCGACGACGTCATGCTCTGGGGCACAAGCCTCGTATCCGCTCCGTCCGGCCACATTCATCCATGGCATTCCGATATCGAGACCTCGTATGCCCAGGGTAAAACCGTCACTGTCTGGATTCCGATTGCCGGCGCCAGCCGCAATTCGAGCCTGCGCCTGATATCCCGCACGCATGCAATCGGTGCGAGCGTGCAGGAAATGAAATTCCTCCGCGACAAGGCGGGTGTCAACGTCGATGCCGCGCAAGTCATGGCCTGGGCAAAGTCCCGCAACCCCGCTTGCGACATGTATGAACCCGAGGTGCAGGCGGGACAGGCCCTGTTTTTCGACGGGCGCATCTGGCACGGTTCCCACAATACAGATCGTTCCGGCACACGGGTTGCGCTCCTTCTGCAGTATGCAGAACCCGGGGTGCCGATACGGATGATGCAATCGATCTCCACGCCGCATACGCTGATACAGGGAGGACGGCCACCCTGTATCATGGTGAGCGGTCGTGATCGTTCGGGTGTGAACAAAATAGTAGATCCGCTGGAACACGAGGCAGCGAAAATGAAAGAGAAGCGCCGCAAGCCCCGGGGATTCATGTCAACTGCGATCACGCACCTGGATCTGCCGTTGTCGGAAGACGCGAAAACCGGCTGGGCCGCCTATCCGCTGGCGCGCGGGCGAACGCTGTGCACCGATGACATGGCATTCCATGTATCGGTGTTGAGTCCCGGTGTCACGCCACACATGCCGCACAGCCACGCGGAAGAGGAACTGCTCGTCATGCTCTCCGGCGAGGCCGATTTGGTGAGGGTGCCGGATGATATCCTGCCGGGCGAGCAGCGGCACCGTCTGCGCGCCGGTTCCATGGTGTATTACCCTGCCTTTTATACGCACACGATCCACAACACCGGAACCGGGTCTGCCACCTACCTGATGTTCAAATGGCGGGCGCCGATTGCGTCCGGGCCCGAGACGCGCGCCGCGGTATATCAATTCGACTACAAGGATATGAGCGTCGACAACGTCCACGAAAAGCCTTTTCAGACGCGACCGGTCTTCGGGTTCCCCACGCGTCACCTGGGACGGTTGACCGCCCACGTTACGCTTCTGCAACCGGGCGCCGGCTACGCGGCGCATCGCGACCGCTACGACGTGGCGATCATAGTGCTCAAGGGCACTGTTGAAACGCTGGGTGAGGAAATCCGGCCTTTGGGCGTGGTCTATTACTCCGCAGGGGAGTTGCACGATATGCGCAATCCCGGGGATGAGCCCGCCTATTACCTGGTGTTCGAGTTCCACCCCGGACCGTTGCAGCGGCGCTGGCTGCGTGTCGGTTTGCAGTTGCGGCGCATACTCTCGAGTCCGCTGAACCAGCTACCGCACAATCTGGGTGTATTCCTCAAAAAGTTCACAAAAAGAAAAAGGGGACGGAGGGATTAAATCTTAGCCAGTTGCTCGCAACCTCCCGCAGCCGTTATTCTCTACACCTCAAAAAATCCACCTCGGCACTGCAAAGGAGCTGCGATGCCAAGACGTGCACGGATGTATATTCCGGGCATTCCCTATCACGTGGTTCAGCGTGGCAACAATCGGGAAGCCTGTTTCCTCGAACCGGAAAATTACCGGGTTTATCTCGAGCTATGGAAAAAGGTCTCGCCGCGCTATGGCGTGGCGGTGCACGCTTACTGCCTGATGACCAACCATGTCCATTTTCTCCTGACTCCTCAGCATCCGGCATCGATTTCTGACACCATGAAAGTCGTCGGTAGCCGCTACGCGCGGTACATCAATCTTCGCTACCGCCGCACCGGATCGCTCTGGGAGGGTCGGCATCGCGCCAGCATGGTTCAGTCGGAGCGGTATCTGCTCACCTGCCACCGCTACATCGAACTCAATCCGGTACGTGCGGGCATAGTAAAGAGACCGGAGCAATACCCATGGTCCAGCTATGGCGCGAATGCCTGGGGTGACCGCGGCTGGCTAACGCCGCATCCGGAGTATTTGCGCCTCGGGGGCGATACAGAGCAACGTTGTCGTGCTTACCGAAATCTTTTCAGTTTGTACTTTTGTAACGATGATTTGCATCTGATACGCAAGGCCGCACACTATTGCCAACCGGTTGCCGATGACCGTTTCCGGCGGCAGATTGAAGCAAAATACGGGCTTCGCGCTGGGTATATGCAACGCGGCCGTCCGAAGAAAGTGGCGCAGGAGAATTGACCAAAAAATAATCCCTCCGTCCCCTTTATCCTTCCCCTTTATCCTTCTTGTTTACTGCTTCGCCACAAACAGAAAATCCCCGAATTCGTGATTGCTGCCTTTCAGCGCGGCGTACTCGGGCACCTGATCCAGACCGAGTGCGCTGGCGCGGCTGGTGACCTGGTCCCGGACCTGCTGGTACAGGCGGCCGCCGTCGAGCACCTGATCGTTGGATGTCAGCGCTTCGATGAGTGCATTGGCGAAAATGGAATGGCCGCCGCCGCCGCCGTCGAGCACCGGTTCAAGCCCACCCGATGTCAGCACAATGCGGGCCCGGTTGGTCGCCATGACCTGCAACCAGCGCTGTCTCGCCTCGTCCGAGATTCCCGGATCGAGATCGGAACTGGCCGCGCGGTTCATGGCGCCGCTGTAGCATGAATCGGCGATCACCATAATGTGTTTTGCTGACATGCGGTTGATGGCGTCGGTGATGTCGACGGTCGATATCCAGTTGGCCGGGGAATCGGGTTCGGCGTCGGCGGGCAGCCAGTGGCCGCGCATGTTGACGCGATCGTATTCGCCATGCCCGGCATAATAGATAAGCAGGTTGTCCTTCTCGGTGAGCGTTTTTCGCATCTCGCTCATGGTCTTGATGATGTCATGGCGCGTGGGATTCAGTAACAGCCGCGTGCTGAATCCGTAGCGGTCACTGAGCAATGTCTCGATGGCACGGGCATCGTTTTCGGCGGTTTCGAGATCGCGGTAATGCGCGTAGTTGTTGATACCGATGACCAGTGCATGATACCGCCCGAACGCCGAAGCGCCCTCTGCATCCCGGCCTTTGCCAGTGGGTGCCTTCGGTGGCAGCACCAGCCAGAAATCGCGCGTGTCGCGGTTTCCGTTTTCGTCAATGGCGACAATTTCGACGCGGGTGCGCTGTTCGGTAACCGGAAGCGTGGAGCGGAATATGCCTTTGTCCGAAGCTTCAAGCGGTGAACCGTTCATGGTGAGCGACACCAGCTTGCCGGCGCCGTGCACGCGCCCGACGATCAGACGCTCGGCGATCTCGCTATCCGACAGCACCTGGTTGGCGGATCGCGTCAACGGTGGATCGAGCACTTCAATACGCAGGTTCTCGGCGTCCTGTGCGGCAACGACCTGAATGGTTCCGGCCGGCGGTGCGGGTGTCCGGGGTGCGGCTGGCGGTGGCGTCGGCGCCGGCGGGGACGACGGGGCAGGAGGGACGTTGATAATGACCGCGTCCGGTCGATTACGCGCCTCGCGCCGGGACTCGCGGTTGTCGCGTGTCTGGGCCATTACGGATTTGGCCTCGTCGCGCGTCACCCAAAGGACTTCGTAGCGGGAGAGGGGAGAGTTCGAACTCAGCAGTATCTGGTAGAGCTTCTCGCCCGGCCTTTGCGGGTGATCGCAATCGCCCTGCTGAATCTTGACGACACGCCGCTCTTCAAAGCTGCTGAATCCGCCACCGCCATAACATTCTGTTGTTTCGACGGTTATCTGTTCGGCGCCCGCCTTCGATCCGGTTAGCAGGATGAACAGTAAAAACAGGTACCGCGAACCCCCATTGCGAAGCATTTGCATAGCTCCTGGCCCTCACCGATGTGGTAGCGAATGACCGGAACGCAGCAAGCCAATAGAGAAGTTGAAATCAATGCTCTAATATTGGCCAGGACCGGTAGTTCAATGCACTTACAGGTTAAACGCTGACCACCAATGGAGCAATACTAACTATGAAAACGATACTCTCAGGTCTACTCCTTGCAGGCGCGTGTTTCGCTCTGCCTGTCTCCGCGGGATGGAATCCGTTCGAAGCCAAGACAGAAACCAGGGTCACGTCGGGGGAAGGTTCGGCCGGCATTCAGGAAGCGCAGAGCGAAGCCTACAATGGCCCCAAGGCGCGTATCGCTGTGTCCCGCTTCGACAACAAGACCCGCGGATCCTGGTACTCGCATCAGATCGGCGACGGTATGGCCGACCAGCTGACCACCGCGCTGGTCAACACCAACCGGTTCATTGTCCTGGAACGCCAGCAGCTCGCTGATGTGATGGCCGAGCAGGATCTGGGCGCAACAGGCCGCATCCGCGGCGACACGGCAGCCGCCATAGGTCAGATCGAGGGCGCGGAGCTGCTGATCACCGGCGCTGTGACGGAGTTCGAAGGCAATGCCGGCGGCACGTCGGCAAGCGGCGGCGGCGGTGGCGGTCTGCTGGGCAATCTCGCCGGCGCCGTATCGGGGGCGGTGAAAAAAGCGCACATGGCTATCGATCTTCGCATTATCGACGCCAGGACTTCGCGCGTCCTGCTGGCGACCAGCGTTGAAGGCTCGTCGACCAACGTGAATGTCGGCAGTGTGGTCGGTGGACTCCTGCGCACGAACAGCGGCACCACCGCGCTCGCCGGTGGTCTCAGCAGCTGGGAGAATACACCGACGGAAAAAGCCTTGCGTCAGTGTATCGATCAGGCGGTTGAATTCGTGGTCAGCAAGACACCGGCAACGTATTACCGGCATTAACCGGTCAGCGCGGCTCGATCGCCATCGCGCCGGCGCGCTCGCCGCCAACAAGAGAGGTGCGCGATGCGCCGGTAACGGCGGCGTGCCGCGCCGCAGTCGGTTTCGCGCTACTGGTGCAGGGGCTCACATCGCGCTGCCGGGCACGCGTTAGCGGATGCCATGAAGGACAGGTCCCGTCTCATGAACGAAGCAGACAGCATCAGTCGTCGCGATTTCCTCACCCGTCTGGGTGTGCTGGCGGCGCTGGGCGCGGGTTATCCGGCGGCGGCGCTGGCGCAGTTGCGCGTGAACGCGCTGGCAACGGCGGCCCCCGACTGGCTCGACACAGATCCCTGGAAAACTCTGGCCGCGGTGCAGGAGCACCTGTTTCCGGCAAGCGAAGATGCGCCCGGCGCAAGCGACATCGGGGCGATTGTCTATTTGCGCAACACGCTGGAAAACCCGAACGCGGATGGCGCCGACAGGGAATTCATTTTCAATGGCGTCGGCTGGCTCGATGACCTGGCACACGAACAGTACAAACAACCTTTCACGGCGCTCGATGAACCGATGCGCGAAACACTGCTGCGGCAGATCGAAGACAGCCGCGCGGGGCGCCGCTGGTTGTCGAAGCTGCTGACCTGGATCCTGGAAGCGCTGCTCGCTGACCCCGTGTACGGCGGCAACCCGAACGGCATTGGCTGGAAGTGGCTGGAACACCAGCCGGGATTCCCGACGCCGCCGGCGAACAAAACCTGGCACCGGCTGGCGGTGGCGCGTGACGGTCGCAAGGCGTGAATGGCATGAGTGATCGCGACTTCGATGTGTGCGTGATCGGCAGCGGCGCGGGCGGCGGCCCGGTGGCCCTGACACTGGCCGAGGCGGGTTACCGGGTGGTGGTGCTGGAAAAGGGGCCCTGGCTGACGGAACAGGATTTTTACAAGGACGAACTGGCCTGTTGCCGGCGCAGCGTGTACACGCCGGATCTGCAACACGAGCAGCACGTCATCGAAGATCGTGACAGCGATGGCGACTGGGTCGGCGAAGCGACGTCGGAATCCGGCTGGGATTTCTGGAACGGCAACTGTGTAGGCGGTTCCTCGAATTTCATGAGCGGGTTTTTCTACCGGCTCAAGCCAAAAGACTTCCGGCTGTTGTCGGAGTTCGGTCCCATCGCAGGCGCCAACATCGCCGACTGGCCGATCGACTACGAGGATCTCGAACCTTATTACGCGAAAGCCGAAACCGAGGTCGGTATTTCCGGCCAGGTTACCGCGCACCTGCATGCCGAGCCGCGCTCGACGCCGGATTTTCCCTACCCGCCCACGCACGAGCACCCGATCGCCCGGCGCATCGACGCGGCGTGCCGTGATCTGGGCTTTCATTCCCTGCCGACGCCGCGCGCCATTCTCAGCGAACCGAAGGGCAAGCGTCGCAGTTGCGAATACTCGGGCTACTGCGGCAGCTACGGCTGCTCTTCAGGCGCCAAGGGCAGCTCGCGCGCCGCGCTGCTGGATCGCGCCGTCGCCACCGGGCGCTGCGAAATCCGCCCGCACGCCAAGGTGCACAAGTTGATCAGCGACAGGCAGGGCAGCGTGGTGGCCGCCGAGTATTTCGACGCCGAAGGTCAGCGCCGGCGCGTGGACGCCAGGATCTACGTGGTCGCCTGCCAGGCCATCGAGACCAGCCGTCTGCTGCTGTCTTCCACCGGACCGCGTCATCCCGACGGGCTGGGCAACCGCTACGGACAGGTCGGCAAGAACCTGCTGTTTTCCGCCGGCGGTTCCGGCAGCGGCGATTTCGCCTACGCTGGTATGAGCGCGGAGGAGGCCGCGGCGCTGAAAGTGCGCGGCCCGTTCGTGAACCGCAACCTGCAGGACTGGTATTACATCGAAGACAAGGCATTCGGCGGCGCCGCCAAGGGAGGCCTGATCGATTTCCTGTTGCGCCATCCCAACCCCATCGGCCGCGCCATGGCGGCGAAATGGGATGATGACGATCGCCTGGTATGGGGCCGGCCGTTGCAGCGGCAGCTGAAAGCGCTGTTCACCGGCGCCCAGTCGCTGCGTTATGAAATCTTCTGCGACTGGACGCCGACCGATCAGTGTTTCGTCAGCCTCGATGCCGGGGTTCGGGACCGCTGGGGAACGCCGGTGGCGCGCGTGCGCATCGGCTATCACGAACAGGACCTGAAAGTCGGGCGTTACCTCAACGACAAGGCACTGCGGGTGATGCAGCGCATGGGCGCCGGCGCGGTGCGTTCCAGCGTCAGCGGATCGCCGCCGCCGAACCTGGTCGCCGGCGGCTGCCGGTTCGGCAACGATCCGGCAAGCTCGGTGCTGGATGCCGACTGCCGGGCCCACGATGTCGAGAATCTGTACGTCACCGATGGCAGTTTCATGCCCACGGGCGGCAGCGTGCCCTACACCTGGACCATCTACGCCAACGCCTTCCGGGTGGCGGAGCGCATCGCCGCGCGGCTCTGACGGCCTTTTAGTGCAGGCCAGGCCCGGTTCACGTAAAATCGCCACTTTACGCGCAACAAAGCCGCCAATTGCGAATACGATGAACCTGAATTTTCTCGACTTCGAACAACCCATCGCCGAGCTGGAAGCCAAGATCGAAGAGCTTCGCTATGTCGGTGACGACGCTGAAATCAATATCAACGAAGAGATCGGGCGCCTGCAGGCCAAGAGCCAGTCGCTCACGGAATCGATTTTTTCCAATCTCAACGCCTGGCAGATTTCGCAGCTGGCACGGCACCCGCAGCGCCCCTACGCGCTGGATTATATCCACAAGATCTTTACCGAATTCGAGGAAATGCACGGTGATCGCGCCTACGCCGACGATCCGGCCATCGTTGGCGGCGTGGCACGGCTGGACGGCAAGCCGGTGATGGTGATCGGCCAGCAGAAGGGTCGCGATACCAGGGAGAAAATCCGCCGCAACTTCGGTATGCCCCGTCCCGAGGGCTACCGCAAAGCGTTGCGCCTGATGCAGATGGCGGAGCGCTTCAAGCTCCCGGTGCTGACCTTTATCGATACCCCCGGCGCCTATCCCGGCATTGACGCCGAAGAGCGCGGTCAGAGCGAGGCCATCGCGCGCAACCTGTTCGTGATGGCGGGGCTCAGAACGCCGGTCGTCTGTACCGTGATCGGCGAAGGCGGTTCCGGCGGCGCCCTGGCGATCGGCGTGGGCGACCGCATGCTGATGCTGCAATACAGCATCTACTCGGTGATTTCGCCGGAAGGCTGCGCGTCGATTCTCTGGAAAAGCGCCGACAAGGCATCGGATGCCGCCGAAGCGCTGGGCGTGACATCGAAGCGGCTCAAAGAGCTGAACCTGGTCGACGACATCATCGAGGAACCGCTGGGCGGCGCCCACCGCGACCCCGACGACATGGCGGCGCGTCTCAAACAGCGGCTGATCGAGCAGGTCGCGCAGCTGGCGCGTCTGCCGCTCGATCAGCTGGTAGCGGCACGCAACCAGCGCCTGATGTCCTACGGTGAATTCGTCGAAAAGTAGAGCGCTCGCGGATTGCCTGGATTCGCTGCCCGAGGCGCCCGCGTACTGGGTCGCCTACAGCGGCGGGGTTGATTCCCACGTCTTGTTGCACCTGCTGTCGATGCGTCGCGAACAACTCGCGGGAACGCTGACCGCGGTGCACGTCAATCACCAGATACAGCAGCAGTCCGGCGACTGGGAAATCCACTGCCGCGCCACCTGCGAGGAACTGGGAATTGCATTCCAGGTGCTGCGCGTCGAAGGGCGCGCGCGGCGCGGCGAAAG
>JAGFJP010000114.1 GCA_024102665.1 Thiogranum sp. | reverse complement strand
ATGTACGTGGCGAGCAGGTAGTGAGAGAACCGGATGCGCGTCAACCCCAGCGCATAATTGAGCAGGTTAAAGGGGAACAGGGGCACCAGGCGGGTAAAGGCCACGAAGCGCCAGCCCTCGCCTTCGACACCCTTGATAAGCTGTTTGAGACGACCGCCGGTCTTGTTCGCAACCCAGTCGGAAGCCAGATAGCGCGCGATCAGAAACGCCAGCGCTGCCCCGATGGTCGCGCCGGTAAGATTGTAAAAGGTGCCCAGCACCGGACCGAACAACGCGCCGCCCGCGAGCGTCAACACCGAGCCGGGCAGGAAAAGCACCGCCGCGACGGCATAAACCAGCATGAACAACAGCGGCGCCCAGAAACCGGCGTCCTGGATCCAGACTTCAAGCGCCGCGACATCGAAGCGGTGGCGATAGATCACGGCCAGTGCAATGCCTGCCGCCAGCAGCAGGAATATCCCGACGCGCAAGAACCGGTTATTCATGGTCGGCACTCCCTGCATTGCGACCGGTCGCGCAGCCGGCGACGCTGGACAAGACATCCGCCGGTATGAAATCGTTGAGGTTCACAGGCATCGCTCTCCCGGATCTGCAGATTGCCCCCACCTGGCCGCCTGCTATACTTGTTGTGCGTTTAAAGTATTCAATAGATCACTTGAATAGTAGATTAGTGGATTATCAAAAGATGTCAAGCGGCAATTTCAAACATGACCTGTTTGCCCAGTTCGCCCGTGTGGGCAAAGCGTTGAGCAATGCCAATCGACTCGAATTGCTGGAATTTCTCGCCCAGGGTGAACGCAGCGTCGACGATCTGGCCAAAGTGTCCGGCCTGACCGTCGCCAACACCTCCCAGCATTTGCAGCAACTGCGTCAGGCCGGCCTGGTGAGTTCCCGCAAGGAGGGGCTGAAAGTGTTCTACAGCCTCAGCAGCGATGACGTGATCACCCTGCTGGACAACCTGCGCACTGTTGCCGAGCGCCATGTGGCGGATGTGGAAAAGCTGGTGAACGCCTTTCTGACTGTCAAGGACGATCTGGAACCCCTGCCCCGCCAGGAACTGCTGGAACGGGTGCGGGACGGGCTGGTTACAGTGCTGGATGTGCGGCCACCGGAGGAATATGCCGCCGGCCATGTTGCCGGCGCGGTGAATGTCCCGCTCTCCGAGCTGGAACAGTATCTGAAGAAGATCAATCCCGAACAGGAAATCGTTGCCTACTGCCGCGGGCCTCACTGCGTGCTGGCGTTTGACGCGGTGGCGCAGTTGCGCAAAAAAGGTGTAAAGGCAAGGCGACTGGAAGACGGCTATCCGGAATGGAAAACCGCCGGGCTTCCTGTGGAAGCCGGTTCCCGGAAATAAACCCCGACCGTCGTGCGTTGCCCCTAGACCTGCAACCGTCCGCGCAGATACATCACCACCAGCAGGATCAGCAAGGCCACCACCCACACGGTGACATACACAACCACGGACTGTTTGGCCTTGCGTTTTTCCAGCCAGGTGCGCGGCTTTACGCCCCGGTAAAGAAACACCAGCTTGGCCGCGAGATTCACGCATACCACGTTGACAGCCAGCAGCAGCGCCGCGCCCGCGGCATGTTGCCAGTGCATGGCCCCCAGCATCATCCCCAGGGTCGCGGTCGGCGGCAGCAGGGCCACCGCCACCATGACCCCCACCAGCGCCGTGGAAACCCCGGTGGTCAGCGAAATCACCGCCGCCGCGCCGGACGCCAGCGCCAGCACCACACCGGCGGGGCCGATCCCGGTGCGGGTCATGATCTCCTCGCCACGGGGTTCCACGTGCAGCACCATGCCGATGATGATGGCGACGACCAGCGCCATACCCAATCCGGCCAGGTTGGTCCGCAAAGATGCCCACATCAGTTCGCGATCGCCCAGAGAGGTGGCGAAGGCCAGCGCTATATTGGGACCCAGCAGCGGCGCGATTACCATGGCGCCCACCACCACGGCCACGTTGTCTTCCAGCAGACCGATAGACGCCACGATGGTGGACAGGAACACCAGCAGCATGTGGTTGCCGCTGAAACGCGCGCCTTTCTCGATCTCGTTGTAGAGTTCCTCGCGGGTGGCGGAGGTGGCCTTGCGTTTCTTTTCCGTCTCATCCTCTTCCGCGGCTTCCTCCACGCGCGGCAGAGTCACTTCGACATTGAGGACATTGATGCGGGCGTTCTTCTGCGCGACAAGGGACGACTGCAGACTGTCCATGATCGCCTGGCGCTCTTCGGGGCGCACCAGGATGCGCACAATCTTGCGGCCGTCCTCGCCGGTGCCGCCGAACCAGGTGTCGATGGCGTTGTGCTGTTCAGCAATGGCGACCAGGGTATCGAGGAAACCTGCGTCGGCGATGACTTCGATGACTTTCATCAGGGCATGCGTTCCGGGTCGGTGGGTACCCGGAGATTGTAGTAGCGATGACCGTTCCGGTCATCACCCCCTACCCGGTGGCATCAAATCAGGACACCGGGTATCGGTCACCCGTCCTTCGCCGAAGACGCGGCGCCGCTTTCGTCCACCTTCGGCCGCGGGCCCTGCAACGGCTGGCCGGTCACCATCAGATAGACTTCTTCAGCGATATCGGTGACATGGTCGCCGGCGCGCTCGAGCCCCTTGGCGATGAACAGCAGCTGTGTGCCATCGGCAACGCTGGCGCTGTCCTGGCACATGCGCTCGCGCAGATAATTGAACAGTTTGGCGTACACGGCATCGAGTTCCGCATCGTCTGACCAGGCGACGTTGGCCAGCTCGGCATCGTGGCGCAGATAGGCGTCGGTGACGCGATGCAGCATGGAACCGATGCGCGCGCCCATCCAGTGAAATTGCGCCGCGAGTTCCTTGTCGACCGGCCGGCTCAGCCGCAGCGTGCGCTTGGCGGTGTTCTTGGCGTAGTCGCCGATGCGTTCCAGGTGCGGCGCGATGCGCGCGGCGGCAAGAATGGCGCGCAGATCATCGGCCATGGCCTGCTGGCGCGCCAGCGTGCGCGTGGTGTGGGCATTGACGCGGTCCTGCAGATCATCGACGCGGCTGTCGCTCTCGATGACGTCGGAAGCCGCCGCGTGATCGCCCGCGATCAGCGCCCGCACCGCGCCCGCCAGCTCGTCGTTCACCTGGGTGGCGAGATTGACGATTTCGTCGCGCAGCGCCTTGAGGTCCTCGTCGAAAACCCGCAGTGTGTGTTTTTCTGTCATGATGCTCATTCTGTTCGCATGGTTGGTTTTCAGCCGAAACGGCCGGTAATGTAATCCTGGGTCCGCTGCTCCCGCGGGTTGGTAAACAGCTCGTTGGTATCGCCGTATTCCACCATCTCGCCCAGATGCATGTAGGCGGTGAAATCGGAAATACGCGCCGCCTGCTGCATGTTGTGGGTGACGATAATGACGGTGACCGTGTCGCGCAGCTCGGTCAGCAGATCCTCGATCCTGGCAGTGGCGATGGGATCCAGCGCCGAAGTGGGCTCGTCGAGCAACAACAGCTCGGGTTGCGGCGCCAGGGCGCGCGCGATGCACAGGCGTTGCTGCTGGCCGCCGGACAGACCGTAGGCGGATTCGTTGAGACGCTCTTTCACCTCGTCCCACAGGGCGGCGCCGATCAGCGCCTGCTCGACGCGTTCGTCCAGCACGGTCTTGTTGCTGATGCCGCGCACGCGCAATCCGGCCGCGACATTCTCGTAAATGGATTTCGGGAACGGATTGGGTTTTTGAAACACCATACCGATATGCAGGCGTACCAGCCCGGGATCCATCTGGATGAGGTTCAGCCCCTCGGGATACAGTTTGATTTCACCGCCGTAGCGATTCCCCGGATAGAGATCGTGCATGCGATTGAAACAGCGCAGCAGCGTGCTCTTGCCGCAACCGGAGGGGCCGATCAGCGCTGTTACCCTGCGGTCGACGACCGGCAGGTTCACCTGTTTGAGCGCCTGCACCGATCCACCGTACCAGAAATTCAGTTCGCGCACCTCGGCGCGGTTGACAATGCCGCTATCCGGCGCGACAGGGATTCGCGCCGCCTGCGTGATGTTCTCTTGCTGCGGTATCGATTCATTCATCGGTGAATACTCTTGTGTATTTGGCCTGTTCATTCGCGCTCCCTCACCGCACAGTGTGCTTGCGCAACCGGTAGCGGATATAAATCGCCAGTCCGTTCATGGCCAGCGTCATCACCATCAGCACCACGCCGGTGGCGGCGGCATTGACGTGGAACTCGGCCTGCGGCCGCGACACCCAGTTGAAAAGCTGGATCGGCATGACCGTAAACGGGCTCATCAACCAGTCGAAATTGACGAAAGGCGGCTCGCTCTGCAGCGGTGACGGCGGCAGGAAGGCGATAAACGTCAGTGCGCCGATGGTGATCACCGGCGCAGCCTCGCCGATGGCGCGCGCCAGGCCGACGATGGCGCCGGTCAGAATGCCGGGACGTGCCGCCGGCAGCACATACAGCCGCACCGTCTGCCATTTGTCGGCGCCCAGGCCGTAGGCGGCCTCGCGCAGATCCAGCGGGATGCTGCGGATGGCCTCGCGCGTGGCGACGATGATCACCGGCAGTATCAGCAGCGCCAGCACCAGGCCCGCGGTCAGGACGGTTTCACCCAGCCCGAACGCGTAGACAAACAGGCCCAGCGCCAGCAGACCGTAGATGATCGACGGCACACCGGCGAGATTGCTGACGTTGACTTCGATAAGATCCGTCATCCAGTTGCGAGGCGCGTACTCTTCCAGGTAGATACCCGCCGCGACACCGAGGGGAATAGCGATCGCCGCGGTCACCAGCATCACCAGGCTGGTGCCCACCATGGCCGAAATGATGCCGGCCTGTTCCGGGTGGCGCGAGGGAAAGTTGACGTAGAAATCGGGATTCGCCAGGCGCGGCCAGCCACTGATAATGAGGTCGATGAACACGCTGGCCAGCAGTGTCATGGCAACCATAAGCACAATAATGCCGATGCTGGCCATGATCACATCGGTGCGCTTGTTGGCGCCGATGATCCGCACCAGGTCGGTGTGCTGTTGCGTGTCCATGTCAGTACACTTCCCTGAAGCGCCGGCGCAGGAAAAAACCGATCAGGTTGAATACCAGGGTGATCAGGAACAGCACCATGCCGGCAGCGAACACCGACTGGTAGGCGATCGAGCCGTGCGGCAGATCGCCCATCGCCATCTGCACGATATAGGCGGTGATGGTGGCCGCGCCCTCGGTGGGATTGAAGGTGAAGTTGGGATTCTGGCCGGCGGCGATGGCCACCACCATGGTCTCGCCCACGGCCCGCGACATGCCGAGGATGAACGCCGCGGTGATACCCGACAGCGCCGCCGGGATAACGATGCGCGTGGCGACGCGAAAGCGCGAATAGCCGAGCGCATAGCCCGCTTCGCGCAAGGCCATGGGCACGGCACGCATCGCGTCTTCGCTCACTGAAGCGGTATAGGGCAGGATCATGATGCCCATCACCAGGCCCGGGGCCAGCATGTTGAAGCCCGCCAGTCCGGGAATAAAGGTCTGCAACAGCGGCGTGACGAACAGCAGCGCGAAGAAGCCATAGACAACGGTGGGCACACCCTCAAGCAACTCCAGCAGCGGCTTGACGGTTTCGCGCACTTTCGAATCGGCATACTCGTTGAGATAAATAGCCAGGCCCAGGCCGGCGGGAATCGCCACCGCCAGCGCGATGCCGGCTACCGTCAGTGTCGCGGAGACCAGCGTAAACACACCGAAGCGTGCATTCTCGAACACCGGCGTCCACTGGGTGTCGGTGAGAAAATCCACGATCGAAACCCTCTCGAAGAACGGCGCTGATTCAGTCAGCAACACGTACACGATGCCCACCGTCACCAGCACTGAAGCAGTGGCAGCGAGAAAAAGAATATAGCTCGCCGTGCGGTTCCAGAAGGCGCGCCGGCGCAAAAAACGCTCACTGACTCCGCCGTAGGGATGCCCGTGCGGAGTCGCGGGCAAAGGATGAATGGTAGAAGAAGTCATGGCTGTGCTCGAATCTGCAAACAAAAGCGGGGGAAGGTTACTCGACCTTCCCCCGGCTCCTGCAATGGCTGGTGCTATTGGGGCGAACGGGCCAGCAGCTCTTCGATGCCGATGCCGACCTCGGCACCGTGGAACACAGTGCCCAGCTGGCGCTTCTTGAAGTTGCTCATCGCCATGTCGTAGGCCTTTTCAGGCAGTGGTACGTAGCCCACTTCTTTCACCAGCTTCTGGGCGTTCCTGTTGTCGAGGTAGAACTCCACGAAACGCTTCACATGGGCCTGTTCCGCCGACTTCTTGCTGACATAGATGAAGATGGGACGCGACAATGGCTGGTAGGTACCGTTCTTGGCGTTTTCGACCGACGGCGATACCGCCTTGCTGCCTTTCCAGGAGATGGGCACCGCCTTCAGCTTGTCCATGTTCTCCTCGTAGTAGGCCAGGCCGAAAAAGCCGAGGGCGTTGATGTCGCTGGCCACGCCCTGCACCAGCATGTTGTCGTCCTCGCTGGCGGTGAAATCGCCGCGGCTGGATTTGCCCTCGACAATGGCCTCGACCCAGTAGTCATAGGTGCCGGAGTCGGTGCCCGGGCCGAACAGCGCCAATGGTTTGTCCGGGAAACCGTCGCGGATCTGTTTCCAGTTCATGACCGTGCCCTGGGCATCGGGAACCCACATCTTGTGCAGTTCTTCGACCGTCAAATGATCCACCCAGTCGTTTTTCGGGTTGACCACCACAGTCAGGGCGTCCAGCGCCACCGGCAGCTCGATGTACTCGATACCGTTTTCCTGGCACAGCTTCTTTTCCGAATCCTTGATCGGGCGTGAGGCGTCGGAGATGTCGGTCTCGCCCCGGCAGAATTTCTTGAAACCGCCGCCGGTCCCGGAAATGCCAACGGTCACCATGGTCTTGCCTTTCTCGGCCTTCTGAAACTCCTCGGCCATCGCTTCGGTAATGGGGAACACCGTACTTGAACCGTCGACTTTGACCAGGTCGCGGGCATGGACGGAACTGACAGACACCGCAGTGGCGAACAGGGCGGCGGACAAGGCAAACGTAGTCTTCATGTGCATCTCCAAAGCGTCGGTTTTGAATCTGCTGCGAAGCGTACGTTTGAAAGATGGCAGTAATGTGACAGAAATATTACGTTTGTGTGACGATGCTGGGGGATTGCTGACGGGCTCACTGCGACAAGGCATTGCGTCTCATGGCCGCTTGCGCCCTACCGGAAATACACAGGATGTCACAAGGGATTGCAGCTGCGGATAAAGGCCACGCTGTTGCCGGTCAGGCGCCTTCTTCGAGGCATTGCCGCGACGCTAGCCGACGCGCTCTTGCGGCCGCGCACACCGCGTTGGGCTGTTGTGTCTTCGCAGCAGCTCGAGAGCGTCATCTTCGGGTACCGGTTTACTGATCAGGTAGCCCTGGATTTCGTCGCACTCAAGGTGCTCGAGAAACCGTTTCTGCGCACCGGTTTCAACGCCCTCGGCAACGACACGCAGGTTCAGACTGTGGGCCATTGCCACGATTGCCGTGATAATGAGTGAATCCTGTTTATCGGGAACCGTGTCACTGAGAAACGACCGGTCTATCTTGAGGGTGTTGACCGGCAGGTGCTTGAGATACGCCAGCGAAGAATAGCCGGTTCCGAAATCATCGATGGCGAATTGCACGCCTGCCTTGTGCAGTTCCCGTATCATTTCGAGAGCGCCATCGAAATTATCCATGACAGCGGATTCCGTTATCTCGAGTTCCAGCAACCCCGGCTCAAGCTCGCTGCCGTCCAGTATCGCAGCGATGTTCTCGCACAGATTTTTCTGGCGGAATTGCAGCGCGGACAGATTCACTGCGACGCCGACATCGCGAAAACCGGCCTCGCGCCAGCGCCTGGCCTGCCCGCAGGCGGAACGTATAACCCACTCCCCTATCTCGTTTATGAGTCCGGTGCGCTCCGCAATCGGTATGAATTCGCCGGGAGGCACCTGCCCCAGCTTCGGGTTGTTCCAGCGAATCAACGCTTCCATGCTGGTGATTCGTCCGGTTGCGAGGTCTATCTTCGGCTGATAGTTGAGTGACAGTTCGCCGAGCTTGAGCGCATGGTGAAGCTGGCTCTCAAACCATAGTTGCCGGAATGACTCCTGGTTGATGTCGGCGGAATAAAACTGCAGGTTGTTCTTGCCCAGGCGCTGCTTGGCCTTGAACCGCGCAGCGCTGGCGTGTTCCAGCAGCGCGCTGGCGGTATCCGCGTCATGCGGATAGAGGCTGATACCGGCGTTGCAGGTGATGAAAATCTCATGACCGTCGATCGTCATCGACTTCGCCATGCTGTCAAGAATGCGTTTCACAATCCATGTCACCATCTCGACGTCGTGCATATCGGTGAGAAGGATGCCGAATTCGTCGGCGCCGGTCCGGGAGACAGTAACATCAGGAATGTCGTTACCGAGAAAGGAGATCGTATCCGTACTTCTCAAGATTTGCGTGAGACGCTGGGCAACCTTCCTTAGCAGCTGATCGCCGACCACGGCACCCAGGGCTTCGTTGATACGCTGGAACATATCGATTTCCAGCACCAGCACAGCCGCGATCTGGTCGAAACGCTGACCACGGTTGAGCGCCTGACTGATTCGATCGAAAAACAGCAGCCGGTTGGGCAGATCGGTCAATACATCCCGCCCCGCCTGCTCCGTTAACGCGCGCTGGCTGTGTGTCAACTCCTGCTCGAGTTCGTCGACGCGACACCGAAGACTGGAAAGTTCGTCCTGCGGATCGACAAGCGGGCTGGCGACATCATCACGCACCGGAGCGCGGTCTCTGTCGTCTTCGATTTCCGCATATCGCGTCGGGGTCAGCCTCAAACCTCCAGCCTGGTTTGCAACAAGCTCTTTGTGCCAGCCAATGACCCGGTTGCGCCCGTTTTCCTTGGCGATGTAAAGCGCCTGGTCCGCCCTGTCTATCAGCGCCTCAGGGTTTGAAACATCGTCAGCGAGTTCGGCCACGCCGAAGCTCGATGTGATTCTCAGTGGCGTCGAAGACTGCACATACTTCGCATTCTTCACAGCGGCCCTGAGGCGTTCGGCCACCGCAACCGCCTCTTGTGCGCCGAGCCCCGGCAGCGCGATGCAGAACTCCTCGCCGCCGTAACGCCCGACAATGTCGTCGGGACGCCCGTTGGCCCTGAGTTCATTCGCGACCATCTGAATCACCTTGTCCCCGGCGGCATGGCCATGCCGGTCATTGATAGATTTGAAATGATCGATATCCGTCATGATGCAGGACAATCTGGTGTCTTTACGCTTGGCTTCATCAAGCAGCTGCTCACACCGCTCGAAAAAGGCACGTCGGTTAAGACAGCCGGTCAATGGGTCGCGGGTTGCCAGGTACTCCAGCTCAACCGCTTTTTCGCGCAATTCCTCGCGCGAGCATTCAAGCTGGGATATCGTCTGTTTGAGTTCCACCTGCTTTTCTTCGAGATCCGTCAAATCATCGAAGGTCGCCAACACGCCCCTGATGGCCCCTTTCGCATCGGTTATCGGCGACGTGTTTACCATGAATGTGCGCATACCACTGCGCCGGGTCTCGTACCTCAACGCGACACCAGTCTGTTGCCTCTGCTCATTCAGGGTAACCACCCACGGCAAGGATTGCTCCCCGTCGTTCTTGCGGTTCCCTTTCACCCAGTTGAACTGGGATACCTTTTGACCCATCAGCTCGTCGGCCGGAAAGTCGATTTTGCGGGCAAATGACGTGTTTGCCAGGATGATATGGCCCTTCTCATCCATAATGACAAGGCCTTCGGCGAGTGCGTTGAACGCCGCCTTGACACGCTCAGGAATGACGGCGCGCGGGTCGAGTTCCCGGAGCGTTCTCTTTATGAAAATCCAGTAGGCTGAGAAGCCGGCCAGGGCGAAGTACAGAAGCAGGACAACCAGAGGGTGCGCGGCCATAAAGCCGCCGGCGCCGGACAGCGGTGCGAACACGATTTCCACGGTGCCCCAGCGTTTCTGCCCCTGGAAAACCGGAACCTGCACATGGGTCGGCGTGGATTTATCCAGCGGAAGATTCCGCCAATGGTGCGCGTGATCGCCGGCCTGGGCCAGGATTCTGCCATTCGACGATCGCAGCGCGGCTGACAAAACATCGCCTTCCCGTTCCACCAGCGCATCCAGCGTCTTTACAATTAAACGGGCGTCGCCGCCTGTGACGGAAACGGAAAACTGTATGGCGAGCGATTCGCTGAGTATTTTGCGGCCGTCCAGACGGCCCCGCTCTTCACTCGGCACCAGACCGATGAGATCGCCCAGAAGCAGAACACTGATGGTCACCAGAACCAGGCCCATGCTGACTTTTATTGTCGGTGAAAATCGCATCATCGCTGTCCGTTCGGCGCTTCGCTCAAGCTGTATTCCTGGAGGTCATGAACACTTCCTCCGCCGTTATCTCGTCAGATCCGGGTTGCTCTTGCGGATTTCCGGCAGGCTTGCTCTTGTCCTTAACGGGCCGGGCGAGTATCGGCAAGGGGTCGAATTGCCGCCACAGCGGCGCAATGGACAACAGGCTTGCAGACAGATAACCGGCGCGAAGCAACCAGCTCACGTAGCCCGCTGTCAGCGTAAAAGTCAGACCCTGCGCGCTTTTCACAATGACGTCTTCCCGGGTTTGCGCAACGCCGTCATCGCTGTTCATTTGCGCCAGCATGAGATCGAGGACGCTCCACAGCGGCGCCTCGGGAACGAGTGTGCCGGCGATCAGCAGAGGATCCGCCAGCGCTTGGCGGACCGCGCGTTGTACCAGCACGGATGCGGAAGACCGGTCGCTATCGCTCTCCGGTTCGCTGAACTGGATCTGGCCATAGGGCCGGAGCAATGACGTCCCGGCTTGACCTGGCATCGTTTCGTTCAAACCCGGATCCGGTACAACCGGTGATTCTGTAGAACCGGAACTACCGGCTCCTGCTTCAGGAGCAGTGTCTGTAGTTTCGCTGGACAACTCATTCCGGTAGGGAGAAGCCGCAAGCATGTCAGATACGATGGTCAACTGATGCGGCTCTCCGAAATCGTGGACCAGGGCATCCAGCGTGGGTATCGCTTCGAGAATATCCGGCGCACCCGCCACTTCCAGGACAGCGATGGTTACGGTGTTCATGGTAGTCATAGGGCCGCCACTGCCCGACTCCCCGCGATCGTCAGTAATGACGGTAAGATTGGCGAAACCGAGAAATTCCATATCGGGCTGGAACAAAAGCCCATCGAGCGCCGCATTAACCGCGTCCGCAGCGCCTGTAAAGGTCATCGTCGCATCGCTTTCACCATCGCCCGCACTGAAGGTCAGACCGCCCGTTCCGGACAGAGTCAGATTGCCGTTTGTTACCGAGAGCGTCACTTCTACCACACTCGCATCCGGGTCGCTGATACTGATACCGTTGCCGTCGAGACTCGAGAATGCCAGGGAGGTGTTCATTGACGTTGTCTGAGTGCCAGGCACGGTGTGGGAAGGTGCCTCGTTGATATTGATGACGTCTATGGTGACGGTTTCGATGGAAGATATGTTGATTCCGTCGCTCACTTGAAGACCGATGGCATAACTGCTGTTATTTTCATAATCGAGTGCGGAACGGTCCGTTACCGTGATTTCGCCGGTAGACTCATTTATAGCGAATACACCAGCGCCGTTGCCGGATACGATCTGCCAGTTCTGCAGGCTTCCGACCGTATCCACGTCAGTTGCAGTTGCGGCACCGGGTGAGACGCCATTGGCGGCATCCTCCGGCACCGCAAATGTGAGTCCGGTTTCGATCCCAGGCGCATTATCGTTCACGTCGGCAATCTCGACGCTGATTTGCAGGGTATCCACCCCGCCATTGCCATCGTCAGCGCTGACCTCCACTTCGTAAACATTGTTGCTGTCGCTGTCCCCGGGTAACTCGAAATCGGGCGCGGCGATGAACGACAGCTCCCCGGTTGCGCTGTTGATGCTGAACAATGCCGCATCGGTTCCGCCGCTGACAGAGTATACCAGCGGATCGCTGTCCGCATCATTCGCCGTGACCGTTGTTACCGCCGTGCTGTTCTCAACGGCATTCAGACTGCCCGAAAGCCCGTTGATCACCGGCGCATCATTCACGCCGACGATGCTGACAGTGACGGTCGCCGTGGAGGTGAGTCCGCCGGCATCCGCGATTGTATAAGTGAAGGTATCGATCGCGGACTCACCGGCACCCAGATATTCGAACGCACCGTTCGAAACATAGCTGGTAGAACCGTCCGCATTGACCGTCAAGAGCGCGCCGGATGCCAGCGTAATGGTGCTGTTGACGCTGGCAGTATTGCCATCGACCGCGTAGATATACAGACCCGCGTTCCCCTCGGGATCTGTGTCGTTTGACACGAGGCCCGGAGCAACCGCGGTCTGGCCGGAATCTTCCCCGGCAAGAATTACGTCGTTATTCGCAGCCGGCGCTTCATTTACGTCGTCGACGGAAACATGGATGGTCTGTGCATCCGTGGCTCCATTCACATCCGAGACTTCGACAATCACTTCGTAGGTATTGTCGCTTCCGTTATCGGTCGGTACTTCATAATCCGGTGGCGCCGCAAGACCAAGGGCACCCGTCTGGCTATCGATATTGAATCGCGCTGCATCGGCGCCGCCGCTGATGCTGTATGTGAGCGGTTGTATACCTGAGTCCTGATCGGTCGCCGTGACCGTCGTTACCACAGCACTGTTTTCCGGCACGACGACGTTTGCGGTGTCTCCGCCGCCGTTGCTGGTGATAATCGGCGGATCATTGGTGTTGCTGACAAGAATATCAAGCGTCTGAGTGTCGCTAAGGGAAACGTCGGACACCTGGACAACAACCTGATAAACCCACCCGCCGCTGAGGCTACCCTGCGGATTCTCATAATCGGGCGCGTTGACAAAAGTAAGCACACCAGTGCTGCCATCGATCGAAAAATCGACTGCGTCAGGCCCGCCGGTGATCGAGTATGTCAAGGTCTCCGCAGGAAGGTCCGCATCGGTGGCGGTAACGGTGGTCACATACGCTGTATTTTCGACCACGCTGGTCGCACCTGTGTCTCCGCCACCGTTGCTGGTGATGACGGGAGCATCTGCGACTGGAGTGACATCGATGGTCATGGTATTGGCGGTCGGACCGAGGTCGACACCACCGTTGCTTGTGCCACCGTCATCCTGCACCTGGAAGCTGAAACTGGCGTAGCCGGTGCCGTTGGCATCCGCGGCTGGCGTGAATACCAGCTTGCCGGCGTCGATGTCCGTCGTGTTGATGAAGTCTCCTGCAGCGACGGCGCCGCTGCCCGTCAGGGTAAGCGTTCCGGCATCCGGCAACGTGGTGATCCTGACCGCCAGAAACGCATCACCCTCAACCGGATCGCTAAAGCCGAAGTCGGTACTGGAAAACACATAATCCGTGTCCTCCAGGGTCGTGACTGTGCTGTCGGCGCCTGCTGGAGGATCGTTGCGCGGAGCGATATTGAGCGTCACGGTTGCGACATTCGAATCCAGTGAACCGTCGTTGGCCTTATAGGTAAAACTGTCGGTTCCGTTGTAGTCAGGATCAGGCGTGTACCACCACGAGCCGCTGGAATTCAGGGTCAGGTTTCCATGGGCAACATTGCTGAGTTGAATCGCTGTCAGGGTGCCGGAATCAATATCCGTATCGTTCAGCAGAACACCCGCCGGCGGCAAGAATCCGCCAGAGCCTTCGACGACGTTGTACGCGTCATCGACCGCAACGGGCGCATCGTTGACCGGGTTGACGGTGACGGTGAAGCTCGTCTCGACAAACAAACCGCCCGTATCGGTGGCCCGCACGGTAATGTCGGCTGTACCGCTTTGGTCCGCGGCATAATTTATGTTCAATCCCCCGGAACCACCGATGCTGGTCGAGACAAGGCCAGGATTGGTGTTATTCGTTATCGTATATACCAGCGATGCATCGGCATCCTCGACATCATCGAACTTCGTTTTCAGATCAATGAAGGTGACGAGCGTATCCTCGTTAACGGAAACATCGGCGATACCGGTGGTTGTGGGCGTGTCGTTCACGGAGGACACAGTGATTGTCGCGGTGGCGGGACTGGCATCGACCGCACCGCCGTCATCGCCCGCGACATACTGAAACGTGGTTACTCCGTTCCAGTCGCTGTCCGGTACGAACCAGAGCGTCAGCGCTTCCGTGGTCGCAGCATAGTCCGCCCCCGTGAC
>JAGFJP010000088.1 GCA_024102665.1 Thiogranum sp. | reverse complement strand
GCCTACGCCTGGTACGACGTATCCATTGACACCCTTTACGTCGGCATGAATTTCTACGGCACGGTGGGCGATTCCCTCGACGACGCCAATGTGGCAGCCTGTGAAAGAACCATTCCTTCTGTCAATTGTACCCTGCCCAATGACACGAGAACGATTTTCGACGGGAATGAAACCTACAACCTGGACCTCTATAACGGTACTGACACCTCAGGTACCAATTTGCTCCAGTACATCCTCGTCGGCATTGAATCAACAGACGGCGAATCCACGACGGGAACCGTCAACCCCTTCGGGCTGACACTTGCCCATTCCGTCAGCGAGGCCAACAACGGCGTCGAATTCAGTATCGGCGGTCTGTACGCAAGCGGTGCGCTGCCTGATTTCAGTTACTCCAATCCAGCCGATCTGCATCTGGTCCTGGGCGCCGGCTCGAGCGACCTGAACCCGGTCTCCAGCGGCACAGAGGACACGTTCGCCCTGCAGATGCAGGTGGTCCCGGTGCCTGCGGCTGTCTGGCTGTTCGGCTCCGGCCTGGCCGGCCTGGTGGGCGTGGCGCGTCGCAAGGCCAGCAGGCACAATTAAATTCCACAGCCGATCCGGGGGTCTGCAACTTGATTGATGCAGGATGGATAAAAGGGCTGTCGGGCGCACCAAACAAACCAGATCCGATTGAATTGGACGTTTACTCCGATAACTAAAACGCAAAGGGTGAGGGACATGATAACCAAAAGCAGCTTTCTGACCGCATGGGTGCTGGGAGTTATCTCCTGGACATTCGTTTCATCCACCGTATTTGCTGCCAACACATACACGATCAGCGATCCGCAGGAGGTCTCCGCGATCGCCAGCGGATACGACGTCAAGGACATCACCTTCACGCTTAATGCAGACTGGTCGATGACGGCGGAAATCTTTCCGTACGGCGTCGCCGGCGATACCGACGGTGATGGCGATCCGAACGCTTCGACGACGCCGGGAATCGTCGACGATCCCGGTGTCGGCCCCACCGAGTACCTGGAAATCGACATGGAATGCGGTGCTACCGATGTCAGCAACGGTTGCGTACCCAATGTCATCATCATCTACACCGACAATACCTTGCAGGTCTACAATCTGCTGACGGCAGCAGACCTCACCCCGCTGGTCAATTTCACTGTGTTGAACGACCGCTACGTCATGACCATCACCGATCTGCTGGCATTCAAGACGGCGCTGGGAATTCCCACAACTGCGGTCAATTTCGGCGCATTCAACTTTGTCGCGAGCTTCCTGGATGATCAACCCGACGATCTGGTTCCCGACACCGGCAACTGCGAAGCCGTGCACCTTGATCCGCCGGTCACCGCAACATGCGACCTGCAGGTTACCAAGACCGCCAGTGTCAGCACCGTCGGTCCACTGGCTGCGCCGGTGGGTAACGAGCGCGAACACGACGACTCCGACGATAACGATAGTGGCGACATGTACCTGACCTGCGGCTGCAAGGGCAAGGTCGACGAGCTGGTCATGCAGTACAATGGCGGTTCCGTGGCGCTGATCAGCGTCGATCGAACCGGCCCCTTCGGCACCAACCTGTTCTCGGGCAATGTCGCTCCCGGCGGTCTGTTTACTGTCGCCGCTTCCGATTTCGGACCCAGGGGCTTCAAGGGCACGCTGGGCGTCGAGATCACCCTGACCACTGACGGCGCGAATCCGGTCAGCATCCACACCAGCTGCTCGGAACCGATCGGCCCTGGACTGGTGGTGGGCGATTTCACGGTCATCAGTGGCGGCAGCAAGAAGCTCGACGTGCCGTTGTGCGAGATCGCTCCGGTCGGTTGCCCCGCGAATCAGCAGGTGACCTATACCTATGTCCTGACCAACAACGGCACTGACCTTAGCGACGTGCTGCTGGTCGATGACAAGATGCCCGACCCGATCGCCGGTCCCATGGCGATGGCGGGTTCCACGTCGCAGACGTACACCCGCGATGCCTGTCTGTACGAGACCACCACCAACATCGCCACAGCGACCGGCACGCTTGGCGACGGTGAAACCTGCTCGGCGACACCGGCCTCCGTAACCGTCGAGATGCTGGTGAATCCGCCGCCGCCCGGGGGTTGCAGCGGTGGCGATTCCGACAGCGATAGCGGCCACGACGGCAACTACAGCGGTGACTCGGATGACAGCGATGCCGACAGTGGCACGACCGACTGCGATGGTGACAGCGACTTCGTTCCGCCGCCGATCCCGCCGGAGTATCACGGCTGCGGCCCCGACTACTGGTCGGATCACAAGAAGCGCCACCACCGCTGGGGCCTTAACAAACCGGATGATCGCTTCGACGCAGTCTTCGGTGTCGATGCCTCCGGCAACAAGGGCCTGCACAAGGTGCTCAAGGAGAAAAATCTGTATGGCAAGGGCGCGGCGAGCAAACAGCTGCAACGGCAAGCCGCAGCGGCCATGCTGAACGCAACCAACCCCGACGTGAACTACTTCTATACGCCGGGTGAGATCATCGCAATCGTCAACGACGCGTACGCGAACAAGACGTTCGATGACGCAACACGGTTGCTGAAGATGCAAAACGAGCTGGGATGCCCGTTAGCGGATTGATCCCCCGGTCACGTTCGGTAACCAGTCAGCCCCGTCTCCGGACGGGGCTTTTTTTTCACTGTACCTCGCCACACTTTTCCGTGGGCGTTACAATCCTCGTTGGGTAACCGGTAACCATATCGCCATGCGTAATACCTCCCACAGCGTCGTCGCACTGCTGTTGTTCGTTGCCATCATCGGCGCATATGCGGTAATGGCAATCTGGTTTCCGCTGGCCTATATCCAGGCAACCTACGAGGACCTGTATGGTGAATGGGCGCAGACCCTTTTCTTTGCCTGCGCACTCGTCTTCAGCGCTGTACTGGCCATTCACCGAGACCGTCAACGGTTGTTTTTCGCGCTGCTCGCCGCCGCCTGCTTTTACGTGGTGATGGAAGAGATATCCTGGGGCCAGCGCATTCTCGGCTTCGCGACACCCGAGCCGCTGCTGCGCCACAACATACAAAAAGAAGCGAACATCCATAATCTGTTCACCGGGCCCGTCGACACCGCGCTGAAGCGCACGCTGGAGTACCTGCTGGCGATCGCCTTCGCCGGCTATGGACTGGTCTACCCGTTACTGCTCAGACTGCGCCAGGAATGGCTGCAGCGGCTGGAAGCCCGTTGGCTGCCAGCGCCGCCTCTGTATCTCGCGCCGTATTTTCTGGCCGCCGGCTACCTGGAACTGGGCTATCTGAACTTCAACGAGGCGGAAATCGCCGAAATCCTGATCGGTGCCGCAATGGCCATACTGGCCGTACACTACTGGCTCACCGGACGCAACGGCCTGGATGCGCATCGCCGCAATGACTGGCCGGCGGGCGTCTCTTCAAGACTGGCACTGCTGATTGTCGCGGTGGTCGCATGCACCGGATTGCTCTCCGCTGCCGCCACTCAGCTGATGTATCAGGCTCCGGATATCAGGGCCGGCACCGACAGCCGTTTGCTGAATGGATATGAAAAGTTTGCGGACCGCTATATGCGTTACCAGCGCTGGGAACAGGCTATCGATCTCTACCTGATGGTCCACCGCGCCGAACCCGCGCGCACTTCGGT
>JAGFJP010000078.1 GCA_024102665.1 Thiogranum sp. | reverse complement strand
TTTTCGGTCTCCGCCAAGGTAGCGTCAGTTTTCCGATCGGCACCTCGCAACCGTTTACAACAACGAATGTAATGCCGTCACCAGTAAATATAGGTGCGCAATTGTCACCCCCGATGACAATTGCACGACGATCAGCGCGGGCTTTGAGAGAAGCCATTTCTACTTAGGCAGTCCGGGGACAAATGCTGTGTACAAGGCGGCCAATATGCCAATAAGCTGTAATAAAAGGCCTATAACAATAAGGGCGTTCGAACCCTTGCCCTTGCCGGTTTGGATTGTTCCTTTGTTATCCCCGCCAACCGCCACGCCTCCGCGGTCCGCTCTTATAGTTCGCCGTTTGTTTCCGACGCGGAACAAAATGATGCCCACAATTAACACAACAACAAAGAAGAGAAGTCTAATTTCCATGTGCCCACCATGTGTCAACTAAATTACTAATCCTCGTCGTATTACTTGGTATTCAGATTACGCCTAGTGATCTATTTGTCTACCTTGGTGTTTGCTAAAAGGCTTCTCAGATCGCCTTAGCTCAGAGCGGCAACAGCCGGACCAGATACCAGAATGCGGCGCCCGCCAGCCCGAGACCCATAATCGCGAAGATTAACGCTAAGGCAGTAAGGATAAACGACTGAGGCGTCGCGGCGGCGCTTTTTCACAGACGGGTTCTCCCATGCAAGAAGCGGGCGATGGTCAGATTGACCCGATGACGCTTAGGAAGCTGCTTGTGTAAATCGTGGCCAGAACAAAATCGAACTGGCGATACGGCGATTTCAGGCTCCGAAAACCGGTGATTCCGCCAATTCTATACGTCTACACAGTGTCTACACAGATGACCATGCGTAGACGGGCATCCGGCAATCCATTGTTTTTATGGTGGGCCCGCCAGGACTCGAGCCTGGGACCAAGGGATTATGAGTTTCTTCCTCCAATGTGTCCGGTAACGAGTCGTCCGGGGGAGTTCTTTCCTGAGTATCTCTGTATCAGCCAGACATCGATAGCAATTCAGCTTAATGACCCTAGATCTTCAGTAAGGTGGTCTGTCTCTGCTCGGTACCGGCGTCGGAATCACCATATCGTTGGGGTGGTGGGTGAGAATCAGCGCAGTGGTGGCCTCCGCGCTTCCATCTATATGGGTATCGACAGGTGGAGCCCGGGTCGGATTTTCCCCCGGAAGAGTCCCCAATTGTCCGGTTCGGCTGGTCCGCAATGGGGCACAAAAAAGGACCGACGCTTTCACGTTGGTCCTTGATTATGATATGGCTCCCCGGGACAGGCTCGAACTGCCGACCTAGTGATTAACAGTCACCCGCTCTACCGACTGAGCTACCGGGGAATCGCGTTTCGCGAGAAGGCGGAATCATACGTAACTCCCCCCAGCCGGTCAACCAACCCGGAAACCCCTGTTCCAGCCGTCATTGCGCGCGAAGCGCGTCAGCTCAACGCCTTTTTAATGCGCGCCAGGGCATCTTCGAGCGTCTGCATGGAAGTTGCGAAAGACACCCGCAGATGCCCAGGGGCACCGAATGCTGAGCCCGGAACGAGCGCCACGCCGGCTTCCTTGAGGAGAAATTCGGCAAGCTCAACATCGTCGTGAACGCCATCCAGTTTTTCGATGACCTTGCTGAAATCGGGGAACGAGTAGAAGGTGCCGTCGGCTTCAGCGCAGCGCACGCCCGGCAGGGCGTTCAGCTCGCGCACCACGAAGGCATGGCGTTCCTTGAAAGCTTGCAGCATCGGCACGATGCAGGACTGGTCGCCGTCGAGCGCTGCCTGCGCGGCCGCCTGTGAAATCGATGCCGGATTGGAGGTGCTCTGGGATTGCACCTTTTTCATGGCCTGGATCAACTTTCGCGGTCCGCCCGCGTAGCCGATACGCCAGCCGGTCATGGCATAGGCCTTGGAAACGCCATTCAGCACAATGGCGCGCGGGAACAGTTCCGGGCACACGTTGACGATGTTGACGAACGGTTCGTCGGTCCACAGGATGTGTTCGTACATGTCGTCGGTGGCCACCAGCACCTGCGGATTGCGCAGCAGCACTTCGGCCAGCGCCTGCAACTCGTCGCGGGTGTAGGCGACGCCGGTGGGATTGGAAGGGCTGTTAATGACGAACAGTCGGGTTTTCGGGCTGATCGCCGCGGCCAGCTGCTGGGGCGTGATCTTGAAGCGCTGCTCCAGTCCGGCCTTGATGATCACCGGCTCGCCGTCCGCCAGCCGGACCATGTCCGGGTACGATACCCAGTAGGGCGCCGGGATAATGACCTCGTCGCCGGGGTTCAGCAGCGCCTGCACCATGTTGTAGAAGCTCTGTTTGCCGCCGCAGGACACCAGCACTTCGTCGGCCTGGTAATTGAAACCGTTCTCGCGCGCGAACTTGTTTATAATGGCCGTTTTCAACGCCGGTGTTCCATCGACGGCGGTATAGCGGGTCTCGCCGTTGCGGATCGCCCGGATGGCGGCCTCCTTGATGTGGTCCGGGGTGTCGAAATCCGGTTCGCCTGCGCCCAGGCCGATGATGTTGTGGCCGGCGGCGCGCAATTCGGCGGCGCGAGCGGTGACGGCGAGTGTCGGGGAAGGCTTTACCCGTTGCACTCGATGCGACAGAGAGATTTCGTCCACTCCGGAGTTCCTTGTTTTTGGGCGGCTGCTGATCAGCCGGTAATGATACTGAAACCGAGCATATTACTTAATCCCTGTGAGTAAAGAATTTGAACTTATTTGCGATATGGCGCCGGCGGGCGACCAGCCCGAGGCTATAGATCAGCTGGTCTCCGGGCTGCGCGCCGGCCTGGCGCACCAGACCCTGCTGGGGGTCACCGGCTCGGGCAAGACGTTCACCATCGCCAATGTCGTCCAGCAGGTGCAGCGGCCGACGCTGATCCTGGCCCCCAACAAGACGCTGGCCGCGCAGCTCTACGGTGAAATGAAAGCCTTTTTCCCGCATAACGCTGTGGAATATTTCGTCTCTTATTACGACTATTACCAGCCAGAGGCCTATGTGCCGGCGTCCGACACCTTCATCGACAAGGACGCCTCGGTCAACGAACACATCGAACAGATGCGCCTGTCGGCCACCAAGGCCTTGCTGGAGCGCCGCGACACCGTGCTGGTGGCGACCGTGTCGGCCATCTACGGCCTCGGTGACCCGCGCTCCTATCTGTCCATGATTCTGCACCTGGTGCGCGGCGAGCGGATCGACCAGCGTGCCATCCTGCGGCGCCTGGCGGAACTCCAGTACACGCGCAACGACGTGGAGCTGTCGCGCGCCACGTACCGGGTGCGCGGCGAGGTGATCGATATCCATCCCGCGGAATCCGACCAGGAAGCGGTTCGCGTCGAGCTGTTCGACGACGAGATCGAGAACCTGTCGTATTTTGATCCTTTGACTGGCGAAATCCTGCGTCGTGTGCCGCGCCTGACCATTTATCCGAAAAGCCACTACGTCACACCGCGCCAGACCATCCTCGATTCCATCGAGCTGATCAAGGCCGAGTTGAAGGAGCGACTCGAGCAATTGCGCAACCTGGATAAACTGGTCGAGGCGCAGCGGCTTGAGCAGCGCACGCTCTACGATATCGAGATGATGGTGGAACTCGGCTACTGCTCCGGCATCGAGAACTATTCCCGTTACCTGTCGGGTCGTCAGGCCGGCGAGCCGCCGCCCACGCTGCTGGACTATCTCCCCGCGGATGCCCTGGTGGTGGTCGATGAATCGCACGTCACCATTCCCCAGCTCGGCGGCATGTACAAGGGTGACCGCTCGCGCAAGGAAACGCTGGTCGAGTACGGTTTCCGGCTGCCGTCGGCGCTCGACAACCGGCCGTTGCGCTTCGAGGAATACGAACGGCTGATCGGCCAGTCGATTTTCGTGTCGGCGACGCCGGGACCCTACGAGTACGCGCATTCCGGTGCCGTGGTCGAGCAGGTGGTGCGACCAACCGGCCTGATCGATCCCGAAGTCGAAGTGCGCCCGGCCGGCACCCAGGTCGACGACGTGCTGTCGGAAATCCGCAAGCGCGTTGCCGTGAACCAGCGGGTGCTGATCACCACCCTCACCAAGCGCATGGCCGAAGACCTCACCGAATACCTGATGGATCACGGCGTGCGCACCCGCTACCTGCACTCCGACATCGAGACCGTGGAACGCGTGGAAATCATCCGTGACCTGCGCCTCGGCGAGTTCGATGTGCTGGTTGGCATCAACCTGTTGCGCGAAGGGCTGGATATGCCGGAGGTGTCGCTGGTGGCGATTCTGGATGCCGACAAGGAAGGCTTTCTGCGTTCCGAGCGGTCATTGATCCAGACCATCGGTCGTGCCGCGCGCAATGCCGAAGGCAAGGCGATTCTGTATGCCGACACCATTACCGGTTCCATGCGCCGCGCCATCGACGAAACCGAACGCCGCCGCGCCACCCAGACAGCCTATAACGAACAACACGGCATTACGCCGGTCACCATCCGCAAGGCCGTGGCCGACGTCATGGAGGGCGCCTACGCGGGGCATGTGCCGGGCGCGAAGCGGTTTGCGAAAATCGCCGAGGAAATTGCCGAGTACGCGAAGCTGTCACCGGAGATGCTGGCGCAGCAGGTGAAGAAACTGGAGAAGGAAATGTACCAGCACGCCCGCAACCTGGAGTTCGAGGAGGCGGCGAAACTGCGCGACCGCATCCGGCACATGCAGGAAGGCAACCTGGGGCTCGTGGAAAACGCGGTTTAGATGCCGCCGCTCCGCGGTGCGGCGGCGCACCTCATCTCAGTCGCGGGTCGCCGCGACCCGGGAAAGCAGCAACGTCTTCAATGCGTCGAGCGAGGCGCAGCCTCGCAGGGTGGCAGCATCGATGGCTATCGACAGGTCGGCGCCCGAGCGTTCCAGGATGGCGGGGAACTCGATACCCGTGGCGTCATAGGCGTCGACGAATTCATCGCGGTGCACGAATTCGCAGTCGGCATCGAGCG
>JAGFJP010000008.1 GCA_024102665.1 Thiogranum sp. | reverse complement strand
ATGCTGCTGTCTAGACTCAAGTTGGAAGAACGGTCGTTCTTCCGGCTGTTACTGTTCTTTAGTGGGGAGGATTCCCACATGATCAAGCATACTTTTCTGGTGACTCTGCTCACCTGTTTCGCTGCAGCGTCAACATTCGCTGCAGAAGCGCCCGACGCAAGCGCAACGCGCTTCCACAGCCTCGACACCAACAAGGACGGTCACGTGAGCCTGTTCGAGGCGCGCGACAGGCATCGGGTATTTCATTACTACCAGAAAGCGGACACCAACGTGGACGGGCACCTCGATCGCGCGGAATTCAGCGCATTCGAAGCCGAGGTCCCGGATTACGAGATGCACATGCAGGACCGCTGAAAACACACAACCCTTCTGGCAGGACTGTCATTGCGAAGCCCGACGGAAAACTGCTTCTGCCGGGCGACGCCCACGGAGGGGCCATCAGCGCCATCCCTGAAGGATCTCGTGGGCCACGTCGATCGCGCGAAGCAGAACCTGGTCCATGTTGTAGTACTTGTACTCGGCGAGCCGGCCGACGAAGTAGATGGGGCAGTCCTGCTCCCGTTCGGCGTCGGCGAGCGCCTTGTAGCGCTCGCGTCGCTCGCGGTGCTCGTTGATGAGCAGGGGATAGAACGGATCTCCCTCCTCCTCCGGATACTCGAAGCACAGGGTCGTGCCCGGGATCTGCTGCTGCGTCACGTGTTTGATCTCGACCGTCCGCGTGTAGGCATGCTCGTTCGGGTAGTTGATCTGGACGCAGGGCTGCACGAACTGCATGCCCGCGTGGTGCTCGTACTCGAAGCGCAAAGAGCGGTAGCCGAGCGCGCCGAAGCGACAGCCGAACATCGCGTCTAATGGGCCGGTGTAGACGATGGCGTCGACGTGCTTGCGTTCGGCGCGGATCTGAGCCTCGTCCAGTGCCACCTTCGTTTCGATCCTGAGGTTCGGGTGATCCGCCATGTTGCTGTACAGCGCCGTGTAGCCCCGCTTCGGCATCACCTGGTATTCCTCGTTCAGGTAACGTTCGTCCCAGTCGAATCGCAGCGGAATGCGCGCCGTCACCGACGCCGCCAGCTCGCGCGGCGAGATCCCCCACTGCTTCGTGGTGTAGTTCCTGAACAGCAGCTCGTAGAGTTCGCGACCGACGTGGGCAAGACATTGCTCCTCGGCATTCTGCGGCGACTCGAACACTTCGCGCTGCTGCGCGAGATACTCCCTGAACTCGCTCTCCGAGAAGGCGCGCCCCTTCAGCGCGGTCATGGTGGAAAGGCTGACGGGCATGGGCACGAGTTCACCGTTGACGCAGGCCCGCACGTAGTAGCGACCCGGGATCCACTCGGTGAAGCGGCTGAGCCAGTCCAGCAGGTCCTTGCTCCAGGTGCGGAAATAGTGCGGGCCGTAGCGATGCACCAGGACCCCGTGCTCGTCCGGCTCGTCGTAGCAGTTGCCCGCGATATGGTCGCGCTGCTCGACGATCCGTACGTCGCACCCGGCCTCGGCGCAAAGACGCCCGATCGACAGCCCCGCCGGCCCCGAACCCACGATGAGCAGCTTTTTGCGCGGTGAACGCGAATCACTGATGCCGGTCACGCAGGATCCTCCGCCTCTTGTGGTTTGGCCATGTTATCACCGACCACCTCCGGGATCTCGAAACATCCCGGGCACCGGTTGTGAGCGTCAGTGGCCGGGAGCGCCCGGCATGTGGCGGAATGATGCTGGAATTTTCCGCCGCTTGCTGCGTTCCGGGCAACCTGCCGGCCCATGGCTCCAAGGGACAAAGAAGATGATTTGGCGTGTCAGAAAAGTGTCTCTCGCTGTCTTGCCGGGTGAAATTGACAGGTGATGCGCGCTTACCGGGAAATACCACATACGAAGATGTGGAGCGCGGCAGCCCGTTGACAGAAGCGCTAAGGTGTTCAGAATTACGGGAGGAGCGCATCTGAAGAAGCAGCTGATTCTGTCCTTTATCCTCGCCAGGGAACCATCATGGCAGCGAAAAACAAAGCAGGTGCACGGCGGCTTTCCGTCGCAAAAGCGCGCGCCGTCGTCGCGCGCACAGATCCGAACCAACAGGAGAGCGTGGAACGTTACAACGTGACTGCGGAACTGCGTGAGTGCGAACCCTGATCGATACCTTTGGAGATAGCGTTAGCTACCATCGCCGGTGAATAACAATGCGACCGGGCCGACCAGCGAGATGGTGGAGGCGCTCTATCGCGCCGAGTCACGCCGCGTGCTCGCTACTCTTATACGCCTGCTCGGTGATTTCGAGCTCGCCGAAGAGGCGCTGCACGATGCCTTCCGGGCGGCACTCGAGCAGTGGCCGCGCGACGGCATGCCCGCCAATCCGCGGGCGTGGCTGGTGTCGGCCGGACGTTTCAAGGCCATCGACGGCATCCGCCGGCGCGCCCGCTTCGAAGCGATCGATGAAAACGCCGCGCAGGCGATCGCCGCGCCCGACGATCCCGCGACCTGGGGCAACGAGGACATTGAGGACGACCGGCTGCGCCTGATGTTCACCTGTTGCCATCCCGCCCTGCCGCCCGACGCGCAGGTGGCGCTGACGCTGCGCGAGGTCTGCGGACTCACGACCGAAGAAATCGCGCGCGCCTTCCTCACCGCGCCGGCAACGCTGGCGCAGCGCATCGTGCGCGCCAAGACCAGGATCCGCGACGCGCGCATTCCTTATGAAGTACCGTCGCCGGACGCTCTGCCGGATCGGCTCGAGAGCGTGCTGCGCGTGATCTACCTGGTGTTCAATGAGGGCTACTCCGCCTCCTCGGGCGCGACGCTGACGCGCCCCGATATCTCGGGCGAGGCGATTCGCCTGGGCCGGCTGCTGATCGAGTTGCTGCCGGAGCCGGAGGCGATGGGACTCCTGGCCCTGATGCTGCTGCAGGAATCGCGGCGCGCGGCGCGCGCGTCGCCGACCGGCGACCTGATCCTGCTCGACGAGCAGGACCGCTCACTCTGGAACCGGGAGCAGATCGCCGAGGGGCTGGCGCTGGCGGAACGGGCACTGGCGTCGCGTCGCTTCGGCCCGTACACGCTGCAGGCGGCGATCGCAGCGGTGCACGCCAACGCGCCCGAAGCGGCCGCCACCGACTGGTCCCGCATCGTCTGGCTGTACGACCTGCTGGTGCAGGTGGTGCCATCATCCGTGGTCGAGCTGAATCGCGCGGTGGCGGTGGCCATGCGCGATGGTCCGGAAGCGGGCCTTGCACTCATCGACGCGTTACTCGCACGCGGCGATCTGGCGGACTACCACCTGGCGCACTCGGCGCGGGCGGACCTGTGCCGGCGGCTCGGCCGGAACACGGAGGCCCGGGCTTCCTACCAACGGGCCCTCGCCCTCGTGCAGCAGGAACCGGAACGGCGGTTTCTCGAGCGGCGGCTGACCGGGCTGAAAAACTGACCGGCGGTTGTCGATTTGGCGTGCCGCCAATCGACCAGAGCATGCAGGTAAACAACCCGGTACGGCCAGGAGAAAACCATGAAATACATTTGCCTTGGATACTACGACGAGAAACGCTGGGAAATGCTGTCCGAAAGCGAGCGCAACGCCTGGATGGACGAGTGCTTCGCCTACGACGACGTGCTGCGCAAGAACGGTCATTTCGCGGGCGGGGAAGCGCTCCAGGGCGCGCAGAACGCCACCACCCTGCGCTGGAACAACGGCAAGGTGTCCATCACCGACGGCCCCTTCGCCGAGACCAGGGAACAACTGGGCGGAATCCTGATACTCGAGGCCGATGACCTGAATCACGCCATCCAGCTGATGTCGAAGCACCCGGGCGTGCGCAACGGACCCTTCGAGATTCGCCCGGCCGCGGACCTGACGGAAATGGTACGCGCCAGTGAACAGCGACGTTCCGCGCGCAAATGACCATGTTTATTGTGATGGCGCGAGATGTCGATTTGGCGGCGCCCCGTTCGACCAGGTAACACAGGGGCCGGGCCGGCCGGCATGACCAGGCCGAAAACCCGGTCCCGTAACGAAACCCGAAGGAGACAGACCATGCGATTCATGATCATCGTCAAAGCCACCAAAGACTCGGAGGCCGGCGTCATGCCGGACGAGAAGCTGCTGACAGAGATGGGGAACTACAACGAAGAGCTGGTACGGGCCGGCGTGATGCTCGCGGGCGAGGGATTGCACCCCAGCTCCAGGGGGGCGCGCGTGCGGTTTTCCGGCGCTCAGCGCACGGTGATCGACGGACCATTCGCCGAAACCAAGGAACTGATCGCCGGATTCTGGTTGTGGCAGGTGAAGTCGCTGGAGGAAGCCATCGAATGGGTCAAGCGCTGCCCCAACCCGATGCCCGGTGAATCCGAGATCGAGATTCGCCAGGTGTTCGAGGCCGAGGATTTCGGCGAGGAATTCACGCCGGAACTGCGGGAGCAGGAAAAGCGTGTGTGGGCCGAGGCCGAGCGGCTCGCAAAAAACACCCGGCGCTAGTCGGCACGCGTCATACGTCAGGAGATTGCCATGCGGTTCATGATCATCGTCAAAGCCACCAGGGAATCGGAAGCCGGGATCGAAGTGCGCCGGCTGTACGAGCGGGAGGACTTCAATCCGAGCGACAGCTCGACCGGTTCCTGAAATCGGCATGGACGGGAAGAAATAGCCCGGTCCGGGTTCATCCGGCAGTTGGACAGGAGCAACATTATAAAAATGGAATACAGCAGTTTCCCGCGCGCGGCGGAACCTCAACGCAAATCAACCCAGAGGAAAACACATGGCTTACCTGCTCTTGATCGTGGAACCCCGGGGCCAGCGCGCCGAACGGACGCTTGAGGAAGGACAACAACTCTACGCGCAGATGGTGCGCTTCAGTGAAGGCCTCAAGGCCCGTGGCCTGCTCAAGGCCGTGGAATCCCTGCAATCCGATGCCACCGGCGTGCGGGTATCGGCGCGTGGCGGCAAGCGCAAACTGCTCGACGGCCCCTTCGCCGAGACCAAGGAAATGGTCGGCGGCTTTTTTCTCATCGACAACGTGAGCCGGAAACAGGCGATCGAGATCGCCGGCGAATGCCCGGCGGCCGAGTGGGCCACGGTCGAGGTGCGCGAGGTTGGACCCTGTTTTACCGGCTGAAGGTAAATGGCGCTGTGTATCGATTCACGCCAGGCCCGTTTGTCGCAGGTATAGCAACCAAACGTCAATGAGGAGAACCCCATGCTCAAGATCACTCTTATCGTCGTCGTCCTGCTGATCGCGTCCGTGCTGATCTATGCCGCGACCCTGCCGGACAGCTTCCGCGTCGAGCGTTCCGCCCGCATCAAGGCGCCGCCGGAGAAGATTTATCCGCTGATCAACGACCTGCGCAGCATGCGGACCTGGTCGGCCTGGGAAAAAGTCGACCCCGGGATGAAACGGGCCCACAGCGGCGCCGTCAGCGGCGTGGGCGCGGTGTACGAGTGGGAGGGCAATAATGATATCGGCCAGGGGCGCATGGAAATCACCGAGTCGTCGCCGTCCAGGCTCACTATCCGGATGGATTTCATCAAGCCGTTCGCCGCGCACAACTCCCTGGAGTTCACGCTGCAACCCGAGGGCGACGCGACGCGGGTGACGCAGGCGATCTCCGGCCCGAGTCCCTACATCTCGAAGTTGTTCGGGCTCTTCTGCAGCATGGACAAGATGATCGGGGAGAAATTCGAGGAAAGCCTGGCGGCGTTGAAAACCGCCGCCGAAAAGTAAGGCCAGGAGCAGAACGTCACGCAGAAAATCAGCCCATACCTGCGCTCAAGGATCAATGCGCCAGGCGGCAACTGCGAACCGAATCGAGTCATGAGTCTCATGCATACTATCTCCTTGCCTCCGACGACCACCGCCGGGCCACACCAACCAGAAAGCACACTGGACTATAGTGTGAGCTAGACTAGCTGCGTGCTTCGGGCAATGTCGCCGGTCGCTCAACATTCGGGACATCGCGGGTGATTGTTATGCGTTGGCGTGGAAAGCGGCAGAGCAGCAATATCGAGGATCGACGCGGCGAGTCCCCCGGCCGCCTGGGCGGCGGTGGCGGGGGCGTACTCAGGCTGCTGCCGGTCGTCTATCGTTTTCTGGGTTTCAAGGGAACAGTGATCGCAGTGCTGGCCCTGGGCGGCTACCTTATGTACACCGGCAACCTCGACATCCTGACGGGTACCGGCGGGCTGACGGACCCGGCTGGCTCTCAACAAAGTGAGCTGGTGGTTGAAAGTGCCGAGGAACAGGAGCTGGTCGATTTCGTGTCGGTGGTGCTGGCCGACACGGAAGAAACCTGGTCCGCCTTGTTCCAGCAGCAGGGCGCTACCTATCAGGAACCGCGCCTGGTGTTGTTTCGCGGTGCAGTCAACTCTGCCTGCGGTCTGGGGCAGGCGGCCATGGGTCCCTTTTACTGTCCTGGCGACCATAAGGTCTATATCGATCTCAGTTTCTACAGCGATCTCAAACACCGCTTCAAGGCGCCGGGTGATTTCGCTCAAGCCTATGTAATCGCCCACGAGGTGGGCCATCACGTGCAGACCCTGCTGGGTATTTCTGAAAAGGTGCAGCAGGTCCGGCGCGGACTCAGCGAGGCGGACAGCAACCGGCTTTCGGTAAGCATGGAATTGCAGGCCGATTGTCTTGCTGGCGTGTGGGCGCATCACGCCCATCAGTCTCGTCAGCTGTTGGAGGAAGGCGATGTGGAGGAAGGTCTCGCGGCCGCCAGTGCGATCGGAGACGATCGCCTGCAGAAGCAGAGCCGGGGTTATGTCAGCCCCGATTCCTTCACGCACGGCAGCTCGGCGCAGCGGGTGAAATGGTTCAGGATCGGACTGGATCGCGGTGAAGTGCAGGCCTGTGACACCTTCGCCGCGGCAACCCTGTAGCGAAGCATGCCGATGGCAATGCGTGCTTCCGCACAGACCGCGCATACTTTTGCGCACATGCTGACAGCGTGGGCGGCGGAAACCGGGCAGGTCCTGTACTTCAAGCTCGCGGAATACCCTTGCGCAGCTTCCGCCTCAAGGCAGCATGATGCCCCTGATGGTGAAGAACAGGATAGCCGCGAACAGCCCCGAGGCGGGCACGGTGATCAGCCAGGCCGCGGCGATTTTCAGCAGCGCCGAGCGTTTCACCAGCTCGGTGCGATAAATCTTTTTCAGTGTCTTGCGCTCTTTCTTGCTCAATGGCGTAGACGCTTTATCGCGCTTGAGCTGCTTCAGCATGGCGCCTTTGTCAGCGAGCGACGCGGCCTCGAAACGTGTCAGAAACGCCTCGACCTCGGAACGGTCGGCATCCTGGTGATGGTGTTCTATCTCGTTCACCATGCGCGCATACGAGGCCTTCAGGTATTCGCGCAGAAAGCCCACGCCGAATACGGCGCCGACCGCAATGTGCGTGGAACTCACCGGCAGACCGAAATGCGTTGCGACGATGACCGTGATGGCCGCGCTCAGCGCGATGCAGAAAGCCCGCATCTGGTTCAGCTCGGTGATCTCCGAGCCCACGGTGCGGATCAGCCTGGGCCCGTAGAGCGCCAGGCCGACAGCGATGCCCAGCGCGCCGACCACCATCACCCACAGGGGTATCGACGCCTCGCGGGCGATGCGGCCGGAGGCGATAACTTCGTTTATCGCTGCCAGCGGTCCGACGGCGTTGGCCACGTCGTTGGCGCCGTGCGCGAAACTGAGCAGCGCGGCGGCAAATACCAGCGGCACTGTGAACAGGCGATTGACGCCCCGCCCGGAATTCTCCAGTTGCGCGGCTGCCCGGGCGACCACCGGTCGGGCAATGGAAAACACGACCACGGCAACACCCAGGCCAATACCCATGGCCTCTGCGATATCCACCTGCCAGATGCGATGCAGGCCCTTCATCACCAGGTAAGTGCCGAACGCCCAGGCCATGACCGCCGCCAGGACCGGCACCATGCGCACGGCTGCCGCGACCTTGTCGTTCTGATAGGTGATGGTGCGCTTGATGAGATACAGGAAAGCCGCGGCGATGATGCCGCCCATCAGCGGTGAGATCAGCCAGCTGGCGGCAATCTGGCCGACCTTTGCCCAGTCGGCGATGCCCCAGCCGCCCGCCGCGATCCCCGCGCCCAGCACGCCGCCGACAATGGAATGCGTGGTGGAAACCGGCGCGCCGGACAGGGTCGCGATGTTGAGCCACAGCGCGCCCGCCAGCAGCGCCGCCATCATCAACCACACGAATACATCGGCGTCGCCGATCAGGTCCGGGGAGATGATTCCTTTCTGAATGGTTCCCACCACGTCGCCGCCGGCGATCAGCGCGCCACCGGCTTCGAAAATCGCCGCAAGCAGGATGGCGCCGGTCAGCGTCAGGGCCCGCGAACCGACTGCGGGACCGACATTGTTGGCCACATCGTTGGCGCCGATGTTCATCGCCATGTAACCGCCGATCATGGCGGCGATAATCAGCATGTGGCTGACTTCGCCACCGCGTGAACCGACAAACAGCATAATGCCGACAATGAACAGCAACGCCGTGCCCAGACGCAGAAACTCTTTCCGCCCCCCTTTGGTCGCGTGTTCTATTTCTGCGATTTTTTCAAGCTCCATCGGGACTTTCCTGCCTTCGGCTTTCAGGAGCGGGGCATTGTCACAGAACTGTCACATTCGGGTCAAAGGGCGAAGCTGCAGGCCAGTGGTTCAGCCAAAAAAAAACGGCACCCGTGGCCCGGTGCCGTTGTTCAGCCGGAATTTATCCCTGCGCCGCCTTGCGCCAGCGCGACTTGCCCTGCGCGGAATGCTTGCCGGTGCCCGGCGCGGCCGCGGACTTGCCGCGCCCCGGCTGGCCGCCGCCACTGCGTCCCTTGCGTGCGTTGGCGTCGCGCCTGTGACTGGCCGGCACGGCCTTGTTGCCCTGGCGACCGTTGCCGCCGGCGTTCGCGTTGCCGTTGCCACGCGCGCCGCGGCCCTTGTTGATCGGCTCCGGTTTGATCGAGGGATCGGGCTCATAACCGTCGATGATCTGTTTCGGCAACTCGCGTTTCAGCAGGCGCTCGATATCTCTGAGCAGGCTGCGTTCATCGACACACACCAGGGAAATGGCCTCGCCCTCGTTGCCGGCACGGCCGGTGCGACCGATACGGTGCACATAATCCTCGGGCACGTTGGGCAGTTCGAAATTGACCACGTGCGGCAACTGATCGATATCGAGTCCGCGCGCGGCGATGTCGGTGGCGACCAGCACCCGCACCGCGCCCTGTTTGAAATCCGCCAGCGCGCGGGTGCGCGCGCCCTGGCTCTTGTTGCCGTGGATCGCCGCGGAGCTGATGCCGTCGCGTTCCAGTTGCTGCGCAAGCCGGTTGGCGCCGTGCTTGGTGCGGGTGAATACCAGCACCTGCCTCCAGTTCTGCGAACCGATCAGGTATGACAGCAGTTCGCGCTTGCGTTCGCGATCGACCGGGTGCACGCGCTGCGAAACCAGTTCTGCGGCGGTGTTGCGGCGCGCCACTTCGATCATGGCGGGCGAATTCAGCAGGTCGTCTGCGAGTTTCTTGATTTCGTCGGAAAAGGTGGCCGAGAACAGCAGGTTCTGCCGGTTGCGTGGCAGCAGCGCAAGAATCTTGCGGATATCGCGGATGAACCCCATGTCCAGCATGCGGTCCGCCTCATCGAGCACCAGTATCTCGACTCGGGACAGGTCCAGCGTCTTCTGCGACACGTGGTCCAGCAGACGCCCGGGTGTCGCCACCAGGATATCGACGCCGCTGCGCAGCTGTTTGATCTGCGGGTTGATGCCGACGCCGCCGAAGACGACCGCGTATTTCAGAGGCAGATGCCTGCCGTAGGTGCCGACGCTTTCGGCGACCTGTGCCGCAAGTTCACGCGTGGGAGTCAGCACCAGCGCGCGGATCGGGCGCCGGCCGTCCGCGACCGGGTTGTCGGTCAGGCGTTGCAGCAATGGCAGGGTGAAACCGGCGGTCTTGCCGGTGCCGGTCTGCGCGCCGGCAAGCAGATCGCCGCCGCGCAGGATCGCCGGGATGGCCTGGCGTTGTATGGGTGTGGGTTCGCTGTAGCCCTGATCGGCAACAGCACGCAGCAGTTCGGCGTTAAGGCCGAGCGTATCGAATGACATGGTGTGAAGTGCTCCTGAGATAGCCTGCCCGCGGCTTGGCCGGGGACGGTCCAGGCGAAAACGTTATTGGTGTTTCGAGGTGAGCCGAAAGGGATTACCGCGATGCGCGGGAGCCGACCGATGGACTCCGCGACGGGCGCAGTGTAACACACCGCCGCGCAAAAAAGCAGTTTATGTTTTCAGGCCTGCGGCAGCATGCGGGTAATGGCGCGCAACAGGTCCTGGTTGCTGGTTTTCGATTTCACCAGCACCGCGCTTACCTTGCCGGCATAGTCCTCGCTGACATCCATGGCCGAGAAGATGACCACCTGTGGCGGGATATCGCATCGCTCGATGGTTTCGATCAGATCCAGCCCGGAACCATCGGGCAGCCCGATGTCCAGCAGCAGCAGATCGAAGTGCCGGGTTTGCAGCATTCGCCGGCCGGCCGCAAGCGTGTCCGCCCAGGTCAGTTCACAATGGTCGCGCAGAATCGAGTTAACGACCTGGTACACGTCAGGTTCGTCTTCGACGTGCAGCACACGCGCCCTTTCGCCGGCCGGTGCCGCCTGTTTTACCGCGCGGACCAGGCGCTGCTGATCGATCGGCTTGGTCAGCCAGTCCACTACGCCCAGCGCGCCGCCTTCGAGTTCGCGGCGGGTCTCGTCGGCGATCGCGGAAACCACGACCACCGGCAATTCGCGGGTGGATGGATCGGCGCGCAGACTGCGCAGCAGACTGATGCCATCCTCTCCTGGCAGCATGATATCCAGCACCAGCAGGCGGTAGGCACTGTCTTCCCGCGCAAGCATCTGCCGGGCCTGTTCCGCGTCCGCTGCGATATCCGCGTCATAGCCCACCGCGGAGAGCATGCGCTGGATCAAGACGCCAATGTCTGTGTCATCCTCGACAATCAGCACGCTGCTGGCGCGTTGATCGGGCAAGGATCGCCGCATGCCACCCTCGACAACCGCGTCGTTGCTGACCATTGCCGGAAGCTCGAAGTAAAACGTGGAACCGAGACCGGTGCTGGTGGTCACACCGATACGCCCGCCAAGCCGTTCGACGAGCGCCTTGGTGATGGCCAGTCCCAGCCCGGTGCCGCCTTTCTGCCGCGTGTCCGAGGAATCCGACTGCGAGAAGCGGGTGAACAGCTTGTCGCGGAAATCCTCCGGTATCCCTGGACCGTAATCGCTAACCGAGACACGCAGCCGCCCGTCGTGCTGACGCGCGACGGAGATCTCGACGCGACCGCCCGGGGGCGAGAACTTGGCGGCATTGGACAACAGGTTGCCCATCACCTGCATCAGGCGATCCCTGTCGACGTAGACAGCGGCGTCTTCCAGCGCCCGGGTAATCACGAACGAAGTACCGTACTGCGCGCCGTAGGAAGCGTGCTCGGCGACCGCCTGCTGCAGGAACGGCATGAGCGGCACGGTCTCGAAACGGAACGCCATTTTGCCCGATTCGATTTTCTGGATGTCCAGAATATCGTTGATCAGCAGCAACAGCCGCTCGGTGTTGTTCCCGGCAATGGTGAGCAGCTCCACGACTTTCGCCGGCAGCTCACCGACCGCTCCGCCCAGCAACAGGCCCAGCGAACCGCGGATCGAGGTCAGTGGCGTGCGCAGTTCGTGACTCACGGTGGAGATGAATTCGTTCTTCAGTCTCTCCACCTGCTTGCGCTCGGTGATGTCGCGCACCGAACCGATATACAGGCGCTGGTCGTCGAACCACATTTCATTGACGGCGAGGTCCATCGGGAAGGTGCTGCCGTCCCTGCGTCTGCCTTCGACCTCGCGGGTTCTGCCGATAATCCTGGGCGTGCCGGTCTCGTGATAAGCGCGCATATAACCGTCGTGCGCGGAGGCGTCGGGTTCGGGCATGAGCATGCTGACATTGCGTCCGGCGACTTCTGCGGCGGCATAACCGAAAAGCCTTTCCGCCGCCGGATTAAAGCCCTGGATCAATCCCTGCTCATCGATGCTGATCAGTCCCTCGACCATATTTTCGACAACGATGCGCTGACGCAGCTCGCTGCGCTGCAGCTCCCGGGTGCGCTCCTGCACCGTCGCTTCGAGACCCCTGTTCATGTCACTCAACCGCGTCCGGGCTTCATCCACCTGCCGCGCCATGGACTGAAAGCTTCGGGCCAGCAAACCGATTTCATCACCGCGATCGACGGGCAGACCCGCCGCCGACCGTCCCCGCGCGTACTCGCGCACGGCATGGGTCACCTGTTTGAGCGGCCGGCTCAGGCGGCGCGACAGCAACAGGGACAGCGCCACCGCCAGCAGCACCAGCAGGGCGGCGCCGCCGACCATGCCGTTCAGCGCTCCGCGCACGCCCGCCACAATCTGCGCATAGGGTTGCGTAATGCCAATGGCAATAAAGCGTTCGGGGCGGTCGCGGTCGATGGCGAACCTGGCGTATACGCCCGCCTGCTGACTGCCGCTGTCCTCCGGCAGCAACATCACTTCGGAAACGGGATCGACTGCATCGAACAGGACGGTCAGCGCGGGGTAATCCTGCTGGATCCGGAACCGCTGCCCGCGATCGAAACCGTAGGTTCGCGTCGCATCCGGGTGCAACAGGTAGTCACCCCGGTCGTTGGTCACGAAGACTTCGCGTCCGGCGTCGACGAGGTTGCGTTGCAACTGGCGCAGTTTCGCGCCGGCATCCAGGTTGATCACCACCAGGCCCGCAATCGTACCGTCGGCCGCGTCATACACGGCTATTGCGCTGCGCAGGACTTCCTGACGCGGTTCGACGATTTTGCCGAACTCCTGATTGAGGTCTATGTCGGAAAGATACAATCGGCCGGGGGAGAGCTTCAGGGTCTCGATGACATAAGGCCTCAGCGCCTTGTCCTGCAAGTCGGTCCTGGCGGCAATGACAATCTCATCCCCGACCCGATCCACGCGCACCCGTTCCCTCCCGTCGGCGTCCAGGAAACGCGCCATCAGGTAATCCGGCTGTGTTGTCAGCATCACGCTGAAAATCGTTTGCAGGCGCTGCTCCCACTGCGCCGCCGTGGAATTGCCCTCCAGGTCGATGCCGCTGTTACGGTCCGATCTCAGCAAGCCCTGTATGGGCGGCACCCTGGACAAAAGACGGGTGTTTTCGCGCAACACCTGGATCTGTTCCTGAATCTGCTGGCCTGCGAGCGCGATCTCGTTGGAAAAATCCTGCAGGGCAGACTCGATCAGCAGGTCTTTGCTGCGCTGGTAGAACATCCCCCCGACCACAATGGCGGTTATCACCACCATGAAGACAGCCAGCATGCCGATTCTCTCGGCGATATTGAGTTTCATGAACCTCCCGGGGTGCGCGCAATCGGCGGCGGCCCGATTATAGAACAGCTTGATGTCGACGCACCCGGCATTCCGCCACCGCTGGCGGCTGCCGCCTGCGGGGCGCCGTCGGGCGGCCGTTATCGTAACTGTCATACGACGCTGCTATAATTTCCCCGTAAGCAGGCTTTGAAAAATCAAGGACATATTCATGGAACCATCGATACGGCCAATCCATTCCGACAACGACCCGGCGCAACAGGAACCCTCGGCCGGGACCGCCGGCGCGGAGTCAGCCGCGGCCCTCGATCTGGACGCGCCGGCGCTGTATCTCAACCGCGAGCTGACACTGCTGGAGTTCAACCGGCGGGTGCTGCGCATGGCCGATGACGAGCGTACGCCGTTGCTGGAGCGCGTCAAGTTCCTCGCCATTGTCAGCAGCAACATCGACGAATTCTTCATGAAACGAATCGGCGGTCTCAAACAGCAGATTGCCGCCGGCATCCGCACGCCGACCGTCGACGGACGCACGCCGCAGGATCAGGTCATCGAATGCCAGGCCGTGGTGCGCGACATTCATGCGCAGAAAAACCGCATCTACCGGGAGCTGTGCGCGCTGCTCGCCGAACAGAATATTCGCATCGTTGCCTGGAACGAACTCGATGCGACGCAACGCGAGGCCCTGCGCGAATCGTTCATCACCAATATCTTCCCGTTGCTCACGCCGCTGGCGCTGGACCCCGCGCATCCCTTTCCGCTGATTTCCAACCTGGCGCTGAACCTGCTGGTGGCGCTGCGCCACCCGGGCGGCAGCGCCACGCACATCGCCCGCGTCAAGGTGCCGGTGGCGAAAGACATGGCGCCGCGTTTCCTGCGCGTCGGCGACGGCAATGTTTTTGTCACCCAGGACGACGTCATCGCCAATAACCTGGACCTGCTGTTCCCGGGCATGGAAATCGTTTCCTGCGAAATGTTCCGTGTCACCCGCAACGCCATTACCGAAATCGACGAAGAGGAAGCGGACGACCTGCTGGCAATGATCGAAACCGAGCTGCGCCACCGGCATTTCGCACCCACGGTGCGCCTGCAGGTGTCAGCCGAAATGAACCCGACGCATCGCGGCATGCTGGCGGCCGAACTCGGGCTCGACGAAGACTCCGACGTGTTCGAGGAGGAAGTGCTGATGGGTATGCGCGATCTGTTCGAGATCGCCGCGCTCGATACCCCCGAACTGCACGATGTGCCGCATGTTCCCATCGACAACACGCACCTGTCCTACGATTCGCGCTCGATGTTCTACATTATCCGCGAACGCGGCTCGGTGCTGCTGCAGCATCCCTATGAATCGTTCAGCACCAGCGTGGAGAAGTTCCTGCGCACCGCCAGCGACGACCCCAAGGTGCTGGCGATCAAGATGACGCTGTACCGCACCTCGGCGGAAGGCGAAATCATCGAATCGCTGATCCGCGCGGCGCGCAACGGCAAGCAGGTCGCCGTGCTGGTGGAACTGAAAGCGCGCTTCGACGAAGCCGCCAACATCCGCTGGGCGAGACGCCTGGAAAACGCCGGCATCCACGTCACCTATGGCGTGGTCGGTCTGAAAACCCACAGCAAGATCATCCTGGTGGTGCGCCGGGACTACAACGGTCTGCGCCGCTACGCGCACATCGGCACCGGCAACTACCATTCGGAAACGGCACGCCTGTACAGCGACCTGGGCCTGCTCACCTGCGACGACGCCATCGGCCAGGACCTGACCGAGCTGTTCAACTATCTCACCGGCTATTCGCCGCCGCCCACCTACCGCAAGATCCTGGCGGCGCCGTACACGCTGAAGCGTTCGCTGCTCGGCAAGATCGAGCGCGAGATCAAGTGTCACACGCCGGAGTCGCCGGGGCATATCCAGTTCAAGATAAATGCGCTGGAAGACGCCGACATCACCCGCGCCCTGTATCGCGCCGGCCAGGCCGGCGTCAAGATCGATCTCATTGTGCGCGACACCTGCCGTCTGCGGCCGGGGCTGCCGGGACTGAGCGAGTCAGTCAGGGTGATCAGCGTCGTCGGCCGTTTTCTGGAACATTCGCGCATCTATTACTTCCATAACTGCGGCGACGAAGAGTATTACATCGGTTCGGCCGACCTCATGAAGCGCAACCTCGAAAGCCGCGTTGAAGTGGTCGCGCCGGTCGAGGACCCCAAGCTGCGCCAGGAGTTGCGGCTGATCATCGATGCGCAGCTGTCGAGCCGCAAGCACGTGTGGGAAATGCAGTCCGACGGCAGCTATATCGAACGCCAAGACACCGACGGCAAGGAATCGAAAAGCTCGCAGGAGAATTTCATTTCCATGGCCCAGAAACGCAAGGCCGCCGCCAACAAGCACAAGCAGTCGCGGTTGCGCGAGAAACTGCTGATCTATTTCCACAAGCGGTTGCAGAGCAGTGACTGAGCGAACCCTTCCGGAAATACATATCAGCGCCCTTTCCGTTGCCTGGCTCGGCGCCCTGCTGTTCGCATTGCTGCCCGCTACCAGCCACGCATCCGGCTGGACCGGCACCCTCAAGGGCGGCGGTCAGGTGAACGTCGATCCCGAAACCAACCGCGCCACCGTCACACGCAAAGGCGTGCAAAGCCAGTTATGGGATGGTGTGCATCGTCTCGACGACGGCTCCTATATCATCGTCAACTCCGGCCAGGTGATTCCCAACCAGGCGATTCTCGATGCTCGCACTCCCGCGCAACCGCGCGACATCGAGGCATGGGAAGGCACACGCATCGAGGGATACTCGCCCTGCGAACGACTGGTGCACCGGGTGTGCGGCTTCACGCTGGCGTGTGTCGGCCAGCCCGCCTGCGAACCGGCGCTGCAGTTGCTGGAAATGGAAAACGGCGAACGCGCCGCCAGCCCCGACCCGAACCTCATGACATTCACCAGCAACCAGTGCCGGCAGGCCGATACCGACAAGGGGTTTTTCACCAGCTGCCCGCAACCGCACGGCGACAGCGTGCCGCAGGCACGGCAACCTTGATCCAGTCCTGATCCCGAGGGATGCAGCGGCGCTCGCGCCATTGCTATACTCGCGAAACACCCGCACCCTGGCTTGATTGCCAGTCGCACCAGGAGGAGGACGCCTTGCAGAAGCGTTTACGCGGCTCGATTGCAGGCCGGTTCGGCATCACCATGCTCGCCGCGGTCATTGTGCTGCTGTCTGTCTACGGCTATTTCGATTACCGCGACAACCACGGCCATGCGCTCTACCTCCTGGCGGCGGTGTGCATTGCGCTGCTGTCGACCCTGCTATTCATCCACTGGACCCTGCAGCCGCTGCGCCAGGCAATCCGCGTGCTGCCGCGCATCGGCGCAGGCGAACTTGCCTTGCCCGCGCTGACCGCGCGCCGCGACGAGTACGCGGAGCTGGGCCGCGCCCTCGAATGCGCCGACCGGCGCCTGCACAGCCAGCAAGCCGACCTGGTGGCAACCCAGGCGGAACTCAATCGCTTCAAGACCACGCTGGATCAGACGCTCGACTGTGTGTTCATGTTCACGCCGGACGACCTGCGGTTTTTCTATACCAATGCCGGGGCGGTGCGGCAGGTGGGCTACAGTCCGGACGAGTTGAAATGCATGACCGTGCTGGACATCAAGCCGGAATTTGACGAAGCGCGTTTCCGGCAACTGATTGCGCCATTGATCGACGGAGCACGCGATTCCGTCACGTTCGAGACGATGCATCGCCACAAGGACGGCAGTCTCATTCCCGTCGAGATCTTTCTGCAGTACATTGCGCCGGATGATGACGACCGCGGGCGTTTCGTGGCGATCGTGCGCGACATCAGCGAACGCAAGCGAACCGAGCGCGAACTCGAACAGCACCGCCAGCACCTGGAAGAACTGGTCGCCGCGCGCTCGGCGACCATCCGCGAACAGGTCAGCATTATCAACCAGACGCACGACTCGGTGGTCACCACCGACCTCGAGGGCGTTGTCACCAGCTGGAACGGCGGCGCCAGGCTCATGTTCGGCATACCGGCAGACCAGGCGATCGGTCGCCACATTTCCTTTGTGTACCCTGCAGAGGAGCATGATTTTCTGCAGCAGCAGGTGATCGCCCCGCTGCAGGCCAAAGGCGAGCACGAGACCGAAGTACGCATGCAGCGCGCCGACGGTTCCGAATTCTTCGCCCTGCTTTCGCTTTCCATGCTCTATGACGACAACGGCGCAGCGAAAGGCATGGTCGGTTATGCCGTCGATATCAGCGAACGCAAGCGTCGCGAAGCCTTGCTGCAAAGCACCACCAGCAAGCTGCAGGAATCCAACCGCGAGCTGGAGTCCTTCTGCCACACGGTATCCCACGACCTGCGCGCGCCGCTGCGCGCCATAAACGGCTTCAGCCAGCTGCTCGCCGAAGACTACCAGGACCGGCTCGATGATACGGCGCGCGATTACCTGCACCGCATCCGCGCCGGCGCCGACAACATGGGCCGCATTATCGATGACCTGCTGGAACTGTCGCGCGTGGCGCGCCGCGAACTGAGGTTTACCGAGGTAAACCTCAGCGCGCTGGCCGAACAGGTAACAGCGGAACTGCGCGAACAGGAACCGGAACGCAAAGTACGAGTAGACATTCAGCCGGGCCTGAGCGCTTCCGGCGACGAGGGATTGTTACGCATCCTCATGGAAAACCTGCTCGGCAACGCCTGGAAGTACACCGGCCGCACGCCGCATGCACGCCTGGAATTCGGTGCCCGGGAAAGCGACGCGGGGCCGGAGTTCTATATCAGGGACAACGGCGCCGGTTTCGACATGCGTTACGCAGACAAACTGTTCGGCACCTTCGAACGCCTGCACCACCCGGACGAGTTCCCCGGCACCGGCGTCGGCCTGGCCACCGTGCATCGCATCGTGACGCGGCACGGCGGAACCATCACGGGTGAAGGACAGCCCGGCGAGGGCGCCTGCTTCCGGTTTTCCCTGCCGGCGCCGGGCGCCGCTGCGCAGCACGGCGCCTAGCCCGCATTTCCCACCGTCCTTCTACTGCGACGGATCACCGCTCCCGCAGCAACACCATGGGGCTGCGCTCCAGCACCGGTCGCGTGCCGCGGTAACCGGCGATGCCGGTGAGCAGGGCGCCGGCCAGCGGCACAGCGATCCAAACCTGCCATTGAAAGCTGTAATCGAGATCCATGACCCGCGTGTACAGCAGCCAGGCCAGGCATTCGGTACCGGCGGCAGCGACAAGCCCCGCCAGCAGGCCGAGCGCGGCGAATTCCGCCAGGTGCCCGGCGCGCAACTGGCGGCGGCTGCCGCCCAGCGCGCGTAACAGCGCGCCTTCGTACAAACGTTCGTCCAGGCTCGATTGCAGCGCCGCGAACAGCACCGCGAAACCGGCGAGCAGCACGAACACCAGCACGTATTCCACCGCCAGCGTCACCTGCCGGAAAATACGCTCCACCTGTTGTATGAGCAGATCCAGGTCCAGCACCGTGAGCGCCGGATACTCGCGCACCAGTTCCATCAGCAGCGCGCTTTCGCTGGCCGGCAGATAGAAGCTGGTCATCCAGGTGGCAGGAAAAGCGTCGATGACGCCGGGCGGGAACAGCATATAAAAGTTGGGCCGGAACGAATCCCATTGCACGGAACGGATGCTGACGACGGTAGCGGACAGCGTTGCACCGCCCAGCGAGAAACCCAACACATCGCCAAGTTCGATGCCAAGCCGCTGCGCGAGCTGCGACTCGACCGATACCAGCGGGCGCCCCGTGTCCCCGGCGCGCCACCAGCGGCCTTCGACAATGCGGTTGTCTTCCTGGAGACGGGTGCTCCAGGATAAATTCAGCTCGCGATTCAGCGCGTTGTCGCGCGGTTCTTCCTTGCTCACGGCTTCACGCACCGGTTGACCGTTGAGCGTCACCAGCCGCCCGCGCACCATCGGGTACAGTTGCGAAGTCGCTATCCCCTTCTCTTGCAGAAAAGCGCTGACACCCTCGACCTTGTCCGGCAGTATATTGATCAGAAAGTGGTTGGGCGCGTCCTGCGGCAACTGGCTCTGCCAGTTCTCGAGCAGTTCGCTGCGCACCAGCGCGATGACCGCCATGGCCATCAGGGTGAGACCGAACGCCAGTATCTGGCTGACGCTGCCGGCGCGGCGCCGCCACAGATTGTTGAGACCGAAACGCCAGGCGACACCGACCCGCGCATGCAGGCGACGCGCGACCATTAACAGCGCGAACCCCAGCACACCGAGCGCCGCGACCGCCGCCACCGCGCCCGCCAGCACCGACAGCATCAGCGCGGCGTTGCCGGTGTAGCGCCACATCAGCACCAGCACCGCGCCGATGGCGGCACCGTACACCAGCCAGGCGCGTCCCGGCAGTGGCGCCAGCTCGCGCCGCAGCACCCGCAGCGGGGAAACCCGCCGCAAGCGCATCACCGGCGGCAGGGCAAAGCCGGCCAGCGTGACCAGCCCGGTGGCCAGTCCCGCCAGGACAGGCCAAAGTCTTGTGCCTGAAGGGGCCACCGGCAGCACGTCATCGAGCAGGTACAGCAAACCATACTGCGCCAGCCAGCCGAACAGGCTGCCGGCCAGGCTGGCGAGGACACCGATCACCAGCAACTGTGGCAGATACAGTCCGAGCACATCGCGTTGCGAGGCGCCGAGACAACGCAACATGGCGCTCATGTCGAAGTGCCGTTCACTGTAACGCCGCGCCGCCATGGCGATGGCCACGCCGGACAGCACAATGGCCGCCAGCACCGACAGGCCCAGGAAACGCTCGGCGCGCTGCAAGGCGGTGCCGACCGCGCGCCGGCCCTCGCGCACGCCGAGCAGTTCGTGACTCGGTTCGAGCCGCGCCTGCAGCCACTGGCGATAGCCGTTGATCGTCGCTTCCGCGCCGGCGAACAGGTAGTGATACGTCAGGCGGCTGCCCGGTTGCACCACGCCGGTGGCGGGCACATCGGCGAGATTCATCATCAGGCGCGGCGACAGTCCGAACACGCCGCCGGAGCGGCCGGGTTCGAAGGTCAGCACGCGGGTGATCTGCAGGCTGAGATCGCCGACCGTGACACGCGCGCCGACGTCGATTTCCAGTTGCTGCAACAACTGGGTCGCCGCCCAGGCTTCACCGCGCGCCGGCGTGTCGCCGGTTACCTGCCCTTGCGCAAATGCCTGCGGCGCCGTGCGCAGACTGCCACGCAAGGGGAAACTGTCATCGACGGCCTTGACGCTGGCCAGCTGCAGGCGTTCGCCGCTGACCACCACGCTGGCGAACTGCAGTGTCGCTGCGCTGCGCAGTTCATGTTCACGCGCCTGTGTCAGCCAGCCGGGATCCACCGGGCGCGGACTCTCGAGCACCAGGTCGGCGCCGAGGAACTCCGCCGACTGGTTGAGCATGCCGCGGCCGAGACGGTCGGTGAAAAAACCGATGGTGGTGCTGGCGGCGACGGCAATCAGCAGCGCCGCCACCAGGATGCGCAGTTCGCCCGCGCGCCAGTCGCGCGCCAGCAACCGCAATGCCAGTGTCCAGCGTCCGGCGAAGGTCATGCGGGCGTTGCCGCAGCGGCGATACGGCCGCCCTCCAGCTGAATGCGGCGCGTGCAGCGGGATGCGAGTTTTTCATCGTGCGTCACCAGCACCAGCGTGGTGCGGTGCTCGCGGTTGAGTTCGAACAGCAGATCGATAATGCGCTTGCCGGTGGCGTTGTCGAGATTGCCGGTCGGTTCGTCGGCGAACAGGATCGCCGGCTGCATGGCATAGGCGCGCGCGATCGCCACGCGCTGCTGTTCGCCACCGGACAACTGTTTCGGGTAATGATCGAGGCGCGTGGCCAGGCCGACGCGCTCCAGGCGCTGCGCCGCCAGCTTGCGCGCGTCGGCCTCACCGGCCAGCTCCAGTGGCAGCATGACATTTTCCAGCGCCGTGAGACTGGGCAACAACTGAAATGACTGGAACACGAAACCGACCTGTTGTCCGCGCACCCGCGCTCGGCCGTCTTCATCGAGCGCGTTGAGACGCTGCCCGGCGAGCCAGACATCCCCCGCGCTGGGCAGATCCAGGCCCGCCAGCAACCCGAGCAGCGTCGACTTTCCGGAGCCGGAAACACCGGCGATCGCTACGGTCTCACCGGCGTCGACCGCGAGGTCGATATCGGCGAGGATGTCCAGCGGACCCGCCGCGGTGTCGACCCGCTTGCCGAGTCCTTGCGCGGCGATGATAGTGTTATGCTGTGCGTGCGCCATGTTCATATTGTTCAGATTCCTGTTACTGCTTTTAATGCTGCCGGCCGCGCTGCCAGGCCGTGCTGCGCCCGATGTCCCGACCCTGCTGATCGTCGGAGACAGTCTCAGCGCCGCTTACGGCATGCCCGTGCAGCAAGGCTGGGTGGCGCTGCTGCAACAGAAACTGGCCGGGGAAAAGTTTCCCTTTAATGTGGTCAACGCCAGTATCAGCGGCGACACCACCGCCAATGCCCGGGCCAGACTGCCACAGGCACTGGCCCGGCACCAGCCGCAGGTGGTGATCCTGGCGCTGGGCGGCAACGATGGCCTGCGCGGGCTGTCGCTGCAGGCCATGCAGGAAAATCTCGCCGCCATGATCGAAGCCGCCATCGCCGAAGGCGCCCGCGTGTTGCTGGTCGGGGTGCAGCTTCCTCCTAACTATGGCACGCAATACACTGCGAAGTTCCAGGCGATTTACCGCGAGCTGGCGCAACACTACGACATCGCCCTGCTGCCCTCGCTGGTCGACGGCATCGGCACCGACAGCAGCCTGATGCAGGCTGACGGCATCCACCCGAAGCCCGAGGCGCAACCGCTGATGCTGGCGCGGGTCTGGCACCATCTCCGGCCACTGCTGCACTGAAAAGGGCATAAAAAGGGGACAGATTTATTTTCCGGACACCGGGAAGATAAATCTGTCCCGTTCTTATGCGGCCTGTCGTGGTACCGGCAGCATCTGGTTCGCAAGTTGCATAATGCGTGTCACCGGTTTGATTGATATTCATCAACCCCGGCCGGCGCGCATGCTGGTAGCGTATATTCTTCGGTATAAGCTCTGAAACACGGGGGAGAACGATCCATGCAACATACAGTCTCGAATACCGATCTGCAGCGCATCATCGAGGCCCGCCACCACGATCCGTTCGCAGTACTCGGACGCCATGGCGGTGAAGGCGAGGTTTCGGTGACGACCTTCAATCCCCTGGCTTCCGAGGTGCTCATCGCCGACGGACCCTGGAGCATGCAGCGTGTCGACGATACCGGCCTGTTCGAATGGAGAGGCAGCAGCGACAGCCTGCCTGACCATTACCGCCTGATCTGGCGCGACAACGAACACCGCGAGCACATCGCCCATGATCCCTACTGCTTCCCCCCGCAGATCGCCGATTTCGATCTGCACCTGTTTGCCGAAGGCAGGCACTGGCACGCCTACCGGTTCCTTGGCGCACATGTGCACGAAGTCGACGGCGTCGGCGGCGTGCTGTTCGCGGTGTGGGCGCCGAACGCCGAACGGGTCAGTGTCGTCGGAGACTTCAACCGCTGGGACGGGCGCTGTCACCCGATGCGGGTCCGTGGCGGCAGTGGCGTGTGGGAGCTGTTCATTCCCGACCTGGCACCGGGCGCCCTGTACAAGTTCGAATTGCGAAACAGAAGTGGATCTATACACGTAAAATCCGACCCTTATGGCAATCACTTCGAGCATCGTCCGAAGACGGCATCGATCGTCACCGCGACGCGTGAATACCCCTGGAGCGACCATGCGTGGCTGGAACAGCGCCGCCAGGCCGACTGGTTGCACGCACCCATGTCGGTCTATGAACTGCACCCGGGGTCCTGGCAACGCGGACCCGAAGGCGAGTTTCTGAACTACCGCGAGCTGGCCGAACGGCTGGTGCCCTATGTCAGGGAACTGGGTTTCAGCCACATCGAACTGCTGCCCATCGCCGAACACCCCTACGACCCGTCCTGGGGCTACCAGACCACGGGCTATTTCGCGCCCTCCAGCCGCTTCGGCGACCCCGACGATTTCCGCTGTTTCGTCGATTACTGCCACCGCAACGACATCGGCGTCTTCATCGACTGGGTGCCCTCGCATTTCCCCAAGGACGCGTACGGCCTGGCGCGTTTCGACGGCACGCCGCTGTACGAACACGAAGACCCGCGCCTCGGCGAGCATCTCGACTGGTCGACGTTGATTTTCAACTATTCGCGCAACGAGGTGAAAAACTTCCTGCTCTCCAACGCCATGTACTGGCTGGAAGAGTTTCACATCGACGGGCTGCGCGTGGACGCCGTGGCCTCCATGCTGTATCTCGACTACTCGCGCACCGACTGGGTGCCTAACCGCCATGGCGGGCGCGAGAACCTGGACGCCATCGATTTCCTGCGTGAACTCAATGTCGCCGTGCACACCGCCCACCAGGGCGTGCTGATGATGGCCGAGGAATCCACTTCATGGCCGGCGGTCAGCCGCCCGGTGCACGTCGGCGGCCTGGGCTTCGACATGAAGTGGAACATGGGCTGGATGAACGACACGCTGAGCTACATGGAACACGAACCGGTGCACCGCAAGTACTGTCACGACATGCTGACCTTCAGCATGCTGTACGCGTTCACGGAGAATTTCCTGCTGCCGTTCTCGCACGATGAAGTGGTGCACGGCAAACAGTCGATGCTCAACAAGATGCCGGGCGACGAATGGCAGCAGCATGCCAACCTGCGCGCGCTCTACACCTATATGTTCACCCACCCCGGCAAGAAACTGCTGTTCATGGGCACCGAGTTCGCCCAGGGGCTGGAGTGGGACAGCGCGCAGACACTGGACTGGTATGTGCTCGAATATCCCTTGCACCGCGGTGTCGCGCGACTGGTCGCGGATCTCAATCGTCTCTATCACCAGTCACCGCAGCTGCACCGCTACGAGTTCGACTGGCAGGGTTTCGAATGGATAGACTGCCACGACTCGGACCAGTCCGTGTTCAGCTACCTGCGCAAGTCCGACGACGCTTTCTTTGTCGTGATCGTGAACTTCACCCCCGTGCCGCGCCACGGCTACCGCATCGGCGTCCCGCACGGGGGCGCTTACCGGGAGATCCTCAACTCCGATTCCGAATACTACGGCGGCAGCAACCTCGGCAACGGTTCGGCGCCTGTGTATGCAGAGGAAATCCCCTGGATGGATCGTCCCTGGTCGCTGTCACTGACACTGCCGCCGCTGGGCGCTATCATACTCAGGCCCGAAAACTGACAACAAGGAACTGCGGGGCCGAAGGCGCCCGGCGTCTGTGCCCGGTACAGGCACGGCCCTGTGCAAGGCTGTTCATGGCGGTGCAATGAAACACAACAACACGGCAGTCTGGCCCGGCAAGCCCTATCCGCTGGGCGCTACCTGGGACGGTGAAGGCGTCAACTTCGCACTATTTTCGGAACACGCCGAAAGCGTCGAACTGTGCCTGTTCGACCCCAAGGCGCGGCGCGTGATCACCAGCATCGACATGCGCTGGCGCACCGACCAGGTCTGGCATTGCTACCTCCCGGAAGCGCGCCCCGGCGCCCTGTACGGTTACCGTGTCCACGGTCCCTACGATCCCGAGCACGGGCACCGCTTCAACCCCAAGAAACTGCTGCTCGATCCTTACGCCAAGCACATCACCGGTCACTTGCGCTGGAACGACGCCATGTTCGGCTACCGCATCGGGCACAGCAAGGCGGACCTGATCGCCGACAAGCGCGACAGCGCGCCGGGCATGCCCAAGTGCACGGTGATCGACCAGGCCTTCACCTGGGGCGACGACGAACCGCTGCGCACGCCCTGGCACGACACGGTCATTTACGAACTGCACGTCAAGGGGTTCACGCAACAGCACCCGGAGATTCCGCGCCCGCTGCGCGGCACCTATGCCGGACTGGCCTCGGCGCCGGCCATCGAGTACCTGCGCAACCTCGGCGTCACCGCCGTGGAACTGATGCCGATACACGCGTTCGTCGACGACCGCCACCTGCTGGAGAAAGGCCTGCGCAACTACTGGGGCTACAACTCGATCGCCTTCTTCGCGCCGGAGATGCGCTACTCGGCAAGCGGCAACGTCAAAGAGTTCAAGACCATGGTCAAACGCCTGCACTCGGCGGGCATCGAAGTGATTCTCGACGTGGTCTACAACCACACCGCCGAGGGCAACCACCTGGGTCCGACGCTGTGTTTCCGCGGCATCGACAACGCGGCCTATTACCGGCTCGACACCACCGACCCGCGCTATTACCGCGACTACACCGGTTGCGGCAATACGCTGAACATGCGCCACCCGCGCGTGCTGCAGCTGATCATGGACAGCCTGCGCTACTGGGTGCTGGAGATGCACGTCGACGGTTTCCGCTTCGACCTGGCCTCGGCGCTGGCGCGCGAGCTGCACGCCGTGGACCGCCTCGGCGCGTTCTTCGATATCATTCACCAGGACCCGGTGCTGTCGCAGGTGAAGCTCATCGCCGAACCCTGGGATCTGGGCGAAGGCGGCTACCAGGTCGGCAACTTCCCCATCGGCTGGACGGAATGGAACGGGCGCTACCGCGACTCGGTGCGCGCCTACTGGAAAGGCGACGGCGGCCTGATCGGCGAACTCGCCTACCGCCTGACCGGCTCCAGCGACCTGTACGAACACGGCGGCCGCCGGCCCTACGCCAGCATCAACTTCGTCACCTGCCACGACGGGTTCACGCTGCACGACCTGGTGAGCTACAGCGACAAGCATAACGAAGCCAACGGCGAAGACAACCGCGACGGCGAAAGCCACAACATCAGCTGGAACTGCGGCGTCGAGGGGCCCACGCCCAACCTGCACATCCGCCAGCTGCGCGAGCAGCAAAAGCGCAACTTCCTCACCACCCTGCTGCTGTCCCAGGGCGTGCCGATGCTGCTCGCCGGCGACGAAATGGGCCACACCCAGAACGGCAACAACAATGCCTACTGCCACGACAGCGAGCTGACCTGGATCAACTGGAATCTCCACAAGGAAGCCCGCGAGTTGCAGCAGTTCCTGATCATGCTCATTGCGCTGCGCAAACAGCACCCGGTGTTCCGGCGCCGGCATTTCTTCCAGGGCAGCGACATCATGGGCGCCGGCGCCAAGGACATCAGCTGGCTGGCGCCGTCGGGCCGCGAAATGACCGAGCGCGAGTGGCAGCAGTCTTTCGCGCGCTGTCTCGGCCTGTTCCTGGCCGGCAACGTGCTCGAGGAATACGACGAACAGGGCCGGCGTGTCGAGGACGACACCATGATCATGCTGCTCAATGCGCACCACGAAAGCATCGATTTTCACCTGCCCGCGCAACCCCAGCATGCGCGCTGGCAGGTGTTGGTCGACACCAGTTTCAGCGACGGCAAGCGTCACGACGGGCGATTCTTCTATTCCAACGGGAAATACCCCCTGCAGGCCCGTTCGGTGGTGCTGCTGGTGCGATTGATCAGCCCTGCGCCACACCAGGCGCCTGGCGCGTAACCGGAGGTGCCACCTGCATTTTTGCAGATCCTCGGCCGGCCCGGACGTGCTTCGGCGAGCACAAGGTAGATCGATTTACGCAGGCATGCGATGATTCGTCAGACGCAGCAATGCTGCAAAGTCGCGCTATGATGTGGAGTTGTTCGGGCATGGGCCGTGAAAGACTGGAGCGCATTCTGTACGTCGAAGACGAACCCGACATACAGGCCGTTGCCCGGATCGCCCTCGAAACCGTCGGCGGGTTCACCGTGAAAATCTGCAGTTCCGGTAAAGAAGCGCTCGACAGCGCCGCCGATTTCGACGCCGACCTCATTCTCCTGGATGTCATGATGCCCGGCATGGACGGGCCCTCCACGCTCAGAGCACTGCGCCGGGTTCCGCAACTGGCCGACACCGCGGCCATGTTCATGACCGCGAAAGTGCAACCGCAGGAAGTCGAGCATCTCATATCGCTCGGCGCCCTTGATGTCATCGCCAAGCCCTTTGACCCCATGACCCTGGCGGCGCAGATCACTGATACCTGGAACCGGCACCATGAGCGCCAGTGACAGTCATTTGCAACGCAAGCTGCAGGCGCTGCGCGACAGTTACAGCGCCCGGCTCCCCGGCGAGCTGGAGGAAATCGAGCGTGTCTGGCGGGTCCTTGCCGACGGCGACTGGGATCCGGCAAACGCCGATTTGCTGTACCGCCTGGCGCACGGCCTGGCCGGCGCAGCCGGCATTTTCGGTTATCCGCAACTGAGCCGCCATGCCGTCAGCCTGGAGCAGCTGCTGCACCGGCACCTGGACGAGGAAACAGCGCCGGACGCCGGCCAACGCGCCGCAATGGAGCGGCTGCTCCTGCAACTGCGCGAAGCCGCCGGTGGTGCAGACACCGCCGCGCAGCCCGCTTCCGGCACCGAAAATGACGCGCACCGACCGGCGGATGATCCGCATCATCCGCTGGTCTACCTGCTCGAGGACGATGCCGGGGTGGCCGAGGAGCTGGCGCTGCAACTCGCGCATTTCGGCTATCGTGTCGAAGCCTTCCACGACAGCGCCGGCCTGCGCGACGCCGTGGCGAGGCGGCATCCCGCCGCCTTCATTGTCGATATCATTTTGCCAGAAGGACGCAATGCCGGCCTCGAGCTGATGAGCGAGCTGCGGCATCGCGAAGCGCCGGAGCAACCCGTGATTTTCATATCGTCGCGCGACGATTTCGAGGCACGGCTGGCGGCGGTGCGCGCCGGCGGTGACGACTACTTTGTCAAACCGGTGGAGATCGCCGCACTGATCGACAGTCTCGATCGCCTGACGCAGAGTGTCGAAAGCGAACCCTGGCGCATCCTGATTGTCGATGACGACGCCACGCTGGCAGCACAATATGCCGCGATACTGGAAAATGCCGGCATGCAGGTCGAAACCGTGACCCGGGCGAGCGCCATTTTGAAAGTCCTCTCGGAATTTCACGCGGAACTCATCCTCATGGATGTCCAGATGCCCGAATGTTCCGGACTGGAACTCGCCAGGGTAGTGCGACAGCAGGATGGCTGTGAGGGCATTCCGATTGTGTTCCTGTCTGCGGAAACCAGCACCGAGACCCGGCGCAAGGCGCTGCACCTCGGCGGCGACGCGTTCCTGACCAAACCGATCGACGACGACCAGCTGGCCGCTGCCATCACGGTGCGCGCCGAGCGCGCGCGTTTCCTCAATACCCTGATGCTGAAAGACAGTCTCACCGGGCTGCTCAATCACACCCGGATCAAGGAACAGCTGGCGGTGGAAGTTTCGCGCGCCAGGCGCGCCGGCGGGCCGCTGACATTCGCGATGATCGATATCGATCATTTCAAGAACGTCAACGATCGCTTCGGGCATATGATGGGCGACCATGTCATCAAGACACTGGCGCGCCTGTTTCAGCAGCGCCTGCGCCGAAGCGACAGCATCGGCCGCTACGGCGGCGAGGAATTCGCCGTGATCCTGCCGGATTGCGACCTGCAACTGGCCGGCGCGATTCTCGAGGAAATACGCGCGCTGTTCTCGGCAATACGCTTCGCGCACAAGGGCGAAGGATTCTCGGTGACCTTCAGTGCCGGACTCGCCACCTGGCCGGAGTACGACAACCCCGGCGACCTGAACCGTGCCGCCGACGAAGCGCTGTATGAAGCCAAGCGTCTGGGGCGCGACCGTATTGCGGTGGCCGGGGCACAACCGTAGAGACAGGACGCCGCCGCATTACGACGGCTGCATCAATTCCAGCTGCTCGCAGGCTTCCAGCCAATCCATCTCCAGCGCTTCGCACTGCCGGTCGACATCCGCCTTTTCAAGCAACAGCCCTTTCAACTGGTCCTTGTTCCGCGCGTCGTAAAGCAACGGGTCCGCCAGCTGCAGTTCCAGTGCCGCCTGCCTGTCGTGCAGCTTCGCCAATGACTTCTCGGCCGCGGCGACACGCTGTCGCAACGGTTGCAACTGCTTGCGCTGTTCCGCTTCCAGGCGCTTCTTTTCCTTGCGCGCCAGCGCGCTGTTCGCGCTGTCGGTTTCTTTCGGCGCGCTCCGGGTCTGGCGGTTGGTATCCGCCAGCCAGCGCGTGTAATCATCGAGACTGCCGGGAAACTCATCGACCTTGCCGTCGTGCACCAGCAGCAACTGATCGCAACTCACGCGCAGCAAATGCCGGTCGTGCGACACCAGCACCACGGCCCCGGCGTAATCCTGCAACGCCTGGGCCAGCGCCTGGCGCATTTCGAGATCGAGATGATTGGTCGGCTCGTCGAGCAGCAGCAGGTTGGGCCGCCGGTACACCACCAGCGCCAGCGCCAGGCGTGATTTTTCACCGCCGGAAAACGGCGCCGTCGGCGTCAGCGCCTGGTCGTTGGAAAAACCGAAACCGCCCAGGTAATCGCGCAAATCCTGTTCGCGCGCCTGCGGATCGATGCGGCGCAGGTGCTCGAGCGGCGAATGCTGCGGATGCAGCTGTTCCAGCTGGTGCTGCGCGAAATAGCCGACCTGCAGATCGCGCGCAGTCTCGCGCTTGCCTTGCAGCAATGGCAGCACCCCGGCCAGCAGCTTGATGAGCGTGGACTTGCCGGCGCCGTTCGGACCCAGCAGGCCGATGCGATCGCCCGGTGACAGGCCCAGGTTGACCTGCGATACCACCGCGGTATCGGCATAGCCGGCCGCCACATCGATCAGCTTCAGCAGCGGGTCGGGCGTCTTCACCGGCGCGCGAAACGCGAAGTGGAACGGCGAGTCGACGTGCGCCGGGGCGATTTCTTCCATGCGCTGCAGCGCTTTCAGGCGGCTCTGCGCCTGGCGCGCCTTGCTGGCCTTGGCACGAAACCGATCGATGTAGGAGCGGATGTGCGCCACTTCGCGCTGCTGTTTCTCATACTCGGCCTGCTGGTTGGCGAGACGCGCCGCGCGCAGGCGCTCGAACGCCGAGTAGTTGCCGCTGTACAGCGTCAGCCGCTCGTGTTCGATGTGCGCGATAGACCCGGTGACACTGTCGAGAAACTCGCGGTCATGGGAAATCAGCAACAGCGTGCCGGAATAGGCCTGCAGCCAGTTTTCGAGCCAGATCACCGCGTCCAGATCCAGATGGTTGGTTGGCTCATCCAGCAACAGCAGATCGGAACGGCACATCAGCGCGCGCGCCAGCGCAAGGCGCACGCGCCAGCCGCCCGAGAACGCCGTCACCGGCCGTTGTTCGTCGCCGGACCGGAAACCCAGACCGTGCAGCAATTGCCCCGCCCGGCTGCGCGCCGCGTAGCCGCCGATGGTTTCATAACGACCGTGCAGGGTCGCCAGACGCCCGCCGTCATCGGCCGCCTCGGCCTCCGCCAACGCCTTTTCCACGGCGCGCAGCTCGGCGTCGCCGTCCAGCACGTACTCGACGGCGGCACGGGTATCGGCGGCGGTCTCCTGGGCCACGTGCGCGATCACCCAGTCCGCCGGGCGGCGGAAATCGCCGGCGTCCGCGTGCAGCGCGTCCAGGATCAGCGCAAACAGGCTCGACTTGCCGGTGCCGTTGGCGCCGGTGATGCCGACTTTCTGCCCGGGGTGAATCTGGAAACTCGCCTGTTCGAACAGCAGCCTCGGGCCGCGCCTGAGGGAGAGATTGTCAAATTGCAGCATGGGGCGCGATTGTAACGGGTTGCGCGGAAAAAGGCTGGCGGCATTACCGAACTAGCCACGTGGCCCACTAGCCATCGGCTGAACCCGGCTATTGCGCGCTTTCGAACACCAGCAAGTAATTGAATTCGAGCAGATCGTTGTCCTCGACCAGGCGAAACCCGACCGCCTCGATCTCGCTCATCACCGCGGCTTCGCCCACCGGGATCTCCCCCATCACCCACACCGGACTGACGCCGGGTATTCTGCGGTAATCGACGACGATCATACGGCCGCCCGGACGCAACGCGTCGCGAATCGATTGCAGCATAGCGCGGGGCTGTTCAAAACGGTGGTAGGCATCGCAGAGAAACGCCAGATCGAGACTGTGCGGCGGCAACCCGGCGTCGCCCGGCTTGCTGACCATGCGCTCCACATTTTCGCCGCCGCCGCTGCGGGGCGTGCCGGCGACCGTAACCGCGTAGACTTTTCCGGAAGCACCAACCCGTTGTGAAAACAGGCTGGTGAATACGTCGCTACAGGCGCTGATGCTGGCCACGCGCATGCCGGGTTGCACGCCGGTGGCAGCAATGATCTGGTAGCGCCGGTACCAGGTTTCGCGATCGGGATTCAGGGTTCTGACATCTCCCGGCCCGAACGCGCCGGCAGCGGATTGAAGAGGCGAATCGGCAACTGCCGGGCCACAGGGTGCGCAAAGTGTTGCCAGCAGCAGGTGTATCAAACATGGCGGCAGAGATCGTCGGTAACGCATCAAACCAGCGGTTTGAAGAATCCCGCCCCGAAGGCAATCGCTTCATCCAGGGTAAATACCGAGAGGTTCTCCGTGTCCCCGTTCTGCCACCTGGCGGCAGTTTCCGCGTCACGCAGGAAAATCATCTCCAGGCACATGCTGTGAGCGGCAGCTCCGCAGGGATTTTGCCAGTGGATGCCTACCCGAACTTCCCGGTCAGGATGCGCCTCGATGATTTTCATGCCCCGCTGCACAATGCTGATGGATTCGCCGGTCACATGGCAACGGGATTCGATCCTCACCTCCACGTCGTACATGGGCGCAATCGACAAGGCATCCAGCGCGCACATGGCATGGAAGTTGTGGCCGGCGACCTGAATGCGGTGAGGAGTATCCGATAGGGTCATGGGATAGGCGCCCACGGGTTCAGCTCCGTCCCGATTGAGTACGACCAGATCATCGTCGCCCAGACGCTTCAGGGCGCCGGCGACGTCACCTCCGGGAACCATGGAGGCGAGCTCGGTTGATTTCAGCGCTCGACCCCGTTCGATGAACGAACGCAAGATAGCGCGATGTACCTCTGCCAGATCCGGGGGCAAGGCCTGTTGACGAGCACGCAACGGCAGTTGACTGTGAAGTCTTTCAATGGCTTGTTCGATGTTCATGACGATGACACTCCTTTTCTGGTGGCGATCGGCTTACTCCTGCGGAGGATGCAGACCGTCCAGGGGGCGCGGAGAAGCATCGCCGGGCCCCTTGAACGCCAGTTGCAAACGGCTGTCTGCAGGCGTCGGGCCGAAACCGTCGGAAACCGCCATCGCCCACACCTGCACGCGGTGCAGGCCCGGTTGCAGGTGTACGCGACCGCGCCGATTCTGCCAGTTCGTCTGATCACTGAATTCCACGACAGTGGTGTCATCGACCAGCAACTGCACGCTCATGCGGGTCGTTACAGTGCTGCCACCTTCGCGGACAGGCTTCGGGTACACGATGAATTCATAATCACCGGTATCACGGACTGCCAGGTCGCCCTCCAACAGCAGCCCGATGTAGCGATAACTCGCCGGATCACGGTACTGGGAGAACGGACCCGACCCGGGCACATCATAGGCCGCCGGATCAAACGACAGCATGTCCGACTCGAAGAAGCGTCCCTCGACTGTCGGCGTTACGCCAGAGGGCGGCTTATCGCCCAGCGGTTCATTACCAATGTAGTAGCGGATGTGTACCCCGCTGCGCAGGGGCTCGGCGTCGACTGCGGTTGCGGGCGTTACAACTGCGGGTGCGTCTGCTGCCGGCCCCCTGTTGCGCTCGTCGCTCAGCATCTGCCGCAGTTCTTCGATTTCCTGCTCCAGCCTCTGCAGACGTTCATCCGCTGTTTCCGCGACACTCAGCGGCGTCTGCATGCAGCCCAGCAGAGCCATGACTCCGGCAAGCCGGCGTAGATACCCAGTACCCATAGTTCTCCCGGCTCAATCCAGTTGATAGCGTTTGACCTTGCGCCACAAGGTCGACTTGTCGATACCCAGTATTTCCGCCGTAAGCGCCCGGTCGCCACCTGTTTCACGCAATGTTTTCCTGATGAAATAGGCCTCGATATCTTCCAGGCTCTGCGGCGCCATATAGTCGAGCGCCTTGCCTACAGTCTCGCGGGAATTGGCGATCTCCGGCGGCAAAAGGTCGACATCGATCATGTCGCTTTCGGCGAGGATAATCATGCGCTCGAGTGTGTTTTCCAGTTCACGCACATTGCCTGGCCATTCGTAACGTACCAGCGCCCCCAGCACGCGCGTGCTCACACCCCGCACCTGTTTGCCCAGACGCGCCGCGATGCGCGCGGTCAGGTGGTTGACCAGCAGAGGAATGTCATCGCGCCGTTCGTGCAGGGCGGGAATGTGGATTTCAATCACCTTGAGGCGGTAATACAGGTCCTCGCGAAATTCGCCCGAAGCGATGAGATCCTGCATGGAACGGTTGCTGGCCGCGAGCACGCGCACATCCACGCTGCGCGACGCGGTGTCACCCATGCGGTAGAAGGCCCCGTCCTGCAGTACACGCAGGAGTTTTGCCTGCAGCGACAACGAGGCGTTGTTGATTTCATCCAGGAACAGCGTGCCGCCGTCGGCGGCCTCGAACAGACCGGGTTTATTGCGATCGGCGCCGGTAAAGGCTCCCTTGACATAACCGAACAACTCGCTCTCGATGATATTCTCGGGGATGGCCGCGCAGTTGATGGCCACGAAGCGTTTGTCACTGCGCTTGCTTTGCATATGTATCTGGCGTGCGACCAGCTCCTTTCCGCAGCCGCTTTCACCGGTGATCAGCACGGTGCAGTCGTACGCCGCCCCCGCATCGACAAGCTTGCGCATGCGCACGACCGACTGAGCGCGGCCGACAAAGCCTTCATTCTCACGGATCAGGCGGTTCTGTTCACGCAGTTCAAGATTTTCGCGGTGCAACTGGTGGTGCTCCAGGGCACGCTCTGCCATGCAGCGCAGCTCCTCATTGTCGAAGGGCTTGCGGATATAATCGAAGGCGCCGGACTTGAGCGCCTCTACCGCCGATTCGACGGTGGCATAGCCGGTGATCATGGCGACCTGAGTGAGAAAGTTCTGCGCCCGCGCGAAACGCAGCAGCTCCATACCGTCCACGCCCGGCATGCGCAGATCCGTGATCAGCAGCGCCACGTCGTTGTTCTCGAGGAAATCCAGCGCCTGCTGCGAACTCTCTGCCTGCACCACCACGACATCGAGCCCCGCGATGACGCTCGCGACCAGCTCGCGCATGGCCGCATCATCCTCGCAAATCAGCACCACCGGGCGACCGCCTGGCGGTGTTACGAGTGTCTCTTTCATTGCCGCGCTCATTCCGCAACCACCTCTGTCAACACATGGGGAAGTTCAACAACAAAGCGCGCCCCGCCGGTAAAGTTGCCATCGTAGAATATCGATGCGCCCCTGCGAGTGAGCATGGCCTGACAGATAGCCAGCCCCAGGCCGGTTCCGCTTCCCACCTCCTTGGTGGTAAAGAACGGGTTGAAGATACGGCCGCGAATATCACGGGGAATCCCGGGGCCGTTGTCCTCCACTTCCAGTCGCACCTGGTCGTGCGCGGCCAGCCGCGTGCGGATGATGATACTCGCATCGGGCCGGCCCGCCAGTGCCTGGATGGAATTGGTTACGAGGTTCACCAACACGATTTCCAGCTGGCCACAGCTGCCCTCCACGGGAAGTTCACCGTCCATAAGGTCCAGGGCGATTTGAATATTATAGCGCTTCATCCTGCAGCTTACGAAGGTTTCGCTGACGCTGCGCACGACACCGTTGACCTCGCAAACGTCCCTTGTGCATTTGTCACGGCTGCGCGCATAGTGCAGCAGGTCGTCGATGATGCGGGAACAACGGCGTGCCTCATCACAGATGACTCGTGTCCATTGATGAACTTTCGGATCCTCGCCAACGGCATCGCGCAACAGCTGCGCATAACCCAGAATGCTGCCGAGCGGGGTGTTCAGCTCATGCGCGACACCCGCCGCCAGTTCGCCCATCGCGACCAGCTTTTCCTGGTTGTAGACGCTCTCCTGCAGCTGCTTGTAGTCACTGATGTCCTGAAGCGTGATAACGGCCCCCATATCGGCGCCGGTCTGGGTCACAAACGACAGATTCAGCGACAGGTGGCGCAGCTTGCCGTTAAGCTGGCACTCTATCTCCTGGTTGGATACCCGTCGCTTGTAGAGGAAGGCGTCGCGCAACAGATCGCGATCGGGTTCGCTCAGCGACAACAGATCGAACAGGCTGCGTCCAACCAGCTCGTTTTCGCTCAGGCCAAACAGGCTTTCAGCGAGTGAATTCACCGCGTTGACAGACAGATCGTCATCCACGCTCAATAGCGTTCCCGGCAAGCTCTGCAGGATTGCATTGATGCGGTTGCGTTCGGTCAGCACGCGATTCTGACATTCCTCGACGGTCGAGAACACGCGCCGCAGCGCCTCCATCATGAGGTTGTAGTCACCGACCAGGCTGCGCAGATACGGATCCTGCAACCGGCCGACGTCGATAGGCAGCAGTGTCCCTTCCTGGGCATCCAGCATGCCGGCGTGCATGGCCTCCAGCACCTGGCGATAGCGGATCATGCGGTAGACAAAAAACAGCAGGCCGAGCAGCAGGAGCACGATCGGAGCGAGAACGACCAGCAAGGGCAACTGCACCATGCCGCCCGAGTGGAACAGCAACAGCACTGCGACCACCAGGCCGGCTGCGCTGAACAGCCAGCCCAGCACACGGTCGGCGCGCGCCCGGCGTTCGTCTGTTGCGTTACCGCCTGGAATAACCGTAGAAATGCAGCACCTCCACGACAACATGACAGCCGGCCACAGGCAGCGGCCGGCTGTACGGGATGCTGGGCGTCAGCCGCCCTCAGAAAATCAACTGCAGCGCCAGTGTCGCCTGATCATAATCCTGCAGCGCCGGGGTAGTCGGATCATCTTCGTCGAAATTGATATTCGCATATTCGAAGGTCACTTTCAGCTGCTGACCGTAGATGTAGTAGTTGGCGCCACCGCCAATCCATTGGTTATCGTACCGCCCGTTGTCGATACCGTAGTCCAGATTTTCATAGCGCGCAAACAGCTGCAGCCTGCCGATGCCGATTTTGTTGGGGAACAGGTACCCGGCCTTGGCGTACTGACCCTTGAGCTCTGAGTTCACCGGCAACGCAGAATCCGGATTCTCGTTGATGGCATCGTCGGTGCTGTAATCGAAGTACGCCCCGGAGACTGTAAAGGTCCCGTATTTGGAAGGGTATTCCATGAACGCATCGGCGGTCCACGCCTTGTAATCGGAAGATCCCTCGCGGTTGGGGAAGTCCGAGTAGGCGACATCGGCCTGGTAATCGTAGGCGGCACCCAGGGTCAGCACCTTGCGGGTGCCGAGGTAGGTGCCGCGATACCCGTAGTCATACTCGGGATCCCACAGCGACCAGTGGACGCGGCCGGTAAGACGCGGGGAATCCTTGACAACCTCATCGCCCTCGCGGCCGTCCGTGACAGCCAGCCGGTACTGTAAACGAGCGTCGGCGAGATTACCCCACATGGCGACGCCGGTATCCCGGGTGCCGCCGAACGGTGTATAGACCAGCACCTCGCCGCGGTCGATGGTGAGCGGCTCGAGACAGGCCTCGAGGTTCTCACGGCTGAAGGTGTTCTTGAACCGCCCGGCGATGAAGCGCATGCTGTCGGTCCAGTCGAAAGTCACATAGGCGTCGCGGTAAAAAACGCTCCTGTCATCATTACCTTGCCTGCTGTCACTTTGCGATTCAAGCTGCGCGTAAAAACCGACATAGTCGTTGTACTGCCCCGACAGGCTGATGCGGTTGCGGCGCAGGAAAATATCCGTCGTGTCGCCGGAATCAGTCGGTGTCGTGAAATCGCGGGCCTGCGCCCAGATCTGCACGCCATAGTTCAGCGTCAGGAAACCCTCGTCGCCGTAGGTGATAGTCGGACCGGCCTGCAGGTTTCCGGCAGCGGCGCTCAAGGCCAGTGCCAGCGGCGCAAGGTAGCGGCGGATATGGTGTTCTTCAGTGTTGGTGTGAGTCATCTCTAATCACTCCCCGGTTAGCTTTTGATAGGCATCGACCAGAGACTGGGCGTCATCCGAGGTATGGCAGCCGAAACAGGCTTCCCCGGGACTGGTGCGCGGATCGGCGAGCATGCCCTTGTGGGCGATATCCTCCTTCATCAGCCGCGGATTGCCCTGGTGACAACCCGCGCAGGAATTGTTGACGGTCTTGTGCTGGACGTGCCAGGGGTCGGTGGCCGAATCTGTGCCAGGCGCTGCGGCGCGCTTGCCGTTGTGACAGCGGAAGCAGGAAGAGGCGCCGAGGCCGCAGGCGTTGGCCACGCGGATCGGCAGACCGGCGAGCAGATGCCCGTGAATTCCTGCCAGGGTCTCGTCGCCCCAGGCAGGCGTTTCGGCGATAAGGGTCTCGTCGTCAGCGCCGCCGGTCAGATAACTCCAGCCAGTGCCGCCAAGGACTGTAACTGTTGCGAAAACCGCCAACAGACGCAATTGCCGGGTGATACCGGCCCACATTTTATGCAACATAACACTCTCCTCCTCCACACATACGTTCAGGGGCCCTGGCTACCGATGTTTCTTATCAGCCGCGGCTTGCGTTCGCTTGCGTTGAGCGGCCGCGATTTCCTCTTCGCTCAATCCGCCGAGGCACATGCATGTAGGACCGACGCCACGAAATCGCAGGCGTTTGGACTGCGGCTCATCGCCCGCGATCGTATCGAGGCCGGGCAGTGGAGGTCCGCCACCCGGTTCGGACGACGCGATACACGGGACCGTCCACAGCAATAACCCGGTCATCACGAACGCTGTTGCATCAGTAGTCCGCACACCACGATCCTCCTCTTCCGGGCAGTCTGATGCAGAATATGCGCCAGGCGAGCTATCTGCCGGTTTTTAAGAACATATTCCGTTGTTAACGGACTCCCCGGGGATTGCATATCAGGTAACGCATCGCGGGACATCTCAATTTGCAATCGCCCCCGGCAGGGCACGCCTCTGGGCGACCAGCGTGTAGCGGCTGGCGCGCGCTTCAGCCAACGCGGCCTCCAGCATGCCGCGTGTCACGGCGTCCAGCTGTGCACCGTTATCACGCAACACCGCCGCGAACATTCGCTCATAATGCTCACGCGGCGCTACGTCGACGTGCAGCTCGAGCTGCCAGCCCGGCTCCGCCGGCGCCGGCAGCCCGGCTTCGAGCACGCGCACAGCATCCGGGGCGATCCGGGTGTCACTGCGCTCCTCGCTGAGCCAGACATCGGTCTCGCGGCTGACCACCGCCTCGGCGAGCTGGATACGCTGATCGCCCGCTGCATCGACCGCCACCAGGCGCAGCCACACCTTCGGTACCAGATAGGTGGGAAAGTAATGGCCGGCGCCGCTGTTGCGGATCTCGGCACGCACCTGCAACCGGTTATTCGCTGCCTGCGCAACTGACAATTCGGTGGTCAGGGCCTGGCGCACCATGTCCGCGTCGTGGATCCCTCGCCAGAGATGGCGGCGCCCGGGCATGTGACAGGTCTGGCATGCACGCCCTTCGGCGGCGTGGCGCGAGGCGCGCCACTCGTTGAGCGTGTTTTCCAGGAGTTTGCCGTTGAGGGACGTTCCGTCTTCGGGAAACTGATGGCAGGTGGCACAAAAGCGGCTGTCGGAAAATGCCACCGCTTCCTGATAACCGTCGTGCGGCAAACCCGGCGCATCTCCGGGCAATTTGCCGGGCCGCGCCGGTGGACCGTAACGTTTATGTGCGCGCACGTGACAGGCGGCGCATACCAGGCCCTGACGATGCAGATCCGGCGGCACATAGTCCGGCGGCTCCGTCGCCGGGGCGTCGGGCCAGTTCAGCGCCCGGGCGAGCAGCGCTTTCTGTTCCGCCAGCGGCGCATGGCAATTGAGGCAACCCGCCACCGCTGACGGCGACAGCGCCCGCGCCTGCCAGAGAATGCCGTTGCCCATGGTCCGGCTATGCAGGCTGGTATCCCAGTCGCGGTGCTGTTCGGCGTGGCATTCGGCGCAGGCGGCAGGCGCCAGCGATGCTTCATCCTTGTTGAAGTGGGCCGGTGGCATGCCCTGGGCGGGGAGCGGTTTCTCCCAGTGGCGTTCGAGAAACCGCGCTACAGGGTCTTGCGACCCGTGCGTCGCTGACTGTAGCTGCCACATCAACCAGGCGCCGCCGCCCAGCGCAACGCACAACAGGATCACGGCAATGCGACGGACGAGAGCGGATGTCATGCGGGTTCTCCTGACCGTATAGTACTAGCAGGAATCACATAAAAAATCCGGCCGCTGGGGGGGGCGGCCGGAGACGTACAGATCATGCGACGTCAGGAAATACCCGGAAAGCACCGGGCTTGGAGGAATCAGCCGCAAGGATTTGGCGGCAAGGTACTGCCTCCACCGCCGCCGCCACCACCGGTGACAGCCGACGACGTCTTGTAGGCTTTGTCCGCGACAATGATGGCATTCGCGTGCGCCGCATAAGCATTGTCAATGGCGCGCTGCGCGACCCGGCTCGGGTCGCTCGCCGGTCGGAAGAACGATTTCACGTCGGTGCGCCAGGGCGAATCGATGGGAAGAATGTAGTTACCCGTCGCGTCCTGCAGGTGGGAGAGCGAGTGCCACTCGACCATGGCGCCGTCATAGAACCGGACCGGTTTTCCCAGGATCACCGCACTCGTTACCCCCGTGATCATCGCCCGGAACGTCGTTTCGCAGTAGACGTAGATCGTGTCGCCGTTTTGCCAGGCGCTGCCGGCGCCGACCGGCTGATAGGTGGCATCCACCATGCTGATACCGTTGGCATCGACCTCACCGTTCAGATAGGCGGCGAGTTCCGCCTTGTCTTTGTAGCGGTACCCTTCGGCCGCGACCAGCATATGGGTGAACTGCAACTGCAGTGTGCCGCGTGGATGCCCCTGGCGGGAACCCGAGTTCTGGAAGGTGGTCATGTAATCGAAACCGGGAGGCGGCGGGCAGTAGGCGGACGCGCAGCCCGACTGTCCGAGCTCCAGCATTTCACCGGCGCTGTACTGGTTCATACCGCGCGCATCCCAGATGAATACGCCGTCGTTGAGCACGTTGCTGTCGCTCGCCGGGAGGATATTCAGCAGATCCTCGAAGGTGGCCTGCAACGCGGTGTTATCGGATGGCAGGCTCTTGACCGTCGCGATGCCGTTGTTCGGTGCGCTGGAGGCTGTAGCCTGAAAGTCGCCCGGCCCCATACTCGAGCCGCTGAGCCACTGGTTGCCGCCGTTGAGTATCGCCAGGTGCGCTGCCTCCACACCCCAGTAACGCAGCGCGTACCATATGCGCCCCTGTCCCATGGCGTTGCCGGTACTGCCGTTACCGGTAGCGACCACGATCATGTCGCGGTGCGGATCGATGCTGTACTTCCTGAGCTGGGCATCCATGCTGGCACCGTCAGGGACCATGCTCTGGGTGCTGATGACGCCGTTGGAGCGGGTCTGGATCCATTCGGACGACGGCGACAGATAGGTGAACACATTGCCCCCGTTCGGCATGATGTACTCGGCGCCGGCAGGACCTTCGCTTACCTGCAGAATCACCAGTTTCCCGGTAATGCCGGCAGGGCGCTGATTCAGCCAGTCGTCCTTCCAGCGTTTCAGCGTGGCGCCGCTGATCAGGCCATTGACGTTATCGTCGTAGTTGTCGGCGGATTCCTGTGCAATCTGGGCCGGGGTATTGACCACTATGGGGGCAGGACCGCTGGGCGTTGTGGCAAAGCCGACGGTGCTGTCTTCCCCGCCACCGCCGCCGCAGCCGGCAAGGCCGATTGCAGCCAACATCAAAATGCCAGTCACGACCCTGGATGGCATGCGATACGAAGCTCTGGACTTTATGCTCATCTGTGCTCCTCCACGAGCTGTTACTCGAATCCGCTACCGCTGCCGGTTTGCCCGGACGCGGGTGCGGCGTTGTAACCGAACGGTTAGCAGCCTTCGTGCCATCACAGAGAACGCTGTTAATACAATGTCTTGTCGCATAGGGAGAGAGCAGCACACATTGCAGACTGGCAGTTGCACTATGCGGTCTTGGAATTTGCAACAGCTTTTTCAGGGTTTGGCATCGACCCTGAACACGACCGGCATGGCGCCGCCTTCGAGTTTCTCCAGCAACGTGTCCGGCGGTATATTCAGGTTCACTTCCTCGACTTCGGCACCCCGTTCGCGCAGAACTTCGCTCAGGCGCGCAATATCAAGCGCCGGTCCGGGTGCTGCGGGGCATTGGTCGGAATAGATCAGCAGGAGTTTCCTTGTCGCGCGCATATCAGTGCCCCTCAGATGACATACACGGCGTCGGCGCGCAGGATGGCGTCGGCGAGTTGGCCAAGCCCGTCGTCCGTTGCGGGGTCTAGCGTCTCCACCGGCACCTCGGCGAATTCCAGAGCCTCGAGCTGCAGCGCCGACTCCTCATCGTCTTCGATACCGCCCAGTGCCGCAACCCGCACCTGGTCGTCGAGCAGCGTCAGGCCGCTGGCCATGCGCAGTGCCTCGGTTTTGTTGTGCCGGGCGATCACCAGGATCGTCTTTTGTGCCTGTTTCAATGGCGCTCTCCTAGAGGACCAGTACGCAGTCGCTGTTACGGACCAGATCGGCATCCTGATACTGGCCGCCGATCATCACCGCGGGATTGATGTCCGCCACACGCAGACCATAATCCTCGTAACGTTCGATACTCAGCTCGCACACCGCGACCCGGGTGGCGGAAACGGCCAACGAACCGGTGAATGCCGGAGAGGTCAACAGCAGTGCGCCCCGGTCGGTCAGAAAACAGCGGCACTCCCATCCTCGCATCTGCGCCGCCATCAGCAACGCCACCGCTGTACTACCGTGACGCTCGTCTGTCACTACCAATCCGAATCGCATGTGATCTCCTGAGTGAAACGGGCGGTCCGGGCATAACGCGCGCCGGAACTGCCGGGAAGACTATCGAGCATACTTGCAAGGCGCACAGCCGGCTCAAGATCTGTTTTGTACAGTTCAGGCTTTGCGAATGCGCCAGCGGAACGTGCCGCTTTCGTCGCTACGCTCCAGCAGTTCGTTCCCGTCGGAGTCGCACATGGCCACGATCGACTCGCCGGACGAGGGGTTATCGAATATCAGCGTGAGCACGTCGCCACTTTCCAGTTTGCCCATCACTTTCTTGGTGTACATCTGCGGATGCGGACAAACGTATCCTGTCACGTCCAGCAGATAATCGCCGTCGCTGACCTTTTCGAATTTTACTGCCATGCAATTTCTCTCCGTTTCAATTCGCACTGCACACTGCTGCCATGGCAGTGAAATCAGATTGCCAGTTCGTCGTCACCGGCGCGCCACTCCATCCACCAGTTGAATCCCTTCACACCGACCCAGGCGCCGGCGGCCATTCCTGCAAGGAATATCCACCCGGAAAGGTCACCGTTGGTGACCGTTGCGAAAAAGGCGCCAATGTTGCAGCCCAGGGCGATACGCGCCCCGAGGCCCATGAGTGCCCCGCCGATAATTGCGAACATGGCGGTTTCGAGGCTCGGGACCTTCCACCTGAATTCATGCCGCACCAGCGCGAGCAGCGCCGCGCCCAGGATAATTCCGATCGACATCCAGCCAGGTGCATTGATCAGCGGATTGGGTATCCCGTTCTCGAGACCGAAGAAAATATTATCTGTCATCTGCACGCCGGCCTTGTCCAGCGCCCAGGCGCCCCACTGGGCCTCCTGCGTGGTGATGTACCAGTAGCCGGGATCGAATACCGTGTCCTGGATGGACAGACCCGCGGTATGCCCCATATCCACCAGCATTTCACCGAAGTTGAAGATTCCGTAATGCTCGCGCAGCTCACCGGTAGCCCACATATGCGCGCCCGCCAGCAGACCCAGGCACAGCCCGGCGATGGCGGTGGTGCGCGAGGCGGTGACCATCGACCAGATACCGCGCAGGTGATCGCCGAGGCGCGGCGTTTCGATCTTGAAGCGCCTTTGATAACCCTTGCGATAGGCCGTCTGGTAGAGGTAGATCATCAGCAGGAGTGACGGCACAATCGCGCCCAGCAACGCATTGCCGAAGAAGGCGCCTGTGAAAAGCCCTTCGAAGCCCAGCTGATCGGATAACTGGCCGCCCGTGAGGTCCCAGATATAGCCGGCGGTGAACTGATCGAACCAGCCGTTGCCCACCGTCAGCTCCGCGGGCATGTCCTTGGCCACTGCGGATTGCGTCCAGGATGCCGGGACCAGCTTGTTCAACCAGCCACCCAGGGTGACATAGATCGCCTGCGAGAACGAAATCGACAGCACCACCAGCATGGAACCGAGATTGCCCTCGCCGCTTTTGTAAAGGGATCCTGTGGCGCAACCGCCGGTGAACACGATGCCGAAACCGAATATGGCGCCGCCGATGATGATGTGCCACCCCAGCGGGTGCGGATGGAAGGTGCTCACGCCCAGCACTTTGACAAGCGCGGCAGTCAGTGAGAACAGCATCACTGCGATGAGCATGCCCACCGCCATGCGCGGCACCCCCACCGCGAACAGGTCGCGCACGGCGGAAGCCATGCAGAAACGCCCATACTGGAGAAAAATGCCGTAGCCCAGTCCGAACCAGACATAGACCAGCAGATAAATCCAGCGCAGATCCTGCGCCAGCGCCCAGACTGAACCCAGCGCCACCAGCAGCACGATGCCGAGCGCATAGACATTGCCCTTGTGGCTGTACCAGACGCCGTTGCGCAGACCTGCTGCGTCTATCGTCGCGGTCTTTACATCATTCGCCATCGATACCTCCTCCACAAGGCACTGCCATGATCATGATCTGTTGCCTTCAATGCCCATCGTCGCCGAATCCCTTGCGCAAATAGATGCGCCAGCTGCCCTCGTTGCGCATCGTGACCAGATGGGTGCTGCCGAGGCCCATGGCCATCGCCGGAATCGCTTCCGCGGAAGCGGGGTTGTCCACCAGCAGTTCCAGCACTTCGCCATCGTTCATATGATCCAGTGCCCGCATGGTCAGCAGTTGTGGCCGCGGGCATACCGCGCCGAGACAGTCCACCATTACCTGCACCTGCAACGGTCCGTAGCTCTCCAGCCTCACGACCTGATCGATGCGTCTGACGGCGATCGATGACTGCTGATTACGCTTGCTGAACCAAAACATCACCTGACATCCTCCCGGCAGCGCGGTTCCCTGGTTGAGCTGTTGCCGGCAGCGTATGCATGCAGAAATCGCGCCCGATGATTTTTTACATTTAATATCATTAACCTGTCCCCGGGTTTCGGGAATCGAACCAGTTCATAATGCAACCATCGCAGAGTGGCAGGGGGCGCCGGCGGATTTTGCAATGCCCGCTTTGACTGACGCCCCGGCTCAGGTTTCGACTTTCAGTGGCACATCTGCATTGTCGCGTCGGCGCAGTATCCTCTGCGCCAGGCCGGCCACCGCCAGCAGACCCAGGAGCACAGCACTGCCCAGCGCAAGTGACTGCGGAATCACGGGCGTCACGCGTGCAGCCAGATCACTCCACAGCATACTGCTTTGCGGATCGAGCATCGGCTGGTAATCCGCCAGCCAGACGTTGACAACCCAGCCCGCCACAATGGAGAGCAATACCAGACTGCCCGTATAGACGAGCACGGTTCGCGCACCCAGCACGCGGCCTAACGCCATGAGTTCAGGCAGATTGGTCACCGCCCCCGTCACCAGAAACACAATGGCGGCTCCCGGACCGGCGCCGGCCGCCAGCAGCGCCGCCACCATCGGGATATGGGCCACGGCGCAGACATAGATAACCGCTCCGAACAACGCGACGAGCAGCAGACCGCCGAGCGGGGCCGTGGTACCGAGATAATCGGTAAACCAGTCGGACGGCACCAGCACCATAAGCAGCGCGGCCAGCAACACGCCTGCGGCCAGATACAGGCCAAGCGTCGGGCCCAGATCGAGAAAAGCCCAACGCATCGCGCGGCGCAGACGCGACCTGCGAGACAACGCTGCGCAGCCGGACGCAGCCGAGCAGCAATGCTGCTGCAGCGACATTGCGGCCGCCGTGTTTGCGGCCGGGGCGACGCGTTCGGTCAAGTATCCCACCAGCAACGGCGCAGCCAGTCCGAACAGCAGGTAGGCCGCAGTCAGCTCGGGTCCCAGGAAGGCAAGGGAGAGAATGATGGCAGCCGGATTGATCACCGGTGTAGCCGCGGTAAATGCCAGCACCGCCGCCAGCCGCACGCCGCCCAGATGGAACCCGACCGACAACGGGACCACACCACAACTGCAGATGGGCAGCATGGCGCCCAGGCCCATTGCGCCGAGCACGCTGCGCATACCCGCCCGGTGCATCAACCTGCGCACCGCGCCGGTATCGACGAATTCGTGCAGCAACCCGGCCACCGCCAGGCTGACCACCACCCAGAAGCCGGCGTCCATCAGCATACCGGCCGAGGTGATGGCAAGGGTTTCGAACCATGTCGACATGGCGTTCAATTCTCCAGGATCGTCAGGCCGCTGCGCGCCCTGGCCAGTTGCGCCTCGAGCTGACGCATCAGATCCGGCGGGCACAGTATCCGGCCGGCCTGGTGACAATCGGCCGCGGATTGCAGCAAGGTCTGCAGCAGTACCAGATTGACGTGCAGCGCCCGCAGTTCATCGCGCCCCTGCCCTGCGCGTACGATATCGCGCAGCCACTCACGCTGCGCGATCACCCGCTCGCGGAACTCCCCGACCGGCGCCCGGGTACGGGCCGCCTCGATGAGCCCGGCGGTCTGGTTCAGCCACTGCGATTCCGCCGGCCCGGTCATGGCCGCTGCCGGGAGCCCCGGCTGGGACAGCAACCAGGCCGCCACGAGCGCCGGCGCGGCGATCGACCACCCGGCTATCAGAAACCTGCGTGTCATAGGCCGTATCCGCGATGCAAGTCATGTGCCTCAACCTGCAAGCACCTCGAAGCGTTTGAAAAACAGCAACGGAGCCGGACGCAGCGGGGAATTTTCTGTCCAGCGACGATTGCAAAATGCATCCACCGGCACACCCGTAGGTACTTTGCATCTTCCCGCGAACATCACTGGCCACACAACGCGTTGAAAAACGCAATGCGCTCAGGCAGTCACAGCGGATCAACCCCCTGGTACGACTCATGCATACAGTACAGTTGAGACGAAGACTACACTGAAGACTACGCTGCAACTGATAGTTGAAGGTGTTCGCTTGTTATGCATTCAGATTCATACAGATCCGCGGCGACGCCTCATCTCCAGCAAGATCCCCGCGTACCGAGGAGGACGTGCCCATGAATACCTTGTGTTTTAAGCGTTTCATTCCGGCTTTTGCGCCGACGCTCATTGCCCTGTCAGTGATGTTATCCGGCTGCGGTGGTGGCTCGGAGGATGACACCGTCACCGGGGCCGCCACCGTCGACACCACGACAACGCCCGCGCTGTTCGCCTTTTTCGATTCCGATGCAGACGGCACAGGCGACAGTATCGCCCGCATAGACACGAACACTGATGCCGTGCTCGAAACAGCCGTGACGGGTGTTTCATCGGGCGGTGGTACGCACAAGCAATTTTTCTATGAAGGACCGATCTGGGTCGGCGGCGGCGGCCTGGTGTGGGGTGTCGACCCCGACACTCTGGAAGTCATCCCGCGCGTCGCTGCCCCATCCATCCAGGGCAACCGCGAGGGCACCATCGGTCCGGCAATTGTAGACACACGCAGTACTGCCGGGTCATTCAGTCCTGTGACGACCAAGGGCGCGGATCTGCGCCAGTACTTCGATCTGACCACGGTGTCGGTTGAGCTTGCCGCTATTGCCGATGCGTGCCTGGTGCGTGAGTCCAAGAGCGGTATCGACCGGGATCTTGCATCCGCGTCGATGCTGCGGGCCATTGATGAGGCAGAGCCGTTCCACAACATGGGGTACAGCCCCGTCGGTATCGAACCGGCTCCGGACGGGAAAATCACCATGTTCGCAGTGCGCCAGGGTGACCACAGTTTCTTCCTCGATACCGATCCGGACTCTGCCACCTTCGGCCAACCCCTGCGATTCGTCTACCCGCGCCTCGGGCAGGTCAAGGACAGCAGCAACGCCGTGGTAAGCCTGTTCAATGCCCTGTATGACGTGGCCGGCGGTACTGCACCTGGCAACGCACAACGGGACCGCACCGCAGCCGGCACCAGCGAAGTCGATAAAGAGACTTACACGGAGCCCTGCGACTCGGTATCGCTGCGCAATGCCCAGGGCGAGGTCTGGAGTTTCTGGCCGGATGTGGAAGGCGATACGCTGACAGGCGTCAACATGGACACCATTGCCGGCGGCGCCCCCCAGGTCGTGCAGGTCGCGGTACCGATCATAACCCGGCCCGATGCGCCTGCGTCGGCGGGCGGAGTGGGTTCGAGCGCTTTACTTGCCAACGGTCAGCGCGTCGGTCCCTGGATGGCGTCACTGTCCAATCGTAACGTCGGCAACGAGCTCCTGTTCCATGTGGAGACCGAGGGTGACAATTCGGAACTCATCATGGACGTGACCGACCCCGACAACATCGTCGAGATACAGCGGCTGGTCACCGATCTCAAACATGTGCTGGCGGTGGATGTCGGTGCTGCCAGTCTGGTCGATGGCAATATCTACCAGGTGCGGGTGAGCTTCGAGTCCACGGGCGGCGGCGTGACGCTGGTCGATTACGAGTATGTGTCGCTTCCGGGCGATGATGGCAGCGGTGTCAGTCCCGATGTGACACGTGCGTATCTGAGCAAGGTCAACGATACCGATCCGGGTCCCGGCTTTATCGTCAACGGCCTGAACGGCCGTGCCGGCACCAGTGAAGGCAATATTGCGCGTATCCAGGGAAGCGGCACCGACGCCATTCTTTACAGCGACGAAATCTGGTTGCTGACCAATGTCGGAGCCGACGGCTTCCAGATCCTGGACCTGATAGGCGATACGCCGTACCGGATCAAGGAAACCTTCAACCATCCAAGCTCCTTCGCGGGCTTCTTCGGTCCTGACGGCGAAAAATTCTACCAGCTCCGCGCTGGCAGTATTGACGTCATCAACACGGCAACACGCAAACTGACCAACGTAATCAGTCTGGACGGCGCGGTCACGGGCATCGCCCCCGGCGCCTACCAGGCGATAGCGTCTGCCCCTGCGACGGGTGGTGGCACAACCGCCCCTGGCGGTGGCGGTGGCGGTGGTGGCGGGGTCAGCGCACTGCCGCCCAATCCCTGTGGTTAGCAGGCTGTCTGTACGAAGTGTGCAACGGGCGGGGTACCGGCAAGGTATCCCGCTCCCGCTGCGCTCCTGGCGTAAATCTCAATTGATTGAGCATCGTTCACGACGTCCACGAGAGGAGTAACCTGCATATGGCCAAACAACAATTCGCTGACATGGCATCTGAGTTGACTTCCCTGCTAGGTCTGGCTTCACCACCGCTGGCCATCACATTTTCCCGAACGGCGCCTCCCGGCACGAAGGCTTTCGATGATCCGATGCCTGCGCCTGCCAAAGACGGCCGCACCGGACGGGTTTCCGCAGGCTGCGTGTTCTGGATGCATGGCGCGTCACGCACCTTCACCACGGTGCCGGAAGATCACGGAAACTGCAGCGTCGGATCGGTCACGCACGGACTCAAGTCACTTGACGAGGTGGCCGGCAACGATGATGTGGGCTGCCTCGTGGAGGCCGGCTGGGTGGATCCGTCGGTATTCCCTCACATACCCACGCTCAAGGAGAAACCGGACTTCATTACCTACGGGCCCCTGGACGAGAGCCCGGTCGACCCGGACGTGGTTCTGTTGCGCCTGAACAGCAAACAGGCAATGATCATGAAGGATGCCATGCCCGATATCCGCATCGAGGGCAAACCGCAGTGCCATATCATTCCTATCGCCAAAGAACTCGATCAGCCAGCCATGAGTGTCGGCTGTATGCTCAGCCGGGTACGCACGGGTATGGGCAACAACGAAATGACCTGCGCGCTGCCGGCGCGACAACTCGGCGGTGTTATCGAAAAACTGCGCTCGGCCTGCCAGGCCGACCTCGCAGTAGCGGACTACGCAAGCCAGGACAAGACACGTTTCGCATCCGGCTGATCATCACACTCGGGCTGTTGTGCGTGTTGTCGGCTTGCGGCGGTGGCGGCGGCAGCGACAGCAGCACGCCCGCTGCGCCTGCCGCACCCGTGAATCTGCAGGTGGAACCCGGCGATGGTATGCTGCAACTGACGTGGGCCGCGGTCGCCACAGCGCAGTCTTACCGTGTCTATTGGTCGACAGATCCGCTGACGGGTATCAACCCGGCGGCCTTTATCGAGGTTGACGCTGCGTCGCTTTTGCACACCGGGCTGACGAACGCGGTGCCTTATCACTATGTCGTCACCGCGCTGAATACGGCCGGCGAAAGCGCCCCCTCCGCGAGTATCTCGGGCGAACCCGGCGCAGCAAATCCCGAGACCGACCCTTTGCTCTCCGACCAGTGGCACCTGAACAATCTCGCCTGGCCGGGCGAAGACGTTGACGTAATGCCGGTATGGAACACCTGCGCGCCTGCCAACAGCTGCCGCGGCGAGGGAGTTCAGGTCGCGGTGGTCGACGATGGCCTGGAGGTCGGACACGAAGACCTGTTCCAGAATGTGGCCACGGGCGAAAGCCATGATTACGTCAATAGTGGCAGCGATCCCACCGGCGGCTCGCATGGCACCATGGCGGCCGGCCTGATCGCGGCCCGCGACCTCAACGGACGCGGCCTTAGCGGCGTTGCGCCGCGCGCTTCTCTGGTGGGGCTGAATGCCGTGGCGAGCGGTCGCATACAGGATCTGGCGGATGCCATGACACGCGGTGACGCGGTCGCGGTACGCAGCAACAGCTGGGGCTCGCCGGACGGCCGGGCCGATCTGCAATTCGCGCCGCAGGTCTGGCGCAGCGCTATCGAGACCGGGCTGGCGCAGGGCCGCGCGGGACTCGGCACCCTGTATGTGTGGGCTGCCGGTAACGGGGCGCTTGCCGGCGACAATGCCAACTACGACGGCTACGCCAATCATCGCGGTGTAATTGCGGTAGCCGCGCTCGGACCGTCCGGTCAGCGCGCATCGTACTCGGAGCCGGGCGCCAACCTGTGGCTGAGCGCACCGGGAGGCACTGGAAGCTGCAGCGCCGCCGGCCGACTTGCGACCACCGACCGCAGCGGCGCAGAAGGTCTCAACGCCGGCGGCGCAGAGGACTACAGCGTGCTCGAATACACCCGCTGTCTGCAGGGAACCTCCGCAGCCGCACCGCTGGTGAGCGGCGTGGCGGCGCTGATGCTGCAGACCAACCCCGCCCTCGGCTGGCGCGATGTACGGATCATCCTGGCACAGAGCGCACGCCGCAACGATGCGACCCATGCCGACTGGCAGACCAACGCCGCCGGCTATAACATCAACCATACGTACGGGTTCGGCGCCGTCGACGCCGCAGCCGCTGTGGCATTGGCGGAAAGCTGGACGGATTACCGTTCGGGTGCGCCGTCGCGGCATGTCACACCAGGCACACTTGCAGATGTGGCCATACCGGACAATGAGCCAACAGGAATTACCAGCGCCCTGTCAGTCACCTCCAGCGGCATCACGGAGATCGAATGGGTGGAAATCATCGTGAGCGCCGATCACCCCTATTCCGGTGATCTCGACATCGAACTGACCGGACCATCGGGTACGGTGAGCCGGCTGGCGGAGACGCACGCTTGCTGGCAGGACAATTGCACCCCTTACCTGGAATGGATATTCGGCAGCGCACGGTATCTGGGCGAACCCGCTGATGGTACCTGGACGCTGGCGGTCCGCGATCTCGCCGCACAGGATGCCGGCCGGCTTGACGAATGGCAGTTGATATTCCATGGACGCTGACACAATTGAATTCATGTTATGTCATCCATAAGCGAAGTTTTTCAGACATTGACCCGGGGCGCCCCCTGGATGATCGCACTGCTGTTCTCCATATGCAGCGCCTGCCTCTGCGCGGGCGGCAAAAGCGCGGCGGATATGGCCGACCAGTACTGGTACGACGGCGAACGACAGCGCGGCATCTGGCAGCAGCCAGGGCTCATCGCAGAATTCGGTGATATCGGCCCGTCAGGCGGAGTTGCAGCCATATACCCGAATGCGGTGCCGCTCAGCCAACCGTCTGGACAGGTACGCATCTGGAGACTGCCCGGAACTGACGCGCAGGAGCTGATACAAAGCATGCACGGATCATCCGCGCGCCTCTCACCGGTGTTCGGCGACCACCCGCAAGGCGGCCGCTTGCGCTCGCTGCCGGGCGGCATCATTGTGCAATTTCAGACGGATTGGCACGAGGCACGCATACGCGACTGGCTTCAGGCAAAGGGGCTGGTGCCGGGTAAACGCCTGGAGTTCATCGACAATGCCTGGCGGATCTCGACGCCTTCCGGCATCGCGGCACTGCAGACCGCAAATGCGCTGTACGAAACGGACCAGGTTCGCGCAGCGTTTCCCGACTGGTGGGAAGAAACCAGCCTGCGTTGATTGCCGGGGTCAGAACACAGATTTCGCTAATATTCGTTGTCATTATGCTCTGACCCCGTTCCTCCGTTTAGCAAAAAATTAGCATTTCCTGAGCCAGGATTTAGCGACGCCTTTCCTCGTTTCCCGCTAAGCTAATCGACACACGACCACTGTGGCAAAGGAGACAGGCCATGAAAAAAAACGCAATGCTGTATTGCCTGCTGATGTCGCTTGTTGCGATTCCGGCAGCGAGTACCGCCGCCCCTGCGGATCAGCAAACGATCGAGCACGGGCGTTATCTGTTGATCACCGGCGGCTGCAACGACTGCCACACGCCGGGCTATATGCAGATGGAGGGCAAAGTACCCGAGAACGTCTGGCTGACCGGCAGCCCGGTCGGGTTCCAGGGGCCGTGGGGTACGACCTATCCTGCGAACCTGCGGCTGCTCGCGCAGCAGATTTCCGAAACGCAATGGGTAGCACGCACGCGCCAGCCGATGCGTCCGCCCATGCCCTGGTTCAACTTGCGCGAAATGACCGACGCCGACCTGATCGCGATGTATCGCTACCTGCGCGACGCGGGTCCGGCGGGCGAGCCGGCGCCGGACGCGGCGGCGCCCGGGGTGGCGGTGTCGACGCCGTATTTCGATTTCACGCCGAAGAATCTGCCGCAGCAGCAGGCGATGAAGTGACGGCACCATGTGCGGGCCCAGAACACAATTCCGGCCAACATCAGCGGCATCTGTGTTCTGGCCCATGAACCCGATTATGGATGAATGGACACGACAGGAGCTGATGCCATGACCAACTCCATCGAATGGCCCGTCAAAACGCGGGAAATGCACAATCATCACTTTGATTCAACCATCTGGAACGACTTCCGGTTCCGCGACGATGACATCGTCATCGCCACCTACGCCAAGTCCGGCACCACCTGGATGCAGCAGATGGTGGCGCAGATGCTGTTCGGCGGTGATCCGACGCTGCCGGTCGCCGAACTGTCGCCCTGGCTCGATCTGCGTGTGCCGCCCAAAGAGATCAAGCTGGCCGAGGTCGAGGCGCAGACGCACCGGCGCATTATCAAGACACACCTGCCGGTCGATGCGCTGGTGTTCTCGCCGAAAGCGAAATACATCTGCATCGCCCGCGACGGCCGCGACGTGGTGTGGAGCATGTACAACCATCACGTGAACGCCAACGCCGCCTGGTACGCGGCGCTGAACGACACGCCCGGCCGTATCGGCCCGGCCATCGAGCCGCCGCCCGCGGATATCCGCCGCTACTGGCGCGACTGGATGGACAAGGACGGGCATCCGTTCTGGCCGTTCTGGGACAACATACGCAGCTGGTGGGCAATCCGCCATCTGCCCAACGTGCTGATGGTGCATTTCAATGACCTCAAGCGCGACATGGAAGGCGAAATGCGCCGCATCGCCCGCTTCCTCGACATCGCCATCGACGAGGCGCGCTGGCCGGACATTGTCAGCTATTGCCGCTTTGACTGGATGAAACAGAACGCCACCATCAGCGTGCCGCTCGGCGGCGCCTTCTGGGACGGCGGCGCCCAGGTGTTCATCAACCAGGGCGTCAACGGACGCTGGTCGGAGACGCTGAGCGCGGCCGACTGCGCGGAGTATGAAGCACGCGCAATGCGCGAGCTGGGGCCGGAGTGCGCGCGCTGGCTGGCCGGCGGCGATCTGATGAACGACTCGCTGGACACCGGAACAGGCGGCCGGGACCGCAATGCGTCACGACGCCGGGGCTCCGGTTTGTACACGCTGCCGGTGGCGTCAAACGGGGTCTAGGAGTCTGTCGGACCGCTTTTTTATACGGGATAACGGTAGTCGTTACCCTGCGTCAGCGCCCCGGCACGTCGGTGAGCGTGAGCGGCCGGCCGACGTTGAGGCGGAAGCGGCCGCGGCCGGTTTTTTCGATGGCGATGCAGGTGCAGCGATCAGCGAGCCGGCGTTGCAGCAGGATCAGCCGCGCTTCCAGGTTGTCGGTGATATCCGGCAGCTTGAGTGTCGGATCGAGACGCAACTCGCGGTTGCTGAACTCGCTGCGCCCGGCATCGGCATGGTCGCGCACCAGTTTCCAGAAGATCGCGCCAGCCACGCCCTTGATGAGGTAGTCATTGTCGACAAACACGCTGTGGTCGGCGGCGAAGTGTTTGATGGCGACCGCCGCACCCCGCACGGCGCACGGCGGGGCCGCGGCGACGGCTGTCTCTTCGTGATGTTCGGCGGTATGCGCGAGCAGCTCGATGGACAAGGATAACTGCCCCGCCAGCACCACCAGCGCGTCCTCCTCTTCGTACGTGAATCGCCGCTCCTGCGGGCTTTCCACATACAGCACACCGTGCAGGCGATCGCCGCAGCTCACCGGCACCGCAAGCTGGCTGCCGGAATCCGCGAGTCCGGGAAACGGGATGGAGGTTTCCAGCGCATCGCCGGCCGTGCTCTTCTCGAAGCCTTCGCGCACCACCCGGCTGTAGAGGTATTCCTGTGCGGCATAGCCGATGCGGATCGGCGAGCGTTCGCGCGCAGCGACGCCGATGATGCCTTCGCCGATGCCGATCTCCGAACCGACACCGGATTGCGGATAGCCGCGGCTGGCGACGGTGTACAGCCGCGCGCGAGCCGCATCGTGCACCAGGAGCATTGCATGGCGGATGCCGCAGTGGCGTTCCAGCCCTTGCAGCGCGCTGTCGAATAGTGTCGCCAGGTCGGTGCAACCGACCAGCTCCGCGAGGCAGGCGCGCAGTCCGTGCAGCAGCGGCTGGCGCGGCGCGTCGCGGGCGGAGGACTCACCGAACACGCATTCGATATCCAGCACCCGGTACACGTCCGACCCCTGCAGTCGGAACACCTTGCTCATGCCGGTGTGCGAGGCGATACCGGCGAGCTTCGCCTTCATGCTCTCGAACAGCGGACCCTCGGTCTCGGTGCGCAGGTATTCCAGTTGCAGACGGTAGTGCGCGGCCGACACCGGATCGACCACCTGCACCACTGCGCGCGGATTGACCAGGATGTTCTTGCGCGTGGTGTTGAAGAACTGGAAGGTCAGCGCCACGTGCTCGGCATCGACGAAATGCACCTGTGAAAGGTAGGCGACGTTCGGCGTGCCGTCGGGCGCGCAGGTCGCGATCACCGAGGGTACCGCGCCCTCGAAGCAATGACGCAGTTCGCTGAGCGTCGGGATCATGATTTCACAGCGAGAGGCTGACCGGCGGATGGACCCGGCGTCTGCTCGAACGCGGCAGCGGGCGTGAAGGTCACGGCGACGGCTTCTTCGCCGGTGCCGGACATGATCGCGCGTTGAAACGGCTCGCCGAAGCCGACCGAAGCGACCTCCTCCCCGAAGCTGCAGCCGTATGCCAGCGTCAGCTCGCGATCGCCGTCGGCGAGCGGCGCGATGCTGGCCCTGGCCCCTTTCAGTTGCAGCGTTTCATGCGTCGTCGGACGGCTGAACACCACGGCGATGGCGCCGCCCGCGCCGAGGTCTCTGAGCACAGCGGTCGATTGCGCCACCGACAGGAACACCGTGATCGCACGGCGATCGGGCGCCACCCGGCAACCGTAGGCGCGCACCACCGAAGGCATGCATGCGGCATTGCAGGATGCGACGAGTATCGAGACGTGGTGGCTGAGAAACTGCGCACGTGTCTCGTCCAGGATCGGAAGACGGGTTTCGGTGGTCATACGGTACTGGTCATCACGCTGGTCAATCAGGTGCGGAAAACGCGTCGAATATCAGCTTCCTGACTCCCTGGCGCTGTCTTCAGCCTGTCGGCAACCTGGCGGCCGATCCTGCGCCCTTCCCTGATCGCATAGTTGGTTCCGCGGTCCTCGGGGTAAACCTGGGCCATGGTTGCTATATAGAATTCCCTGAGCGGCGTATGCGCTGCGGGAATCAGGGCGCCATAGTTGCGCTCTACAATCGGTTGCGAGTATCTGGCGCGCCAGACATGGTGCTGACGTATCCAGGCACGCTCGAATTTCGGGAACATGCGCTGGATATAAGGCACGCAGTAATCGACAGCCTGGTCATCTTCCATCCGGAACAACGCATCATCCTCCAGCAGGTATTTTGAGAGATAGACAATGTGTTTGCCACCGTAAGTGGCCGGAGGTTCAAAATTGGTATGCTCGATGATCCCCACGAACGGAAATCCCGGATCGTTGACGTTCAGCCAGTAAGTTTCCGACAGACTGCGATCGAGTTCCAGCACCAGGCATATGTTGGCGAGAAACCGGATCCGCCTCAGCGTGGCCAGATACTCCCCGGCAACGCAAGGTTCGAGTAACTGCGCGATGACAGGGAGCGCAGGCGTTGCGATAACAGCGTCCGCCGCCAGTTCACCTGCGCTGGTGCGGACACCGGTGACCTGACCATCCCTGACAAGCAGGGACCTGACCCTGGCGCCCGTTTCGATGGTCCCTCCACGATTCTGTATTTCATCGGCAACACGCCCGGCAAGCGCGGCAAACCCGCCCTTGTAATAGGCCAGAACCTCCTCGCCGCCCTTTCCCCGGCTGCCGCCGCGCAGCTTCAGCTTGTTCCAGAACCAGACCGCCGAGACCTCGGACGCATAGTCGCCGAACTTGCCTCTGAGCAGCGGCTCCCAGACGATGCGATAGACGTTGTCACCACCCATTTGTTTCAACCAGTCGGCGGCAGTGAGCTTTTCCAGTTGCCGCCAGTCCCTGACCCGCCGCGCCCGGAGCGCGAGCAGCCCCAGCCTTATGCGGTCAAGCACCGGAAGCGGTTTGAACTGCAGAAGGTCCAGAGGCGTCGACAGCCTCATGAAATTGTTGGCGTAGTACATGCCAGTGCGCGTGGGCCGCCTGATTATGTTCTCCTCGCACCCCAACTCCTCGACCAGGCGCATGACATGCTCATCGTTGGTAAACCAGTGGTGGTAGAACTTTTCCAGACTGGCGCCGTTGACACGGAAGCTTCCTGCCAGTCCTCCGATCTCTTCGTCCTGTTCGATCAGCGTGACGCGTATGCCTTGCCTGCAGAGTTCGTATCCCGCCGCCAGTCCACAGAAACCCGCGCCTATAACGGCGACATGCGGGGTTTTCGGTTGGTGTGTCATCCTGATTCCTTGCGTGAGGACACCGCATACGCGACCTGGTTGCGCAGGGATCGGCCGCCCGGCCTGAGAAAGTATGCCATGCCGATCAACGTAAGAGGCAACCACAGCACCAGGTGCACGGTAACGGCGAAAGCAGCCGCCTGGTCGTTCTCCATACCATAGGCCAGCATCCCCAGCATGGTGAAATAATCGAATGTCCCGATATAGCCCGGGGAACTCGGAAGCAGGGTGGCGAGTGTGCCGGTGGCCAGGGCAAACCAGGGCCCCAGGAACGGTGTCTGCGCGTTGAGCGCATGTGCGACTGTTGCGAAAACGGCTCCCTCGAAGCACCACACGACCAGCGACAGGCCTAGCAGGTGCAATGTCAGGCGTGGCGTGTGCAGCAGGCAAAGCGCGTCCAGGAAGTGGCTGCTTTGGCGTTTGAGGTGCGTCGACCAGCCGCGGCTGGCGAAGTAGCCGTGGTCCGCGATGCTGTGAATCTTCCGCTCTATCTGTTTCGAAAACACAAGAATCACGAGCACGGTGATCAGCCCTGCGGCCGCTATCCACAACGCCAGATGTATGAAGCTTTTCGGCAGATTGTCACCGACCACACCCCATAAGCCAACGAAAAAAAACGTCAGCAACACCATAAGATCGAGAAGACGCTCGATCACCAGGGTGCCCAGAAGACGCATGGCCGGCGCGCGCAGTTGCCTGCGGAAACCCATGACGCGCACGGCATCCCCGGCGCGGAAAGGCAGAAGGTTGTTCAGCGCGATACTTACCAGGAACGGCCAGCCGCATGCGCCGGGTGTCACACCGGGATCAAGTTTGCGCAACATAAGCCACCAGCGGAAAACCCGGCATGTATAACCCGCCGCGAGAAAACCCAGCGCCGCCAGCAGCGAAAGCGGCGAAATGCCCGAGAGCGCCTCGCCGATTCCGGCAAGATCCGTTTGCCGGAACAACAGCCACAGAAAAAAGCCCGTAACCACGAGTCCGGCAAGAGGACGCAGCCATTTGCGGCGCGCTGTCGTCACCTTCCCTCCCCTTGTCCGGCGGCGGACTCGGGGAAGCCGATGCGCTCACTCACAATATAGAGCGGCCGGCGTTTTACCTCACCGTAAACGCGGCCCAGGTATTGACCGATGATGCCGAGAAAAACCAGCTGAATGCCCCCCATGAACAACAACGCGATGAACAGCAGCGTCCAGCCGGGAACCCATTGATCGGTAACCAGCCGCATGATCAATGCGTAGAGGATGCCGGCAAAAGCCAGTCCGGCGGCGGTAAAGCCCACCCAGCTCGCAATCCGCAGCGGAACGAACGAGAACGAAATGATGCCGTCGGTCGCAAACCGGATCATCTTCGATAATGGATACTTGGTGGTGCCGGCGAAACGTCCCGAGCGATTGTAGAAAACAGGTTCCTGCCGGAAACCCACCCACGCCACCATGCCGCGCACAAAACGATCGCGTTCAGGCATTGCAAGCAGGCTGTTCACCGCCCTGCGGTTCATCAGGCGGAAATCGCCGCTGTCCAGGGGTATGGGGATATCCGACAGGGAGTTGATGATCCTGTAGAACGCTTTCGCCGTCCAGCGCTTGAAGGTGCTTTCATCCGGCCTCTCCCGGCGTGTGCCATAGACAACGTCCGCGCCGCGCCGCCAGCGCTCGATCATTTCAGGTATAAGCTCGGGCGGATCCTGAAGATCGGCATCGATGACGACAACCGCGTCTCCGCAGCAGTGCTCGATGCCGGCCGTAATCGCGATCTGATGGCCAAAGTTGCGAGAGAACTGCAGCACACGAACATGCCCGTCATCCTGCTGCATGCGCCGAAGCATCCCGGGGGAATCATCCTTGCTGCCATCGTCGACATACACGATTTCGTAATTCAGCCGCTCGATCTGTTCCAGCACGGAGGTCAGGCGCCGGTGTGTCTCGGGCAAACTCTCTTGTTCGTTGTAACAGGGAACGACGACCGACAGCAGTGATTCGACCATATTCCCGCCCTGCTCTTGTTATAGACATCCCCAGACATCGCTGAGGCTCATTAAAGCCCCGCTGGCCTGATCATGCAACAGCGACGTTCAGGGCGGCGACGGGTCAGGAACCTGATTATCCGGGTCGCGGGCGGCTGGATAATCCACGCGGCGTTAACTATGCTTCATTCTGTCGTGGCAGGGGGTTCGAGGCAAACCATACGACATTCAGAAAGATACGCAGTGCGTAGTCAACAGTGTCACCTGGCGGCCCCGGCCGGTAGCGTGAGTGGCCGCGATGGCTGCCTGAGATGGATGCATTGGCGTTGATCGCCCGGCATGCCGCGAACAGACGGGGGGAACCATGCCAGACAATTCACGTGGCAGGACGATGGACGGCGGCTCCATGCGCCGGCTGTTTCCGGGCGTCTGCTTTCTGGTGTTCGTCGGCGTCGGCCTGGGCGTGGCGCACAAGTCCATCTCGTATTACTGGAACTGGGACGACCTGCATCTCGTTCGCACTTTCTCGGCCGAAGAGCTGGCAAGCGTTTTCTCCGGACACTGGGATCCGGACAAACTCGAGACGGCCGGCTTTCGCCCGCTCACGACGGTATTCAATCACGCCCGCGCCTGGCTATTCGGTGAATCCACGCTGGCTCACCGACTGTTCCTCATCGCGCTGTATGCCGTCTACCTGACTCTGCTGGGTGTGATAGCGCGCCGTTTCGGCATCTCGCGCTACGCGGCCCTGCTGGCCGGCGTGCTGGTCCTGAGCGCCCAGAACAGCATGTACCACTTTGTGTGGATCTCCGACGGAATACATATCTTGCAGGGCGTCCTGTTTGCAGCCGCTGTGCTGTTGTCGATGCGGTATGTCGAGCACGGCAAAACGTTTCACTTTGCCGCTTCCCTTGCGCTCGCCGCACTTTCACTCCTGGTGCGGGAGGATTCCCTCGGCACCTACCCCGTTATCCTTGCCTTGTTTATCGCCTACGCCCTCAACGAAGAAAAGTTGAACCATGTACACCGATCCATCCTGGTTTACGCCGGTGTCCTGGCAGCAGCGTTCGTCATTTTCTGGTGGTGGCGTGACCTGGTGATCCCCCAGGCGGCGGGCCTGCACTTCGATGGTTCTTCGTTTCGCGCGCTGTTGCGCGGCGCCAGGTGGACCATCTGTCCGGCAGGCGCCGGAATGACCTGCAATGTCTTTCTTATGGGATTCGGGGCTCTGCTTGCCGTGACCCTGTTCCTGTTCGAAAAGCCTTACCGCAACAAGTGCCTGCTGTGGCTCGCCTGTACCGCGCTCGCATTGTTGCCGGGGCTGGTCATGGAGCGCGTCAATCTGCTGTTCTTTCCGGCCTCGTTCTACGCGGTCTTCGTTGCCGCTGTGGTCGTCGAGTTCGCGAAACTCTCGCGACTCGCATGGATTTGCGCCGGCCTTTTCATCGTATTCACCGTGGCCACCTCGGTGCGCAGCAGCATCATCGCCCAGGAAAGCGTTCATCCCATGTCCAGCGGGCAGATCAAGCGCGACTGGTCGTTTCTCTACGGCAATTATGCATTTGCCAGCGTTCCCGATGTGCGTATCGCCTATCTGGAGAGAAAACTCACCCAGCTCGGCATCGGGCCCCAGTTTGACTTCTGTAAATGGATCTATGAATTAGAGCAAAAGGGACGAATCGGCTTGCGCCGGGATAATGAGCCGTTTCTGCCGCGGCACGCATTCCTGAGTCCGTAGGCGCAATGCAGGCGCCCGCTTCCCGGCGCCGTCACACCCGGGCTGGTTGGCTATACCCCGATAAACGCATACAATTCCACGCTGGTTACAGGCTTGCGGGCATACCCGGCATTGGTCATGACATGAAACGTTTAACCCCCGCCCAGGCGGAAAGCTCGGCGCTGCTGCCGCAAATCCGCAACGGCGTGCTGTTCTCGGCGTTGAGCGATGAACAGCTCACCACGGTGCTGCAGCACACCCGCATCGTCGAACTCGGCGAGGGCGAAGTGCTGTTCGACCAGGGACAGCCGGCGAAAGAGTTTTTCCTGCTCGACCAGGGCCAGGTCAAGCTGGCGCGCTGCTCGCCCGACGGCAACGAAAAAATCATCGACATCATTTCGCCGGGCGGCACTTTCGCCGAAGCCATCATGTTCGCCAGGGCGCCGGCTTACCCGGTGACCTCCACGGCCATCGTCCCCAGCCGCGTGTTCTGTTTCGACGCCAAGACCTATGCCGACATACTGCACGAATCGACCGACGCCTGTTTCGCGATACTCGCCGAAATGAGCCGGCGCCTGCATTACCACATCGCCGAAATCGACCGTCTGACGCTGCACAGCGCGACGTTCCGCGTCGCCTGTTACCTGCTGGACCAGTTGCCGAGCACGCAGATCGGTGTTTCCGAAGTGCGACTGGATACACCGAAACATGTCATCGCCGCGCGTTTGTCGATTACCCCGGAGACACTGTCGCGCAGTTTCGCCAAGCTCAGCCGCGAAGGCCTGATCAAGGTGCAGGATAACGCGGTGACGTTGAACGACGTGGAGAAGTTGCGGCAGGTTACGCAGGGGGAAGCGTTGTAGGCGCGATCAATATGGCGCATCGCTTCATAGCCTATCGTTCCAGCTCCCGGCGCTTGCGATTGAATTCCTCCTCATCGATCTCGCCACGCGCGTAGCGCTTCCTGAGAATTTCCAGCGGGGTTTCCTCGACGCCCGACCGGTTACCGCCGGTGCCCCCTGCGACTGCACGAACGACCACGACGATCAGCACAATCAGCACCAACCAGAACAGCCACATAAAGACACCACCGAACAGCATGCCGCCATCATGATCGAACATGGGACCTCCTCCAGCTTCGCTGCGCGACAGGAAGCACCGTTTCCCGGCACCGAAAACCACGGCGGCGAAACCGTGATTTACGGCGCCTGGCGGCCTGACGGCGCCGCATCATCATCGCGGGCTGATTCTGATGTTCCATCATTACGAAAAGGATGATGTCTTCGGGTGACGTTCGGTCATGACTGACGCCCCAGTAGTTTCGCGTTGATGGCGACAATGATCGTGCTGAGCGACATGAGTGCCGCACCGAAAGCCGGTGTCAGCACCACTCCCATGCCGTAGGCCGCTCCCGCCGCGAGCGGAATGGCGACAGTGTTGTAGCCGGTCGCCCACAGCAGATTCTGGATCATCTTGCTGTAGGTGGCGCGCGACAACGCCACGATGTCGGCGACATTGCGTGGATCGGACCGAACCAGGATGATGTCAGCGGACTCGATCGCCACATCGGTGCCCGCACCGATGGCAATACCGAGGTCCGCCTCCACCAGTGCAGGCGCGTCATTGACGCCGTCGCCCACCATGGCCACGCTCAGCCCGCGCTGTTTGACTCCACGGATTCTTGCGGCCTTCTGGTCCGGCAGGACTTCGGCGAAGTAGTCATCGAGCCCGAGTTCTTCAGCGACGGCGCGCGCGACAGCCGTGGCATCACCGGTAAGCATCATGCACTGGATGTCCATGGCCTTGAGCCGTTCGATTGCGTCGCGCGACTCATCCCGCACAATATCGGCGAGCGCGACCGCGCCGATTGCGCGATTGTCTTCCAGCACGAACACCACGGTTTTGCCCTGGGCCATGAGCCGGCCGGGCTCTTCGCTGTCGACCGTGATGTCTTCGCTGCGCACATAGCCCGGACTGACCACCTGTACCAGGACGCCGTTCACCCGGGCGCGGGCGCCCTGGCCCGGCAGATTCTCGAAACCGGTCACCTCGCCAGTCCGGATACCGCGTTCTTGAGCCGCTTGCACAATGCCTGTGGCGATAGGATGCGATGACTGACTTTCAAGGGCAGCGGCAAGCTCGAGCACCTCATCCTCGCCGCGCTCACCCAGGACGACCACGTCGCTGACACCGAATCGACCTTCAGTCAGGGTGCCGGTCTTGTCGAAGACAATCGCTTTCAGGTTGCGCGCGCGCTCGAAGGCGGCCCGGTCACGGATCAACAGCCCGCGCCCGGCGGCCAGGCTGGTGCTCACGGCGACCACCAGTGGTACCGCCAGCCCCAGGGCATGGGGACAGGTGATGACCATAACGGTAACCATGCGTTCAAGCGCGAAGTTGAAGTCCTGGAGCAGCCACAGCCAGACGACGAGCGTAATGCCGCCGACGGACAGCGCGATCCAGGTAAGCCACCGGGCGGCGCGATTGGCCAGATCCTGGGTACGCGAACGCGAGGCCTGTGCCTGACGCACCATCTCGATCACCTGTGACAGATAGGTCTCGTCGCCGGTCTTGCGGATCTCCAGCGTAATGGCACCTTCACCGTTGATCGCGCCACCGATGGCTTCCTCGCCTTGCGTTCTTTCCACCGGTCTGGATTCGCCGGTGAGCATCGCTTCGTTGAGCGTGGTGCGGCCGCTGACGATGACGCCATCGGTGGGCACCTTGTCACCGGGCTTCACCAGTACCCGATCGCCCGGTCGCAGCTCCGTCACCGGGACGTCCTCCGCGCTGCCATCCTCGCGCAGCCGGTGCGCCTCCGTGGGCATCAGCCGGACCAGCGCCTCCAGCGCGCCGGATGCTCCCATCACCGATTTCATTTCGATCCAGTGCCCGAGCAGCATCACGTCGATCAGCGTCGCCAGTTCCCAGAAAAACACCTTGCCCGGCAACCCCAGCACCACCGCCGCCGAATAGAAATAAGCCACCGTGATAGCGAGCGCGATAAGTGTCATCATGCCGGGCTGACGTTCGCCGAGTTCCGACATCAGGCCATTGAGAAAAGGCCAGCCGCCATAGAAGTACACCAGCGAGGAGAGCGCCAGCAACAGCCAGGCATCGCCCCTGAACGCCAGCACCTGTTCCAGGCCCAGGAACGACTGGATCATGGGCGACAGGGCCAGTATGGGCAGCGTCAGAATCAGCGCCACCCGGAAACGTTTCCGGAAGTCCGCGATCATGCCGGCATGACCCTGTCCGCCGTGGCCGTGAGCAGGTTCTTCGCCGTGGCGGACGTGGCGCGCAGTCATCAGATCATGTTCCGCGTGCACGGACATTGATGCGATCATCCTGTACGTCGCTGTAAAGGCCAGTGCTCATGGGTGTCGCTCCGGAGACTGCCGGATGGCGTGGCGCGTCGCCGTCTCGGGCTCGTCTGCCACGAACAGCAGTTCGTCGGGAATTCCGGCGTGCTGAAGTTGCTTTTCCGGATAAGGGCGGTGACTGCATAGCCCGGTCGCAAATCTTTTCACATTCATAAATCACCTTCAGCCGGTGACAACGGTGGCTCTTTGACCTGAATCCGGAGGGTGCTGATCATAGACCCAGCCGATGTGACTGTTCGACGGCTCGATCGCCTCCGTCACCTTTGCGTGGCAAGAGAATGCGAGCTGTTTCGCGATAACGCCTGGCGGGTGCTGGGCCTGCAGCTTTGCCGGGGCGGCGTTAATGCGCTGCGCGTTTAGTCCTTCACAGTCTGGGAGGATGGAGCAAAGGGGAGACAACCTGGCTGAAGCGAGTCCCCGCCGGGGCCGCGTGAATGAACGGCCTTGAAGTCACCGGAGGTATCTGGATGACGGGGAGCAGGAAGAAACTGACGTGTGCGGCGCTGTTTGCACACCCGCATGAGCCGGCATCGCATTTTTGCTCGCAGCAATCGTGTGCTGATGCCGCGCCGCTTTCGTCCTTCTGATGGTGGCAGTTCTTTTCGACCGCCATCATCGACTGACAGTTTTCGCAGGCGTGTCTGAACGAAGACAGTGCCGGAGTCAGCGGCGAAACAGCCAGCCCCACGATGAGTAGCCATTTCAAAACAAGATCGCCGATGTTACCCGCTGCTCTCATGGCGCGCATACCTCCTGGTGCCGGCGGTATGAGATGCGTTGAACACGTATTTAAATGATTGCCAGGTCGTATGTCATTGATATTTCGCAATCGCGCTTTACTGCTGAAATCTCCGGGCGATGGGCGCGGCATCGGGCGGATTCAGATCGACCACGCCAAACTCATGTTCTTCGACGTAGCGGATCTGCGTACCGTAGGCCTGCGATTCGGCGGCGATATCGGAGATGATTTTCCGCGCCAGCTCGCCCGTGGCCAGGCGCGGCCAGCCCCGCTCGCCCGCGGGCTTGCCGAAGCCGAGGTCGAGCGGCAGCAGCCGCAGCTCCTTCAGTCGACCCTCGCTGAACCTGAGCGCCACGCCGACACCCTCCCAGACCTCCCGTTTCACCGGATAGCCGGCCGTACCGTCAGCGGTTGCGGCCTTGTAGACCTGCTCCGGCGTAGCGTCGTCGCCGAGGCCGTACGCATCATAGGATTCAACCGGCAGCTTCTCGATTTCGTAGACCTGGTAGGCGAAATCTCCGAGGCAGTAAAGTACCGGTTTGCCGGCATAGAGTTCGATACCGCGTATGACATGCGGGCCCTGCACGAAGAACACGTCAGCGCCCGCATCGATAGCCTGCCGCGCAAAGGCCTCCAGCCAGTCGCCCTGGTCGTGCGCATGAATCGAGACCACCACCAGGTCCGCGTTGCGCGCCGCTTCGCGGATAGCCGCCAGATTGGCCTCCAGGTCCCGTGCATCGATGCGCTGCCCGCGTCCCAGTCCGTGACGACCCGCTACCCTGAAAGGAATCCCGAACACCTTGAAGCTGGAACCTGTGAAGCGCCCGCCGCTGTGACCGGCAGCCTGGGCCAGGCGTCGCATCAGGTCG
>JAGFJP010000005.1 GCA_024102665.1 Thiogranum sp. | reverse complement strand
GACAAGGTCATCGTGCCGCCGCCCGGCACGGCCGAGGACGCCGAGAAGCGCATGAACGAAGGTTACGAATGCACCGACTGGTACTTCTGCAAGAAAGCGTTGTAATACCCAACCTTGAACCGCCCCGATCCGGGGCGGTTTTTTTATCGCTTCCGGAGGCAAGCTCATGCCGCTAATTGCGCCTTTCGAGGCACATCATGATCGCTACGAAGCCTGGTTCGCCAAACACGAGGCGGCTTACATCTCCGAACTGCTCGCCCTGCGGCCGTTTGTCCCCTGGCAAGGACGTGGTCTCGAGATCGGCGTGGGCAGCGGCCGCTTCGCCGCGCCACTGGGTGTACAGGTCGGCGTGGACCCCTCGCCGGCCATGCTTGCCCATGCCGCGGCACGCGGTATCGAGACCGTGCTCGGCTCAGCCGAGCGACTGCCGTTCGCAGACGACAGTTTTGATCATGCCCTGGTGGTGACCACCATCTGCTTCGTGGATTCCGCGGATGCGATGCTGACCGAGGCGCACCGGGTGCTCAAGCCAGGCGGACGCCTGGTGATCGGTTTGATCGACCGTGAAAGCCCCCTCGGCCAGGACTATCTGCAACACCAGGCGGAGAATGTCTTCTATCGTGAAGCCACCTTCTACTCCGCTGACGAAGTGGGACAACTGCTTTTGAACGCCGGTTTCGCGATCGACGCCTGGGGACAGACACTGGCCCTCCCGTTGCCCGAGACCCGCGACATCGAACCGCTGCGACCGGGCCGCGGCCAGTGCGCATTCGTGGTGGTTGCTGCGCGCAATGAAAAAACAGGCTTGCCACGCCGGGCCTCTGACCGGCTATAGTCTGCCTGCAGAAGTCTGCCTGCAGAGAGGTCATGCATGGAAAATACATTCTGGACGGCCCTGGCTACCAGCAGCATCGCCGCCCTTGTCACGTCGCTTGGCATCTATACCATACGGCGATTCGCCGACTGGGGACATCGCAACACCGCTTACTTCATGTGTTTCGCCGCAGGGGTGCTGATATCGGCGTCCTTTCTGCACATCATCCCCAGATCCTTTTCCATGAATCCGCAGGCGCCGGTCTGGTTGCTCGTCGGGTTCCTGGGGCTGCACATGTTCAACCGCTTCATCACGGCCTTCGTCTGCGAAAAGGATCCCGACAAGAAAGAATACGCCATCGGTATCGTGCCCATGCTCGGCATCGGTTTCCATTCCTTTATCGACGGGTTCGTATACTCCATTGCCTTTACCGTCAGCATCCTCACCGGCTATGTCGCGACCCTGGGCATGGTTTTGCATGAGTTCCCGGAAGGCATCATCACCTACCTGCTGCTGGTTCGTGGCGGATTCACCGAACGCAATGCCATGTTCGTGGCCTTCCTCGCCGCGGCCGCAACCACCCCCCTGGGCATGCTGCTTTCCTGGCCGCTCATCAGCGCGATCGACAGTGAAACGCTCGGCGCCCTGCTGTCGCTGTCCGCGGGTGCGCTGGTGTACGTGGGCGCCACCCACCTGTTGCCCAGGGCGGATCAGGAGCACAGGAAATACAGCCTGGTTGCGCTGGCCGGCGGCGTGCTGGTGGCTGTGATCATCGTGACGTCAAAGGCGTGACAGTCGAAACCGATCTGCCGGGGCGATGCACGATAACCTGATATCAGGCAAACGACTATATCCTTGGCAGGTTCCGCCCGTAAAAGATCTCCGCCATTTCCCGCTTCAACCGCCGCTCGATGTCGCGCAGCTCCGTGGCGGAATAGTCGTCGCGACCCGGCCCGAACAGGTAGTTGTCCAGGTCAAAGTCCTTGAGGACCATCTTGGTGTGGAAGATGTTTTCCTGATAGACGTTGACATCAATCATCCCGTAGCGATTGACCACGTCCCTGGAGATGAAATTCTGTATCGAGGTGATGTCGTGATCAATGAAGTGTTTCCGCCCGCGCACGTCACGCGTGAACCCGCGCACGCGGTAGTCCAGGATCACGATGTCCGACTCGAGGGTGTGAATCAGGTAATTCAGAGCGCGCAGCGGCGATATGCGTCCGCAGGTCGCGACGTCGATGTCGGCGCGGAAGGTGCTGATGCCGCCCTCGGGATGGCTCTCGGGGTAGGTGTGCACAGTGATGTGGCTCATGTCCAGATGCGCCAGCACGGTCTCGGGCAGCGGCCCGGGATGTTCGGCCTTGTCGCGGGACAGCTTTTCGGAGACCACCGGCTCCTCGGAGATCAGCATCACCACGCTCGCGCCCTGCGGCGCATAATCCTGGCTTGAGATATCGAGAACATTGGCGCCGATGAGTTAGGCGACAGTCGTCAGAATCTCGGTCAGGCGCTCCGCGTTGTAAGCCTCGTCGATGTACGCGATGTACTCGGCGCGATGCTGCTCGGTCTTCGCATAGCAGATATCGTAGATGTTGTAGCTGAGGCTCTTTGCCAGGTTGTAGAATCCGTACAGCTTGAGCTTTCTGGAAAGACGCGTGATCAATTTCGTACCTTCCTTCCCTGCGTATGACAAAAGTGTAGTTCACGGGCGATGAAGGGGCGCCAGCCCCGCCAGCGACGCTGCGTCCTGCACGACAGTCAATCCGGCCGTGGGATATGCCTCGCTTTCCCGCACCTGATGCACGCATTGCGGCCGCCTTGCAAGCTGAACAGCGCGACGCCTTTGCCGGTAAAGGGAACAGACACGTGTTTGGCGGACAAGCCTGCGCTCTGCGACAATCGACCGCATCAGCAACCCGGCAGCAAGGAGATCGTCGATGCCTGTCAGCGCCCGATGGCATCTGCTCACGCCTGAGGACACAGTGCGTGAACTGAAAAGCGATGTTGATCGCGGCCTCACCGAAGCAGAAGCGGCCGGCCGGCTGGCAGACATCGGCCCCAATGCCATCGTCGAGACTGCGCGGCGCACACCGCTTGGCATCCTGTACCGCCAGTTCACGGACTTCATGATCATCGTGCTGCTGGCGGCGGCCGTAATCTCCGGCTTCATCGGCGAGTTGCAGGACACCATCGCGATCATCGTGATTGTAGTCCTCAACGCCATCATCGGCGCTGTGCAGGAGTATCGCGCCGAACGCGCGGTGTCTGCCCTGCGGATGATGGCGGCGCCCGAGGCGCAAGTGGTCAGGGACGGCAGCATCCTCACCTGCCCTGCGACCGAACTGGTGCCGGGCGATCGAGTGCTGCTGGAAGCCGGCAATGTGGTGCCCGCCGACCTGCGCCTGATCGAGGCTGTCGACCTGCAGGTCGACGAGTCCGCGTTGACGGGCGAGTCGCAGGCGGTGGACAAGAGTGCCGCGCCGCTGACCGACCCCGAGTCGCCCCTCGGGGATCGCATCAACATGAGCTACAAGGGCACCCAGGTGAACAGGGGGCGAGGCGTGGGCGTGGTGGTGGCCACCGGCATGGACACCGAACTGGGCCGAATTGCCGCGCTGTTGCAGGGCGAACCATCGACCAGGACGCCCTTGCAGCGACGCCTGACGCGCTTCGGCCGCCACCTTTCCCTGGCGATACTCGCGATCTGCGTTGTTATTTTCAGTGTCGGATTGCTGCAGGGACAGCCCGTCCTGCTCATGTTGCTGACCGCCATCAGCCTGGCTGTCGCTGCCATCCCTGAAGCGCTTCCCGCCGTCGTGACGGTGTCTCTGGCGCTGGGCGCGCGCAAGCTCAGCCGCCGCAATGCCCTGGTGCGGCGACTGCCGGCGGTGGAAACGCTGGGGTCGGTAACCTACATCTGCACCGACAAGACCGGCACTTTGACACAGAACCGCATGACGCTGGATACCTTGTTTCTGCAAGGCGAACGCCGCCGGATAACATTCCTGGAGCAGCGGCAGAATCCTCTCGCCCGGCGGCTCGGCCAGGCGCTGGCGCTGAGCAACGACGTCAGCGCCGACGAGGTGACGCAGGTTCCGCTGGGTGAACCGACCGAGGTGGCGCTGTTTGTGGCGGCACGCAACGCCGGCTTCGACAAGGCCGCTTTGACGCGGGAACGACCGCGCGAAGCCGAACTGCCGTTCGATGCCGAACGCAAACGCATGACTACCGTGCATCGCGAAGACGACCATTACATCGCGTTCGTCAAAGGGGCGCCGGAGTCCGTGCTGCCGCTGTGCAGCCGGCTCCTCACCGAGCCGGGCCTGCAGTCACTGGACCGCAAGCGCTATGAGAGCGAGGCGCAGGCGCTCGCCTCCGAGGGCTATCGGGTTCTGGCGGTGGCCTGTCGTGAATTACCGGTGCTGCCCGCGCAGCCCGATGCGGCGGCGCTGGAATCGGACCTGGTTCTGCTGGGCCTGGTGGCGCTGATCGATCCGCCGCGCGACGAGGCGCCTGCGGCAGTGGCGGATTGCCGGTCGGCAGGCATCACGCCGGTGATGATCACCGGCGACCATCCGGGCACCGCGCGGGCCATCGCGATGCGTATCGGCATCGCCGAAGCCGACGATCCGGTGCTGACCGGCCAGGAACTCAGTCAACTGCCGGACAAAGCCTTCGCCGCGCGGGTGCGCGATATGCGCGTCTACGCGCGGGTCACGCCGCAGCAGAAGATCCGCATCGTCAGCGCCCTGCAGGGGCAGGGGGAATTTGTCGCCATGACCGGCGACGGCGTCAACGACGCGCCCGCCCTGAAGCGGGCCGGTATCGGTATCGCCATGGGCCGCACGGGTACCGACGTGGCGCGCGAGGCGGCGGACATGGTGCTGCTCGATGACAACTTCGCCACTATCGTCAGCGCCGTGCGCGACGGACGGCGTATCTTCGACAACATCCGCAAATTCATAAAGTACACCATGACCAGCAACTCGGGCGAAATCTGGACGCTGTTGCTGGCGCCGTTTCTGGGCCTGCCCGTTCCCTTGCTGCCCATCCATATCCTGTGGATCAACCTGGTGACCGATGGACTGCCGGGGCTCGCGCTCTCCACGGAACCGGCCGAACGGAATCTCATGCAGCGTCCGCCGCGCCCGCCGGGAGAAAGCATCTTCGCCCACGGCATGTGGCAGCATATGGTATGGGTGGGCCTGCTCATCGGTGCGCTGTCGCTGATCGGGCAGAGCTGGGCCTACCGTGGCGATTCCGCACACTGGCAGACCGTGGTATTCACGGTGCTGACGCTGGCACAGCTGTTTCATGTGCTCGCCATCCGCTCCGAGCGGGACTCTTTGCTCAGCGTGGGTCTGTTCAGCAATCCACTTCTGCTGGTAGCGGTCCTGGTCACGGTGGGTCTGCAGCTGGCAGTGATCTACGTTCCAATGCTGAACGCCATCTTCAAGACCCAGCCGCTCTCGCTCCTCGAGCTGGGTGTCTGCTTCGGGCTGGCGGCCCTGGTGCTGGTCGCCGTGGAACTGGAAAAATGGCTGTATCGCAGGGGCTGGTTGTATGTCGACAGAGCCTGATTCCCTGCATTGATGTAGCGTAATCGCCGGTATGCAGGTGGGGCCGACAGAGAGAAGCAGCGATTGATGCGACAAGACGTTGCCTGTCCAGCAAACCCGGCACTTCATAGTCGGCTATTGGTTATAGCCCCGGTTTCGGGGCATTCTGGATCAAGGAGAGTAATATGCACCGGACCGGAGTCCATGCAGCCCTCACCCGTACGCTGCGCAGTTTCATGAACCTGTTGCCCGTGATGCTCGGAATGCTCCTGCTGACCAGCCTGATTTTCACCTGGCTGGCCGCAACGGATCTCCAGGATCTGTTTGCAAGGCATGGCATTCCCGACGTGTTGCTGGGCGCACTCCTGGGCAGCGTGGCTGCAGGCCCCCCGGTGGCGGGCTACATACTGGGTGGAGAAATTCTCGAGGGCGGCGCGAGCCTGATCGGCGTGACAGCGCTGATCGTCAGCTGGGTCACGGTGGGCGTTGTGCAACTGCCTGCCGAGATGCTCCTGCTCGGCAGGCGTTTCGCCATCTACCGCAACCTGCTGTGCTTCCTGTTCGCTATCGTCATCGCCTACCTGGCAGTGGGCACACTGCGGTTTTTCGGTTAATAACATTATGCGGCGCAAACGTAACGGCTGGCTGTTCCTGGCGCTGGTCGGCCTGGCATACGGAGCGACTGCTGTCATTGAACCGGACCGGGCACGTGACGCCTTCGCGACCTTCCTGCCCATGCTCGCGAAGATGCTGCCGGCGCTGGTCCTGGTCTTCGCCCTGATGCTTCTGGCCGAACTCTTCCTGAATCCCGAACGCGTTGAGAGATGGATGGGCAGCCATTCCGGCCTGCGTGGCTGGTTGCTGGCAATAGTGGCGGGCATGCTGTCTACAGGACCGGCATATGCCTGGTATGCATTGCTGGCTGCACTGCGAGCGAAGGGATTGCGCACCGCTATGCTGGCCGTCATCCTTTACGCCCGTGCCATCAAGCTGCCGCTGCTGCCACTCCTGGCGCATTATTTCGGTGTTCGCTACGCGGTGGTACTGTCGTTGTTTATTGCCGGTTTTTCGGTGTTGAGCGGTCTCGCGATGGAGCGCATCGATAAACGGCCCACCGCTTAACCCGTACCGAGCAGTCCACTCTCGGCAATACCGTCGAACATGAACTGCACGGCCAGCGCGGACAGCAGCAGACCGAAGATACGGGTGATGACATGCGTGCCGGTCACACCCAGCCGGCGTTGTATGCCGCTGGCGGTCAGCATGGAAACCAGTGCAATCAGCATTACGGCCAGGATCGCCAGCAGGACCACGAACTGCTGTGCCAGGTGTCCCTCGGCGTTCGCCATCAACAGTATGCTGGAACTCATGGCGCCCGGCCCCGCCAGCAGCGGCGTGGCCAGCGGGAAGACGGCGATGTCCTGTTTGCGCTGCGCCTCGCGCGTCTCCGCAGCGGTCGTCGAAGTGGCGCCGGAAGATCGCGCGAAGACCATTTCGATACCGATCAACAGCAGCAGAATGCCGCCGGCGGTGCGCAGCGCCGCGAGTGATATCCCGAGACTGGCGAGCAGCAGCTTGCCCAGCAGGGCGAACAGCAGCAGGATCACAGTGGCAGTAATCACGCCACGCAAGGCAATCGAGCGTCGTTCTGCGGAACTCGCCGAGGCTGTCAATGCGGCGAACACGGCAGCGACGTCGATGGGACCGACGGTCGCAAACAGTGTCGTGAACGCCACTACGGCTGTTTCCAGCATGTTTCTCCGCTCTTGTTTTGCCTGTCCCGGCTGGCCCGCGCGATCCGCGGCAACACTGCCACTACAAACCCGTCGTATCCTGTGTTGGCCGCGACCACGACTGAGTATGACACCGGCGAGTGCTGGAAACACCCTGTGCGCAGAACCCTGCCCGTCGCGGCGCCCTGGATCTCAGTTGGTCAAAGCGGCCGGAGCCGCGGAGGAAGCCTGCAGGACAAAGGACACCCGGCGGTTGCGGGACCTGCCCTGCGGTGTTTCGTTGTCGGCGCGCGGGCGGGTTTCGCCATAACCGATGGCGCGTACGCGGTCGGCGGCCACACCGCGCTCGATGAGCTTGCGCGTTACCATGGCGGCGCGCGCCGACGACAGCTCCCAGTTGGACGGGAAACGCGCGGTCTGTATCGGGATGTTATCGGTGTGCCCTTCCACCGACAGGGTAAAGGGCACTTCGGCGAACGCCGCCGCCAGTTCTTCGAGCACTGCGGCGCCGTCGGCGGTCAGGGCAGCGCTCGCCGGCCTGAACAGTATGTTATCGCTGATCTCGAGATTCACCGCGTCACTGCTGACTGTGACCTCGATGCGCTCGCGCAGGGCGCTGCCGGCGAGCGTGGCAAGCAATGTATCCCGGGGGCTGGCGACAGACGGGTCGGCGGCGTCAGTCGTCGGGCTGTGCGGCAGGTCAACTCCCGAAGCAACCGCGGGACTGCTTTCCGGCGGCAATGGTGACGCAGCGACGGCGGTTTGCACAGGGACTACCGGCAGGTTCAGCAGCGGCATAAGGTCGCCGGCAGCCTGCGCCACGGGTGGAACAGAACTCGAAGACTCCGGTGACGCGACTGCAGGCGCATCGATGGCGTTTGCTGCGGCGGCATGCGTTGCCTCTGCTACCGATGCGGGTGAATCCGGCTCTGCGGGTTCGGTCGCCGGTACGGGATGCCGCGGCGACACCGCCCCCGCAATGGGCAGATCGATGAATGACGGTTCGGATCCCGCGAACACCGGGCTCAGGCTGCTGAACAAGGTGATCGGTTGCGGAAGCTGCGATGGTATTTGCGGCGCGGCTTCGACAACCGGTGCCGGGTCGGAGTGCTGCGGCTGATGCTGCAGCAGCGACTCAGTGGTATCGCCGGTGTCCGGACCCTGGGATTCGTAGGCCAGCAACAGCACGAACAATGTGAGCAGCAAGGCCAGGATATCGATGAAGCTCAACAACCAGGCATTGTCGTTGTGTACGGCAGACGCGCCGGCGTCCGCCTCCCAGACCGGAGCCGGGGCTGCCGCTGCAAACTGTTGTTGCGCTTGCGTGGGTATCATGTTGAAGGACTGCTAGGCCTTGACCAGGGTCAGCGGACCGGGGCCCGCGAATGTCGCCGGCTGATCGCTGAAAAACGACTCCAGGGTTTCCTTGATGAGCATGGGATGGCGTTTGCCGTGAATCTGCACAATGCCTTCCATCAGCGCAGTCATTTGCACGATACGCCTGGCGCTGCGTCGTTCCAGCTTGATGGCCAGGGGTTTGAACAGCAGGTTGGAAGCGATGATGCCGTAGACGGTGGTGATCATGGCGAACGCCATGGTGCCGCCGATTTCGTCCAGGCCGCTGCTGCCCAGACCGGACAGCATGTGCACCAGGCCGAACAGGGTGCCGAGCATGCCGAACGCCGGCGCAAAGGTCGACATGGCGTAAAGGATCTGCACCTCGCCCTGATCGCGGGTCCGTACTGCGGAAATCTGGTACTGCAGTGACTTGGTCAAATCCTCGAGCGCGCCGCGATCGGTCACGCGCCGCAGCCCGGCGTGCAGAAACGGGTTGCTGATGCCGGCCAGTTCGCGCTCGGCGGCGCGCAGGTTGCCGTGACGGTAACGGGTGGCGAACTGCAGCAGCTGTGCGGCGTCATCATCGAAACTGTCGGGCGGGTCGCGGAACAGCGCCGGCAGGTTGCGCAGCAGGCGCTGAACATCTGCAACCGGGCGGCTGATATAAGTCGCCGCCAGCGTGCCGCCGATGACCACGATGAGGCCGGGCAGGTTAAAGAACGCGCCGATATGATCGGATGCCATGGCGATGATGCCGACAACCAGAACAAAACCTGCAAGCAATCCGACAATGGTATTTTGGTTCATAGCCTTCCCCGGTGTCTTTCCAGTAAGCGGCCCATGCCCTTGCAAACGGGCCTGCGCGGATACAGGAGCAAGTTTCGTTCCGGACCCGGGATGGATTGCGCGCCGGGAATCAACTGCATGATTCTGCATCGTAATTTTCAAGCGCTAACGACCGGTGGCGCAACGCCCCCCGGCGTGCCCTCACCGCTGCGGCAAGCCTTTGCCGCCTGTGGCAGTCCGCATTTCTCGCTGCGATTCTGCGGCATGCGCAGATCGGCGCGACGCCGCGCGCCGATTGCTCACTCGAAAATGCCCTGCAGAAACCAGCGCCGGTCGCCGGTGAGTTCACGGTAGATCCAGTAACAGGAACCCGAGGGATTGCGGGCAACGAAGTAGTCGCGCGCGATATCCTGTTCGTCCCACCAGCCGGATTCGATACGTTCGCGGCTGTGCCGCAATTCCAGCCGGCCTTGCAGGCAAGGCCAGTTGTCCTGCGTCTTGAGCTGCCTTGGCACCGGCAATAACCACAAGGGGCGCTGCCGGTCATGCGCGAGTTGCTGGCTGTCACCCGGTTCGCTATACGACCAGGCATATTCGGGACGATGCTCGGCCACTGTGCTCAAACCGCGCACCGCCGCGTCGCCGAGACGCGCGCGCAGGCGATCGAGCAGGTCGATCTGCCCCTGCTCGCGCTTTTCTCCGAACATATCCAGCGACTGCGCATCCAGGGCCAGCAGATGGTCGGCGCGCAGCTCGACTTCGATAACCGCCTGCGCGAGTTGCAGCCGCTCCAGGCGTTCACGCAACAGGGCGATGAATTGCTGCGCATCGCGGCTCTTGCGATGCACACCGATTTTCAGGCGCGTCTGTTTTTGTTCGCGATGCCAGAGGCGGATATCCAGCTCCTGAATCGCCGCCCCCTGCCCCTGCAACCAGCCGCAAAGTTCCAGCACCAGGCGCTGCAAGGCGAACAGCAGCGCCCCGGCCTGTTCCACTTCCGCCGGCAATTGCAGACGGTGCCTGAATCGCCGGGGCGGTTGATACAGGGTTTGCGGATCGGCGCAGCGTCCCAGCAAGCGATCGAGATACAACAGGCTGTCCGCGCCGAGACGGCGCGCCAGGCCGTCACGCGGCAGACGCAACAGGTCTGCCAGGCGCCGCACACCCATGCCGTGCAGGCGATCGAGCAGGGTCTGATCCCAGTCGAGCACGGATAAGGGCAAAGGTCCCAGTACCGCCGGGAGCCGGGATTTCCCGGTTACCTGTTGTTCGTGATTGCAGCAGGCGAGGCTGTAGGCCGCCAGCGGCGTCGGCGCGTCCGCCATCCGGCTGGCATAGCCCAGCGCTTCGAGCCCGTCGTGTATGCGTTGAAACAAGGCGGCATAACCGCCGAACAGGGTCAGGCTGCCGCGCACTTCCAGCAACAGGGCGAAGGGGGGATAGAGGCTGACCTGGGAGCTGAACTGGTAAGCCCAGGCGGCCAGGCTCTGCAATGCCTTGTGTTCGGCGGCGTAATCGCGCGGATAAACAATCAGGTCCTGGAGCAGCGCGCGCGCTGCGGCCACCGGCATGCCGGCGCAGATACCCCGGCTGTGCGCCGGCGTATTGCACAACAGCACGCTGGCACGGCGCCCGCCGTCAGATACCGCCAGCGCCTGTTCGTTACTGCCACTGCGACTGAAAATTTCCAGGGGCAGTTGCGGAATACGAATGCAAAGCCATTGCTCTGCCATGCTGCTGCACCGGCACGTCAAGATGAATCGGCGGACCGCAGGCCCAGCCACCGCGTCGTTTCAGAATGGTCACCGACAGTCCGTTGCCCGGTTCAGGTTCCAGCTGCACCCGCAGCGCGGCCGGCGACGGTCTTTGCGCCAGCCGCCGCGGACGAAAAAGAAAACCCAGTGCACTGCCGGCTTCGGCAGCCAGTTGTAAACGCCGCATGGCAGTTGAATCGTCAATCGTTGGCCAGGCCAGCACTGCGCTGCAGGTTCCCGAGCGCAGGCTTTGTTCAACGGCCCACAGACCGTCCTGTTGCGCCCTGGGATGGACCAGCAATACACGGGATAAATCGATACCGGCATCGACCAGCGCCGGCGCATAGGGAATGTAGGGAGGCGCGACCCAGCAGATCCAGCGCTTGTCGTCCTGGCTGAGCCGGGCCAGCGCCGGCGTCAGCAGACGCAGGGCGCCGATGCCGTGTTGCGCCATGAGGATTTCGCTCAGGGCACCGCGCGGCCAGCCGCCGCCGGGCAGATGTTCGTCGAGTTCCCCAAAGCCGCTGGAAACCGCCTCGACCCGGGCGGGGAAGCGGTTGCCGCGCCAGACATCGGCGCGTTGCAGAATCGGATCGAGGTTCATAACGAATCGTTACGAAGAATGCCGACACCCAGACCTTCGATCACCAGCGGCTGCTCGCGCAGATCGACACGGATAGGTTCGAACTCTTCGTTCTCCGGCAGCAGATACACAATGGAACCGCGGCGACGGAAACGTTTCACGGTGACTTCATCATCCAGGCGCGCCACCACGATCTGGCCGTTCTGCGCCTGCTGGGTGCGGTGCACCGCCAGCAGGTCGCCGTCCATGATGCCGATGTCGCGCATACTCATGCCGCGCACCCGCAACAAATAATGGGCGCGGGGGTGAAACAGGGCCGGATCCACCGGATAACGGTCTTCGATGTGTTCCTCGGCGAGAATCGGTTGACCGGCGGCAACCCGGCCCACCACCGGAATGCCCTCTTCCTCTTCGCCGTCCTGCAGCAGGCGGATACCGCGCGAAGAGCCTTGCAGCAGTTCGATGACGCCCTTGCGCTCCAGCGCCCGCAGGTGTTCCTCGGCGGCGTTGGGCGAGCGGAAGCCGAATGCCTCGGCGATTTCCGCGCGCGTCGGCGGATAACCTTCTTCGTAGATGTATTGCCGGATCAGGGCCAGGATTTCGTCCTGGCGGCGGGTCAGCTGTTGCATGGTCCACCTGCTGTGGTTTTGTACAGTAGACTGTGAGTATATACAGTTATCCGGAGGATGCAAGCCGGACTGCCCTGAAAACCGCCGGTTTAATGCCGGGGCAACTGCCACTATCATTAGCCTTTTGCTGACAGCCGGTTATCGCTGATGAATTCCAACGTTTCGTCCAGACCCCGCCATCGCACCCATACGGTCCGCGTCGGCAATATCAGTGTCGGCGGAACCGCGCCGGTCGTGGTGCAGTCCATGACCAATACCGATACGGCCGATGCCGAAGCCACCGTACAACAGGTGGCGCAGCTGGCGCGCGCCGGATCGGAGCTGGTGCGCATTACCGTGAACAGTGAGGAGGCGGCCGATGCCGTGCCGCGGATTCGCGAGCGACTGGACCGCATGGGCGTCGAGGTTCCGCTGATCGGCGACTTCCATTTCAATGGTCACAAGCTGCTCGGCAAACACCCGGCCTGTGCCGAGGCGCTGGCCAAGTACCGCATCAATCCCGGCAACGTCGGCCGCGGCAAAAAGCGCGACGAACAGTTCGCCACCATGATCGAAACCGCCTGCCGTCATGACAAGCCGGTGCGTATCGGTGTCAACTGGGGCAGCCTCGACCAGGAACTGGTGGTGCGCCTGATGGACGAAAACACGCGGCGTCCGCAGCCCCGCGAATCCCGCGACATCATTCATGAAGCGATGGTCACGTCGGCGCTGGAAAATGCGCAACGCGCCGAAGCGCTGGGGCTGGGCGCCGACAGGATCATTCTGTCAGTCAAGATGAGCGGCGTGCAGGACCTGATCGCTGTTTATCAAACGCTGGCCGGACGCTGCGCGTACGCGCTGCACCTGGGGCTGACCGAGGCCGGCATGGGCGCCAAGGGCATCGTCGCCTCGACCGCGGCCCTTGCGGTGCTGTTGCAACAGGGCATCGGCGACACCATTCGCATTTCGCTGACACCGGAACCGGGCGGCAGCCGCACCCAGGAAGTGCTGGTCGCGCAGGAAATACTGCAATCCATGGGCCTGCGCGCTTTCACGCCGAGCGTCGTGGCCTGTCCCGGCTGCGGCCGCACCTCCAGCGATTACTTCCAGAAGCTGGCGCAGGACATCCAGACCTATCTGCGCGAGCAGATGCCGGCCTGGCACAGGCAGTACCCCGGCGTGGAGAACATGACGGTGGCGGTGATGGGTTGCGTGGTCAACGGGCCGGGCGAAAGCAAGCATGCCAATATCGGTATCAGCCTGCCGGGCACTGGTGAGCGGCCGGTAGCGCCGGTCTACGTCGACGGGGAAAAAACGGTAACGCTGAAAGGTGACCATATCGCACAGGAGTTCCAGCAACTGGTGAATACCTATGTGCGCAAAACCTACGGTGCAGAACGGGAAGCTGCGGACTGAACGACCTAACTTTTCGATTGCTCGTAGAGCGTAAGGTACTCTTTCTCCATGGTGGCGTATTTTTCCAGCGCTGCCGCGATGGTTTCGTCTTTCTGCTTTAGTAACGCCTGTAACGCTTCCAGATCACGTTCCAGTTCTTCGATGCGGCTGCGCTGGTTTTCCGCGCCTGCGTTCGCGGTCTCATCCTGTTGTACCTGCAACAGTGCCTGAATCTGTTCGCGCAGGAATTCGTTTTCCTCTTCCATGGTCTGGATGCACATGTTCATATCGCGGGTGGCGAGATCGAACTGGTCGAGCCTGGCCTGCAGCTCGGCGGCTTTTTCCGCTTCGAGCTGCAGATCATCAATGAGGTGGTTCAGCTCCGAGATACTGCGTTTCTGCTTGCCTACCTGGCCTTGCAGCGCCGCGATACTTTCATGCTTGTCGTGTTCCGCGCGATCCAGGCGCCAGTTGCCCTGTTCGACCTTGTACTGCAAGCGCTGGTTTTCCTGCTCCATGATCTCGATGCAGGTGCTGGCTTCGCGATAGCGGCGCTCCAGTTCCCGCAGCGACTTGTCCATCTGCTCCAGCGCCTTCGGGTCGGGCTCCTTCCTGATGACTTCGAAAACCTGCCGGAAAGACTCAAGGGCATCACCCTGCCCGTTGATGATGCCGGCGAGCTGGGCTACCGACTCCTGGCCTGCTTGTGAAGCCGGCGCGTCGTCTGCGTGGTCGGTACCGGCTGGAGGCGCAGCGTTTTCGGGTTCACTTTCCGGCGAATCCGGAATTTCTGCGGCTGGCGGCCTGTAGCAGTCGGTGACATGTTCCCAGCGACGTTCGGGATAGTCGTTGCACAGTTCCACGACCCGCTTTTCGGATTCCAGCAAGGCGAGTCGGTTCCCCAGGGCAGCGGCAAGCTCATCGCCGTCGGCGGTTTCGTTTTCGCTCAACTCCAGTCGGGCGCGGGTATCGATGATCTGCTTTTCGAGATAGGAGAAGTAACCCGATTCGATGGATTCGAAAGACTCGACCGCTCGGGAGGGTTGGCGCAGTTTGTTGATCCTGCGCTGCAGCTGCGCATTTTTCCGCTGCAGAAACACAGTCCACACCAGAAGCAGCAATGCCGCTTCCAGCGCGCAAAACAAACTGATCGTGATCCAATCCATGAGTGCCTGCCCTGGCCGGGTAACAAGCTCCGTTTAACGTCGCGGAACTTATTGTTTTCTCGGCACAAGTCAGGCGGTGCTTGAATCCGGCAGGAGGCCGCTCAGGCAAAAGACGGCGCGTTTCCGGACGCCGCCAGCCGTATTCTGCGATCAAACGCTTCGCAGAGTTCACGGAGTTCGCGGCGTCCGCGCGCCAGGATCCTGATGGAATCCGTCTCTATTATGACGCTTCCGGCTTTCTGGAATCGGCTTAGTTGATTGATTTCCGGTGAGAAAAACTGATCAAAGTGGATGCCCCATTTATCCTCGATTGCGCGGATGTCGATACAGGCATCGGTCAGCATCATGGTCATGATCTCGCGGCGCAGGCTGTCGTCGCTTTCCAGTTCCAGGCCACGGACAGTCGGAATCAGGTTTTGATTCACCAGAGATGTGTAGGCCTGCCAGCGGTGTTCATTCCGGCTGTAAAACTCGCCGATGGTCGAAACCGCCCCCGGCCCGATGCCGACGACGTCGGGACTGGGCATATCCGTGTATCCCAGCACCGACCAGTGCAGCTGCCTCGACAAAGCCGGCCGCCGGCGCTGGTCGCCTGGGCACACGAACCAGTCCAGCCCGATGTTTTCGTAGTCCAGCGTTGCGAGGCGATCGGCGTAGCCATCACGCTGCGACGCGCGCGCGCCGGATAGCGCCTCCGGTTTTTTTTCGACCAGGCGAACCAGCTCCGGCCGGACGTTATGCACGAAGCTTTCGAGTCTCGCGGGCGTCAGGGCGTTAGCGGTTGCGCTGTAGAACAGGTCGACCATTATCTGCCGCATTCCGAGCCGGCGCGCCAGGCCTGCCAGGGCTTCGATATTTTCCAGGGCCCTGTGCGAAGTGGCAGCATCCCGGACATCGTCCTGATAAAGCGCGAAACGGATCTTGAGGAACCCCAGCACCTGCAGCAAACGCAGGCGCGCTTCGCTGATCCCCGTGGCACCGAGGCACGCGCACCAGCCTGTCTGCGCCTGTCCGAGTGTGAATGAAGCCTGTATGGCCGAAACCAGCGCGTACAGCTGGTCGTCCGTCCAGGCAGCGGCGATGTTGCCGGTGCAGATCAACTGCTGAACCGGACGATCCGCATCGAACAAAGCACCTTGCAGGCGCACTTCCTGTTCAATCGCGCGCGGAACTGCAGCGGGGATAACGCCATCGCTGCCGACCGGTTCCGCAGTGTCGCGACCGGAGTCCCTGATATAGACGGCAAGCGGCGCGGGCAAGGGATCGCCGTTGCTCTGCTCTACCCAGTCGCAGTAATCCTGTGCATCGTACTCACCGGAAAAGGCATCCAGCCCCGGATACAAACCGTAAGCCGTTTCCACGATCCCGGGCAGCGCCGGATCTGCGTTATCGGTATAAGGAAATCCCATAAAAATGGAGCCCCAATGGCAACGGGAATGCATACTAGACAGGAATGCCCGGTGCAGCCTTGACCAGGATCAAATCGGGGCGGGAAGGCGGGTATAGATCAGAAAACGTTAATACACGGGTGAAATGGAGCCGGAGACAGGAGTCGAACCCGCGACATCCTCATTACAAGTGAGGCGCTCTACCAACTGAGCTACTCCGGCGATGAAACCGAGTTCCACAGCGGCGGCCATTGTATTAAAGCCGCAGTTTGACCGCAAACTATTCGCAGCTTACCCGCTGGGCGCGAATATCCCTGTGCTCTTCCTGAAGCTTGACCCAGGTTTGTGACTCGAGCAGCGGCTGATCCTGTTCTTCGACGTCCAGCCAGTACACGTCCCGCATCCGGAAACGCTGATCCAGCGCTGCGTCGTAGCCAAGGCGTTTCACGGTTTGCTGGCGCAATTGCGCCTTGGCTTTGTCGGAGAAAATGCCCAGCGAAATATGATTCTGTTTGCCGATGAAATAATCTTTCATGCCCTGTTTATCAAGGTCAGCGACAATCCTTCGGGCATCCTGCGCGGGCATAGCCGGCAGGTATACCCAGTAGCCTGCGGGTTCACGCACATCACCGTCACGCACGTTCACAACGTAACCCTGCTTCGCCAGCGTGGCGAAAACCTGCACCGCATCCTGTTTATCCAGGAATGGGCCAACGGTCCGGCAGACGCGCTGCACGGGCCTGTTCGCAGTGGCGGCTTCCGTGTCCGACTCGGTTGATGTGTCGACTTCACCCTGCGGCGGCTCGCTGCCGTTGTCGGCAGGCGGTGGTTTGACCGGTTGAGGCATCGATACCGCCGCCACATTCGCAGCCGGTTCTGCGCCGCGCTCAGACAGCAACACCAGCGGGTCAATTCCCGGGAGCACCGGCGCCAGTCGTGCCGCAACAGGTTCGGGCGCCGGCGACAGCAGCACGTTCCATGCGAAGAACGCCAGATTGGCGACAATAAGAATCCAGGCTATGTAACGCAAGACTCCGTCTCCTGCGCGAAAACCGCAAGTCCCCTTAACACCAGGTTGGCATCGTATTCAGGCCGACGACTCAGCAATGGCAGGATGCGTCCGGCATCGCCGCCCGTGATCAGCAACCGGGTGGATGCGCCCAACTCGGTCTGAAGATCCTGATAAATGCGATCGGCCAGTGCAACGGCGGCGTATAGAGCGCCTCCGGACACTGCTGACTCGGTGCTGGTTCCGAGCAGGGAGATATCGCGCGATTCAGGGTCGTCCAGCCTGACGCCTGCGGCGTTGCCGACAAGCGCGGACGCCATTAGATCGAGACCGGGTACGATAAGGCCTCCCAGATGAACCCCGTCAGCGGCCAGAGCGTCGATGGTGATGGCGGTGCCGCAATCGATGATGATTGCAGGCCCTGGATAGTCGGCATGTGCCGCGATCAGATTCGCCCAACGGTCCGCCCCCAGTCTCTCGGGTTTCTTGTAGGCGTTCCTGACACCGCACGCAAAACCTTGCGGGCGCAGAAACTCGGGGGTAATTTTCCAGCGACGTTTTATCCAGGCACGCACCGATTTTTCATAAGCGCCACCGGCGACGTTGGAGACGATGACCCGCGCCGGTGCCTCGAGTTGTTCCCACGCCGCATTCGCGATGTCCTTGAAGGTGGTGTTCCTGCGCACCAGCGGCTCACCGACCCGCAATCCCTCAGCGTCACAGAGCGCCCATTTTATGCGCGCATTTCCGATATCAAGCAAGAGTCCCATCAAGCTAACCGGACACTCACTTCGCCGGCGTGGAAGCTCCGGGTGATGCCATCTTTCTCAATGAGCAATGCTCCCTGCGAATCAACGCCGCGGGCGACACCGCTCGTCGTGCCCCCGGGTCCGTGCTGCAATTCCACGAGACGCCCCGAGACCAGATCGAACCTGGCCCATTCCTGCATGAAGGCATCAAGCCCTTCCGCGCTATAAGCATCGATCGCTTGAAGCAGAGACTCGAGGATCATGGCGGCGAGGCGGTTGCGATCCATATCGACGCCTGTTTGCGAGAGATCCGCCCAGGGCTGATCGATTTCCTGTGCTGCACGCGCCGGCAAATTGCAGTTCACGCCGACGCCGATGATGACCGTGAAAGGACCGCTGCTTTCACCGGAGATATCGAGCAGGATCCCGGCGAGCTTGCGTCCCTGGAAAAGAATATCGTTCGGCCACTTCACTCCAAGTCCGTCGACGCCGCACTGCTGCAAAGCCCTCAGGACCGCGATCGCCACCACCAGGCTGAATCCGCCCGAACCCAGGGCAGTGCCGCCAAGTTGCCAGGCGAGCGACATGTAAAGATTGCTGCCGTAAGGCGAAATCCAGCGACGTCCGCGCCGGCCACGCCCGGCACTCTGCCATTCAGCCAGACAGGCGATCCCCTGTTCGGACACAACCTGTCCCCGGGTTCGCTTGAGATGCTCGCTTGTCGAATCGAGTTCCTGGAAAACCTCGATGCTTGCGAGGCGCGGTGCCAGTGCGTCAGTCAATGATGACCGGATCGTGTCCGCGTTCAACGGCTCAAATTCGCTGCTGAGGCGGTAGCCCTTGCCGCGGACGGCTTGCACATCCAGGCCAAGCGCGATCAGTCCGCGAACCTGTTTCCACACTGCAGCACGGCTGGTTCCCAATTGCTCGCCCAACCACTCCCCGGAGCGGAAACGGCCATCGGCGAGCAGCTCAATAAGGCGGGAACGTGTCGACATCGGCGCAGTTTAACACAGCGGAACAGAGCGATAACGCTGCAATGCGGGGATATTTCCGCGTCCGTAATGCCGTGGGGGACTGCGTCAACGTGTGAGGTATTCACGTTTACGTACCGGGCACAGGCAGACGAAGCGGCAAAACATCGGGGCAGCTGACAGCTTCCGTATACGCCGTCGGCCGGGATCTCCCATACGCCTTCGGCGATGACACGCCCGATGTTTAACGCTCTTCGGCCTAGCTGTTCAGCGCAACTTCGACTTGCGCGAAAGTGCTCGCGACCTCGGTTGGTTCAATCAGCTCATCCAGTTGTTTGCTGATCTGGGAAGCGGAAAAAATACCGCGAACGGCAGATCGTCCGGAGCGCGGTTCGATATCCAGCACCAGCGCATGGTGGCGACCGACGCCTCGCAGGGTAGCCACGATGTCACCGACACGGGCGCGCAGGACATCTTCCATTAACAGCACCTCGAGCTGGTCACGCGTCGTCATGATGTCCCGCACCATGATTTCCTCGTGCCGCAGGTTCAGGGCCTTGTGCAACTGGAGCGGCTTCTCACCCTGTATGTCAGTTGATGTGATCAACCCCAGGAGTTCCTTGTCACTGTTAGTGACGAACAACAATCGTACACCCACCGATTTCATGCGACCCAGCGCCCAGGCGATAGACACGTTGGGTTCGATCGTAACCGCGACCTGCTGACGCAGATCAGTCATTACCAGGATGGCCGGGCTACTGCTTTTGACTTTCGCCGGCAGTTCCTGGCTCGGCTCGAAACAGCGCGCGGATGCGGGTAACGGGTGGAGTGGAAGTGACTTGAATTCGGTCATATTTGCGCCCTCCCGAATGGTTATTAAATATTCTTTTTATAGGGGCATATATAGCGCATGGGGCGGGAAATTTCAAAGATGCAGGTTTTGGCTCCCACCGGGCATTTCCGGCGTGACATACCCGGATTTCCGGCAAAAAAATACCCGGCCACAGGGACCGGGTACGGTATTAAAAGCCTGGCAGTGTCCTACTTTCACATGGGATCTCCCACACTATCATCGGCGCTGAGCGGTTTCACTTCCGAGTTCGGAATGGGATCGGGTGGTTCACACTCGCTATTGCCGCCAGGCAAACTGGTTGGAAAAATCGGGGTCAGAGCACAATTTTCTCTGCACACCATTGGGACATCGACAGTCACAACAGAAAATTGTGCTCTGACCCCGATTTCTCCGGAATTGGAAAGTTGTTAAGGCGTTGGGTTGTTGCAACTTGCACCAGCACCCAGATCGTTTGGGTGTTATATGGTCAAGCCTCACGGGCAATTAGTACTGGTTAGCTTCATACATTGCTGCACTTCCACACCCAGCCTATCAACGTGGTAGTCTTCCACGGCCCTTCAGGGACATCAAGTGTCCAGTGAGACCTCATCTTAGGGGGGGCTTCCCGCTTAGATGCTTTCAGCGGTTATCCCGTCCGTACATAGCTACCCGGCAGTGCCACTGGCGTGACAACCGGAACACCAGAGGTACGTCCACTCCGGTCCTCTCGTACTAGGAGCAGCTCCCTTCAAGTCTCAAGCGCCCACGGCAGATAGGGACCGAACTGTCTCACGACGTTCTAAACCCAGCTCGCGTACCACTTTAAATGGCGAACAGCCATACCCTTGGGACCGGCTTCAGCCCCAGGATGTGATGAGCCGACATCGAGGTGCCAAACACCGCCGTCGATGTGAACTCTTGGGCGGTATCAGCCTGTTATCCCCGGAGTACCTTTTATCCGTTGAGCGATGGCCCTTCCATTCAGAACCACCGGATCACTTAGACCTGCTTTCGCACCTGCTCGAGTTGTCACTCTCGCAGTCAAGCACCCTTATGCCTATGCACTAATCTGACGATTTCCGACCGTCATTAGGGTACCTTCGTGCTCCTCCGTTACGCTTTGGGAGGAGACCGCCCCAGTCAAACTACCCACCACACATTGTCCTCAACCC
>JAGFJP010000147.1 GCA_024102665.1 Thiogranum sp. | reverse complement strand
GTCGGTGTACTGATGTTGAAACCACGGGACGCACCTTCCGGCAGCGAACTCACGTCACACAATGACTGCAGGCAGGCGCCTGTCGTTGCCAGAATTCCGTTCAATCCTCTCCGGCCACATTTGTTTCCGGCAATGCGACACGCGAAACGCACGGATTCTCCAAAACCGGCATTTCTCAACCGGCTATCGATCATCGCCGCGTTGAACGTGTCTCCCGCGCCCAGAGTATCCACAAGCTGCGGCGGAGGAAACGCGGGACTCCGCACCAGCTGGCCGTCGCTATCGATGCCGACAGCACCCTGCGCACCGAGCGTGCATACGATATCCGCACCGGGAGTCAATTCATGCATCTCGTGCAGCAACGTTTCAGCCGGGAATCCCTCATGTTCAGCAACGGCGCCTGTGGTCAGGACAAGGTCCGCCAGGGGCAGCAGTTCCTGAAAATGCGGGCGGGGCTTTTCAACCTCCAGGGATATCGGGCAGTCGGGATGGTGTTCGCGAACAAAACGCATCATGGCATGCGTTTGCGATATATTCCGCGCTTCGAAATGCACCCAGTCGAATTCCTGCAGCGGTATTTTGACGAAAGACTCAAAACCGAATTCCGGCAAATCCCGGTAGTGAACAATCGTGCGTGACGCCGTCGCCCGGCTCAGGGTTATACACGACATCGGAACCCGACCTGTCTGTGCCCGGAAACAATAGCTGGCACCGACCCCATGCTTTCGCAGGTCATCCAGGATCACCGCGGCAACGGGTTCATCCGCCAATACACCCGCCCATTCGCATTTGTGTCCGAACTGGCTCAGCACCACCAGCGTATTGGTTGCATTGCCACCGCGCCGCAAGGACTGCGACAACGCGCGGACTTCGTCATCTTCCCGGGGAAATCGTTCGACTTCATTGACGATATCAAGTGTAGCGACGCCTACGGCGAGAATCCTGCTCATGGGACCGCAGCGTAAGCAAGACCGTAGCGGAATTCAACGGCCAGGTCCGGCCGGTGTGTTCTCAGTAATCCCGCACCACGCGGAATCCAAGATCGTTGAGCCGCGAATGCGCCGCACTGGCATCACGGGCGCTGCTGCGCAGTTTGTCGGAAGGGCTGCTGAATCCGCCGCCGCGCACCACCCGGTCCGAACAGCCCGCGAACTCGACGGCGCCCCCATCCTCGCGCGCCTCCGCATAATTGGGGGCATAGCAGTCCATTACCCATTCCCGGGCATTGCCCGCCATGTCGTACACCCCGTAGGCGCTGGCTTCAAAACTGCCCACCGCGACGGTCGACCGGTTCGCTTCGCGACCACCGCAGTCAAAACAGTTCGCGCGGCTGCTATCGACATCGTTACCCCACCAGAAGCGTTTGCTACTGCCCGCCCGGGCCGCGAACTCCCATTCGGCTTCAGTCGGGAGGCGGTATCGCTGACCGGTTTGCCGGGACAACCATTGCGCATAAGCGGTCGCATCCTGCCAACTGACATTCACCACCGGACGCTTGCCGCGCCCCCATCCCATATCGTTCGGGCGCACGCGCCCGGTATCCAGTGCAAAGCGATCGTATTCGTCGAATGTGGTTTCGTATCTGCTGATGGCGAAACGCTTGAGCTGTACCTCGCGCTGAGGGCGTTCGTCGAAATTCGGCGAGGCCGGCCCGCTACCCATCATGAACCGGTCGGCATTCAACTCCACCATGGCAGGTCCCGCGTCACCGCTGCTCAAGCGGTCTTTGAAATAGCTCCCAGGCTGCGCTACGTGTGGAATCTCGGCGCGGGCGCCGGTCGACACGTCCTTATCTTCAGCGACCGTTTCCTTCATTGGGGCCCTGGTGTCTCGCTCAGCGGCGACGTTTGCGCTCGACGATTGTGCAGCGGGCTCGGGTGCAGGCAGACCCCACCCCACCGGTGCCGCGATCCTGGGCTGGCTCTTTACGGCAGACGCGTCATCGCGCGTCGTCGCGGATAAATCCGGGGCTGCCATGCCCGGCAGCGCGACTGCGTCCGTTTCCGCCACCGGCTGGTCTGCAGAAACTGCAGACGTGGCGGTCACCGAATCGCGCTGCTCATGTATCCACCAGACGCCCGAACCGACAGTCAAACCGCCGACCAGCAGACCCGCAAGCATGGATTTCCAGCCGCTGCGGGCACGGCTTTGCGAAGCACCAGGAAGGATCTCTGCACGCGCGCCGCTGTCACCGGGGTTGCCCTCCTCGAGCAGCACAGCGGTCCCGGGGAGAACATCATCCTCTTCATCGTCAAGGTCATGCGTCTCCCGGTTCAGAACCACAGCCGCCTGGGGATCATTTTCGTCCAGTGAGGGGATTCGCGCAGGCGTGCCGTCATCGCGACACCGCCCCCGGGCTTGCTCCAGTTCCGCTTCCAGGCGAACCACATCCCGCTCCAGCTCCACAACCCTGGCTTCCGCCTGACTGCGCAGTCGGACGGCGATTTCAACATTCTTTTTTACCGTGACAAGTTCTTCGCGCACGGCCAGATCGCCGTCACCCGCCGGCGCCATATTCACCAGGCCACGCGTCACTTCGGCCTCGGCACGCAGCTGGTCGGTCTCCTGCTGCAGACGCAGCTCCGACTCGCGCAGCCCGTCGCGTTCCTGCTCGATCCGCCGCAGCTGCGCACGCAGATTTTCCAGCTGTCGCTGCCCATCAGCAGCTTCCGCCTGTGCCACTTCCTGCGCAGTGAGCGCGCTGCGAAGTTCTTCCGCTTCCAGGACGAGCACCGTTAACCGCTCCTGGTGCTCGTTTCTTTCCAGGGTGACCTTTTCCAGCTCATCGCCAAGCTTTCGCCGGGCTTCCTGTTCGGCCTGCAGGCGGACCGTCATTTCCTGGTCAGCGGCCTGATTCGCTTCAACCAGCTGCTGCTCGGCCTGGCGCGCACTATCCTGCGCCTGAACCAGCTGCTGATGCAGACGTTGAACCTCCAGCTGGGCATTTTCCAGCTGCTCGCTGCGTGAGCCAAGGCTCACTTCCAGCTCCTCACGCTGCTGCGCCTGTTCCTTGATCTTTTCCTGCAGAGCTTCCAGTTCGGCCGCGAGTCCGGAGTTTTCCTCCCCGGCTCCCTGCTTCAGCTCCTTGCGCAAGCGATACACTTCCGACTCGTGGTCCTGGCGGGCCTGCGCCAGCGCATGCTCCGCCTTGCGCAACGCGTCCATCAGGCGCTTCTGGTCGCGCATGACATTTTCGCGTTCGTCCTGCGCGCGCGCCAGTGCTCCGCGAACGCTGGCCAGGTCAGACTCGTGGCTCTTGTGGAGGTCCTTCAGGCGTTTTTCGAGTTCTGCGATCTGCTTTTCCGACGCCGCGCCGTGCTGGCGAGACTCGGTCAACTGTTGTTCATATTCGCTGGCTCGCTGTCCGGCCTGCTCCAGCGCACGTCGGGACTCCTCGAGTTGCTGCTCCATTTGGCGCAGAGTCTCCTGCGTCGCTCGCTCACTCCCGGCCAGTGCTTCGCGCTCCTGTTCCAGCTGGGATAGCTTCTGCTGAACATCGCTGTGGCGGTTTTTCTCTTCGTTAAGCAGCTGCGCCTGCTCATCCAGCCGGCTCTGCAACCCGACAATCTGCTGGTTCAGGCGCTCCTGTTCCTTCGCGGCCTCGGCACGGACCTGATCTGCCGCTTCGTCTGCCGCCCTCCGCGCCTCCAGCAGTGACGTTTGCGCATCCTCGCGAGCGGCCTCGAGTTCCTGCTGCATTGCGGCGGATTTCTGTTCCAGCTCCTGATATGAAACCCCCGCGTCCTCGAGCATCCGTGCCTTCGCGTCCAGCTCGGCTTCCATTTCGGAGAGGCGCTTTTCCAGACCCTGCTGTTCGGCGGTGGTTTCGTCGCGAAGCTGCGCCATTGCCGCATCCGCGGCCTTCTCGAGATTCCCGATCTGGACCAGGAAGTCCTGTTCCCGCTCCCCGGCACCGGTCAGCAGGGTTTGCAGTTCCTCAGCCCGGACCCGGGTCGCGTCCAGCTCTGACACCAGAGCCTGGTGCCCTGATGCCTGGTCCTGTGCTTGCTGGCGCAATTTTTCCAGCTCATTCTCCAGCGCCTGGTGCGCCCCCGCCCGCTCGTCCAGCTGCTGCTCGAGGTAACGACGCTGACTCTTTTCTTCGTCGAGTTCCTTTCCCCGCTGTTCCAGCAGGTTTTCCAGCGTCTCAATCTGGTCGCTTGTCTCGCCCTGCCGGCTGGTCAACTGCTGCTTCAGCGACTGGATTTCGGTCCGCGCCTTCTCCAGGTCGCGCACAGCCGCGTCTCTCTCGCCGCCCAGCGCGCTGGCACGCTGGCCGAGCTGGCGGTAATCGTCACGCACACGAGCAAGGTCCTGTTCGAGCTGATGGGAGCGCTTTTCGTGCTCCTGTTGCTGTTTTTCCAGCCGTGCGACTGCCGTTTCCAGTTCGCCGCTTCTTGACTTGCCCGATTCCGCACTACGTAGGCGATCTTCGAGTGACTGCCGTTCGCTCGCAAGCTGCTGCAGCTCCCGCTCCAGAGATTCGACCTGAAGCATTACGCGTTCGGAAATGGCACGTTCCTCGCCAAGCTGCGCATCCGCTTGCGCAAGCCTGGCTTGCGCCTCGCGCAGTTGCTGCTCGAGCGATTGACGATCCACCCGCCCGGTATCTGCGCCCTTAGCGGCCCCCGGGCCGGGTGGCGACGGCTCCATATCCGCCTGTCCGGCCCGGTCAGGTGCGGTGGCGCATTCCCGGTCTTCCGCTTCAAACGGGATAATCTCAGCCCCGCGATCATGCTGTCCCGCATTTTTCGATTCGGCGCCAGGGATGGCTGTCAACATCTCCTCCGGCACATCCATCAAGCCTTTCTTGAGGGTGTAGACCTTGAGGCCGCGCTGACCGAGCACGAAAGCGCCGGCGGCACTGCGCCTGCCCGTGTCGCAACAGAGGATATAGGTAGCATCGCTATCCAGCTCTGCCGACTCCTCACGCAACGCTGACAATGGCAAGTTGCGGCTGCCCCTGATGGCGTGATTCTCGAACTCACCGGGCAAGCGCACATCCAGCCATTGCGCGCCGCTCGAGACCAGTTCCCGGGCCTCAGCAATGGCGATTTCATGCACAAGGGGCGTGCACAGCAATTCCTGGAAATCCTGTTTCGAAAGGCGCATCAGGTCGCCGTCGGTGATCATGGTCACGGAAGCGTTGCGCCGGGTATCCGACACGAGGGCCTCTTCTCCAAAACAGGCACCTTCGCCCAGCTCTGCCAGGGCGACTTCCTTGCCACGCGGTGAGGCCTTTCGGGTTACCGCCAGGCGTCCCGTCTTGACGATATAGAAGTAGTCGCCCTCATCCCCCTGGCGCACGATTACTTCGCCGGCGCGGGCGCTGACAGCTTCGAGACGCATGAGCAGCTGGTGGATATTGGACGGCGGAAGCTGCAGGAATGCCTGTGACTGAAGCATTCGCGTCATCCAGTCGTCGTCGTCCTGCGCATCTATCTCAACAACGTCATAGCCGGCGGACTCGTCCCAGGTAAGCAGCACGTCGAGCAGACTGGAGTCGACACAGGCAATAGTGACGTTGCCCACTGCCCTGACAGACAGCTGGCGCGGCTGTTTGTGGGCGAGCGGATGGCGTGCGGCTTCGGAACCGGCTTTCACCTGACCAACGACTTCGCCCTTGTTCGCGATCAGCTCGACTTTGCCTTCGAGGAGATAGACAGACTGATAGTCGCGGTCGCCTTGTTTGAACACATACCGACCCGCGCGGACATCCGCGATTACGGCTTTTCTGGAGATTTCTTCGAGGTGGATTGCTGACAGGGCATTGATCGGAACAAGATCGCGTAACACTTTCTTATCAATGATTTTTTTAGCCACTCCCATGGTTCGCCATTCCGTCCAGCCAGTCCGTGAAAATCAATTGTGAAGTGCCCGCATACGGTTCCGATATGGACCCTCCCCCGCGCCCCTGTGGTATCGGCCGAAGGCATGGATTTCTTAGTTCAGCGGGGGGCGTCGAAATTTGAACCTGCTCACAAAAACAGCTGCCGCACACACGTGCAAAAAACTCTCGAATGCAGTTCGTCGCGAGAGCCGGACTGAGTCGCACACAGGATGGATCGCGTGGAGAGTGAGAGCGAGCTGCGCACCCGTTGCCGCTGAGCTGGCGACGACGGTGCGAACAAGAGGCGCAACATGTCACCGCAGATATCAGCGAAGCCGGTCTCTGTTACCGCGAGACGACGCATTGCTTTCCGCCCTGAATCGCACCGAGCCGGGAACACGAAAACACTGTGAATAACGGTGTAAAATGCGCATCAGCCCCGTCGCCATCGTACATTGCGAGCGAGTTTTCAGCGCAATTATCGGATTCACAGCAACACCGGAATCGTTTCGCACTTAAAAAATAGGCATAAAATCGCATAAAAAGGTTCCACTTTTTTTTCTTTGTGCTATCTTTGCGCCGTTACGGGTTCACGACAACAACTGAAAGGAGCAATTTTAATGGCCGTGAAGAAGAAAACTGCCGCAAAAAAGACCGCCAAGAAAAAGGCTGCTGCCACGGCGGCAAAGAAACCGACTACCAAAGCTGAAACCTTCACCTACATCGCAAACAAAACCGGTCTGACGAAAAAAGACGTCAGCGCCGTGTTTGATTCGCTCACATCGTTGATCAAATCCGACATCAGACGCACCGGACCGGGCGTATACACCGTCCCCGGACTGATGAAGATAAAAGTGGTACGCAAACCTGCCACCAAGGCACGCAAGGGCGTCAACCCCTTCACCGGCGAGGCAATGACCTTCAAGGCCAAACCGGCCCGCAACGTGGTGAAAGTGCTTCCGTTGAAAGGCCTGAAAGACATGGTCTGACAGGCGCTTGCCTGCAACCGGCGAATGGAATCGTCGAGATACCTGGCCTGGACGGCAGATAAGGAATAACGGGTTTTGCTCCTTGAAAGGCAGCCTCAACGGCTGCCTTTTTTATCGCCCTGTTTTTCGACGCGATGCCTGGCGCGGATGAAATCGCGGTGCGGCACGTGAATCAGGTCGGCGATTTTGCGCACCAGCGCTTCTTCGTAGCGATCCAGCCGGTCATCGGCAAACGCAACCTGCCACAGCATTTCCACCACCCGGACTTTCTCCTGTGGCGAAAAATGTCGATTAATCAGCCCCGTGAACTGATAAAGAGAAACCGACTCTGCCACTTCGCGCTTCGCCAGCTTTGCCAGCTGACGCGTCTCATCCCTGTCCAGCGAAAAGGTCTTTTTCAGCGCCCGCTCCAGCGCAACGAGTTCTTCAGGGTGCTCGTCGTGATCGGCGCGCAGCATTTCGTACAGTAAGGCAGCGGTGGCCAGCTGCAGGCGGTGCTGATCGCGAACGCCATCCTCCCCCGCCTCGATATGACTGCGGAAAAAATCCTGAATTACGCGCAGCACCGACATTCAGGCGCTCCGCTTCCTGCGCCTCACTGCCGCGACAAGCAGCATCACCGGCAGCAGCGGATCGAATCCGGATGGCCGAAGCGCCGTAGCACAACCGCCCCCGCCGCCGCCACCGCCTCCACTGGCGCCGTCAACAACGCAGGAAGGCGAAACATAGTTGCTGTCAGGCAGCGTTGCCGGATCCGCCGCGGCAGCGAGCGCCGCATCGGCATCCAGAATACCCTGACCACAGGTGCAGGTTGTGCAACTCTCGTCGGGAAACATGCGACTCGAACGCCGCAGGTAGTCGGCCACAGTCGCTGGCGCCAGCGAACTATTCACGGCAAACATCAGCGCAGCGACGGCTGAAACCTGCGCCGCTGCGAAACTCGTTCCCTGGATGGATGCGGTTGCGTCAAACATGGGGCCGACATTGCCCGTATTGTAAAGCGTCAGTATCCCGTCAGCACCATCACCACCCGGGGCACTCAAATCCACCTCTCCTCCCGTATTAACGTACGAGGCGCGCTTGCCGTCGCGAGCCACTGCGCCAACAGCGATCACATTCGCGCAATTGGCCGGACTCTGACCGGCGGTGTCGGCGCTGTCATTGCCCGCCGCGACCACGACCACCGCACCTGCGGCAACCGCGTCGTTGATAGCCCGCTGCTCGTCCGGCGAGCAGGCTCCGGCGCCACTGAGGCTGAGATTGATAACCCGCGCGGGTGTTACATTGTTCGGGACACCGGCGACCGGCAGGCCCGCCGCCCAGCGCATGGCGTCGATGATGTCGGAAACGAAGCCTCCGCATTTACCCAGCACCCGCACCGGCAACAGGCGGGCGGCGAAGTCGATGCCGGCGATATCGTCCAGATTATCCGACTGTCCGACCATCACACCGCTAACCGCAAGGCCGTGCCAGGAACTCGGTTCCGCCGGTTCGCCGATATCACACTCGTTTGCCGTAACCGCGTCGCCCGGGTCCGTCGGATCGGGATCACGGGCATCGCCGTCGTTGGCAATAGTGGCGTCACTGATGAAATCGTAGCCGGGCAGGATGCGCGCCGCGTCAAGATCGCGGTGCGGCAATATGCCCGTATCCAGCGCCGCAATTATCACCGTGCCCGATCCCGTCTGCCGGTCCCATGCGGCGGGCATGCGGATACCTGCCGCATCCTCGAAAAGATGCCATTGCTGGGGATACAGAGGATCGATCGGGACCAGCGCCGGGTGCATGCGCCGGTCTGGCTGCGCGGATACGATACCTTCACTGCTCTCCAGTTGACGCGCCATGCTCCGCGCTTCTTCGAGACTGACTTGGCGGGGCAGGCGTACAATGATGCCGTCTCCGTTGAAGCGGCGCACAAAGGTGAGCGCCTGTCCGTTCGCCAGCCGGACCTCGGGAACAGCCTCGTTGGCGCGCACCGCCTGGATGCGCCGCAGGCTGCTTTGCTCCAGGCGAACGATCAGTCGATCGGTTGTCGAGCGGGTATCGCGATCTGCTGCCGATGCCGCATTGCCCATCAACAGCGTGCACAGCAAGAACCCCAGGACCGTCAAATTTCCAGACATCAATGGATTCATCCCGATCCTGATTATTGCCGTTGCACCCGGAAGCGCTCGCCCCTGAATGACAGGATCACGCCCTCCGGTGTTATTTCGTCCAGCCGCGGACCCTCCTGCAGCTCATCGCCTTCGTGATACTTGCGCAAGTTCAGCAGTACAAAGCGATCTTGCGGCTGATCGCTGTAAACGTGCACATCGAGGTGCAAACTGCTGTTCAATTGCGCGAAAACATGCCCGGGAATCTGTGGCCACACCGGTAGCGCAAGCGGCTGCGACGGCGCAGCCGGCGACAGGGGCTTGCGCTGCAGCGGCTCTTCCATCGACTGCTGCACAATCTCATCGGGAACGTTTGCAGGCACTGGCTCGTTACCTGTCATCCGCTCCGGACCCGGCACCGGCTGCGGCGCCTGGATCTGCGCGCTCGGCTGTGGCAACGAAGGCCTGGCGACCGCCGGCGAAGGCGCATCAGCCGGCACCTCTGCGACGGCCTGCAGGGGACGCTCACTTTTGCGTTCGGCCCAGAGCAGTACCGTGGCCAGAACAGCGATATTCACCGCCACTATCAAAACCCACAACCACCACCTTTGCCGACCCGTCGATTTTGCATCGTGGTCACTGGCGATTCCGGGCACACGTCCCAGTTCGCGCTGTTGCTCGGCTTTTCTGAGTGCCTCTAGAATGTATGACATAAACGCGAGCCAGCCCTTCTACTCATTCAGCGTCGCGGCTCCGAGACGCGGAACCGACGGTTGACGGGAAGCGGTGTTCAGATGGATCAGGGTCCGCGGACCGGCGACGCCGTCGGCATTCAGGTCGCGCTCACGCTGGAACGACTGCAGGAGCTCCTGAAGACCCGGATCGAAAACCATCGGATCCGGCGCAATCGACCGCAACCCTGTCACCTGCTGCAGCTGCTCCCGCAGCCACTGTACATCCTTGTTGCGATCACCGGGGCGCAGCACGGGGTTGCCGTTCGGCGGAACTTTCCATAGCAGCCGGTATTCCCCGAACCAGTGTTCTTTCATGACCTCGACCGGCACCTCCAGAACACGTCCGTCAACCTGCAACGTGACATCGGTTCCCTTCACCTCCTGCAGCAGCACTGCGACCCGGCGCCCTTCAGGACCCACCAGCAGCAATTCCGCGGGGCGGTCATAGTGTTTCAGCGCGGCCCAGCTGCCGGCACCCTGCAGACAGCGCAGGCCGACGGCCGGCGCCTGCGCGCAGGCCTGTTCATCATTGACGGCTGAAGATTGCATTCCCCACAAACGATACAACCCCGCCCAGGCGCGCGCCGCAGCGCCCGGACCCGCCTGGGCAAGCGCGGCGCTCAATGGCGATCGCACGACGCCGGTATCGGCGACCGGACCTGCTTCTGCCGCCGCCTTCGCGATGACATCAGGCTCAGCCGGCGGCGCGACAGTCTTGTGCGCCTGCGCTGCCGCCGACTCTGGTTGATGCGCAGAAGATCCGGCAACAGACACACCCTTTACCGCGGCTATCAGGGGCAGCGCCGCCTGCCGCGTATCGATCGGCGCGAACAGCAGAATCAGCGCCACCATGGCTGCAACAGCGGCTCCACCTGCCACCCACTGCCAGATGCCGCGGCGCGGAGCATTCAGGCCTTCGTCGGGGAGAACCTCGCGCGCCGCTTTTTCCACGATTGATGCATCGACCTGGCGCTTGCCCTCGACGAAAGCGCCGAGCATGGCGCGATCGCAAATGACATTGATCAGCCGCGGCACGCCATCTGACAGCTTGCGAACCAGGGCAACCGCCTTGTCCGTGAAAATCGTTTCACTGGCGCCGCAAATCTGCAGACGATGGCGAATATAGGCTGCTGTTTCGGTAGTCTGGATCGGTTCGAGGTGGTAGCGCGCGGTAATGCGCTGCGCCAGCTGTCGCAGGTCATCCCGTGCCAGCAACTGGCGCAGTTCCGGCTGGCCGATGAGGATTATCTGCAGGAGCTTTTCGCGCGTGGTCTCCAGATTGGTCAGCAGCCGGATCTGTTCGAGCGCCTCGGCGTCCAGGTTCTGCGCTTCGTCGATGATCAGCACCGTGCGACGCCCCCTGGCGTGCGTTTCGAGCAGGTGGGCATTCAGGACATCGATGAGAGACTGAATGCTGCGGTTTTGCGGGTCGTATGGAATGCGCAGTTCGGTGCACAGGCTGGCCAGCAACTCGAGGGCTGTCACGCGCGGGTTCAGAATCAGGGCGACATCGACCGTCTGCGGGAGCTGCTCGAGAAGACAACGGCAAATGGTCGTCTTGCCGGTTCCCACCTCGCCGGTCAACTGGACGAATCCACCACCTTCGCCTACCCCGTACAGCAGATGCGCAAGCGCCTCCCGGTGCTGGTGGCTCATGTACAAAAAACGCGGGTCGGGCGCGATTGAAAACGGCCGCTCTGTCAGTCCAAAGTGCTTTTCGTACATAGTGTTGTATGTGCCGCTCCACCTGGCAGGCGGGTATTATGCCTGTTCTGTCGCAATGCGTCCCCTGAAACACCGCATCCCGTCAGCGGATTTGTCGAAAACCTTAACTCACTGTATGGCGCCGGGCTGGCGTTTGGAATCCTCTTGTTTTCAGACGATTACCTTATAATTCGGGGTGATGGCGCAAGGCGTGTTGTCGATACGTTTTACGATTATTAACATCGACACCGCGAATTACTAACGTAGCAGATATTAGCCGTTTTGAAATCAACCAATTAGACGAGATGGCATAGGGGTTGCTGAGAGCTAAGTATAAGAATGAGAACGGAGGATTATGATGAACGCCAGAATCGAAAAGATGATCAATGGTGTACCCGTCAGCGCCAATCCGATATTCAAGGACGGGGTGTTGCCCGCTTACTGGTCCTGTGCTGTTAACGAACACATTCTGCCCAAGACTTTCAGTTCTGCGTCAGAGGTGTTCCAGTTCGCGAAAAAGCTTACCCTGATCAGTAGTCAGCATCGTACCCATCAATAACGGTTTGCCTGAGTTCGTTGAGGCGGCCGTGAAAAAAATGGCCCGCCCCCGGCAGTAGCGCCAGCCGCGGCTGGGGCTTCAGCGTCCTGCGCCATTGCAGCACTTCGGCAGCAGGGACAACATCATCCTCCTCGCCCTGGATCAACAGCCAGCGCAGGCCGGGCTGTCCGGGTATGGAATCAGGGAAATAGTTGATAGCAGGCGCCACCGTCACCAGCCATTGAGGCGCCAGGCGCTGCGCGCCCTGGATCGCAATAAAACCACCGAATGAAAATCCGGCCAGCCACAGCTTGCGACCCGGCCAGCGTTCAGATGCCCAAGCACCAACCGCGAGCAGATCGTCCAGCTCGCCGCGGCCTTCATCGAAGCGTCCCTCGCTGGCTCCGACGCCGCGGAAATTGAAGCGGATGCTTATAGCGCCGAGTTCACCGAACACCCGCGCCAGCTGATGCACGACCTTGTTGTTCAGCGAGCCACCGTGCAGCGGATGCGGATGGCAAATAATGGCGACCGCGGCTGGAGAGTCCCGGTCCGGCTTTGCTTCGACAACCTCAAGCAGACCCGCAGGACCCTGAATGCGATGCACCGGCACAACGTCGCCGAACCGAATCAATCAGGGTGAGGTTTCGGTTGAATCCTTGCGTTCCCGCCGGCGCCTGCGATCCGTACCCGGTGAATGCAGCGCCAGGTCCAGTCGATACCAGTCGGCGAGACTCACCGAGCGGCGCTGGCCGCTGGTGTTCTCGATCACCACGCGGGTCTGTCTCGCACCCGCATAAAGCACCACCCTCACCTGCTGCAGATGCCCGATAATATTGCTGTACCAATATCCGGGGATAGGCTGATATACAGACATTTTTCTTCTCTGGTAATTGGATTCGATAAAGTTCATACGCCCTCGGCAAAGTTGCCTCAACCGCACTTGGACTCGCCGCAGTTCAGGCAGGTCAGGCATCCGTCCATCTGGATCGCAGCCCTGGTGTGACATTTGGCACACAACTGCGCGCCCTCCGGAAAGTCGCCTGTCTCCTCAGTTCGCGTGCTCGCCACGACACTCTCGTACTGGGCCCGTTTTTCCGCCACCAGCTTTTTCTGGTGTTCGTCCAGGCCGTCGTCTTTCAGCATGCCGATCATACGCAAATGGCATTCGATGGCATCACCAATCTCGGCGACCAGCGATGGCATGTACTTGCCGCCCCTCTTGAAATAGCCGCCGCGCGGATCGAACACGGAACGCAGTTCCTCGACCAGGAAGGTGACGTCACCCCCCTTGCGAAACACCGCTGAAATAATCCGCGTCAACGCCACGATCCACTGGAAGTGGTCCATGTTTTTCGAATTGATGAAAATCTCGAACGGCCTGCGCAGCTCGTGCTGGGTGCCGGAGTTCAGGATGATGTCGTTGATCGTAACGTACAAGGCGTGCTCCGATAACGGCGTCTTTATCTTGTAGGTAGAACCCACCAGCATTTCCGGGCGCTCGAGTTTCTCGTGCAGATGGACAACCTTGTCCTCGTCTTTCTGCGCGGCAGGCGCTGGCGCAGCCTGCTCCGGCGCATCCTTTTTCACCACGTCGTAATCCACGATCTTCTGATCAATTTTCTTTGCCATGCCCTGTTCCTCTCACAGATGCCGCCTGAACCGTTCTAGAACTTGCCGTAATAGCCTTCTTTCAAGGCATCGTACAGATTGGCCGCAGTATGGATCTCTCCATCGTATTCGATTTCTTCATTGCCTTTCGCCTGCACCACGCTTCCGTCCTGCAGGGTGAACTCATAGAGCGTATTTTCCAGGTCCTTTTCCTTGACCAGCACACCCTGGAACGCCGCAGGATTGAAGCGGAAAGTCGTGCAGCCTTTCAGTCCCTGCTTGTAGGCATACTGGTAAATGTCCTTGAAGTCCTCGAAAGGATAGTCCGTCGGCACATTCGCCGTCTTGGAGATCGAGGAATCCACCCATTTCTGGGCCGCCGCCTGGATATCGACATGCTGGGTCGGCGTGACATCATCTGCTGCAATGAAGTAATCCGGCAGACGCTTGTCCGGATCCTCGGCGCCCGGAACGGCATCCGGATTCACCAGCGCGCGATACGCCAGCGACTCGAATGAATACACATCGACTTTTTCCTTGGTCTTGCGTTTTTCGCGGATCACATTGCGGAAATAGTGGTGCGCGAAACTCGGCTCGATACCGTTGCTGGCATTGTTGGCCAGCGACAGCGATATGGTGCCGGTCGGCGCAATAGACGAATGATGGGTGAAGCGGGCACCGGTTTCGGCCAGCTGGTCAACCAGCTCCGGAGCAATACCGGTGAGCTGCTGCATGTAACGACTGTACCTGGCGTGCAGGACCTTGCCTTTGACAAGGTCGCCGATCCTGTAGCCATCCTGCTTCATTTCCGGGCGCTTGCGCAGCATCTCCGCGGTGACTTCAAACTCCTCTTCGAGAATGGGCGCGGTGCCTTTCTCGCGCGCCAGTTCCAGGGCCACCTGCCAACCGGTCAGCGCCAGTTCACGGCTGACCTTTTCGGTGAACTCGATGGAATCGTCCTCGCCGTATTTCATGCGCAACATGGTGAGCGTCGAGCCCAGACCCAGGAAACCCATGCCATGACGGCGCTTGCTCATGATCTCCTTGCGCTGCTGCTCCAGGGGCAGCCCGTTGATCTCCACCACGTTGTCCAGCATGCGGGTAAAGATCGCCACCACCTTGCTGAATTCGTCCCAGTCGAAGCGCGCGTTTTCCGTGAACGGGTCGCGCACGAACCGGGTCAGGTTGACCGAACCCAGCAGACAGGAGCCGTAGGGCGGCAACGGCTGTTCGCCGCACGGGTTGGTCGCGCGGATATTTTCCGCGAACCAGTTATTGTTCATCTCATTGACCTTGTCGATGAGAATGAAGCCGGGTTCGGCGAAATCGTAGGTGGACGTCATGATCATGTCCCACAGACGCCGCGCGCGTATGGTTTTGTAGACCTTGCAGGCCACCAGCCCGGCCTCGTTGGCGACATAACCGGTCTTCACCGGCCACTCCCGCCAGATCACCTGGCTGGTGTCGTACAGATCCAGCCCGTCCTCATCGATTTCCTGCTGGCTCAGCGGAAACGCCAGCTTCCATTCACCGTCGCGGCTGACCGCGGACATGAACTCCTGGGTGATCAGCAGCGACAGGTTGAACTGGCGCAGCCGGCCGTCCTCGCGCTTGGCGCGGATAAAATCCATGACATCCGGATGGCCGACGTCGAAAGTCGCCATCTGCGCGCCACGGCGCCCGCCCGCCGACGACACCGTGAAGCACATCTTGTCGTAGATATCCATGAACGACAGTGGCCCGGAAGTATAGGCCCCCGCGCCGGAAACATAGGCGCCGCGCGGACGCAGCGTGGAAAACTCGTAACCGATACCGCAGCCGGCCTTGAGCGTCAGACCGGCCTCGTGAACGCGCTCGAGAATATTGTCCATGGAGTCGCGGATGGTTCCGGATACGGTGCAGTTGATGGTCGAGGTCGCCGGCTTGTGCTCCAGGGCGCCGGCATTCGAGGTAATGCGCCCGGCCGGTATCGCGCCGTGACGCAAGGCCCATAAAAACCGCTCATACCACTCGGCCTGCTTTTCCGGTGTCGCCTCGACCTCGGACAGCGCCCGCGCAACACGTTTCCAGGTGTCGTCGATGGACTGATCCACCGGGACGCCGTCCCGGCGCTTCAGCCGGTACTTCTTGTCCCATATATCCTGTGACGCATCCTGCAGCGGAATATCGGAAACACCGGCCGGGACAGACTTCAACTGGACTGAACTCATTGCGACTCCTGACTCCTTTGTTTGGCTCGTGTCATTGCGGCTGTTATAGACTGCTCACGGTTGCCCGACATCTTGGGCCGCCTCCAGCAACAAACACAATATATTGTGTGGGAGGGGCGTAAGAGTAGGACGATGAACAGCCCCTGTCAAGGCACGATGGGGAAAAATTCAGTGTTATTATTTTACATGTAATACAATCGCTTAAATATAGATTGTATTTATGGCCCGGTGTTTACAGGCGTCGAATGGAAGGCATCACGGTAAAACAGAAAAACACTATATATTGTGTTTCTAATGTTCAGTGAATATCGCCGTCAGCAAACGAATTTTCTGCGGTTTTTCCGGTCTCATGCACCGTCCGGTGCCGGTTGCGCCCGCAAGGCGGTCGTCGCAGCATCGGACCCTGACCAGCACCAACAAGGATACCCGACCCGATGAGAACACCGGCAATTTCATTCATCGCGACCCTGTTACTCCTGTTTACCTTGCCCGCCATGGCGGCGTTGCCCGCCAGCGTCGAGGGCCAGCCGTTGCCGACACTGGCGCCTATGCTGCACCGCGCCACCCCGGCAGTCGTCAACATCGCCACCGTAGGGCACGTCGAGATCCGGCAGAACCCGCTGCTGCAGGACCCGTTTTTCCGCCATTTCTTCGATATCCCCACCCAGCCGCGCCAGCGGCGGGTACAAAGCCTCGGCTCGGGCGTTATCGTGGACGCCGCCAAGGGTTATGTGCTCACCAACCACCACGTGATCGAGCGCGCCGACGAAATCACCGTGACGCTGCGCGACGGCCGGCGTTTCAGCGCCAAACTGATCGGCACCGATCCCGATTCCGATATCGCTGTGGTACAGATTCCTGCCGGCGAAACACTCACCGAACTGCCGCTGGCCGACTCCGACGATCTGCAGGTAGGCGACTTCGTCGTGGCCATCGGCAATCCTTTCGGACTGGGCCAGACCGTCACGTCGGGAATCGTCAGCGCCCTGGGCCGCACCGGCCTCGGCATCGAGGGCTACGAAGACTTCATCCAGACCGACGCATCGATCAACCCCGGGAACTCAGGCGGCGCGCTGGTCAACCTGCGCGGCGAACTGGTGGGCATCAATACCGCCATTCTCGCGCCGGGCGGCGGCAACGTCGGCATCGGTTTCGCGATACCGATCAACATGGCCGAACAGATCATGCAGCAACTGGTCGAGTATGGCGAGGTCAGCCGCGGACAACTCGGCGTTACGGCACAGGACCTGACACCGGAACTCGCCCAGGCATTCGGCATCCGTGATGCGCGCGGGACGGTAATCTCGCGAATAGACCCGGGCTCCCCCGCCGAAAAAGCCGGACTGCGGGTCGGCGACGTGATTCTGGAAATCAACGGCAGGACGGTGCGTAATTCCTCGGATGTCCGCAACCGTCTCGGCCTGTTGAGAGCCGGCGCCAGCGTCGACATCACCATACTGCGCGACGGAAAGAAACAAGATCTCACCGCGGTCATCGAGGCACCGGAACTCGACCAACTGGCGGGCGAGCGTCTCCATCCGCGGTTGACCGGCGCCTGGTTCAGCCCCTTGCAGGATGTGCTGCAGACACCGGAGCGCGGCGAAGAAGGCGTTGTCATCAGCACCGTCGAACCCAACAGCCCCGCCTGGCAAGTCGGCCTGCGCCAGGGCGACATCATCGTCTCCGCCAACCGCCAGCCGGTCGCGACGCTGGAAGCGTTTCGTCAGGCCGTGGAAGGCAAACGACAGTTGCTGCTGAATATCCAGCGCGGGCAGAGTGCGATGTTTGTGTTGATTCAGTAAAAGGGGACAGTATGGTTGATTGCCACTCAAGCCTTCTTTCACCGAACGTCAGCTCGTCAGCCGCCGGTAGATATCCGACACCTTCAGCGGCAGCTTGCGCACCTCATCGATAACCGCGTAATTAACAGCGCCGTACATGTGCGGCAGATAATCGCGCGCTTCGCTGTCGATAGTGATGCAGAATGGATGGATGCCGTTGCGCTTGGCCTCGATCAACGCCATGCGCGTATCCTCGATGCCATAGGCGCCGCGATAGGTGTCGTAGTCATCGGGCTTGCCGTCGGACAGCGTGATCAGCAGCTTGGTGCGCGCCTCGACCTGGTTCAACAACTGCGTCAGGTGACGAATGGTCACGCCCATGCGCGTGTAGTCCTTGGGACGGATGCCGCTGATGCGCGCCTTGACCTCTTCGTCGTAGACATCATCGAAACGCTTGATGCGATAAAGTTCGCAGCGTTTGCGCGTGGTGCCGGAGAAACCATAGATGGCGTAACGGTCGCCCAGCGTTTCCAGCGCTTCGCACAGCAGGGCCAGCGCTTCGCGCTCGGCATCGTTGATCCAGCCCTTGGTGGAGCCGCTCATGTCCACCATGAACATCACCGCAATATTGCGTTCAAGCTTGTGCAGCTTGGTGAACAGGCGCTCGGTCATTTCCTCGCCGTGGCGCGTGTCGGCAAAGGCTTCGACCAGCGCGTCGATGTCGATGTCGTCGCCGTAGGGTTGCTTCTTGAGCAGTTTGTCTTCGCCGCGCAGCGCCTCGAAAGTGCGGCGCAGCTCCATCGCCAGGCCGCGGTACTTGTACAGTGTGTGGTCGACGAAATGATCATAGCTCGGATGCACGTCCAGCTCGCGCAGCACTGACCAGTTCTTGCGGTAATTCTGCCGTTCGTAATCCCACTCGTTATACAGAAAGGCGCCTTCTTCGTGGTAGGTGCCCTTCCAGACGTCCTCGGCGCTGCGCTCACCGGTGTCGCCGGCAAAGTAAGCGCCTTCGCCGGCGGCCTCGAGGTAATCTTCCGGGATATGGCCGAGGTCCTGCAGGATCGACATCATGGTGCCTTTGACATTGTCCGGCGCCGGCAGCGGACGTCCGTCCAGCTCGATTTCGTAGCTGAATCCCTCGGGTGTCTCCTGCGACTCCACCTCGCGCAGCGTGAACGCAGCATTTGCCTCAACCTGCGGCGTGTCCGGCTGCTCCTCAGGTTCCTGTTCCTGCGCGCGTTGCAAATCGTTGTGCATTTTCAGCAGACCGATGCGGAACGCCTGTTTGTCGGCTTCGATGCGTGCCTGGCGCACCCGCTCCACGTCGCCGGGACGCAGCACACCCTGGTAAAGCGTCGTTGCCGGCAGGTCTGCATCGATGACCACTGCAACCTGGTCAAGACTGTCCTCGACCCGCGCATCCGGCCGAGTCAAATACTCCGCCGCCTGCCGCCAGACTGCAGCGATGCTCTTGTCGGACTCGGCGCGAAACCGCTGCAAGTGACGGTACACCCCCGGCAATGCTGACCTGATCCGCGCATCCAGGCGCAGCGTTTCCAACGCATGGAAACAGGCCAGCGCCTTGTCGTATTGCACGAAACGGCGCAACCCCGCAATGACGTCGGCGCGCCAGGTGCCGTACCAGGTCTGCGCCCACTGGTGCACCACCATCGCCTTGTAGAGCTGGAAATTGTCGTCGCGCGATTCGAAACGGCTGACCGTGGCAGGCAGAAACAGCGTTTCGGTATCGGTACAGGTGTGTTCGCCGGATTCAATCTTGAGACGACGGCCGTTCAGCCCGTGCACGAACGCCTCCAGCACGTTGACAACCTCATCGAGCGCCAGGCCGGTTGCGCGGGCGCGGTACTCGCGGGCATAGCTGTCGACATCCCGGAACGCCGCGACCGCCGGATGCAGACCGCGGGTATCGTAGATATCCATGCAATGCAGCAGCCAGGCCTCGACGCCGGCTTCGTCCATAACGCGCAGTGCGCCGCACACGTGCGAAACGAAATTGAATGCCATGCCGGAACTGGTGCGCGACACCATGCCGACGCAGCGCAGCACGAAATCCTGCTGTGCGCGGCTGTATTCGGCGAGCGCCCGCGCCGGTTCCTCCGCAGCGCCCAGAGACACCATGTGCACATCGAGACGTTCTTCGAGCTGCGCCGCCGTCAGCGGCGTATCGCCGGTCTGCAGGAACTCGGTTTCGTCGTACCAGCGCGCCGCAACACCGCCGGGCAGCACCCGCCCGTCGGCCGTTTGCACGCCCAGCCGCAAGGGCTCGATGGTGCAACCCGGCAACACTTCGCGCAGCAACTGGCCGAGGCTCTCGGCTTTCCAGGTGATAGCGCCGCTGTCGGTCGACAGCCAGATGCCCAGGCAATTGTCGGTGACAAGACGTGGCAGGTATTTGACCAGCCTGGGCAGATCGACCTCGCGGTCCCACAGTTGTCCGCGCGGTCCGTGGCCGATGGCGGGCGCCGGCAACACGATGACATCGAAGCGCTGCTGGCGGCGCAGCAGATCCTCCACATAGTCCATCACATTGTCGCGCACGTAGGTGACGTGCTGTTCGCCGGCGTTGAGGCGCGCCAGTTCGATCATCGCCGGATCGGCCTCGACATGGACCACGGCAGCACCGGCCGCCAGCGCCTGTGCAGTCACATAGCCGTTGCCGCCGAACAGGTTCAGGACCTTTACGTCATCGAGGTCATAGCAGCCTTCGATGCGCCGGCGCACCCAGCTCGCGCAAGGTATCTCGCGGCTTTGCAGACCGACGCGTCCGTGCGCATCGAGGCGGCAGTGCAGGGTCTGACCGCCGAGCCTCACGGTCCAGGTTGTCGGCAGCCCCGTACGCGTCGGTTTCCAGTGCCCCGACTGACCGACTTCGGTGACGAAAACCCAGTCCGCCTGCCAGTTTTTCTGCGCCGGCTCGCCGCGCGCCAGGCGGTCCGGGCGATCCACCCGGTACTCGCCCCAGCGTTCCAGTTTGCGGCCGGCGCCGAAGTCGATCAATTCATAATCGTCGAACGGCGTTTTCACCCACTCGTCGCGGGTAGCGGATTCGGCGATTGTAGGGAGCTGGACCATGGGTATCGATTTCTCAAAGGCCAGGCGGACCGTGATTGCGACCTCGAGGCCGCGGGCCGCTGCGAAGCAATCTCCGGGGCATTGCCTGCGCCGGTGGGAGATTGCTTCGCTGCGCTCGCAATGACGGACCGAATGTGCTCAGAACACCGAAGCGCTCAATTCGTTCACGGCCGTCAGCATTTCAGCGTCATCGGTAAGCGCCTGGGCGATACTGGAGCGGCAGGCGATGACCGGGTTGACGCCGCTTTTCATCAGCTTGGCGGCGTGCACCAGCAACCGGGTGCTGGCGCCTTCTTCCAGGCCGCTGCCCTTGAGGTTGCGGGTCATCTGCGCGAACTTCACCAGCTGCGCGGCGGTTGCGGCGTCGACGCCGGTTTCGTTGACAATGATCCTGGCTTCGAGGTCGGCGGCCGGGTAATCGAATTCCAGCGCCACGAAGCGCTGCCGGGTGCTTTGCTTGAGATCCTTGAGCACGCTCTGGTAACCGGGGTTATAGGAAATGGCCATGCAGAATTCGGGGCTCGCTTCCAGCAATTCGCCCACCTTCTCCATGGGCAAAACCCGTCGATCGTCCGCCAAAGGGTGTATAACAACGGTGGTGTCCTTGCGCGCTTCGACAATTTCGTCCAGGTAGCAGATGCCGCCAGCGCGCACTGCGCGCGCCAGCGGCCCGTCGACCCACACAGTTTCGCCGCCGCTGACCAGAAAGCGTCCGACCAGGTCCGACGCCGTGAGATCGTCGTGGCAGGAAACCGTGATCAACGGGCGCTTCAGCCGCCACGCCATGTGTTCCATAAAGCGGGTTTTGCCACAGCCGGTCGGTCCCTTCAGCAACACCGGCAACTGGTTGCTGTAGGCGGCCTCGAAGACCTCGATCTCGTTGCCCACAGGCTCGTAGTAAGGCTGTTCGGTGATGAAATATTCTTCGGGCTTGAGAACTTGAGCGGTCACGGCGGTTTCCTGGAAAACTGTCTGCTGAAAGGTACTCTGTCTCGCCAGCGCCAGCAACAAAACCCAGATTTACAGGGTGTTATATATGCGTTCTATTCGTTGATCGGAAAATTCAATGCACTTTATATATAGATGCTCTGGTGATGATTTGGTCGACGGAGTATCGTTACCGTCGCTTTCTCGCCCCGGCCTGCCCGCCAGGACCGGCTTTGGTTTTTGTTTCAGTCACATGCTCTGAGCGGAGGAGTATCCATGTCAGAGGTTATCGCAACCAACCAGACGATTCTGGTGGTGGGCGGCGGCATCAGCGGAATGACAGCCGCGTTGGAAGCCGCCGAATGCGGCAAACAGGTGTTGCTGGTGGAGAAGAATCCATCCATCGGCGGCCGCGTCAGCCAGCTCTACAAGTATTTCCCGAAACTCTGCCACCCCAAGTGTGGCCTGGAAATCAACCTCCGCCGCATCAAGGCCGCCCGCGATCTGCGGCTGCTGACTCTGACCGAAGTCACTCATGTTGAAGGCGAAGCCGGCAATTACAAGGTGACGCTGAAGACGAGCCCGCGTTATGTCAACGAAAACTGCACCTCCTGCGGCGCCTGCGCCGATGCGGTCGAGGGCGAATTCGACGACGAATACAACTACGGGCTGAAAAAGCGCAAGGCGGCATACCTGCCCTTCAACCAGGCCTACCCGGAGCGCTATGTGCTGGACCCGCGCGCCATCGGCACGCCGGATGCGGAAAAAGCCAAAGCGGCCTGCAAGTACGGTGCAATCGACCTGGACATGCAGGAGCAGGAATTCACGGTAACGGTGGGCGCCATCATCTGGGCGACCGGCTGGAAACCGTATGATGCCAACAAGATTCAGCCCTATGGCTACGACCGTTTCCCCAACGTCATCACCAGCGTCGAGTTCGAGCGCATGCTGGACCCGCACGGTCCCACAGGCGGCAAGATCCTGCGCCCGGGCGACGGCAAGGAAGCGAAAGACATCGCGTTCATCCAGTGCGCCGGTTCGCGCGACCTGAACCACCTCAAGCACTGTTCGCGCATCTGCTGCATGGCGACCCTGAAGCAGACCACCTATCTGCGCGAGCAGTACGGCGATGACGCCAGGGGCACGGTGTACTACATCGATATCCGCGCCATTGACCGTATCGATGATTTCTATCAGCAGGTGCAGGCGGACAAGAACATCACCTTCACCAAGTCCAAAGTCGCCAGCATCACCCAGGACAGGGAAACCGGCAATCCGGTGCTGCACGGCGTTGACACCGAGGGCTATCACCGTTACAGCAACCCCCACGAACTGGTGGTGCTTGCGATCGGCATGGAACCCAGCGTGCCCGCCGACGGCTTCCCGATGGACGTGGTGCTGAACGAAGAAGGATTCGTGGAACCGGATGAAGCCAACGGCGCGTTCTTCGCCGCCGGCTGCTCGGCCGATGCGCTTGACGTGAACCGGGCGGTACAGAGCGCGACGGCCAGTGCCTTGCGCGCTATCCAGGTAGTGAACAAAGTTGCTCGAGCGGAGGGTTAAACCGTGGCTGATCTGAAAATCGGAGCCTATATTTGCAAAGGTTGCGGACTGGGCGAACGCCTGGACTGCGACGAACTGGCCACTGTCGCCCAGCGCGAGGGCAAGGCCCAGGTGGTGCAGCAGCATGACTTTTTGTGTTCGGAAGACGGCGTGAAAATGATCCAGAACGATATCGACAATGAAGGTGTCAACCGGGTCGTTATCGGTGCCTGCTCGCGTCGCGCCAAGACCGAAGCTTTCTATTTCGAAAACGTCACCATTTCGCGCGCCAACCTGCGCGAAGGCGTCATCTGGATCCGTCCCGACGAAGAAGAACTGCGCGAGACGACACAGGAAATGGCGGCGGACTACATTCGCATGAGCTGTGCCGAAGCCAAACACCAGAAAATTCCGGCCTCCGCGCAGGAAAAGGGCAGCAACGAGCGCATCCTGGTGGTCGGCGGTGGCGTGACCGGCATGACGGCGGCCATCGAGGCGGCCAGGGCCGGGTACCCGGTAACCATCGTGGAGAAAACCGGCCAGCTCGGTGGCGCAGCCGCGCACATGTGGAAAGACGTACCTTCCCGCAAGCCTTACGCCGATCCTGTCGAACCGGTTAGCGACGCGCTGATCGCCGCTATCGAAGCCGACAGCAACATCAGCGTGCAGCTCAACTCGACCATCACCAAGACCTCCGGCGCGCCGGGACGTTTCTCGGTGGATATCAGCACCGAGAGCGGCAGCACTGCGACCGAGAACTTCGGCGCCATTATCCAGGCTTCCGGCGCCACCCCCTACGATGCCAACAAGCTGCCGGAACTGGGCTACGGCAAGAGCAAGGACGTGGTGGACCGCGTAGAGATGGAGAAACTGGCCATCGCGGCCAATGGCGGCCCGATCAAGCGTCCGTCCGACGGCAAGGAAGTGAAGAAAGTCACTTTCGTGCAGTGCGCCGGGCAGCGCAGCACGAAAGAAGGTCACCTCCCCTACTGTTCCGGTGACTGCTGCCTGACTTCCATCAAGCAGGCCATGTACTTCAAGGACCGGAATCCGGACATCGAAACCGAAATCCTGTTCTCCGACCTGCGCACACCGGGCGCGCCGGGCGAGGATTTCTATCGCAGCGGCCAGGACAAGATGATCACCTTCCGCAAGGGCACTGTCAGTGAAGTGGTGACCGGCGGCAACGGCCCGGTGGTGAAATTCAAGGACATGATCCTCGATGAAGACGTCGAAGAGGAAACCGACCTGGTGGTGCTCGCCACCGGCATGGTGGCCAACTCCGGCGTCGACATCGAACAGGTGCCGCAGAACGAACCCGGCGAATGGACGGTGAACGCCGATTCCATCCTCAACCTCAACTACCGCCAGGGCAAGGACGTACCGCACCTGAAGTACGGCTTCAACGATTCGCACTTCATCTGCTTCCCGTACGAAACGCGCCGCACCGGCATCTACACCTGTGGCCCGGTGCGCCGTCCGATGGATACCCAGCAGGCGATCGAGGACGCCACCGGTGCCGCGCTGAAAGCCATCCAGGCGCTGCAGAACGCCAAGGTCGGTCGTGCGGCGCATCCGCGTTCCGGCGACCTGTCATATCCCATCGTGCGTCTGGACGGCTGCACGCAGTGCAAGCGCTGCACGGTGGAATGCCCGTTCGGCGCCATCGACGAAGACGAAAAGCGTTACCCGGTGTTTAACGAGTCGCGCTGCCGCCGCTGCGGCACCTGCATGGGCGCCTGCCCGGTACGCGTCATTTCCTTCGAGAACTATTCCATCGATACCGTCGGCCAGGCGCTGAAGAACGTCGACATGCCCGACGAGTTCTCGGAGAAACCGCGCATCCTGGTGCTGGCCTGCGAGAACGACGCCTATCCGGCCCTCGACATGGCCGCGCAGCAGGGCTTCACCTACAGCGCCTTCGCCCGCATCATCCCGGTGCGCTGCCTGGGGAGCGTGAACACCATCTGGATCACCGACGCGCTGA
>JAGFJP010000145.1 GCA_024102665.1 Thiogranum sp. | reverse complement strand
GCGAGCGGCGGTGGCGGCGGCAATCAGACCAATCCCTGGCATCACCAGACATCAGTGTCCTGGGTCCTGGGCGACGCGAATGGCATGTTGCACAGCGGCGCGCCGCGCCGCACGTTCCGCTGTCTGTTCGACAGTCAGAAGATGGTGCTCACCCTTGAAACCGGCAGCTATGCGGTGCGTCGCGGAGACTTCGTGGTTATCGCGCTGGATGAAAACTGGCGTCCCGCCACAGTGAAGTCAGGAATCGACGCATTGCGGGTTTTCGACCTGCCGGAAGGCGATCGAACACGACTCATGACCCGGGCACGCGAATACTACGATTCGTAAGTCTTCAGACAGGCCGGGCCAATGTTGCCCTGCGACTGATTCGCGACCGCGCGGATCAGTCCGGCAAGGTAAAGTAAAAGGTTGCGCCCTGCCCCGGTCGCCCCTCGGCCCAGATACGCCCGCCGTGGCGATGCATGATGCGTTGCACCGTCGCCAGACCGATGCCCAGTCCCTCGAATTCCGCGTCGCTGTGCATGCGCTGGAAGGGTTTGAACAAGTGCTCTGCAAACTCCATATCGAACCCCACACCGTTATCCTCCAGGTAATAGCGGGTTTCGTTGCCCTCCCTGAGACTGCCAAAGCGGATTCGCGGTGTTGCAGATTGCGCGGTGAACTTGCGGGCGTTCTCGACAAGATTGGTCATGGCGACCCGTAACAGCTGTGCATCGGCGGATACCCTGACGCCGGGCTGGATCTGCGCCTCCAGGGGGCGGTCCGCGCGGTCTGCCCGTGTCGCTTCGATGGTATCGGCGACCAGTTGACTGAGATCGACCGTGGCGCGGGCCAGCGGCGTGCGAACAATACGCGCCAGCTTCAGCAGTGCCTCGGTGAGCTCTTTCATACGTTCGGTGGCACGCACAATCCGCGACAGATACGCCCTCGCACCTTCGTGCAGATCGGCGGCATGCTCGTCCAGCAGTGCCCTGGTAAACCCGTCTATAGCACGCAGCGGAGCGCGCAAATCGTGCGAGACCGAATAGGAAAACGCCTCCAGCTCCTGGTTGGCGACGGCCAGCTCCGCCGTGCGCTCGACCACCCGCTGTTCGAGTTCCGACTGGCTGGCGCGCACCTTCCGCAATAACTGCGCGTTTTCCAGCGCCACTGCCGCATCCGCCGCTAGCGCCTGCAGCCAGTTCAGATCCTCCGCATCGAAACCATCGCCGGTCTTGTTGTGCAGCTCGAAGCAGCCAAGCATTGTTCCATCCTTGTTGACAATAGGCACATTCGCCAGATTCCGGATCCGCAGCGCAGCGCGAACCTCACCTATAACGACAGGGTCGCGCTGCGGATCATTGCTGATGTAGGCTTCCCGTACGTTGAACACATGTCCCGGTACGCCCTCGCCCGGCGCGAAACGGTAGTCGATGTGCGAGATTTCCTCGCCACGCTGGTATTCGGTGAACACCAGCTGATCGTCCTGCAGCAGTCCCCAGGCCCCGGCCGTTGCGCCCGTCAGCTGTTGCCCGGCATGGATCAGCGCACGCATCACCTGTTCTGCATCCAGTTCGCTGTTGAGGCGCTTGTTGACAGCCACCAGGATCTCCAGCTGCCGCTCGCGATCGAGCAGCTCGCCCCTGAGCTGCATGCGTTCGATTTCGGCGGCCGCATGGCAACCGAAGACCCGCAGCGCGGCCTCTATCACCTCTGTGGATTCGAGAGGTGAATCGTGCATGATCCCCATATGTCCGAGTGGATTGGCGCCGATGTCGTAAAAGGCGATGGCGACGTAGCTTTGCATTCCCTGTTCCCGCAACCAGGTGTCTTTCGGGAAACGACGCTGCACATCGCGCCGCACGACAACCA
>JAGFJP010000141.1 GCA_024102665.1 Thiogranum sp. | reverse complement strand
AGCTGATACAGCGTCATCCCGAACTGCGCGTCACCAGCGTCGTGGTCAGCGAAGCCGGCGCATCGGTGTATTCCGCCTCCGAGGCCGCCGCCCGCGAGTTTCCCGATCTCGACGTATCGCTGCGCGGTGCGGTCTCCATCGCCCGCCGGCTGCAGGACCCGCTCGCCGAACTGGTCAAGATCGATCCCAAATCCATCGGCGTGGGTCAGTACCAGCACGACGTCAACCAGGCGCGCCTGGCGCGCAAACTGGGCGCCGTGGTCGAGGACTGCGTGAACGCCGTGGGCGTTGAAGTCAACACCGCATCGGTGCCGCTGCTGGCACGCGTCGCCGGTCTGTCCGAGTCGCTGGCGCAGAACATTGTCAGTCACCGCGAGCAACAGGGCGCGTTCCGCGATCGCAGGCAACTGCTGCAGGTCACGCGGCTGGGCCCGAAAGCGTTCGAGCAGGCGGCGGGCTTTCTGCGCATCATGAACGGCGACAATCCGCTCGACGCTTCGGCGGTGCACCCCGAGGCCTACCCGGTGGTGGAAAAGATTCTTGCCGACCGCAAGCTCGGCATGCGCGAACTGATCGGCAACAGCGCCTTGCTCGGCACGCTTGCGGCCAACGACTATACCGACGAGCGTTTCGGCGAACCGACGGTGCGCGATATCATCAGCGAACTGGAAAAGCCCGGCCGCGATCCGCGCCCCGGCTTCGCCACCGCCAGCTTCCGCGAAGGCGTGGAAACGCTGAACGACCTGCAGCCCGGAATGATCCTGGAAGGGACTGTCACCAACGTCACCAATTTCGGCGCCTTCGTCGACATCGGCGTGCACCAGGACGGCCTGGTGCATATTTCCGCGCTGTCCGAAAACTATGTGAAAGACCCGCGCGATGTCGTCAAGGCGGGCGCCATCGTCAAGGTCAGGGTTCTGGAGATCGACATCCAGCGCAAGCGCATCGCCCTCAGCATGCGGCTGGCCGAAGCCGCCGCGCCGGCGCAACGGCAATCCGAACCGGTCAAACGGGAAGCACCTGGCAAGGACCGCGGCCGCAAGCCGAAACAGCCGCGCAAGCCCGCCGCGACAACCCCGGCAACCGCCATGTCGGCGGCCTTTGCGCGGCTCGGCAAACCCTCCTGACGCCTCCGCATACGACTTCCCTGCCCCGGTGACCGGCCCCGCAGTCGCGGGGCTTCCAGTCACCGGCGCGCAAAATTGACGCAGATCAACTCAGCGTGAAAATCCTTGCGCGCTCTGTTGCGCGTATTTCAGTTTTGACTAATTTAGGAAGTGAAGCAGACGGCTTCAGGTAAAGCGACGAAACAGTCGGAGGAGGACATCATGTCCATAAAGAAAATCGTTCTGGCGACGCTTCTGGCCGGCGCAACCGCCCTGCCGATGTCGTCCGCCAATGCTTTCTTCGGCGGTTGGTGGCCCTGGAACTGGGGTGATGACTACTATGACTACCCCTACTACGGTTATCCGGGCTGGGGTTATCCCGGCTACGGGTGGGGCGGCTATCCCGGCTATTACGGCTATCCCGGTTATTATGGTGGCTATCCGGGCTACGGCTGGGGTGGTTACCCGGGGTATTACGGCGGCTATCCGGGTTACGGGGGCTGGGGTCCCTGGTAAGAGCGCAGCAATCCCGCCGCAGCGACGGATGCGCTGCGGCGGCGGTAACGGCGCGGCGTTCGCCTCGCGGATAACCGGGGTTCAGACCGGTGCGCGTTCAGCGCTGTAGTGCCAGCGCTGGACTTTCATTCACGCATCATTCATGCGCAATCGGTTTGTCGGTGAACAGGTAGTCTTTCAGTTCGTGATCGAACTTCGGGTCCTGACGGCGAATCCACTCCAGCACCATCGCTGCATGCTCTTTCTCCTCATCGCGGTTGTGCGCGAGGATGGCTTTCAGTTCCTTGTCCTTGCAGGCGTCGACACGCTGGTTGTACCAGTCCACCGCCTCGAGTTCTTCCATCAGCGATACGATCGCCCGGTGCATGTCGCGGGTCTCGTTGGACAAGTCCTCGAGCGCCTCGTGATAACCTTCACTCGCCATATTCAGTGACTCCTGCTGTTGCTTTTAAAAACTTTTGCCCTGGCGGCACAGCGCGAGCGCGCCTGTTACTCCGCCTGTTGTTGCTCGCGGGTCGCGTTCTCGAATCCTTTCAGGAATTCGCCGACCGCTTTCGCGGCTTCCTCCGGCGACATCTGTTCCAGCTCCTCCATATTCACGCCCATTTCGTCGAGGTGCGTCGCCATGCGCCGGGAAGCCATTTCGCTGCTGATATTGGTGATCACCAGTATCACGCCCAGCACGGCAAACACAGTCCAGGCGGTCTGCGACCGGATCTGGTGGACTTCGATACTGGCTACGATCATCAGGTACATGCCCCACACCACGCCGATCACGGAACCGACGTAGGGAATGATGCCGAGCAGCGCGGTAACCGGGTAGATCGCCGCGGCGTAGGCAACACAGCGATACGCCGTTTCGAACGACTCGTTCGAGCCCATGAGTTTCCAGATGACGAACAGGATGCCGGCGGCGATGAAGCTGCCGATAATCGCCATCAGCGGAAAAATGATCACCGCGCCGATGCCCACGCCGGCCGCCCCGGCCATGCCGAGGTGCAGCAGCGACAGTATCGCCACCAGCAGGCCGGTGACCGCGGCCATCACCACGACGAAAATCAGCGGGTCAGCAAAACCGCCGGTCTTCGCCATATCGCGGTAAAAACCGACGGGGTTACGGATGATCTTGAGAGCATCGTCAAGAATGCTTTGCAGCAGCGGTTTGTTATCCATTGTGATGGTCTCCGCAGCGAATGCCGCTTGTTGTTGATTGTGCGTCGATCTTAGTACACGCGGGTGAATAAATACACCAGGGGCGAGGCTCACCCGGGCGCCTGCGGCAGATCCAGCCGCGCATCCCAGTACGGCACGCCATCGAAGCGCGCCGCCAGGAAATCCACGAACGCGCGCACCCGGTGCGACAGGTGCCGGGTGCGCGGGTAAAGGGCATAGGCGTTGACAGCCGGCCACTGGTAGCCGGTGAGGATCGGCACCAGCCCGCCCTGCTCGATCGCCTGGTAGAGGATGAACGTCGGCTGGCAGACAATGCCCTGGCCGGCGATGGCCGCCTGGCAGGCGAAATCCCCGTTGTTGGCCTGCAACCGCGAATGCACGCGGATACCCGCGGCTTTGCCATCGGCTCCGCGGTAGGTCCACAGGCCCGGATCAGGCGCATTGCTGTAGGTCAGACAGGCATGGTCCGCGAGGTCGGCCGGCGTTTGCGGCGTACCGTGCTGTCGCAGATAATCCGGGCTGGCGCACACCAGGGTGCGTATCGGCGCGAGGCGGCGCGCCACCAGGCTGGAGTCGGGCAGATCGGCGATGCGCAAGGCGACGTCGAAACCCTCGGTGAGAATGTCCACCTGCCGGTCATTGAAGTCCAGGTCGAACTCCACTCCAGGGTTGGCGCGCATGAAATCATCGATGGCCGGTCCCAGGTGCAGCAGGCCGAACGACAGCGGCACCGCCACCCGCAGGCGCCCGCGCAGCGTGCCGTGCTGTTCCGAGACCGCGTTCTCGGCTTCCTCCACGTCGGCCAGGATACGCACGCAGCGCTCGTAGAAGCTGCTGGCGGTGTCGGTCAGATTGAGCCGGCGCGTGGTGCGGCGAAACAGCTGGGCGCCGAGCCGTTCCTCGAGATCGGCAATGCGCCGGCTGACCGCGGATTTCGCGACCCCCAGGCGCTCCGCGGCGCCGCTGATGCTGCCGGCCTCAACCACGCGAACGAAGGTCTCCATGTCTTCCAGACGCGGCATATTGTTGCCCTTTCAAGAACAGTTATTTTATTGATTAGCTGTTTATTCTCGGATTGTCAACTGCAAGAATGCCTATCCTGTATCAGGCACCACAGGCGCAACTGCGATGAACTGGCGTAACACGCGACAAGGTTATGGAAGCATCAGCATCCTGCTGCACTGGCTGGTCGCGGTCGCTGTCGTCGGCCTGTTCGGCCTGGGCATCTGGATGGTCGACCTGGGCTATTACGACCCCTGGTACCAGCGCGCGCCCGACATCCACAGGAGCATCGGCGTGCTGCTGTTCGCCGTGCTGCTGCTGCGCCTGGCCTGGCGATACGGCAACCCGGCGCCGGCGCCGCTGGGCAAAGCCTGGGAACAAAAGTCCGCGCGCCTGGTCCATGGGTTGCTGTACCTGTTGATGCTGGCGCTGACAGTGAGCGGCTATCTGATATCCACGGCCGACGGGCGCGCCATTGACGTATTCGGCCTGTTCAGCGTGCCGGCCACGCTCAGCGGGCTGGAACAGCAGGAGGACATCGCCGGCGAGATCCACGAAATACTCGCCTGGATCCTGATCGCACTGAGCGCGCTGCACGCGCTGGCCGCGCTCAAGCACCATTTCATCGACCATGACGCAACCTTGAAACGCATGCTGGGCACCCGGCATGCCTCGATCAACCCGGAAAAGGAGTAAACAACCCCATGAGAAACCGACTGCTGAAAAGCGCCGCACTGGCCCTGGCCATTACTGCACCGTCGCTGGCACAGGCCGCCGACTATGTCATCGACACCGAGAAGGCGCACGCCTTCATTCAGTTCCGCATCAAGCATCTCGGCTACAGCTGGCTGCTCGGCCGCTTCAATGAATTCGAGGGCACTTTCTCCTACGATGAGGCGAAACCCGCAGACGCAACAGTGCAGGTCACCATCAAAACCGCCAGCGTGGACACCAATCATGCCGAGCGCGACAAGCACCTTCGCGGCAAGGACTTCTTCGAAGTCGACAAATACCCCGAAGCGCGTTTCGTCAGCACCGGTTTCGAGGAAAAGGGTGACGGCACAGCCGTGCTCAAGGGCGACCTGACCCTGCACGGCGTCACCCGTCCTGTCTCCATCGATGTCAAACACATCGGCCAGGGTCCCGATCCCTGGGGCGGTTACCGGCGCGGTTTCGAAGGCAGCACCACGCTGACGCTGGCCGACTACAACATCGATTTCGATCTCGGCCCCGCCGCCCGCGAAGTCGAGCTGTTCCTGTCGGTGGAGGGCATCCGCCAGTAAGCGGCGAATCATCACGGGAACCTTTTCATCACGCCCTGCGTCCTTGACAACACTGCAATGCAAAACGCGGCAGGCGGCACGAACCGCCTGGCGCGCCGGGGGGCGCGCTGCCGCAGCGTTTTGCAACCCGCAGATATAACACCAAGCAGTTCCACCATTGGACGACACAGGGAGACTTGTCATGAAACGCACACTGATACTCGCCTACGGCGTAATCAGCTACCTGGTGTTTTTCGCCACCTTTGTATATGCCATCGGCTTCGTCGGCGACCTGTGGGTGCCGAAAACCATCGACGGCACCCCGCAGCTTCCGCTGCTCACCGCGCTGCTCATCAACGCCGGCCTGCTTGGCCTGTTCGCCGTGCAGCACAGCGTCATGGCGCGGCCGGCTTTCAAGCGCCTGCTGACGCGCTTCATACCGCAGGCCGCGGAACGCAGCACCTATGTGCTGGCCTCCAGCCTTGCCCTCGTTGCGCTGTTTGTGTACTGGCAGCCGATGGGCGGCGTGGTGTGGCAGGTCACCGATCCGGTCGGTCGCGCGTTGCTCTACGGCGGCTTCGCCTTCGGCTGGGGACTGGTGCTGGTGACCACGTTCCTGATCAACCACTTCGATCTGTTCGGGCTACGCCAGGTGTGGCTGGATTTCACGCGCCGGCCATACAAGCCGCTGGGCTTTGTCACACCGGGACCTTACAAGATCATCCGTCACCCGCTGTACGTCGGCTGGTTCTTCGCCTTCTGGTCAACGCCGACCATGACAGTGACGCACCTGGTGTTCGCGCTGGCCACCACCGCCTACATCCTGATCGCCATCCGCCTCGAAGAACGCGACCTCGCAAAGGCATTGCCGCAATATGACACTTACCGCGCGCGGGTGCCGATGCTGGTGCCGCGCATGGACAAGGCGCGCCGCTGGCAGGAAGAGACCGCGTGAACGGCTGGCCATTAAATGGGGTCAGAGAGCAATTTTCTCTAATATTAGAATCAATTGTTCTCTGACCCCGATTCCCCGATTACTCGGAATCGGCAAACTGCAGATTCACACTTCCGAAACGCACTACATCTCCCGGACGCAACCAGGCGCCCTGGATCTTTTTTCCGTTGACGAAGGTGCCGTTGGCGGAAAGTATATCGACCACCTTCCAGCGCCCCCTCTCACTGGTGATCCGGGCGTGCACAGCGGAAACAGACGCATCCTCCAGCCGGATATCCGCGTCGGGTCCGCTGCCGACGAGCATTTTACCCGCCTGCAGCTCGAACTTCCGGGCGAGGAACGCAGGTGAAATCCCCACCAGCACAGCACGCTCTACCCGCATCGGTTGCGCAGGTTGCGCGCCCGCCGCCTCCCCGGCGCCCTCACTGTAAGTCCCGTTGTCGCCGGCCGGCACCGCCGGCGGCTGCCGAACGACGAACACCACCCTGTCGATACGAATCTCATCTCCCGGCTGCAACTCGCATTCCGTCACCGGCCGGCCGTTCACCAGCGTGCCGTACGTGGATTGCAGGTCACGCACGAACAGCCGGTTATCGCGTACCAGGACCTCGGCGTGGCGGCGCGACACATATCGCTCAGCGATAACGATATCGCAGTCGGCGTGCCGACCAACGGTGAGCACTTCCCCGGGCGCGACAACCCTGTCGCCGATGGATGCATCAGCGGCGCTGATAATCCAGGTCGATACGGGCGGCGCCAACCCGGTATTTTTCCTCTTGTGTTCCATCATTGCAGTATAAGGCCGCTCCGGTTCAGCACAATACATTATGCTCTGTGTGTAAAGATAGCCTGCAAGATCCCTTATCATAACGCCCAAACGCAACCGCCGCTCCCGGTGCCTGATGAAAACACTGCACGAACTCGAGTTCGACAACAGCTATGCGCGCCTGCCGGCGATATTCTATTCGAGACACGCGCCGACGCCGCTCGCGCAGTCGCACCTGGTGCATTTCAATGCTGCCGCGGCGCGCCTCATCGATCTCGACCCCGAGCAGGCCTCGCACCCGGATTTTGTCGACACCCTGACAGGACGCCGTCCGCTGCCGGGTTCCGATCCGCTGGCGATGTGTTATGCCGGCCACCAGTTCGGACACTATGTGCCGCGTCTCGGCGACGGGCGCGCCCTGCTGCTCGGCGAAGTCAGAAACGGCGCGGGCGAGAAATGGGATCTGCATCTGAAAGGCAGCGGCGAGACGCTGTATTCGCGCGGCGGCGACGGGCGCTCGGTGTTGCGTTCTGCGATCAGGGAATATCTGTGCAGCGAAGCCATGCACGGTCTGGGCATCCCGACGACGCGCGCCCTGTGCATCACGGGCAGCACGGAAGACGTGTACCGCGAGCAGATCGAGACCGGCGCCATGCTGCTGCGTCTGGCGCCCAGCCATGTTCGCTTCGGCAGCTTTGAATATTTTTACTACGAACAACGTTTCGACGAGTTGCGGATACTGGCGGACTATGTGCTGGCGCAGCATTTCGGTCATTTGCGCGAATCCGGAAATCCGTATCTCGCCCTGCTGCGCGAAGTTATTGCCTCCACTGCCCGCCTGGTTGCGGGGTGGCAGGCGGTGGGCTTCGCACATGGCGTGATGAACAGCGATAACATGTCGATCCACGGCATTACCCTGGACTACGGGCCGTTCGGTTTTCTGGATCGCTACCAGGCGGATTTCGTCTGCAATCATTCCGACCATCGCAGTCGCTACGCCTTCAACCGCCAGCCCGACATCGCGCTGTTCAACCTGAGCTGTCTCGCCCAGGCGCTGCTGCCGCTCATCGACTCGCAACCGGAGGCGGCCGCCGAACTCGCAAAAGCGGAACTCGCGGAGTTCGAGGCACTGTTCACCGACGACTATGCGGCGCGCATGCGCGCCAGGCTGGGCCTGCAACAGAAGCTGCCCGGCGACCAGGTGCTGTGCGATGAACTGCTGAGCCTCATGGAAGACAATGGGGTCGACTACAGCCTGCTGTTTCGCAGCCTGTCGGAACCGCAACCGTCGGCGGCGCGCGCGCTTTTCGCGGATCCGCGCGCGTGCGATGCCTGGATGCAGCGCTATCAGGCGCGCCTGCAGGCGGAGAATGTCCCGGCCGCGGAGCGCAGCCGCCGCATGAAGCAGGTCAATCCGAAATACATCCTGCGCAATCACCTCGCCGAAACCGCCATACGCAAGGCCGCCGATGACGGCGACTACAGCGAAATCGACCGGCTGATGACCCTTTTGCAGCAGCCCTTCGACGAACACCCGGGAATGGACAGCTTCGCGGCGCCGCCACCCGACTGGGCGCGGCACATACAGGTCAGCTGTTCGTCATGAACAGCGCGCGGATCACGGCCGGGCGCAACGACGGGAACC
>JAGFJP010000116.1 GCA_024102665.1 Thiogranum sp. | reverse complement strand
CCCTTGAGCACCGCAACGTGATAGGACAACAGCTGCAATGGCACGGTAAAGACGATCGGCGCCACGCAGTCGTCGGTGGGCGCGACCGGCAGCACGATGTTGTCACCGTCGGAGGACATGCCGGCGTTCTGGTCGGCGAACACCAGCATCTCGCCGCCGCGGGCGCTGACTTCCTGCAGGTTGGACTTGAGTTTTTCGAGCAGCTCGTTGTTGGGCGCCACGACCACCACCGGCATGGAAGCGTCGATCAGCGCCAGCGGGCCGTGCTTGAGTTCGCCGGCCGGGTAGGCTTCGGCGTGAATATAGGAGATTTCCTTGAGTTTGAGCGCACCTTCCATTGCCACCGGGTACTGGGCTCCGCGGCCCAGGAACAGGGCGTGGTGCTTGTCGGCGAAATGCTCCGACAGCTGCGCGATCTGCGGGTCCAGCTCCAGGACGTCCTCGATCTGGCGCGGCAGATGCTCCAGCTGATGCACCAGGCTGCGCTCGGTTTCCTCGCTCAGGGCAAAGCGGCGACCCAGCACAATGGTCAACAGCATCAGCGCGACCAGCTGTGTCGTGAACGCCTTGGTGGAGGCGACGCCGATTTCGGGACCGGCGCGCGTCATCAGCACCAGGTCGGACGCGCGCACCAGGGAACTCTCGGGTACATTGCAGATGCTGAGCGACTGACCGAAGCCCAGGCGCTTCGCTTCCTGCAGCCCCGCAAGCGTGTCGGCGGTTTCGCCGGACTGGGAAATGGTGACAATCAGCGAACTGTTACGCACCACCGGTTTGCGGTAGCGGAACTCGCTGGCGACTTCCACGCTGCAAGGGATACCGGCCAGCGCTTCCATCCAGTAACGCCCGATCAGGCCGGCGTGGTAGCTGGTGCCGCAGGCAATGATGTGCACGCCCTGCACCTTGTCGAAAACCTCCGCTGCATTGGGCCCGAACGCCGCTTCCAGCACACGCCCCTGGTAGAGACGCCCTTCCAGCGTGTCGGCAATGGCGCGCGGCTGTTCGAAAATCTCTTTGAGCATGTAATGCCGGTATTCGCCGCGCTCCACCGCATCGGCCGTGAGCCGGGAAGTGGTCTCGGGACGCTCGACCGGTTCGCCGTCGCTGTTGTAGATCACCATGCCGACGCTGGTAAGATCGGCAACGTCGCCGTCTTCTAGAAACACGAACTGCTGGGTCACCGGCAACAGCGCGGCTACATCGGAAGCGATGAAGTACTCGCCGATGCCTATACCGATAACCAGCGGACTGCCACGGCGCGCGGCGATCACGCGGCCGGGTTCGGCGGTGCTGATGACGCCCAGCGCATAGGCGCCCTGCATGTCGCGGCAGCTGTGCTGCACGGCCTGCAGCAGGTTGTCACCCTGGTCCATGTGATAAACCACCTGGTGGGCGATGACTTCGGTATCGGTGTCCGAGGTGAACTTGAACCCGGCTGTTGTCTGACGGGCACGCAGCTCGGCATGATTCTCGATAATGCCGTTGTGGACCACGGCCACTTTCTTGCGGCAGATATGCGGGTGGGCATTGTTTTCGCTCGGCCGGCCGTGGGTGGCCCAGCGCGTGTGCGCGATGCCGGAACTGCCCTGCACCGGATGATGATCGAAGGCGTCGACGAGTTCCGCGACCTTGCCCATGGTGCGGATGCGCTCGAGTTCGCCGGCATCGTTCATAACCGCGATACCGGCGGAGTCATAGCCGCGGTATTCGAGGCGGCGCAGGCCTTCGAGCAGGATGGGAGCGACTTCGCGCTGGGCAATGGCGCCTACGATTCCACACATATCAGCAGTCCTGGCAGTCCTTCAACACGATATTGACGAATTCAACAAGAAGGGCAGCGGCCACGGTGGTTCAGTCCTGAGCCGGGCCGGATTCGGGTTTCTTCACCGGGCGCTTCCAGCCCGGCCGCGTTTGCTGCGGGCAGCGGCTCAAGGTCAGTTCGTTGGCAGGCACGTCTCGGGTAATGGTCGAGCCTGCGCCGATGGTGGCACCGTCGCCGACCTTTACCGGCGCAATGAACTGGGTGTCCGATCCGACGAACACATCGTTGCCGATTTCGGTGAGGTGCTTGTTGGCGCCGTCGTAATTGCAGGTGATGGTTCCCGCACCGATGTTGACGCGCGAGCCCATGTTGGTGTCGCCGATATAACTGAGATGGTTGACCTTGGAGCCGGCGGCGATATGCGATTTTTTAATTTCGACAAAGTTGCCGATGTGCACCTGTTCGGCGAGCCGGGTTTGCGGCCGGATGCGCGCGAACGGCCCGATGCGCGAGCCGTTGCCAATCATGCCGTCTTCGATCACGCAATTGGCGAAAATCTCGACATCGTCGCCGACAGTGGCGTTTTTGATAAAACAGTTCGGACCTATGCGCACCCGGTCGCCCAGCCTGACGATGCCTTCGAACACGACATTGACATCGACGGCGCAATCGATTCCGGCCCGCAGCTCGCCACGCAGATCAAGGCGCGCGGGATCCGCCAGCGTCACGCCGTCACGCATCAATTGCGTGGCGCGATTGCGCTGATAGATGCGCTCCAGCGCGGCGAGCTGCACACGATCGTTGACGCCGAGAATTTCCGACGCTTCACCGGCACTGCTGCTGGCGACATCGATGCCTTCGCCGGCTGCCATGGCGACCACGTCGGTCAGGTAATATTCGCCCTGCGCATTGCTGTTGTCGAGCCGGCTCAGCCAGCGGCGCAGATGGCCGACGTTAGCGGCGAGAAAGCCGGTATTGATTTCGCGGATCTCAAGCTGTTCCGCGCTGGCATCCTTTTGCTCGACAATGCCGGTCAGCCTTCCGTGGCTGTCGCGCAGCATGCGCCCGTAACCGTGCGGATCGGCAAGCTCGGCGGTCAGCACCGCCAGCGGCGTGGCGGCGGCCTGGTCGAGCAGCGCCTGCAGCGTGCCCGTGCCGATCAGCGGGACGTCGCCGTACAATACCAGCACGGTATCCTGATCCGAAAGCGAGGGCATGACCTGGTCCAGCGCATGACCGGTGCCGAGCTGCCGGTCCTGCAACACCCAGTTCAGCGATTCGTGCGCGAACGCCTCGCGCACCTGTTCTGCGCCATGGCCGTACACGACATGAATGTTCGCGGGATCGAGCTGCCGGGCGACATTGATGACGTGCTGCAGCAGCGGCATGCCGCCCAGCGGGTGCAGAATCTTGGGCAAGGCCGAGCGCATGCGGGTGCCCTGGCCCGCGGCAAGAATAACCACGCTGAGGCTCATACTGAAACCAGTGATGCGACGTCGATGCCGTGCATTCCTTTTATAAGAATCGCGTGATGATACTGCATTTCCGGGGTAAATTTAAAACCGCCGCGACACGGGGCGGATCTTCGCGGGGATTCCGGCGGCTGGTGGCCGGCAGGTGGCTCAGTGCAGCATGGGCTTTGACATGCCCTTGCGCTTTTCCTCTTCGGTGGCGTCGCGGATATCGGCGACGGTGACGGCGAAAGTGAGGGTTTTGCCGGCAAAGGGGTGATTGCCGTCGACCGTCAGTTTGCCGTCTTCGATTTTCGAGACGAAGAAAGAACGTGTTTCGCCGCGCTCGTTCTGCATTTCGACTTCAGCGCCGACGCGGCGGAACTCCGGCGGCACATTGTCGATTTCGTCGGTGAATGTCAGGTTGGGGTCATGAAAACCAAAGCCCTTTTCCGGGGGCAGCACCACCTCAACGCTTTCGCCGAGATTACAACCCTCCAGGCTCGCCTCGACTTCCGGGAACATGTCGTTCGGACCGCCGTGCACGTAGTATACCGGGATATCCGATTGTTCCAGGATCACGCCGCTTTCATCGATGATGGAGTAGGTGATGGCGACCACCTTGTCCCTGCCGACCGTCGGTTGCGACATGCGCCTGCCTGCTATCGCGCGTCAACGCCGGCCGGCGGTTTCGCGGATTTTCTTGATGGTGCGCAGCTGGGCAATGGCCTCGGCAAGCTCGGCCTGCGCCTTGGCATAGTCGAATTCGCTTTTGCGATCCGCGAGCGCGCGCTCGGCACTTTCCTTTGCCTTGATCGCTGCCGCCTCATCCAGGTCGCGGGCGCGCATGGCGGTATCGGCCAGCACCGTCACCACGTGCGGCTGCACTTCCAGGATGCCTCCGGAGACATAGAAAAACTGCTCTTCCTTGCCCTCGGACTGGACACGAACTTCGCCGGGCTTGAGGCGGGTCAGCAGCGGCGTATGGCGCGGCGCAATACCGACCTCACCCATTTCCGCGGGCGCGAACACCATGCTTGCGGTGCCGGAGAAAATCTCGGTTTCCGCGCTGACGATGTCGACATGAAGGGTCATTGCCATAGTGTATACCTCAATTCGCCTTACAGCGACTTGGCTTTCTCCACCGCTTCATCGATGGTGCCGACCATGTAGAAAGCCTGTTCCGGCAGGCTGTCATAGTCGCCGTTGACGATGCCCTTGAACGCCGCGATGCTGTCCTTGAGCGACACGTACTTGCCGGGGGTGCCGGTGAAGGTTTCCGCGACGAAGAACGGCTGCGACAGGAAGCGCTGGATCTTGCGGGCACGGGCCACCACCAGCTTGTCGTCTTCCGACAGCTCGTCCATGCCGAGGATGGCGATGATGTCGCGCAGCTCCTTGTAGCGCTGCAGCGTTCCCTGCACCGCGCGCGCGGTATCGTAGTGTTCGTTGCCGACCACCAGCGGATCCAGCTGGCGGGACGTAGAGTCGAGCGGATCCACAGCCGGATAGATACCCAGCTCGGCGACCTGGCGCGACAGCACCAGCGTGGCGTCAAGGTGGGCAAAGGTGGTTGCCGGCGAGGGGTCGGTCAAGTCGTCCGCGGGCACGTACACGGCCTGGAACGAAGTGATGGAACCGGTCTTGGTGGAAGTGATGCGCTCCTGCAACTCACCCATTTCGAGAGCGAGCGTCGGCTGATAACCCACCGCTGACGGCATGCGGCCGAGCAGCGCGGAGACTTCGGTACCGGCCAGCGTGTAGCGGTAGATGTTGTCGATGAACAGCAGGATGTCGCGGCCCTCGTCGCGGAACTTCTCCGCCATCGTCAGGCCGGTCAGCGCGACGCGCAACCGGTTGCCCGGCGGCTCGTTCATCTGGCCGAACACCATCGCGACCTTGTCGAGCACCTTCGACTCCTCCATCTCGTGGTAGAAGTCGTTGCCCTCGCGGGTGCGCTCGCCGACGCCGGCGAACACCGAGTAGCCGCCATAGCTCTTCGCGATGTTGTTGATCAGCTCCATCATGTTGACGGTCTTGCCGACGCCGGCGCCGCCGAATAGGCCGATCTTGCCGCCCTTGGCGAACGGGCAGATCAGGTCGATGACCTTGATGCCGGTGGGCAGCAGCTCGACCGACGGCTTGAGCTCTTCGAAGGTCGGCGCCTTCTGGTGGATCGCGCGACGCTCTTCGGTGGCGATCGGACCGGCCTCGTCGATCGGGCGGCCCAGAACGTCCATGATGCGGCCGAGCGTGGCGGTGCCCACCGGCACCGAGATCGGCGCGCCGGTGTTGCCGACCTTCATGCCGCGGCGCAGCCCGTCGGACGAGCCGAGCGCGATGGTGCGCACCACGCCGTCGCCGAGCTGCTGCTGCACCTCGAAGGTGAGGCCCTTCTCGGCCAGGCTGTCGCCGGTATCCTCGAGCACCAGCGCGTCGTAGATGTGCGGCATCGCTTCGCGCGGAAACTGGATGTCGACGACGGCGCCGATGCACTGAACGATTTGACCTTGTGCCATTGCTCGTGTTCCTGTTTTCCTGATGTATTCCGTTTCGCTTCCTAGACCGCCGCGGCACCGCCGACGATCTCGGACAGTTCCTTGGTGATCGCGGCCTGGCGTGCCTTGTTGTACGACAGCTGGAGTTCGTCGATGACCTTCTTGGCGTTGTCGGACGCCGCCTTCATCGCGACCATGCGCGCGCTCTGCTCGCTGGCCATGTTCTCGGCCACCGCCTGGTACACCAGCGACTCGATGTAGCGCAGCAGCAGCTCGTCGAGCACGCTCTGCGCGTCGGGCTCGTACAGGTAGTCCCACGAGTACTCGCGCGATTCTTCCTGAAGACGCTCGGCCGACAGCGGCAGCAGCTGCTCCAGAACCGGCTCCTGCTTCATCGTGTTGATGAAGCGGGTGTACGCCAGGTAGACCGCGTCGATCTCGCCGGCCGCGTAGGCGTCGAGCTGGATCTTGACCGGCCCGATCAGCTTCTCGAGGTGCGGCGTGTCGCCGAGCTGAACCACGTGCGAGACGATCTTCGCGCCGATACGCTGCAGGAAGCCGAATCCCTTGTTGCCGATCGCGGTCGCCTGCACGCCGACGCCGGTCCGCTCGAGCTCGCGCAGCTTGTTGGTGACCGCGCGCAGCACGTTGGTGTTCAGGCCGCCGCACAGGCCCTTGTCGGTGGTGACCACGATCACCGCGGCATTCTTCACCGTCTCGCGCGGCACCAGGTACGGATGGCGATACTCGGGGTTGGCGTCGGCCAGGTGCGCGGCGATGTTGCGCACCTTGTCGGCGTACGGACGGGCATGGCGCATCCGGTCCTGCGCCTTGCGCATCTTGGATGCGGCGACCATCTCCATCGCCTTGGTGATCTTTCGCGTGTTCTGCACGCTCTTGATCTTGGTGCGGATCTCTTTGCTGCCCGCCATTTTCGCTTTCCTATTGACTCTCTAAAACGTGCGAAGGAACCGTAGCGAGCGGCTCGAGGTCGCACCGAGAAGCGCAGCCGTACGCGAGTACGGCGAGCATCGCAGGTGCGAGATCGGGACGCGCAGTAGGTTCATTCGTACGTTTTAGTAGGCGCCCGTCTTCTTGAAGTCTTTCAGCGCTTCGTGCAGCTGCGCCTCGACTTCCTTGCTGAACTTCTTGTCGCGGTCGATCGTCTCGACCAGCGACGCGTACTTGGTCTTCACGAATTCGCGCAGCGCGCGCTCGGCGTCGAGCGCCTTGGCGACGTCGATGTCGTCGAAGTAGCCGTTGTTCACGCCGAACAGCGTCAGCGCCATTTCCCAGACCTGCAACGGCTGGTATTGCGGCTGTTTCATCAGCTCGGTGACCAGGCGGCCGCGCTCGAGCTGCTTGCGGGTGGCTTCGTCGAGGTCGGACGCGAACTGCGCGAACGCGGCCAGCTCGCGGTACTGCGCCAGCGCCAGGCGCACGCCGCCGCCCAGCTTCTTGATGATGTCGGTCTGTGCGGCGCCACCGACCCGCGACACCGAGATGCCGGCATTGATGGCCGGCCGGATGCCTGCGTTGAACAGGTCGGTCTCGAGGAAGATCTGGCCGTCGGTGATCGAGATCACGTTGGTCGGCACGAACGCGGACACGTCGCCGGCCTGCGTCTCGATGATCGGCAGCGCGGTGAGCGAGCCGGTCTTGCCCTTGACCTCGCCCTTGGTGAACTTCTCGACGTATTCCTCGTTGACGCGCGCGGCGCGCTCGAGCAGGCGGCTGTGCAGGTAGAACACGTCGCCGGGGTAGGCCTCGCGTCCCGGCGGGCGGCGCAGCAGCAGCGAGATCTGGCGATAGGCCCAGGCCTGTTTGGTGAGGTCGTCGTAGATGATCAGCGCGTCCTGGCCGCGGTCGCGGAAGTACTCGCCCATCGTGCAGCCCGAGTAGGCCGACAGGTACTGCATCGCGGCCGAGTCGGATGCGCTGGCTGCGACGACGATGGTGTAGGCCATCGCGCCGGTCTCTTCGAGCTTGCGCACCACGTTGGCGATGGTCGAGGCCTTCTGGCCGATCGCGACGTAGACGCAGACCAGGTCCTTGCCCTTCTGGTTGATGATCGTGTCGACGGCCACCGCGGTCTTGCCGGTCTGGCGGTCGCCGATGATCAGCTCGCGCTGGCCGCGGCCGATCGGCACCATCGCGTCGACCGACTT
>JAGFJP010000094.1 GCA_024102665.1 Thiogranum sp. | reverse complement strand
GATTTAGCGGCTGCCGCTGTGAAGTTTTAGCCTTCGGGGCGACGCATGGGTTACAATACCGGCCGGTTTTGGGAAGGCGTCTAGTCTGGACGGCGTCCCGTTGATTTTCAAGTAAAATCCCCGCATCCGGAGAGGTACCGAAGCGGTCATACCGGCACCGACTCGAAATCGGTTGGGGGCGTTAGCCCCACAAGGGTTCGAATCCCTTCCTCTCCGCCAATCAAACAGCCCCCGCAAGGGGGCTTTTTGTTTGGCGGAGAGGAAGGCTTGATGGGAACCCTTCGGTTCGAGCCGCGCAGCGCGAAGCGATGCGAGACGACGCCGCAGCGCAGCGGAGGCGCCCCGCAGGGGTGAGCGTGCGGAGCACGCGAATCACTCCCGACCTGGGGCGATGGCGGCGGCGCCGGAGCGAACCGGGAGTCAGGTGATGCACCCTGGTTGCAGCCGGCCGGGCGCATTCGCTTGCCTGGCAAAGGCTTATCGATCAAGTGAGACATGTCGTACGCCGCTAAAAGAATCATCCGCAACAAACCACCCCGGTATATGGATGCCCGTACTGGAACTACAGACCCGTTCCCTGACCCCGGGTTCCGGCAAGGAACCCGGCATGCAGTCAGTTCAGGAACGCATCGCCGCTTTGCCCGCGTTCGACATCGAGCTGCGCGCGGCCGGCTTGCAGCAGTTACTCGCCGACATCACTGCAGCGCCCTACGCGGGTGTGCGGCGGTGTGACGTTCTGGGCGCCGTTGACGCTGCGATCGAAAGCACGCTGCCGGTCTACCAGGAAAAAATGCGGCATAGCGCGTTTCCCCTTCCCGCCGGAGCCGACGCGCTCTACCACAGCATTCAGGCGTTGCTCGCCCGGGCCGCCGACGCCTGGAAGTCAGTGGTCCTCAAGCTGGCCAATGAAGTGCCTGAAGCGCCCCAAAGCGCGCAGCTGCGTACCGCGATGCTTCGTTGCGTCTATTACCTGGGTCAGCAGGCATTGCAGGCTTATGCGGTGTATCGCGCGGCGCCGGAAAGCATCTGGAAGGATCTGCACCGCCTGTATGCGTATGCGGAGGGCCGCGGCCTGGATGATTCCAGTGTCGGCGAGGCCGCAGACACATCGATAGGCGCTGCCTATAGCCGCGTACTGCTGCTCGCGCTCGCGAACCCCGAACACCTGATGCAGGGAGAGGTCTACCAGACCTGGGCGCTGCTGGACAAGTGGGCGACTGCCGTACGCCTGCAGCGACCTGTCGACGTTGCACCCGCATCATCTGTCAGCACCACTGCCAATCGCTTCTTCTGCGATGTTGCCGGTGACGGTCAGCCCGGCTTCGGTGTCGAGGGCGTCAGCACCGCACCCGTCGATCCGCGCGTCATCGACCTGGAACAAGTGCTGGGTCTTGTTGCCAGCCGCATGAAGCTGCTGGCACTCAATCACCAGCGTTCCCTGCAGCTGCGTTCCGAGTGGGACCTGCTGCTGCGACTGCGCTCGGCGTGGGAAAAACGCCCGCTGCGCAGTGATACGCGGCACATCGAACGCGGGATCAGCGTCAAGGCCGTCGTCGGACTGGCGAGCTGCCACTATTATTACGCCGGATCCATGCCGTTCGAACCCGAACAGGCCGAAATCGCAATTCATGGCGGCGGGTTTTCGGATGCGCCCACGCTGAGCCTGGTGCCGGCGGACGAAACGCCCTGGCTCGAATCGGATACGCAGAAGAAACTCGAAAGCGGATTCCTGAAGCCGCGCGCCTACACCTTCGATGTCGACAACAGGGAAAACGATGTCTGGAAAAAAGCCCACTCGGCGGTCCAGCGTGTCGACACGGAACTCGAAAAAAACATGGAGCAGCGCTTGCTGGGAAAGATATTCACGTTCCGCCTGGTGAATGCCAGCAAAGGCGGTGTCGGTCTGCAGGCGCCTGCCGATTCTCCCGTGCAACTGCGGGTCGGTGAACTGGTCGCTGCATTTCCTCACGGTGATGAATGCGGCGGCGACCCGGTCCTGAATGTCATACGCTGGATCCGTTCGGCGCCCGACCGCGGTCTGCTCATCGGCCTGCGGCATATTGCCGGAGATGTAACGCCCGTGGCGGTTCGCTCTCTTGAGCGGGAAGCGCATTTCCAGAGCTATGCGCGCGGATTCGTCATAGACCAGGGCAGCGGAACACGCTCGCTGGTTGTTCCGGCAGCGCTGTTCAACTATGGCGACAGGCTGCTGGTAAATGACGGCGACAGGCTGGACACGTTGCAATTGAGCAGCGTACTCGAGAACACCCGCGCTTTTTCACAATTCAGTTGCAGGGCCGCGGATGCCGCCGCGGTATCGAACGATGACATCGTCAGTTCCCTGAAAAAGCTGCTGCGCGATAATAACGGCTGACACGGATTCCGTATCCCTCCATGGATAGATGAATTCCCGCTTTCCCGGCGCTATGCTCCACGCGTTTTGTGGTGTCGGTGGGCGTCGGGAGGCGCCATCTGCATGCGTCTGGTTTCCTTTGAAGCCCTGCGCACCCTGGGGATCCCCGGGGTGATTCCCCTGAAAGCGACAGAGTGGTTCCGGCGCCGGGATGACATCCTGGCGGCCGACTGGTTGCTGTACCCGGAATACTGGCAGGTCAATGCACTGGTCTATGCCTGGAAGAAGCGCATATTTCCCAGTATCAACAGCTACCATCTGGGTCATGACAAGATCCAGATGACCCGGGCTTTCGAGGCTTTGTGTCCGCGTCATGTACCCTTGACCCTGATTCTTCCGGCCACTGACAACGGCGTGGCCGAGGTGCTGGATACCCTGAGTTTTCCATTTGTCGCCAAGGAAGTGCGCAGTTCCATGGGCCACGGCGTGCACCTGATCGATTCTGTGGCCGGGTTGCGTCGTCATGCCGCCGCCAACGACGTTCTCTATGTGCAGGAGTACCTGCCGATCAGCCGCGATCTGCGCGTGGTATGGGCGGGTGACCGTGTGGCGGGCGCCTACTGGCGCGAGGGCCCGGAAGGCGGTTTTCATCACAACGTCGCGCAGGCGCTCAACGCCCGCGGCATCACGCTGGCGCCGATCATACTCGACTACCTGGGGCGTCGCAGCACGCCGCCGCTGGAGCCGGACCGCACGCTGCCGCGCGCCGGCTGAAGCCATCACCCGCGCCGGCTGCCATGGGTCGACAAGAGAGTGAGAAATTCACGGCGGGCCTTGCCGCTGGTCAGCGCTGCCCCGCCGACAAGGTCATGCGCAGGTTGCCTGGCGTGGCAGCAATCAAGCGGGGTGACGGTCGCCTGCTAACACAGTCCCGCACGCCAGAGACCCCACCTTCACACGCGGTTTGCAACGAATACGCGTGTGACTGCCGCTGTCAGACCTGCGGCAGACTGGAGGGATCGAGGTCCGCGGCGATAAATCCGAGCGTGGTCGCTCCCGACGTTACCCCGCACATCACGGTCACGCAGGGACGCTTGGTCACCTGGCTGATGTACGCGTCGCAGAGAAATGCACCGCGAAAGCCCGCATTGTGCAGGACCGACAGACGCACGGAATAGGGTCGCCGCGACAGGTCCTGGCCGTAGGCATCGGGATCGATGGAACCGGCCTGGATATTGGAGCTGATCTGGCGCCCGTTGGCATCGATGGCGTAGATCAGTTCGCAGTGCGGACACAATGCGATGTTTTCCGACAGCACCTGGTCCAGCCTCTCGCGGTTGAACCAGACCCGCACAGCCCGTCGCGCAATCGCGCGCAGTGGCGCGTCGAACAGGCGGCACAGTGCTTCGTGTTCCTTGTGGGCTTCATTGCGCAGGGAGTCGTTCATGGAAGTTCCGTCGATCTGTTGCGGCGCAGCCGGCGGCCGCAGGTGGAGTGCCGTCTCCGGCGAATATATCGCAGCTTGCGTGCCAGCGATAGCGGGGGGTGCCAAACATCTCTAACGGCGCACATCTTCCGGCCGTCGTTCACGAACCCGCAATATTTCCGTGTGCGGGCGGCGCTGTCATTCCACCGCGGAGTGACTACGCTTGGCGTATG
>JAGFJP010000077.1 GCA_024102665.1 Thiogranum sp. | reverse complement strand
CGGTTCGCGCGGCATCGATCTCAACAGCGTCAGCGGCACCGGCCCGGGCGGCGTGATCGTCGCAGCCGACGTGCAGACCGCGCGTCCGGCGGCTGCCGCGCCGGCAGCGGCTGGCTTCCCGCAAGTGGACGTGCCGGGCGCAGGCCGCCCCATGAACAAGCTGGAAAAGGCTACCAGCGATGCCATGATGGCGTCGCTCGGCATGCCGACGTTTCACGTCACGCTGCCGATCAAACTCGGCGCGCTGATCAAGGCCTCCAAGGCGCAGGGCGCATCAGTCACCGTGACCATCGCCAAAGCCTGCGCGCTGGCGATGCAGCAGTTCCCGAAAATGAACTGGTGTTATCAGCCGCAGGACAAACTGGTCGAGCGCGCCAGCGTCGATATCGGCATGGCGGTTGCGGTCGACGGCGGCGGGCTGGTGGTGCCGGTGCTGCGCGGCTGCGAGTCGCGGGAACTGGAAGAACTGAACAACGACTGGCAGGATCTGGTCGAGCGCGCGCGCAAGCGCCGCCTCAAGCCGGAGGAATACACCGGCTCCACGTTCCAGATCTCCAACATGGGCATGTTCGGCGTCAGTCACTTCGACGCCATCGCGACACCCGGCATCGCTGCGATACTGGCGATATCCGCCAACACTGAACAGGGCAGTCCGTTCACCATTACCGCGGATCACCGCGTGGTCAACGGCGCCGAAGTGGCGCTGTATCTCAAGGCGCTGCAGGAACTCATCGAACAGCCGGACGCCTGGATGGGCCCGGGCGGCCCCGCCATCCCTGAAGGCAAATGGGACTATGACGTCGTGGTGGTCGGCGGTGGCCCCGGCGGCGAGGACTGCGCGCGTGATCTGGCCGGCCACGGGCTCAAGGTGGCGCTGGTCAACGATGCGCCGTTCCCCGGTGGCGAATGCCTGTGGCGCGGCTGCATTCCCTCCAAGGCCTGGCGCGCCGCCGCCGATCGCATTCGCGACCGGCTGGAAGACAGTCACCTCGGCATCAGTTCCGGCAAGTCGTCGCTGGACTGGACGAAACTGGAAGCCACCCGCCGCCATGTGCTGGAGACCCGCGGCGACATGGCGCTCAAGACCGACAAGGGTGTGAAGATCAAATACATCCAGGGCTTCGGGCGTTTCGTCGACGACCATACCCTGTTTATAGATACCTCGGGCAACATCGATGATCCGCACACGCGCGCCACGGTCGGCGAAAAACCGCAGGGCGAGAGCGTGACCTTCGGCTGCGCGGTCATTGCCACCGGCGCGCCGCCCTGGGTGCCGCCGATTCCAGGCGCCATCGAAGGTCTTGCCGAAGGCGGCGGTGTGCTGACCTCGGACACGGTGTGGGCGCTGGACCAGCAACCGAAAAAACTGGTGGTGGTCGGCGGCGGTGCCATCGGCCTGGAAATGGCGCAGATCTTCCAGGACTTCGGCGCCCAGGTCACGCTGCTGGAAGCGCAGGACCGCATCCTCGCCGAAGTCGAGCCCGAGATCGCCAAACACCTCACCGCGGTGTTGAACGACGATCCGCGCCTCAAGGTGCACACCTCGGTGAAAATCGACAAGATCTCCGGCAAGGCCGGTGGCGTCACCGTGAAGTACACCGACAGCGACGGCAAGAGCCATTCGCTCAAAGTGGACTACGTCATCATGGGCACCGGCAAGCGGCCGGTGCTGGATGGTCTGGCGCTGGACAAGGCCGGAGTGGCGATCGACAGGGGCGTGATCAAGGCCGATGCGCGTTGCCGCACCAGCGTGCCGCACATTTTCGCCATCGGCGATGTCATCGGCGGACTGATGCTGGCGCACACCGCGGCGCAGCAGGGCCGCGTTGCGGCGGCGACTATCCTCGGCGAAGACATGAAATACGACCAGGACAAGGATTGCGGCGTGATTTTCACGCGGCCGGAAGCGGCGTTCGTGGGTCTGTCGGTGGATCAGGCCAAAGCCAAAGGCATCGATGCGGTGGAAGTGAAAGTGCCGATGAATATCGACGCCAAGGCCATGATCAACAATGAGCAGCACGGCATGATCAAGATCGTCGCCGACAAGGCCAGTCACCGCATCGTCGGCGTGCACCTGCTGGCGGACCATGCGGACACGCTGATCGGCGAAGCGGTGATGATGGTGTCGGGCAACATGACGCTGGAGCAGGTCGGCAATGCCATTCATCCGCATCCGACGCAGACGGAGTTGTTCGGGGAACTGGCCCGCAGGTTGTCGGCGCGGTTGAGGCGGAGCGCGAAGGTCAAAACGAAGTAGCCCGGCTGCGGTGAGTCGGGGTTTGGGTATCCGCTTCCCGGGCTGAGGTTTGCGCGCTGCGCGCGTTCCCTGCGCTTCTCGGCGTTTTGCGCCGCTCGCTAAACTCGCGCATCTTCGATGCGCTCAGACAGACGCTCGCTCTACTCGCAAAACGCCTGCGATGCTCGGCTGCACCTACGCCCGGGAAGCGTATACCCAAACCCCTCCCGGGATACAGCCGGTGAGCAGAACAGCGTGGCCAAGGCCCGTGCTGCCCGACTTCCGGCCCCGTAGGCGCTGCCGAGCATCGCAGCGGTTTTCCGATAAAGCGAGCGTTTGTCTGAGCGAAGCGAGTTGAGCGAGCGCGGAAAACCGTGAGAAGCGCAGGGCACCCGCGTAGCGGGCAAGCCTCAGGGGCCGGAAGTCGGGCAGCACGGGCCGGATCAGTACCGCAACCCCCGACTCACCACAGCCCGCGATCAACATAGGCTGAAGCACGGGCCGGATCAGTACCGCAAGGCTATGAACCGCCACCCGCAAGAGTAAAATATCCGCCAGCGCCGCTTCCGACCGCCGGCGCCAACCCAGACATACGAAGGTACAAGCACCCATGTCCAAAGTGAATAAAGTCGTCCTCGCCTACTCGGGCGGTCTCGACACCTCCATCATCCTCAAATGGCTCGAAGACACCTACGGCTGCGAAGTCGTGACCTTCACCGCCGACATCGGCCAGGGCGAGGAAGTCGAGCCGGCCCGCGCCAAGGCCAAAAGCATGGGCGTCAAGGAAATCTACATCGAGGACCTGCGCGAAGAGTTCGCGCGTGATTACGTGTTCCCCATGTTCCGCGCCAACACCCTCTACGAAGGCGAATACCTGCTGGGCACTTCCATCGCCCGCCCGCTGATCGCCAAACGGCTGGTGGAAATCGCCAATGAAACCGGCGCCGATGCCATATCGCACGGCGCAACCGGCAAGGGTAACGACCAGGTGCGCTTCGAGCTTGGCGCCTATGCGCTGAAGCCCGATGTGAAGGTGATCGCGCCGTGGCGCGAATGGGATCTGACGTCGCGCGAAACGCTGATGGCCTATGCCGAAAAACACGGCATACCGGTGGACTTCAAGAAGGGCCGGAAGTCGCCCTATTCCATGGACGCCAATTCGCTGCACATTTCCTATGAAGGCGGCATTCTCGAAGACCCCTGGTCGGAGCCCGAAGAGGACATGTGGCGCTGGACGGTTGCCCCGGAAAAAGCGCCGGACAAACCGGTCTACATCGAACTCGGCTATCAGCGCGGCGATATCGTTTCCATCGACGGCAAGGCAGTAAGCCCCGGGCAGGTGATGGAGATGCTCAACAGGATCGGCGGCGAAAACGGCATCGGCCGCGACGATATCGTCGAGAACCGCTATGTGGGCATGAAATCGCGCGGCTGCTACGAGACGCCGGCCGGCACCATCATGCTCAAGGCCCACCGCGCCATGGAGTCACTGACGCTGGATCGCGAAGTCGCGCATCTCAAGGATGAGTTGATGCCGCGCTACGCCAGTCTCATCTACAACGGTTACTGGTGGAGTCCGGAACGCAAAATGCTGCAGACCATGATCGACGCCTCTCAGGAGACGGTCAACGGTAGCGTTCGCGTCAAGCTGTACAAGGGCAACGTGATTGTGGCTGGACGCAAGTCCGATACCGACTCGCTGTTCGACGAGCGTATTGCGACGTTCGAGGAGGATCAGGGCGCCTACAATCAGAAGGATGCCGAAGGATTCATCAAGCTCAACGCCTTGCGTCTGCGTATCGCAGCGCGGAAGAAACGTTAGGCAAAAGGTTCAGGAGTTCCGATCATGCGAATTCTCCATACCATGCTGCGGGTCGGCGATCTCGATCGTTCCATCGGCTTCTACACCGAAGTGCTCGGCATGAAACTGCTGCGCAGAAAGGATTATCCGGACGGCAGGTTCACGCTGGCGTTCGTCGGTTACGGCGACGAAGCGGATAACACGGTGATCGAGCTGACCCATAACTGGGATACCGACAGTTACGATACCGGCACCGGCTACGGTCATATCGCGCTGGAAGTAGATGACGTATACGAGGCGACGGAACAGATCCGCCAGCGTGGCGGCAAAATCATCCGCGACGCAGGCCCCATGAACGCCGGCACGACGATTATCGCTTTTGTTTCCGATCCGGACGGCTATCCCATCGAGTTGATCGGCAGGAAATAGTGCGGTGTCCGGCTGTCCGCGGCGGATGTCAGCCTCGCCGAAGCACAGCCTGTCCGGACGCCGTAAGCCGGTACTGCGTTCGCCGCATTTCCAGCGGCAACCATAGACACAAAGCTCGCTCGATAAGGCCGAGGGATTCCAGGCGTTCCAGAATGGATAGAGCGCAGGGTGGAAACAATGCCGACTGATCGTCCACGATTCTTTTCAGGCACGCCAGTTCCGATTCAGTAAGTCCGGTCATAACGAGCCCCGGCTTTGTCGCGGGTGCTCATTGCCGCCAGTACGCCGGCATAAGCAGAATCAGCAGCGTGAAAACTTCCAGCCGCCCCATCAGCATGCCGACGACGCCCAGCCATTTGACGGCGGGGCTGACGGTGGCAAAGTTGCCTGCGACTTCTCCCAGCCCGGGTCCAAGCAGATTGATGGTGGCGACCACGGCGCCGAACGCGGATTCGAGATCCAGTCCCGCCGCCATCATGGCGACAGTGAGCAGCAGGGAAGCGATGATATACAGCACATAGAAGCCCCACACGGAATAGAGCACCTCTTCCGATACCGGCCTTGCCCCGAGTTTTACGACAATGATGCCCCTCGGATGGGCGAGTTTGAACAGCTGCCTGTGGCCCAGTTTTGCGAGCAGGATAATGCGCAGAACCTTGATACCGCCTGCGGTCGAGCCACCGCATCCTCCGGTAAACGAAAGAATCACGAGTATCAACGGCACGTGCAACGGCCAGGCGGCGAAGGTGGCGGTACCGAAACCGGTGCTGGTGAGAATGGAGGCCACCTGAAACGTGGCATGGCGTAACGACTCCCAGGTGCCCGCGTAGGCGCCGGCCCAGTACAGGCTCGCGGCAACGAACAGGCTCGAGAACACAAAGATCAATCCATAGCCGCGCACTTCCGGGTCGGTTAAATAGGGTTGAACGCTCAGGCGCCGCCAGGCGAAAAAGTGGATAGCGAAATTCACGCCGCCGGCCAGCATAAAGATAATGGCGATAGTCTCGATTACCGGGCTGTCGAAGTGAGCCATACTCGCGTCATGGGTGGAGAAGCCGCCCGTCGCGACCGTGGCGAAGGCGTGTCCGACCGCATCGAAAAGCGTCATGCCGGCCACCCAGTAGCCCAGCGCGCAGGCCAGGGTCAGCGCAAAGTAGATGACCCATAGCATGCGCGCGGTTTCCGCGATCCTGGGCGTCATTTTTTCCTGCTTGGCGACCCCGGACGCTTCCGCGCGATACAGCTGCATGCCGCCTACGCCCAGCAGGGGCAGGATAGCCACCGCCAGCACAATGATGCCCATGCCGCCAAGCCACTGGATCTGTTGCCGGTGATACAGGATGGAGGCCGGCAGCTGATCCAGCCCGACGATGACTGTCGCGCCGGTAGTGGTGAAGCCGGACACGGATTCGAATATGGCGTCGGTGAGACCGAGGTGCAGGCCGAGGACGAAGGGCAGCGCGCCGACCACGCCCAGCAGCGCCCAGAACAGGGTCACCACAAGAAAGCCGTCACGAACGGATAATTCGGTATGCTCTGCGGCGTTGGGAAACCACAGCACCAGGCCGGCCGCCGCGGCGATGAGCAGAGACGTGGCAAATATCATCCACTGACCGTCGTTGTAAAGGAGGGCGATGCCGAGTGATGGAAGAAATCCCAGGCTGTAGAACATCAACAGAATGCCGAACAGCCGTATTATTGCGCGCCAGTGCATATGACCTTCAAGCCCGTTAACACGGGGTAATCAGTGGCGGACCTGCAGGTACGAAAAAATCAGATGTTTTGTCTTGCAAACAGGCTCTGTGTTGTCACGCTTGCGGATTATCGATGACGTTGCCGCTACCGTCACATAAAAAAGGCGTAAAAAATTTACATAATTTTTATTACTCGAAGGACCGCAGTGTGCGCATAATCCCTTGATGCCGGGTTGCCGTATGCATCCGGAGCACAAACCATGCAGCGTACCCGTGACATTCGTAACCCACTGATCCCGGCTGTTGGCGCGACGCGCGCCTATGCCGGCGCGGTCGGTGTGGTGATCGCGACAGTCGGGCTGGCTTTTGTGGTCGACCGCCTGATGCCGCACGCCAGTCTGTCGCTGCTGTTTCTGACCGGTGTATTGATTGTCGCGACCCGCACCGGCCTGGGGCCTTCGCTGCTTGCCAGCGTGTTGAGTTTCCTGGCTTTCAACTTCTTCTTTACGTCACCTTATTACACCTTCGAAGTGACGGACGAGGGCGATGTGGCGACCCTGGTGTTCTTTTTGCTCATGGCGGCCATCAGCGGCAATCTGGCGGCCCGCATGCACCGCGAAATGGCCGAGCGGCACTTGTCCCTGCAGCGGATATCGAATCTCTACGAGTTCAGCCGGCGCATGTCGTCGGCGGCGGGTACGGAAGAGGTTCTGGATGCGCTGGCGGATTACCTGGCGCAGGCATTGAACAGCGGCGTCGAGGTGCTGATAGTGAATGACCGGGGGCTGCCGGAGTCGAGAGCCCGCGCGGGACAGGCAATGTCCGCGCCGCAGCCGGATATAGAAGCAGCCTGGTCGGAGGAATTCCGCGGACCCTTTGCACTGGGAGCGTGTCATTTCCTGAAGCTTGTCACCAGCCGGCAACGCATGGCCATGGTAGTCATTCATACCGACAGCATGGATGCGGAACAGGTGAGACTCGCGCGCAGTCTCTGTGACCAGGCGACGATCGCTCTCGACCGGACGCAACTGGTGGCAGACCTCGAACAGGCGCGACTGGTGTCGGAAACCGAGCAGTTGCGTTCGGCGCTGTTATCATCGGTATCGCACGACCTGCGCACCCCCCTCGCGTCGATCATCGGTTCCACCTCGAGCGTGCTGGAGTACGGTGATTCCTTCAGCGAAGAAAATCGCAAGACGTTGCTGGAGACGGTGCTGGGCGAAGCGCAACGACTGGATCGACATATACAGAACCTGCTCGACATGACACGCCTTGGCCAGGGCAGTCTCCAGCTGCGGCGGGACTGGGTGGATCTCAACGATATTATCGCCAGTACCGCGGATCGTATGCGCGACACCCTGGACGACCTGTCCCTGGATATCGATGTGGCACCGGAGATGCCCCTGCTTTGGGTGCATGGCGTCCTGATCGAACAGGCGCTGGTCAACCTGCTGGACAACGCGATCCGCTTTTCGCCGCCCGGCGGCCGCATCCTGATCGCCGCCCGCCATTGCAATGACCGTGTGGAGATCGATCTCTGCGATGAAGGTCCCGGCATCCCGGACAGTGAGCGGGAAAAGATTTTCGATATGTTCTACACGGCGCGTGATGGCGACCGCGGCAGTCTTCAGGGCAGCGGCCTGGGCCTGGCGATCTGCCGCGGGATGATAGTGGCGCACGGCGGCAGTATAACTGCGCATGACGGACGCAATGGACGAGGAACCTGCATGCGCATCGTTCTGCCGGTCATCCGCCCCGGAGAGGGCGACACAGCATGAGCGATTCGAAAGGCACAATTCTCATCGTCGAAGACGAAGCGCAGATCCGGAAATTCCTGCGCATCAGTCTCGAGGCTCATAGCTACAGGGTATGCGAGGCCCGGCTCGGTCAGGATGGCCTGGAGTTGTGCGCTTCCGAAAAGCCCGACCTCGTCATTCTCGACCTCGGTTTGCCGGACATGGACGGGCAGCAGTTCATTCAGAGGCTGCGCGAGTGGTCGAGCGTGCCGATCGTCGTGCTGTCGGTGCGCGCCATGGAGACGGAGAAAATAGCGGCTCTGGACGCAGGCGCCAACGACTATGTCACCAAACCGTTCGGCATCGGCGAGCTGATGGCGCGTATTCGTGTGGTGCTGCGCAGCAGCGAGGGCGCAATGTCTGCGGCGACGGTGTTCGAAGCGCAGGGATTGCGCGTCGATTTTTCCCATCGCGAGGTCAGTGTCGACGGTACCCCGGTTCGCCTGTCAAAAAAGGAATACGAACTGCTGCGTATGCTGGTCAGATTCCCCGGGCAGGTGCTGACCCATCAGCAAATCCTGCGCGAGGTGTGGGACGCCGGGCGCCAGAATGAAACGCATTACCTGCGTGTGCTGGTCGGGCAACTCAGGCACAAGCTCGGTGACGATCCGGCGCGTCCGCGTTTCATTGTTACAGTGCAGGGCGTCGGTTACAGGCTGGCGCTTCCTGCGCAGCGCTAGCGCCGCCCGCGGCCGCGTGCTGCGCGCGGATCTTCGAAACGTACGCGCAATCCCCGGTCGCCGCCGGTCATGTTGCCGTCCAGCGCCGCCTGCGCGGCACGGGCTTCGTGGCCTTCCATTTCGATGAAGCCGAAACCCTTGCATTTACCGGTGAAGATGTCCGAGGCCACGTTGATGGAACGCACCGTGCCGAACGCCGCGAACATGGCGCGCACGGATTCTTCAGTTGCGTCTTGCGGGAGGTTGCCGACAAACAGTTTCTTCATAGCATCTCCTCATGAGAGCGCGCCGGCTTGCGCCGGCACAGGAAAAAAAGAACCCCGCAAGCGGGGTTCTTTCGTGTGGCACTGACCGGTCTGGTCAGCTCGCCAGCGTAACGTTGGCGGCCTGCAGGCCCTTCGGGCCTTTTTCCACGTCGAAGCTCACCGACTGGCCTTCGGTCAGCGACTTGAAGCCACCACCCTGGATGGCGGAGAAGTGCACGAATACATCGGCGCTGCCGTCAGACGGAGAGATGAAGCCGAAGCCTTTGGATTCGTTGAACCACTTAACGGTACCTGTAGTCATTTAAAATTACCTTCTGGAAAATAGAACATGTAATTAATTGCAGATCTCAAAAGGTGATTTACAGGAGATACCGGGACGGGCTTCTGAGTTGACTTAGAGGACGTGCAATCAATTTGTTATGCAGGCGAGGGCGTCATAAGACAGCAGTGTCGGATCGCTCGGTCGCCTGTCCCCGACAGTATATACGAAAACCGGAAGATGACACCCTGTTTTTCACCGAAAGGGTTCAAAGAACCAAATCCGGGTCAAGCTTCGGCGGTCTGCGCCGGTTTGCCGCCGCCCGACGGTATGCGCCGGATGTTGGCGCCCAGTTGCGCGAGCTTTTCCTCGATACATTCATAGCCGCGGTCCAGGTGATAGATGCGGTCGATCAGGGTTTCGCCCTTGGCCGCCAGTCCGGCGATCACCAGGCAGGCCGACGCGCGCAGGTCGGTCGCCATCACCGGCGCACCGTGCAGCACTTCGACGCCGCGTATGATCGCCGTGTTGCCCTGCAGCTCGATGTCGGCGCCCATGCGCTGCAGTTCCTGCACGTGCATGAAGCGGTTCTCGAAAATGGTTTCCTTGACGGTGGCGGTGCCGCCGGCAGTGGCATTGAGCGCCACGAACTGCGCCTGCATATCCGTCGGGAACGCCGGGTAGGGCGCGGTCGTGATATTCACGGCTTTTGGCCTTTTGCCGCGCATATCCAGTTCGATGTCGTTGCTGCCGGTGGTGATGCTGGCGCCCGCTTCGCGCAGCTTTTCTATCACGGCGTCGAGGTAGGCGGGTTCGGTCTTGCGCAGCCGGATATTGCCGCCCGTGGCCGCGGCGGCAACCAGGAAAGTGCCGGTCTCAATGCGATCGGACGTGATGCTGTGGCTGCCGCCATGCAGTCTGTCCACGCCTTCAATGGTTATCATGTCGGTGCCGGCGCCCTTGATGCGCGCGCCCATGGCGGTCAGGCATCTGGCCAGATCGGCGACCTCGGGTTCGCGCGCTGCGTTCTCCAGCACCGTGGTTCCCTCGGCGAGCGTTGCCGCCATCATCAGGTTTTCAGTGCCGGTCACCGACACCACATCAAAGAAAAACCGCGTGCCCTTGAGGCGACGGGCCCTGGCCTTGATGTAGCCGTCCTCGATCTCGATTTCGGCGCCCATCGCTTTCAGGCCCTGTATGTGCAGGTTCACCGGTCGCGAACCGATAGCGCAGCCGCCCGGCAAAGAGACCTCGGCTTCGCCGAAGCGCGCCAGCAGCGGTCCCAGCACCAGTATCGAAGCGCGCATGGTCCTGACCAGTTCGTAGGGTGCCTTCAGCTCGGTAATCGCTGAATTGTCGGTTACCAGCGCCATATTGTCGGCGAGTTCGATATGGGTGCCGAAGCGGCCCATCAGTTCCAGCGTGGTGGTGATGTCGCGCAGGTGCGGCACATTGCTGATGGTCACCGGTTCCGGGCACAGCAACGTCGACGCAAGCACGGGCAGGGCGGCGTTCTTTGCTCCTGATATGGTGATTTCGCCGCGCAACGGACCGTTGCCGACGATATTGAGCTTGTCCATCAGTAGTCCTTCAACATGATAATTGAAGGACTGCTAGCCGACCGCGGCAGAGGTCTGCAAGGCCGCGAAGGCCTCGACGATGCGGTCGACCTGCTCGATGCTGTGCGCAGCGCTGACGCTGCAGCGCAGCAGGCTGTCGCGTGTCGGCGAAGCCGGCGGCATTACCAGGTTCACGTAGGCGCCGCGCTGCAGCAACTCATTCCACCAGGCAATGGCCTGGTCACGGTTCTTGATGGTGACTGCGACCACCGGACTGACCTGGGGGCTGACCTGCAGCCCCAGTCGCTTGAGTCCCGCATGCAGCCGGTGCGCGTTCTCCCAGAGGCGCTCGCGCAGTTGCGGACGTTCCTGCATCAGGCGCAGCGCGACGCGTGTCGAGGCGATCACCGACGGCGAGGGCGACGCGGTGAAGATATACGATCGAATGGCAAACCGCACCGCTTCCAGTTCCGGGTGATTGCTCACGCAGTAGCCGCCCGTGGCACCGAGGCTTTTGCTGAAGGTGCCGACCACGAAATCGACGTCGTCTTCGACGCCGGCGGCTTCGGCGACACCGCGGCCGTGCGCGCCGAGCATGCCCAGCGAGTGCGCCTCATCCACCATCAGCATGCCGCCGTATTCGCGCTTGATGGCGGCGATTTCCTTGAGCGGGGCCTGGTCGCCCATCATGCTGTAGATGCCTTCCACGATGATCAGCGTATTGGCGGCGCGCTCGCCGAGCCGGCGCAGGCGCTTTTCGAGATCCGCGGTGTCGTTGTGGCGGAAGCGCACCATGTCGGCGCCGCCCAGGCGTACGCCGTCGTAGATGCTGGCGTGGCTGTCGGCATCCATCAGGATGACGTCGCCGGGCCCGGCCAGTGTCGAACCCATGCCCATGGTGGCCGCGTAGCCGGTCGAAAACACGATAGAGTGCTTGCGATCGAAAAATGCCGCCAGTTCCTGTTCCAGCTTGACGTGCTCGGCGAAGGTGCCGTTGGCCATGCGTGAACCGGTGGTGCCGGTGCCCTGTTCCTCAACGGCCTGTTTGGCCGCGGCGATACATTCCGGGTCGAAGGTCAGACCGAGGTAGTTATTGGTGCCGGCCAGTATGACCTTGTGGCCGTTGACGATGGCTTCGGTCGGCGACAGGATTTTTTCCGTAACGGCGCCGAACGGCATGACGCCCGCCTTTTCCAGCTCGGCGCGGATTTCGATAATCGGTTGAAATTTGTCAAACAGGCTCATGAGATCAGTTGCTGAGTTTTTCCAGTTGTTTGGCCAGGTCCTGTATGGTGCGGATATCCGGCAGGATATTCAGCGGCACCGAAATATCGAAATGGTCCTCGATCTGTTCGATGAGCTCCATGACCTGCAGTGATGTGAGACCCAGCTCGGTGACCAGCTCGCTGTCTTCGTTCAGTATAAGGCCATGTTTTGCGAATGGTTTGAGAACTTCGTAGATGCGGTTCAGGAAATCGTTGTAGTCAGGCATGGAACGTCGGTCACCAGGATTCAGTTTCGGGGCGGGCTGGCGCGGCTTGCGCCGGACCGCTCGAGCCGCTAGATTCGCAAGCCCCGAATTGTACTTGGAGTTGAGCGGCGGTGCCACGGGTGGCCGCCGTCATCGTCGCTGGCAGCATGAACCGATCTGTTCCCGTGCAGTCCCCGCCTGCCGCCGGCGCCGCGGCATCCTCGCCGCGGGTCTGGGTGGTCACCGGTTACCGGGCCGGTGAGCGCAGCCAGGTGGTGGCGCTGGCCGAAGCGCTGGGCTGGCCGTTCGAACTCAAGGAACTCAGCTATCGCAAACACGAGTTCCGCACCAGCCTGTTCCGCGGCAGCGATCTGCGCGGCATCCGCCTGCAGCGCTCCAGCCCGCTGCGAGCGCCCTGGCCGGACCTGGTGATTTCCGCAGGAATGCGCAACGAGCCGGTGTGTCGCTGGATACGCGATCAGTCGGGCGGGCACACGCGCATCGTTCACATCGGCAGGCCCTGGGCACGGCCGGAACGCTTTGATCTGGTCATCACCACGCCCCAGTACCGCTTGCCCGAGCGCAGCAACGTGCTGCAGAACACCGCCACGCTGCACAGTCTGACGCCCGAACGGCTTGCCGCCGAAGCGCAGTCATGGGAGGCGCAGTTCGCGCATCTCCCGAAACCCCGCATCGGCGTCATCCTCGGCGGTCACAGCGGACCCTATACGCTGGGGCCGAAAACCGCGGCATCGATTGCCGCGCAGGTGAACCGGCTCGCCACGCATATCAATGGTTCATTGCTGGTTTCCACCAGTGCCCGCACCACGCCCGCGGCGATCAGCGCTTTCGAGGCGGCCGTGTCGGTACCCTGTTACCTGTACCGCTGGCGCAAGGATGACCCTGGCAATCCGTATTTCGGCATGCTGGCGTTGAGCGACGAACTGGTGGTGACCGCCGACAGTGTGTCGATGCTGAGCGAGGCCTGCGCTACCGGCAAGCCCGTGTACATGGCCGAGCTGGGCGGCTACGGGTTTCCCATGCGTCCCGACAGGGTGGCCGAAGTCGATTTCCGCTTCAGCGCCCTGACCTACAGCTGGATGATGCGTTTCGGTCCGCGGCGCCTGAGCCGTGATATCCGCCTGGTGCACCGCAAGCTGCTGGAAGAAGGCAGAGTGGCCTGGCTGGGCGATGCAGCGGCGCGCAAGCCGCTGCTGCGTCTCAGTGACCGGGAGCGCGCCGTCGAGCGGGTGCGGGCGTTATTCCCCGGCGCCGCTTGAAAGGCTGCGTTCCTGGGTTCTGACGACCCTGCCGTCTTCAAGCCGGTAAACGCGGTCCGCGGCTTCCACCAGTCCGGTCTGGTGCGAAATCGCCAGTATGGTGAGTTCGCCGCGCAGGTTTTCCAGAGTCCGGCGGATCGCCGCCTCGCTGGCCGGATCAAGCGCGCTGGTGGCTTCGTCGAGAATCAGCAGCTGCGGTTTGTGGGCCAGCGCGCGGGCGATCATTATGCGTTGCCGCTGCCCGCCCGACAGCCGGGTGCCGCGTTCTCCGACGGTGTCGTGCATGCCGTCGGGCAGCGAAGCGACGAAATCCCAGGCGCCGGCGGCGCGCAGCGCCGCCTCCACATCCTGTTCGGAGAGCGACGCATCGCCCAGCGTCACGTTGTGATGAATGCTGTCGTGCAACAGGATAGTCTCCTGCGGCACATAGCCGATCATGCGACGCCAGGCCTTGATATCGATGGCATCCAGCGTCACGCCGTCGATCAGCACCGAGCCCGCCTGCGGTTTCAGCAGCCCGATGACCAGGTCGACGATGGTGGTCTTTCCGGAGCCTGACGGTCCGATCAGCGTGGTCAGCGAGCCGGCCGGGATTTCCAGCGACAGATCATCCAGTACCTGCTTGTCGTCGTAGGCGAAACTGACATTGTCCAGCGTGATGGCGTGCTGCAGTGTCGGCACGGCGCCGCTCGAACGCAGGTCCTCGCCGGAGCGGCGCGCCTCGTCGATGGTTTTGCGCATCGCCCAGAAAGCGCTCTCGCCGATGACCAGTTTCTGGTATTGCTTCTGCACCTTGCCCAGATGCGCCAGCATGCGTCCCAGCGCGACCGCCAGTATCATCACTGTGCCGAGCGGCATGTCGAACTGCACCAGCGCCACGAACATGCCCAGCGCAATGACGATGGTGGACATCTCTTCCTGGGCTACGTTGAGCAGGGCGGCGCTGAACACCTGGCTTTTCAGCGCGCGGTTGAGTTTACGCGTTTCCATGGCGAGCACCGAGTCGGCCAGATGTTCCTGGCCCATGGCTTTCAGTGGTTTCACCGACAGCAGGGTATCGGTGAGACGCGACAACAGGGACATGGTAAGGCGCGTCTGCTTTTTGCCGGCCTTTTTCGCCATGCGCACCAGGAAATGGGAAATGCCGATAATGCCGAAGCCGGCAGCCAGACCTATCAGCGTCGCCTTCCAGGATACCGCCACCGCTACCGCGCCGTAGATCATGGCCTGGATCAGGAACGTGATGACGGTGGCGCCGTTGACAAACGCGTCCGACGAACGCTGTGCCTCGGTCGCCAGGCTGTTGGTGAGCTTGCCGACCGGCTGATGAATGAAATATTCCCATTTGCTCCTGAGAATGACGCGCAGCATTTCCAGGCGCAGATCCATGGCCACCTGCGCCGCGGTGTAGCCGACCTGGCGGTTGGCTACCAGCAACAGCAGGCTCTTGACCGTGACCCCGATGACGATAATCACCAGCAGCGTGCCGATGCTGGGCTGGATGCCGGCGCTGGTCAGGAACTCGGTGACGGTGCGTTCGAACTCGTTCTGTTGTACCTCCGCGGTGCCTTGTCCGGCAGCGGCGGCGTCGCTTTTGATTGCAATGTTGATCAGCGGCAGCAGCGCGGAAAGACCCACGCCCTCGGCAACGCCCGCGAACATCAGGGCCACCAGCATGATCGATGTCTGCCACGGATAGGTTCGGAAAAATTTCAACATCAACCGCATGCTACGTGCTCGGGATGACTCTCTGACGGGATTCGGGGCCGGGGTCGTATGGCCCGGGATTATGCCTGCTGCGGGACAGGGTCACAAATGCGGGCAAGTTATCGCATGCGGTAGAACAACGCGCCGGCTGCGAGCGCTACCAGCACAACCGGTATGAAGGCGACAACGGCGGGCGGAATGCCGAGCAGCGCGCCACCCGTATTGATGATCTGCGTAGCCAGGTAAAACAGGATGCCGATGCCGGCCCCGATTGCCAGGTTTTTGCCGAACGCGGTGCTGCGCTGGGCACCCAGGCCCGCGCCGACCGGCGTGGCCAGCAGCACCATGGCGCCGGCGGTCAGCGGCAGGGCGATTTTCTGCCAGAACAGTTGCTCGACCCGATCGGCCTTCTGTCCGGTTGTGATCAGGTGATTGGTATAGGCATACAGGCCGGTCAGGGTCATGCCGGTGATGGAAAGCGGCAGTATCGGCAGTTCCTCGCTGGACCAGAACGGCCCCATGTCGAGCTGGGCCTCGTGTTCCGTGCGCAGCTGGTCTTCTGTGAGTGACTTGTGCCAGGCATCCGTCAGCCGCCACTTCCTGTCTTTCGCGGGCTCGGCGCTGCTCGCGTAGATAAAATCCAGCAGGCGACCGTCAGGCGCGAACTGGTAGAGATAGATGCCGGTCGGCACCGCGCCGTGCTGCAGGCTGCGCACATTGAAGAAACGCCCGTCGCTGGCGGACCAGAGGCCCATGCCTTTCAGCATGTTGGCCCTGCCTTCGCGCACCAGCGCCTTGCGCGTTTCCGCTTCCTGGTACAGGGGCGCGGCGGCGTACTCGTACATGGCGTACAGCGCCGCGACCAGCAACAGCGCAGGCACGCCAACCGCGCGGAACATGCGCCGCACCGACATCCCCGAAGCGCGCATGGCGATAATTTCGCTGCTCTTGTTCAGACCGGCCAGCGCCAGCAGCGAACCCAGCAGCACGATGACCGGAACCAGGTCCATGGAACGCTGGGGCAAGGTGTACAGGATGAAAAGCGCCGCGTCGGCTACCTGGTAGGGTCCCCCGGTCCGCTCCAGTTCATCGACAAAGGCCAGCAGGCTGAAAATGGCCGACATGATCAGCCATACCAGGATCCAGCCCTTGAGCAGGTTCCAGCCGATGTAGCGGTCGAGGCGTCCCGTCATCTGCGTTTTCTCCGTTGCCACCAGGGTGCCGCGATCAGCGCCAGGAACAGCAGCAGTGGCACGGCATAAACCCACCAGATGCCCGGGAACGCGCCGACCTTGCCGGCTTCGACCCAGTTGCGCGCCAGGCTGATCAGGTTGAACAGGCCGACGTACACCAGGATCGCCAGAAAGAAACTGCCGTAGCGGCTCTGGCGTGGCGAGCTGCGGCTCAGGGGAACCGCGAGCAACGCCAGCACCAGTGTTGCCAGCGGCGTCGACACCCGCCACTGGAATTCCGCGATATCCTTCGGCGCATCCGAGGCAAGCAGGTTCACTGTCGGCTCGGCCTTGCGGCGATAACTGGTGTCACGTTCCTCGGTCGGAATATGAATAAGCATCTCCTTGTAGCGCAGCGTGGTGTCTTCGCCCCCGGTGCGATCAAGCAGATAACCGTAACCGTCAAACAGCTCGAAAGTGCGCTGCTCGCCGAAGGCCACCGGCGGTAGGTAGGCTTCGCGCGCGTAGATGACCTGTATCTTGCTGGACAGTTCGGATTGCAGAAAAACGTCCTGCAGCCGTCCGCTTTCGCGATCGACAGCCTTCGCGTACAGCACATACTTGTTGTCCTGCAGTTCCAGAAACTGGCCCGGCTCGATTTTGCGGATGTCGAATTCCGCCTTCGCTTCCGCTTCCAGCCGGTAGCTTTCGCGGTAGGCCCAGGGGCGTCCGAACGTCGACACAGCGCCGACCAGCACTGCGATCAGCACCGACAGCATGATGGTGGAGCGAATGAGATGGCCTTCGCCGACGCCGGCCGCGTTCATGGCCGCCATTTCCGAATCGCGGTAAAAGCGACTCAGCGCTGAAATGATGGAAAGGTACAGCGCCGTCGGCAGCAGCACCTCCAGGGCGATAATGGTGTTGAGTCCGATGAGGCGCGCAATGACCGGAAAGCCGAGAAACGCGTCCGCCGCCTCGGCAAGCCGCACTGCCGAGCTGTAACCGGTAAATATCACCACCAGCAGCGCGACGCCGAGGAACAGCGGTTTCACGATCTCTGATGTGATGTATCGGGCAAGAACCAAAAACGCCTCTCCGGATGCACGGCTGAAGAGCGCCAATGGTAAACGATTTGCGCTGCAGATTCCTCGCGATTACGGTAAGCTCGCGAATTTCGGATAAGGCGGTGTCGCGCTTGTGGGCCACCCTGAAAAACAACAGTCTCCGCGTCCGACGGTCTGGGTGCTGACCGGCCACAAGGCGGGTGATAACACCCAGGTGCTGGCGCTGGCGAACGCTCTCGGCTGGCCATACGAGACCAGGCAATTCCGCTACCGGCCTTACGAGCTGCTCACCAACCGCCTGCTGGGCGCCACGCTCGCCGGCATCGATAAAACCGCCTCCAGCCGGCTCGATCCACCATGGCCTGACCTGGTGATCACTGCCGGGCGACGCAACGAGCCGGTGGCGCGCTGGATACGGGAGCAGTCCGGCGGTGTTACGCGCCTGGTGCATGTCGGTCGTCCCTGGTCGGCGCTGGATGTTTTCGATCTGGTCATTGTCACGCGCCAGTACTTCGTGCCCGGGCGTCACAACGTGCTCTATGTCGAGTTGCCGCTGCATGCCCTGACGCGTTCGCAGCTCGACGCCACGGCCCTGGAATGGCAGGATCGTTTCGCCGCCTTGCCGCGACCGTTCTGGAGCGTGCTGCTCGGCGGCAACAGTGGACCCTTTGTGTTCGACAGCGCAAAAGCGCGCTGGCTTGCGCAATGGCTGAACCGCGCAGTCGCGCAATCCGGCGGCGCGGTGCTGGTATCCGACAGCGCGCGGACACCGCAGAAAAGCTACCGCGAATTTCTGTCGCAACTGCATGTGCCGGTACGCGCGTTTCACTGGGGCAGCGCAGGCGAAAATCCCTATCGGGGTTTTCTTGCCGTCGCCGACCGCCTGGTGGTCACCGGCGAAAGCATGTCGATGCTGGCCGAGGCGGTTGCGGCGCGCAGACCGCTGTATATCTTCGACCTGTCAGACTGCCCGTCGTGGCGCGGGGAGCGGATTTCGCGCTGTCTGCCCTGGTGGATTTACCCGCGCAACTACCGTTACCGGCCGCTGGTGCACCGGCTTGCCATGTGGCTGGGACCGACGCGCATGAAACGCGATGTCACGCGCATTCAAGGCGAACTGATCTCGGCCGGACGCGCGGTGTGGGCAGGTCAGGAGTGGCGCCCGGGCGCGCCGCCGGCCGAGAACGCGGATCTTGCAAATGCCGTGCAGCGTGTTCGCGGCCTGTTCGATTTACCTGTTTCGTAGAAATCGGGGGAGCATTGGGTTTCGCTAAAGGTTTCAGGGCGCTGTGTTCGGAACGCTTTTATTTCTTTTATTACGCCGGTTTCCTGGCCGGCTATTTTCTGTTTCCGGAGGCGCCCGAACATTACCGCTATTACTACATACTCGTTGTCCTGCCGCTGATCGCAGGTTGCGTGAAAGGCCTGGCGCCGGCAGGCGCAAATCCCCTGTACGGCCTTGTCGCGGCCTACATCATTTATATGGTGCTCACCAGCTTCTGGAGCGATGCTTTCAGCTGGACCGGATTCGCCGGGGTGGCCTGGTATGGCGGGCTGGTTGCGGTTTTCCTGCTTGCCACGGCCGCCGTGCGCAACAGCGATCCGGCCGGCTTCGACAAGATGCTGCAGGTGCTGGTGGTGCTGGCTGCGATGACAGCGCTGGTATCCATTTACGTGTGGTATTCAAAGCACCCGTTTCCGAGATTCAGACTGCAACTGTTCAGCCGCATGCATCACGAAATTCTCGCCGGTTGCGCTTACGGTTTTTTTGCCCTGCTGGCCTTGCACTATGTGCACACGGAGCGCAGCACTGTTCTGCGGGCGGGATTTTTTGTTCTGCTTCTGGTGCTGGTCGCGACAGTGCTCCTCACCCAGAGTCGCACCGCGCTGGTGGCGTTGATTATAGCGTCGCTCGTACTCGGCAGTTTCAGGGAACGTCTGGCGATCGTGGCGGTGGCAGCCGTCGTTGCGATAGCGCTGGTGTTTCAGCCGGAGCTCTGGCAGGGGCTGATGCGCAGCATGCCATACCGCCCGGCGATCTGGTCCGCGGTGCTGGAGCAGGCGCAGCAGCACTGGTTGCTGGGAACGGGTTATCTTTCTGAAACCGCAGTGCAAGCGCTGAACCGCAGTTTCGTGCATGCGCACAGTGCCTACCTTGCGACCCTGCGCGACGGGGGCGTGATCGGACTGGGGCTTTTGCTCGCCGTTTGTGGCACTGCAGTGCTGTGGGCCTGTCGGGTTGACCGCACGAACGGACGCGTGTTCTACCTGGCGCTGGTCCTGTACGGCCTGGTCTGCGCCATTCCGGATCTCGATCGCCTGCTGACAAGGCCCAAGGAACCCTGGCTGTTCCTGTGGCTGCCGATCGCGCTGGTGATGGCTGATTATTCCCGACAGGCCCGCAAATGACGGCGAGCACGGCTCTGTGAGCTACTGGTTCCCGAGCAGTACGCTGACATAGCGCCGCGCGATAGGATCCAGGGCGAATTCGCCGCCGCGCGCGTATAACGGCTCCTTGTCTGCGGGGTGCGCCAGCGATGTACAGATCGCGGCGGCCATCGCTTGCGCGTCGCCCACCGGCACCAGCGTTCCGAAGGCGCCGTTCTGCAGGATCTCGGCCGGCCCGCTCGGGCAGTCTGTGCTTACCACCGGGCAGCCGCACGCCAGCGCTTCAGCGAGCACGTTGCCGAAACCCTCATAGCGCGAGGACAGCACGAAAACGGCGGCGTTGGCCATGTAGGCATAGGGATTGTGCACGAAGCCCTGGAAGTCAATGGCGGTCTCGATGCCGAGCTCCTCGGCAAGCGTCAGCAGCTCCGATTTGCGCCGCTGTTTTTTGTTGGGATCCCTGGCTTCGCCCAGTATCAGCAGACGCGCCGGGATCTGTTCCCTGACTTTCGCAAAGGCGTGGAGCAGGGTGGCGAAATCCTTTTGTCGCCCGGGGCGGCCGACGGAAAGAATCACCGGCGGCTCGCCCGGCCCGAACCAGGGATGATCGACCGGCTTGTGCATGCCTTCGACGAGTTCCGGCGTCACCACGGGATTATGGATGACGCTGATGCGCGAGGCGGGCAGATTCAGGTAGGCGCAAAGATCGTCCGCGACACCCTGGGAAACGGCGACGATTTCATCGGCTGACGCATAGGCCTTGCGCGCCAGTTTCAGTATGTGCTGTCTGCGCCACTCGCCGGACACCTGGTGCCACTTGGAGAACTGGTGACTCTGGGTCGCGATCAGCCGCGTGTTTGCGCCCGATACCCGTTTTGCCAATGCCGCTTCGACATTGAGGTGAACCGTCGCCGAGAGCAGCGCGGCGGGCTGCACAGTGCGCAGGTAGTCGGCGAGCGCGGGCATGTAACGCAAGGTCTTCGACGGCTTTCTGGCAAACAGCACCGGCTGCAGCAGCGCGCTCCAGTATTGCTGTCCCGCCGCCAGTGACCTGAATCGCGACGTCCAGAGTTGATCCGCGTTCAGCCGCACCAGGTTGATGTGTTCCGGTACCTGGCAGCGCAGCGGGCCCTGGTCCGAGCAGATCACCAGGTCGACAGGAAAACCCAGCGCGGCCAGCCCCTTCGCGATTGTCAAAGTGTTCTTCTGGACACCGCCGCCGCCGAGGTTGGGGAGCAGAAAAGCCAGCCGGTTGGCGCTGCGGGCGCTGCGCACCGGCCGTATTTTCGTCTGCTGGGGAAGCAGTGAACCCGGCGAGGTATTATTCGTGGCTACAGTCTGGTTGCCCAAGTCCGCTCCCTTGTCAGTCAGCGTGTTATCCCTTGTTCTCTGTCTGGCAGTATAGCGGAATCACGGAACCGATCCGCCGGGCGAGGCGGTTTCGGGGCCGCGCAAGTTACGGCCCCCCGGACCAGCCGGCGTCATGCAGCGGAAAGTTTCAGCGGTGGGTTGCCGGGCGGCGCCAGGTCGGGCGTGTGTTCGAGCACCTGGAGCGCATCGTGCCGCACATGGTTCTGCTTCATTTCCTCGCGCAGCATGGCTTCGCTGATGATGCCCTTTTCCAGGCATTCCTTGAGCAGGCCGAAGAACAGGTCGGTCTGGTTGTGGTCCGGATGCTCCTTGTACTTGCCGAGCAGGGCATATTCCCCGAACAGGTGACGGCGCGCGCGCATCAGCCAGGCCACCGGCGGAAACAGGCGGAACCGCTCGGCGGGCCGCCAGTCGATCGGCAGGCCGGCTTTCCAGGGCTGGGTCTTGCGGCGCGTGACGTGCAGCATTTTGGTGTTTGCGGTGAGCCTGTCGAAGTCGTTCCACTCGTTTTCGAACAGACCGATGGTGTCGCGGTCTTCCATGCGCAGGCAGATCCAGGGCATGTAGTCGCGCTTGAACTCGAACAACTCGTTGAACTGCTCTTCAACCTTCCAGTGGGTGAGCCTGGCGCAGTCGAGCAGCATCACGCTGCTGGCCAGGCAACGGTCGATGATGCCCTTGGTGCCGGAGCGCGGGCGGCACATGATGGCCTTGCCCTGCATATCCCGCGACAGCAGTTCCCAGATGTCGGCGACAGCGAAAATATCCGGATCGATCACCACCGCGCGGCCCTGGTAGCCCATCAGCTCCGGCGGCATGAAGCGCGTCGGCGTAAAGGACTGAAGGTCATCGTTGAGCCAGGTGCGCTTGACGCCGTCACGCAGGTACAGCTGGCCTTCGCGCGCCGCGAAGAAAGGGTAGTCGCGCGTGTGGATGATGCGCACATCGAACCTGTCGTTGTGCTGTGAATTGCGGCGCAGCGCATACTCGGCGACCAGCGCGCCGACGATCTGCTTGTGATTGGTCTGGATGAAAACGCAATGGTCCATCGATCGAGCTACCTCGGAAGGGTTTTAATGGCCGGATTATAAGCGAATACCGGCCGAATCTCGAGAGCCGGATGAGCGCGCTCAGGCCGTCGAAGCCTGCGTCGAGGCATCAGCCGGGGCCTGGTAGCCGAACATGGGATCCAGCGCTTCGCTGACCATTTCAGTCATGGCCTGGATCTGCGCGTCGTCGAAATAATCGCGGTAACCGCCGACCTTGGCCTTGCGCACCTTGTAGGAGTTGGGGTTGCTGCGGTCCTTCGGCACCATGCGGCTGCCGCTCAGCCAGAACGTGCGCCTGGTCTCCATCTGCCGCATGTTCTCGATAGACGCGAATTCCACTGCCTGACGGATTTCCGCCTCGCTGCCGGGGGTGCCGATGAAATCGACGATGCGCCGCAGCGTGCCTTCGGTGTCCGCGCGCAGATCTTCATAGCGCACGATCAGCAGTTCGCGGATTTTGTCCGCTTCCGCGGCCCACAGGTTGAGGTAGTCCAGGATCTTGGGCAGTCCGGAGTTCCTGCCCATGACGAAATCGTAAATCCCGACATCGCTGCCGTGCTCCGGATATTCGTTGAGCGCTTTCTTGCCGGGGCGCATGCGGTACTTCCACTGGAAATACTGGGAAACAGCGACGTCCAGCGGATTGCGGATCAGCAATACGACCTTCTTGTCGTAGAAATCCGCCTTCGAGTTCCGGTTGCCGGTATAGTCTTTTATATAGTTGTCGTGGGTGAAAAACAGCTTCGGTATCGCCGGATTTTTCCTGTGCAGATTGTCGAAGCCGATCAGATGCCGTTCCGACAGCCCGTGCCTGAGCTGGTAGAATCGCGACAGCATCACCCGCAGCCAGGTGCGCCCGCTCTTGCCGAACGAGACAATGACGCAGTCGGCCAGCTTCAGCTTGCGGAATTCTTCCTTGCCGCGCAGCCAGCGATCGATGCGGATTTTCCTGGATCTGGGGAGAAAGAACAGAAAACCGAGGACCAGGAATCGGGTTAGTTTTTTGAGTACGGTGTGCATGTCCGACGGAGAGGGCGAGCAAATTATGTAAGCGCGGCAGGTTATCACGTATAGCGTGATTTTTCATCAAACTAAGGGGGTTGGGATGCGGGAGCCTGGCGCGCGTGCCGACCGTGAAAAAGCCGCCGGCAGACGTGGTGCTGCTTGGACACGTTTGGGAAGCCCCGAGCATACCACCCCAATCGATCCCATTCCGCAAGAAATCGAGATAAAGTCTTACCATTTCAGAAACATAAATCCGGGAAAATCGGAAAATCGAAAATCGGGGTCAGAGAGCAATTGTTGCTAATATTAGAGACAATTGCTCTCTGACCCCGATTGAACCGAGCGCAGCGCGAACAACCAAAAAGAAGTGGGCATTGTCGCCTACACCGCGTTGCGTCCTGCCGCGTGCGATCCTCCGCTATTTCTCAACCGAGAATCGCTTGCAGGCTTTCCTTTAATGCCGCGCAGTCGTCGGCGTTCAACCGCCCCATCGCCTTGATCACCAGACGCTTTTCGATAGTGGTGATTACGGGCTTAATAGCGGACGGCTTGAGAAGTCCGGCTGACTGCCAATTTTCAACGATCACTTCGCCGAATGTGTGCGACTGCTTTAGTTGACTGGTGACCGCCATGATGATGAGGTCAGGGCGCTCTGAGTTGTAGTTGGTTGAGCTGATAATGACGGCAGGCCGCTTCTTGGATCGGGACTGGTCGGTGAACGGGAACGGCACCAGGATGATGTCGCCGAACTTAAAGCTGGTCATAGACGGCGTCGTCCGGGTTATCCCAAACCGAGGACAGGCTCGGCTCAGCGACCTTGCCAGCAGCCTGTGTGAGGCGCCGGTCCGAACTACGGCTGTTCAGGAAATCGATAAAGTCCTCGACTTCGGCGATCCGTTCCGGCGGTAACGCTTCAAGCTTGTCGATCAGCTCGCGAATATGGTTGCGTTCAGAGGCCATGAGTAAGTCCTCCCGATGACTTATCTGATTTGCCCAACACTGGAAAACGTTTCGTCAGTACGGATTACGCTAATATACTATGAAGATACCGCGAGAACACTACATAGGCGCGAAATCGGGTAGAAACCGTACAAGGAAACCGGGGTCAGACACAGATTCACACACCTGCAGCCGCGCTGCGGGCGATTAATGCTGGTGAGCTGATCGAGGTCAAAAGAGATGGCGAAGAAAATACTGGAAGCGGTCCATCAAACCGCGAAAGGTCTGCGCAAGGCAGGCGCTATGGACGCCAGGACCATGCGCGAGTTCGATGCGCTGTGCCTTACTCCGGTAAAGGATTTCAGTGCCCGCCAGATCAAACGTATCCGTGAGCAAAACAGGGCCAGTCAGGCCGTGTTCGCGGCCTGCCTGAATACCAGCCCGTCAACGGTACAGAAATGGGGACAGGGGCAGAAGCGGCCCAACGGTCCCTCGCTGAAACTGCTCAATCTGGTTGCTGAACGTGGACTTGAAGCGCTTGCCTAAGGGGCAACCCCGAATTTATCAGCCAGCGGATTTTCTGAACACCGCTTGCGTCCAGTGATCGCGACGGACCTGGCCGAGATCGCGCACCTCATCCAGGCTGAAGCCGGAAATGCCCCTGATTTTGTCGAACAGGACCTGCTCGGTAGGCCAGTGCGTCGCCTCGTAAGCGCCTGGTACGAATCCTTCTTCGTAGCCGGGAAGTACATCGGCGATGAACAGGCCTCCGGGGCGCAGTAAACGCCGAATCTCACCCAGTAACCTTTCCAGGTCGAACACATGGTCCAGCACGTTCGTGTAGATGACATCCACTGAGCCATCCGGGAAAACAATATGGTGGAAATCGCCAGGCAGTACGTACAGGTTACCCTGCCCGGGATTCAGGTCGATTCCCACCGCGAAATAGCCGAGCGAGTGCAGGGCTTCAACCTCTGTTCCAAGCCTCGCGCCCAGGCAGAGGACGTTTCTGGCTTCAGAGAGATGCGAGCATCCCTCAAAACGCCGTTTGAAGTCCGCAAGGTCTTCGGCTTTGGTTTCCTCGAGACGATGTTCGATCTTGTCAAGCTTTGCGGCCTGATGCCGGAGGTATTCCTCGTAGGATTTGTAGTCGCGCTTTACCAGGTCTTCTTCCGGATTCCACAGGTCGGATTCGAACGTCTTCTTGCGGGCTTCTGCCTTGGCGGCCAGCTTTTTCTGACGGGCATTTTCTCCAAGGCCATAAAGAAGAATATTCTTGATCCGTTTTAAAGCAGCCATTGTTAACTCCTGAAGTGTTCTCACAGATAGGGAACAGACCACATTGTTCCGGAATCTTTCGTTCCAACATTTGCAGCGGCAGGACACCGCTCTGCGATCTCTCTATGACCGAACCCGGCATTGTCGGTAACAGCCGGAAATTATTCCTGCTATTCTGGCATAGAGGCCCGCAGGCCATCCAGACATGCTTGCGCTTGTGAAAAATGAGCTGCGAGGGATTGCTCGCCGGAATCCCTGATCGGGAAGCAACGGACATGGAAGCCAAACGGTTTATTTTGCCAGAAAAACTCTTCCCAACCGCTGTCTCTGAAACTGGTCATCCCGCAGGATTCGAACCCCTTTTCCTGATAGTACCCCGGTCGCTTGGGGATAAAGCTGAGACTATCAGGGAGTAGTTCTTCTATACGGCGGTTACGTTTCTTCGCCTGGAAGACCGGCTGAAAACATTCGATCTTCAGCTTTTCGTCATCATGGTAACGATCGTAAATCCGCCATCCTGTGTCGCGGGAGGTGGCAATGCGACGTCGCTTCGCAAAGGTCATTTTCGCGAACAGCCGGCCGGCAATGGACCGGTGAGCTTTTTTTTTGCCCACCCAATCCGAGCCCTCTTCGTAGTCCGGAGAAAAATCGAGTGTTTCTTTTGCGATTTTCCCGAGATCGATAAAGGTGCAATGCGCGCACGGGAAATAACGTATTTTACTGACTCGCCCGGGATGCCACGGCGTTCCCAGAATGGCGATGTTTCCGCCTTCCATGTGCTCAATGACATCTCTTATCCAGTTTTCGCGGATAATGAAGAAGTCCGGGTCGAGCACCAGCAGGTAACGCGTTGCAACGCGCTTGATGATAATGTCGAGTCCCGCGGCATGATGGTAACTTGCCGTGCCGTACGGCATCTCCTTGCGTTCCGCGCCTTCAAACACCTCAAATCCGCTTTCCGAGTCATCCAGGCGCGACGGGGAATCCGCTGCCGAATTTTCAGCAACGAGCCAACGAAATCCAACGCCGGGGTTGAGGCGTCTGGTCAGCGCGATATTCATTTTCAACCACTTGGCGGAATCGAATGAAACCGTGCATATAGTGAGTTCAGGGCTGGTCATTGTGTTGACGAACTCGACGCGCTGGAAGCGGCTGAAGGCCTTGCCGTCGAGGGATCACCCGGCCGTCGGCACGTTCTCGAAGCCCTGCCAGGCAATCAGTCCAACCGCATTGGCACGGTCATTTGCCAGGTTTTGAAAGGGAACGTCTTTCAGATCGCGAATATCCTGTTCCGTCCAGGGCGTCTGCGGGAGTGGCTGCTTCGGTGCAACGCCGCACCCGTGATCGAACTCGAAGACATTGATTTGCTGGCCTTGGCGACGCAAATGATATACCGCTTTCCAGGTGTCGCCGTTCCAGATCTTGGTTTCGGCCGATCTTTCTCTTTCCGCCGCCTGTTCGGTCAGAGGGTTGCAGTCATGAAGGACAACGCAGCCACCCGGCGCAAGGTGATTCTGGGCGTTGACGTAATCTTTCAGAACCTGGTCGAACTGGTGCAGTCCGTCAATGAATATAATGTCGTACTGGTCGTCAAAGCGGGAAAAATAGTCGTCGCTGGTCAGCTCATATAGACGTTCATTGTCAGAAGCATGGTGCCAGAAACCCTGCTTCGGTTTGGCGACCAGTCGCTTGAGCCAGTTTTTTTCATATTTAGGTTTGAGGGCTCGCATATCCGGGTCAACGCCGGTTTTGTGCGCAACCTTGATGGCCTCGAAACATGATCCCTTTTTGACGCCTATCTCAAGATAACGCTTGTATCCCCTCTGGGAGATCAATCCATTTATGAGCTGGATTCTGTCCATATCTTCGATATCAGTCTGCAGGTTTGTGGCTGTCATGTCAGTTTGACACCTCGAAAGGCGCCTCCTATTTTGGGACTTCAATATTGATAATGAGTGTCTTGCGCATTTTGTTCGGGTCAGTCCCCGTCATGGGGCGGACGGAGTGCCATGAATTGAACGTTTTGACGAAAATGACCGCCTGGTTGGGCTCGAATTCGAACGTGTCGATAACTTCCATTTCCTCGAATCGTGCCTGACGATTGAGTTGATTGTAAACGAATCGCATGTCCTTCGGGCGGTTCATGTCGGTGCCGCCACCGGTGTTCGGGTCCCATTCACCGGGCTGGACCATTGAAACAACGAGCGTCACTATTTTCGCCGGTGTATCGGTATGGGGCAGTATGTGGCCTCCGGTCGCAGGCATCATCTGGAATTCGAAACGCGCTGACAGTCTGTTGCGCCGGTGGGCGGCCTGACCGCGCACGACGCTTTTCGCATACTTCACCCATTGCCGCAGGGACGAGGCACGTTGACTGTGCCCGAGATCGATATGGTGTTCCAGCAGGGTGTTCATGACACCGTATACAAAATCGTCGGTTTTTATCCAGCCGTGCAATTCTCGCCACACCGGGTTCGAGCGAATGAACTGGTGATACTGGCTGCGGTTGAACTTTTGCGAAAGCGCGTACTTGTGACCCAGCTCAGGCATGTATTTGAAAAGCCCGGTGTCGGGCCAGCTTGCGTTCAGTTCCTCGTATGTTTGCGCCTCGATCAGCCCGCGGGCAACGCCGATCGGGAAAGGGTCGTACCGGAATTCAAGATTGTCGTAGTTAAAGTACGCATCCATGGCGCTGTCGGAGAACCTGCAGATTCACGAAACGCGGTAGTTTAGCATCGCCTCATAGACGTGACCATACATAGAGCAGGGTGGCCTGCCTTCAGGTTGTCTCCTGTGGCGGCAATAAAGTCAGCTCTGCGCAATAACCGCATGAATCCGTTCGGTTACAACGTCGAGTTCGCTTTCCGGCGTAATGCCAGTCGACGGGAAAGGCTCGCCCAGCGGCACCGCAAGCCGTTTTTCGTACAGCAACCGGTGCACCGCTGTGAGATCGCGCGAGTAGCGCACCAGCCCGAGCCGGTACAGCAGCTTGCCCAGCCCGATCAGCAAACGGTCGCTGCCGCGTTCGGGCCCGGCACCGCCGTGCAACCAGGCACCCAGCAGTTGCTGGAGGCGCGGGCCGAGGCCTTTCTGATAAGGCAGCGCGAATATCGCCAGCGGTTTTCCCAGGCGCGCCACTTCCACCATCATCGATACGCTGTCGCCGGTGACGATGAAACGGTCGGCCAGCGCGAGCAGGGCGAGATAGGGGTTGTCGCTGTTGTCGGGCGACCAGCAGTACAGGCGCGCGTTGGCGGGCAAATGGTTCTTGAAGGTGTCGACTACCGCGGGCGGCGTGCGGCGGCTGGTGGTGATGTACAGGCAGCCGTCGCCGGCGGCGCGGCCTGCTGAATCGAGCAGGACGCGCGCCGCGTCCGCATCGAAGCGAAACGGCTTGGTCTGGCCGCCGACCAGCAGTGCAGTGACGGGGCGCGGCAGTTCGCTGAAGCGTTCGCGCCAGGCTTCACCGGCCCTGGCGATGGCGTCGGTGTTGCCGCGCATCAGCGGCAGGTCCAGGTGCAGGACTTTCGGATCGTCCGGCATGCGGTACTGCGAGGGCACGATAATCAGCGCAAAGCGCTCCATCCAGCGTTTCGGCCTGCCGAGCAGGACGATCTTGCTGTGGCCGCCGGACTGCTCCTGTATCCACAGGGCGGCCATCGCCGGCCGCCGGCCGATGGTCAGGATCAGATCAGGCCAGGGCGCTTCGAGTTTGTCCGAGCGTTCGAGATCGAGGTGATCGAGCGCGGGCTTGAATTTCGGTTTGCCGAGCACGAACTGCGGCTTCGGCAGCACGCGCCGGGTTTCGTACGGCAGCTGCAGGGCGTCGGCGATAATCTCGACCTGGGCGTTGTCGCCGAGCTTGTCGCCGATGACCAGCCAGATGCGCGGGTGTATTGCGGTGTCGTTCATAACCGTTTCAGTGCCTCAGCGAAACGCGCCGCGCCGGTACAGGTCCCAGAACAGGCCCCAGATGAAAATCAGCGGGTAACGCCGCACGCGATCGGGGATCTCGACAGGCACGCCGGAATGACGCTCGAGTTTCCAGGCGATATAGTCGAGCCCGCCCTCGAACGTGAACAGGGCTTTCAGCAGGCGCGCGACCGACAGCAGCTTGCCCTGCGCAATGCGCGTGGCCCAGGCCAGGCGACTGCCGAGGCGGGGCAGGGCGCCGACCTTGCTGCGATAGCTTTTTTCCAGGGGCGCGCCGTCGATATCGAGTGGATAATCCAGCAGCCCGGCGCTCAGCGCGGTCGCCTGTTCATAAAACGATAACCCCGCCTCGCTCAATTCGCGCGAACGGTTCGAGGACTCCGCGCGCAGCTCGGCGCGGTAACTGAGCTGCAGGCCGTCGCGCCACAGCGACTGCACAGTGCCGCGCTCCGGCAGCGCCGGCAGCACCCGGTTCAGAAAAGTCACCACGGCTTGAGCGAGGCAACGTTCCACCTGCGCGCGGCACTGCGCATCGCGGCTCCAGGCGATGGCGGTCGGCTGGCTGAAGCGGCCCCACAGGTAGGAGTGGAACCAGCGTTTCGACGTGCCTTTTTCGAGATCGGCGAGCGAAACGATGGCGTACTTGCAGCGCACCGTGCGCTCGCCGTGATCGAATTCCGCGTAGAACACGTTGGGCGGCAGCGCCTTGTTCCAGAACGCCGAGGCCCGGCCCGGGTTGGCGCAGCGGTAGTTGTCGACCAGCAGGTACAGGTCGACAAGGCCATCATAGGGATCGCCGCTGCGCAGACAGGAGCCATAGAACAGCACCGCTGCGACACAGTCAGCGTATTTCCCGCGCAGCGAATCCACCAGGTGCGCAAGCGCGGGATGATCCGGCGTCGCAGTCAGGGCGGCGATGTCGCGCCCGGGCAGTGGTCGGGTGGCGTTGCGGTTCACTTTACTCTGTTCATCGGATACGTATGAATTCAAGAACGCCGGCGCTGCTGATAGTCAGCGGGCCATCCGCTGCGCGGGCCTCGTGGATTTCCCCGTCGAGTGTATAGCCGGCGTCCATCCACAGACGGATCTCCTGCGCATTGTGACTGCAATAGCCGCGTTCGGGCGTGGCGAAGGCGCCGGGTCTGCCGCGCAGCAGGGACGGGAACAGGCGCAGAACTCGCGGCGCCGGTTTCTCGAGCCAGGTGCAGTGCAGCGGCGCGTCTTCCTGTCCCCACCAGGGCCGCATGCCGAGGAACAGGCGGTCCAGGCTGGACACCAGCAACAGTATCACGTCTTTCGTCGTGCTGTCGGGATGCGCATCGCGGCCGATGCGCATGGGTGTCGGCGCGGCGAATCGCGGTTCCTTGCGCAGCATGCCCCACAGGCTCCTGAGCAGGGCGATGCCGGGGCCGATTTCATTGCGGATGCCGAGCCTGTGCACGTTGCTGTGGCAGTATTCGATGCCGCGGATAATGATGCCGGCGCCGAAGAACATGCCGTAGGCCGGGCTCGCGACGTTGCCCGCCTGCACCCGCAGCACCGGCCGCTTCAGGCGTTGTGCCTGTCTGCTGCTGTCACCGCTCGCCCATTGCGCCATGCGCTGCACGGCCTTGACGAGACTCCCGGTCATGCCGGCATCGCCCGCATTCATGTTGGTGGTGCCGCCTGGCAATATGATGATCGAGGGCGGCGCGTTGAAAGGGCGGTGCTCGAAAAGTTCGGTGAATACGTGCGCCGTGGTGCCGTCGCCGCCGTTGATGGCGAGCACGTTGACACCTTTGGCCGCGAAATCGCGCAGCGCGGCGGGGATCTGCTCCATGCCGGCGGTGACGGCATGGTGGATCGCGGGGTGATTTGCCACAATACGCTGCACGGCCGCCAGCTGTGAACGGTTGCGCCGGCTGTGCGGATTGCTGATCAGGCCGATGAGGGGCGTGTTCAATGGGCGGCTACGGAGGTTGAATGTACGGACAGTTCTGTCATTGCGAGCGAAGCGCGGCAATCTCGTGAAGCGGAATGTATCGCCGGGAGATTGCCACGTCGCTGCGCTCCTCGCAACGACGAATCCGGATCGCGCGCGCCGGGCGCTGACAACAACCCTGGACAGGAATCAACTGATGCACCCACAAACCGAGACCCTGGCATGAGCGCATCGCCGCCGCCTTCCTTCTGTTTCGCGCAGCTTTCCGATCCGCACCTGACGTCCCTGGAAGACGTGCGCTGGCAGCAGCTGCTCAACAAGCGCGTGCTGGGCTATCTGTCGTGGCGCCGCAAGCGTCGCTTCGAACACCGTCCCGAAGTGCTCGATGCGCTGGTGGCCGATCTGTGGCGCGCCGCGCCCGAACACATTGTCATCACCGGCGACCTGACGCATCTCGGCCTGCCGCAGGAATTCCGCGAAGCGCGTCAGTGGCTGGAGCGGCTGGGCGGCGCAGAACGGGTGACGGTAGTGCCCGGCAACCACGATGCCTATGCGCGCGCGTCCTGGGCGAGCACCTTCGCGCTGTGGGAACCCTACATGCGTTCCGATGCGCCGTTCCCTGCGCAGGGCGGGCACGGCCCTGCGGACATTTTCCCGAGCCTGCGCATTCGCGATGGTGTCGCGCTGATCGGGCTGTCCAGCGCCTGCGTCACCGCGCCATTCCTGGCAACCGGTTCGCTGGGCGCGGCGCAGATCGACCGTTTGACGGACATCCTGCGCCACACCGGCGAACAGGAGCTGTTCCGTATCGTTCTGCTGCATCACCCGCCGCGCATCGAGGACGAGAAATGGCGCAAGCGCCTGACCGACGGCAGGGCCCTGTGCCAGGTGCTGGAAAGCGTCGGCGCCGAGCTGGTCCTGCACGGGCATGGACATCGCGCGCATCGCTCGCAGATCGACGGCAATGCACGGACTATCCCGGTGTTCGGCATTCCGTCGGCCTCGGCGATCGGTCTGCGCCCGGGGCAGCATGCGCAGTATTACCTCTATACGGTGACGCGCCAGGCGCAAGGCTGGTCAGTACAGGTGCAGGTGCGCGGCTATCAGTCCGCGACGCGCGACTTCCGTGCCGAGGACGAACATCACCTGTCGCTGCCGGTGATTTCCTCCACCAGTTTCTGATCGGCAATGGAATCGACATCGATGGCGGATTCCGGGAACGGCATTATCACCGCATGGATGCGCACCTTCAGGCGCGCCGAAAGCTGTTGCAGCGCGCGTTCCAGCGACAGTCTCCCGAGCAGGTAGAGCAGCACCGACCACCATCCCAGTTGACCGATGACCCGTAACGGATTCTTGCGCTGCTGCTCGACCTTGCGCCAGGCCTCGGCTACCGCGCGCGATTGCGGCGTAAGGAAGGCGAACAGGTTGCAGCCGCAGTAGCCGCCATCGCGAAAACGCAGCACGGTCTTGGTGGCGTTGGGAAATTTTCTGCGGATGGAGGCAAAGGTGGTCAGGCCGACCGCGACGTCGGCGCCGCTGCGCCTCGCTTCACTGAGAAAATGCTCGACGATGTCGGCGCGCAGCAACGGGTGATCGGCCGTGGTGATCAGCACCGGGGTAGCGGCGGCGACCTGCTGCATGGAACGAAAGGCGCTGGTGCTGGGACTGCGGTCCGGCTCGACCCAGTCAACGCGGCCTTCGTCCAGCGCCTGCTGCAGCCACGGACTGCTGTCCAGACAGTTGCGGGCGGGCCCCGAGACCAGGATGCGCTGCACCGACGCGGTGTCCTGCAAGGCCCCGATGACGCGCTGCAGCATGGGTGCGCCGTCGATTTCAACCAGTGCCTTGCAACATACGCCGGCGTTCTTCACCAGCGGATCATCGGGATTCCGGTCGGCGGCGAGGACGACAGCGGTAAACGGGGTGGCATGCATCAGGTGGCGGCTACAGCTTCTTCTCGTACAGACGGTAGCGTTTGTACGCGATACCGCCTATGGATTCAACGATGCTGCGCATGCCGGAGTTGCTTTCCAGGATCCATGACAGCTCCACGTCGGTCACGCCGCGGCGGGCCAGCGCATGCCTTGCCGCGTCGATCACCACGAATGCCAGGGTGGGTCCGAGCCGGCTGTGCTGGTACTGTTTGCGAACGCCCAGCAGCGGTACGCGGGCAGTAGAAGGAAAGCGCACTTTGAGCCGCCAGAGAAGTTTCAGCCAGCCGAACGGCAGCAGACGTCCGTTGAGATCCCGAATCGCCTCGTTGATATTGGGCAGGGCGATAACCATGGCCGCCGGCGTGCCGTCCACTTCCGCGATCTGCACGAAGTCGTCGTCCAGCAACAGCGTCATCGCTTTGCCGACTTCATTGAACTCCGCTTCGGTAAAGGGCACAAAGCCCCAGTTCTCGGACCAGGCGTCGTTGAAAATGTCGCGCAGCACTGCCAGCTCGGCATCCAGCGCCTTGCGATCGAGATGGCGGATGCGTACCCGGCTCGAGGCTCTCTGCGCCAGCGCGGCCATGACTTTCGGTGTCTCGAAATCCGGACTGATGTGGTACGCCAGCAGGTCGGTGGCTTTGCGCAGGCCCCACAATTCGCTATGATGCGCGTAATAGGGGCGCCCGTGCGCCATCATGATGCATGGCGGGGTGTCGAACCCTTCGATCAGCAGGCCGCATTCTTCATTAATGGATAAATTGAAGGGGCCCGTGACACGCTCCATGCCTTCGGATCTGAGCCAGGTTTCAGCCGCTTCAAAAAGCGCCCGGAACACGGCCGGGTCGTCTTCAGCTTCCAGGCTGCCGAAGTGTCCGGTGCTGTCGCGATAGCGCTGCAGGTGCAGTTCGTCGATCTGGGCGCTGATCCGTCCGACCGGCCTGGAGCCGCGATACGCGACCCAGCCGCGCCACCTGGCATGTTGAAAAAACGGGTTTTTTTCGCTGTAACGCTGCTTCTGTTCGAAATCGAGCGGGGCAATCCAGTGAGGATCTTCAGCGTAAATGGCGCGTGGCAGGTCGATGAAATCAGTGCGGCGGGCCTTGCTGTCCACGGCGCGGACAGTGATTTCATCCTTGGATTGGGGCATGCGGATTCGCCGGCTGATGATGGAGCGGCGATGATACCGGGCCGGTCCGGCGCTCGCCAGTCGGCGCCCGAAATGCGACCGGCTGCACGTTTCCCTCGTGACGCCATGGATACACTGCAGCCTCCCGAAATTGCTGGGAAAAACTGGCCTGTATATTGCTAGCCATGTGTCCAGGACTCCGGGATTTTGTATTAAGAAAGATACATCCGAGGTCGGTAAGGGCACGAGAAATCTCTGTTCGGAGACTGTTGCAGAATAACGACATCTCTGAAGTAGGTTCAACAAGTACCGAAATTATGTTGAAAAAGTATTGTGTTTCTACCCTATTGTAGGAATAATTCACTCCGGCTCGCGGGACAGCAGAATGCGGAAAAATTCGTTGGGGAAAAGCAACGGTTTGCCGCTAACCAGCGGTTCCTGCGCAACGGGTAAGGATAATCGGCGTTGCATATTTGCGAACATATCCCGCCTGCAGTGAGCGAATATTTCCGCTGTAGATAATTTTTGATTTGGGGTGTTCCCGCGCGGGAAGGGAACCGGAACATAAACCTCAAAGGGAAAAGCTTTTGGGCACTGAATCGACACCAACGTTACACAATTTGCCGTTCCGTGCCGCCGATTTCGCCACCCTGGTCGAAGCGCTCGACTACGCAGCGCAAGGCGATACCGGCGCAAATTTCTACACGGGCAGAGGTCAACTCTACGCGGTGATGCCGTATGCCGTATTGCGGGAACAGGCAATGGTCCTGGCCCGCAAGCTGCTGGGCATGGGCCTGCAGAAAGGTGACCGTGTCGCCCTGGTAGCGGAAACCAATCCGGACTTTCTGCGGTTCTTTTTCGCCTGTCAGTATGCGGGGCTGATTCCCGTGTCGTTGCCGGCCTCGGTCAACCTCGGCGGGCACACCGTGTATGTGACTCAGTTGCGTGGCTTGCTGGCGAGCAGCCAGGCGGCGGTGGCGATGGCGCCGGAAGGTTACGCGTCGTTCCTGGCGGAAGCCGGTGACGGGCTCGGCCTCAGGCTGATCGGCTCGCCGCAGGTGTTCGACGCCCTGCCGGAAGCGGACATCGCGTTCCAGCCTGCGCAACCCGAAGATACGGCCTATATCCAGTACACCTCGGGCAGCACGCGTTTTCCGCGCGGCGTGGTGATTACGCAGAAAGCCGTCATGAGCAATTTGGCGGGCATTATCCGCCACGGCGTCAGGATCGGTCCCGGAGATCGCTGCTTCTCCTGGCTGCCGTTCTATCATGACATGGGGCTGGTCGGCCTGGTGCTGGTGCCGGTGGCGTCGCAGGTTTCCGTGGACTACCTCGACACCCGCGAGTTCGCCATGCGTCCGCGCCAGTGGCTGAACCTCATGACGCAGACCCGCGCGACCATCTCCTTCGGTCCTCCGTTCGGCTATGAGCTTTGCACGCGCCGTCTGCGTCCGGGCGAAGCGAGCAAGTACGATCTCAGCAACTGGCGTGTCGCCGGAGTTGGCGCGGAGATGATCCGTTCCGAAACCCTGACGCGTTTCGCCAGGGCGCTGGCTCCCGCAGGTTTTGACGAAAAAGCGTTCCTGGCCTGCTATGGCATGGCCGAGTGTTCGCTCGCGATCAGTTTCGCGCCCCTGTTCGAAGGCCACACCACCGATTGCGTCGACGGCGATCATCATTCGGATTACCAGGAAGCGTTGCCGATCCACTTGTCCGAGAATCCCGGACGGGCGCGCTGCTTCGTGGATTGCGGTACGCCGTTGCCGGAATACGAAGTGGAGGTCCGCGACGAAGACGGCAGCGTGTTGCCGGATCGCCGCAGCGGCTCGATATTCGTGCGTGGCCCCAGCGTGATGTCCGGCTATTTCAACGCGCCCGATGAGACCGCGGCCTGCCTCTCCGAAGACGGCTGGCTGAATACCGGCGACGTCGGTTACCGCGTCAACGGCAGCCTGATCATCACCGGGCGCAAGAAAGACCTGATTATCATCAACGGACGTAACATCTGGCCGCAGGACCTGGAATACCTGGCCGAGCATCAGCCGGAGGTGCGCATCGGCGATGCCCTGGCGTTCTCGGTGCCGACACCGCATGAATCCGAGCTGTGCGTGCTGGTGGTCCAGTGCCGCGAGTCCGATCCCGTCAAGCGCGCCAACCTGGTCGACCGTCTCAACCGGCTGGTGCATATGGAACTGGGTATCGATGTCTACGTCGAACTGGTGCCGCTGCATACCCTGCCGCGCACCTCGTCAGGCAAGCTTTCGCGTTCCAAGGCGCGTCAGAACTTCATCGAGTCCCACGATCTCGCGGCGCTGTCGAACCGTTTGTCGGATGCGCTCGAGCCGAAGCGGCGCTCGCTGTAAACGCAGGACGACACCCGCAAGATAACCGGCTTCGGCCGGTTATTTTTTGCCGGTGTGGTGCCGGACCCGGGAAAATGTTCGATGAGGTTCGTCTCGTTGATTTGTTTTTACCTTTCGTGCCCTAATTGATCCATGTCGAAGCTTGTCGCAGTTACCGGCGCCACCGGTTTTATCGGGCGCACCATTTGCCGCTTGCTGCGCGAGGATGGCTGGCAGGTGCGCGCGCTGGTGCGTTCGCCGCAGGGCGCGCAGGCGGTGCGGGAGGTCGTCGATGAAACCGTCATCGGCGGTCTGGAAGATCATGCCGCGCTGGCCCGGCTGGTCGCTGGCAGCTTCGCCGTCGTGCATTGCGCAGGCGCCGTGCGCGGCGCGACACAGCAGGCATTCGACCGCGCCAATGTCGCAGGGCTGGAAAACCTGGTGGATGCCATTGCGGCGCGGGATAACTCCCCACGCCTGCTGAGTCTTTCCTCGCTCGCCGCGCGCGAACCGGATCTGTCCTTTTACGCGGCCAGCAAGCGCCGTGGCGAACAGGTGCTCGAACAGCGCGCGACAGGGCTCGAGTGGATCGCGCTGCGGCCACCGGCAGTCTATGGTCCCGGTGACAAGGAACTGTTTCCACTGTTCCGGTTGATGGCAAGGGGTATCGCGCCGGTACCGGGTGTCGATGGCGCGCGTTTCTCGATGATCTATGTCGATGACATCGCGCGCGCTGTACTGGCCTGGTTGCAGCGCGACGCGGTGCCCTGCGGCGTGTACAGTCTGCACGACGGGCGTCGGGGCGGATACGGATGGAGCGATGTCTGCGACACCGTGGCGGCGCTTTGTCAGCGCCGGGTGCGCCAGGTGCCGGTACCCCCGGCGTTGCTGGCGGTGCCGGCCTGGATCAACCGCGAACTGGCGCGCTGGCTGGGCCATGCGCCGATGCTGACGCCGGAGAAGCTTCGCGAGTTGCGTCATGCCGACTGGGTCTGCGATAACGACGCCATCGAAGCGGCGCTCGACTGGCGGCCGCAGGTACAACTGGAAGCGGGGTTGCGACTGACGCCGGGCTGGTGCGCGTCGCTTCGCCCATAGCACCCCTTCGGGGTTCATTACGGGTACCTTACCCTTCGGGTCACGGCACCGCGCTGACTGCGTCACACCGGCGGCAGCGTCTTGCCCGGATTCAGAATGCCTTTGGGATCGAACTGACGCTTGATGGCGTGCATCAACGCCAGGCTGGCGGCGTCGATTTCCTTCGCCACCCAGTCGCGTTTCACCCGCCCGATACCGTGTTCACCGGAAATGGTGCCGTCCATCGCCAACACTGTCGCGAACACGTCTTCCAGGCTGGCTTCGGCGCGCCTTTGCTGGTCCGCATCGTCGGGATCGTAGAGCAGGTTGACGTGCAGATTGCCGTTGCCCGCATGTCCGAAGTTGACGATGTGAATGCCGTGTTTGCGGGATATGTCCGACAGGCGATCGACCAGCTCCGGAATGCGCGATACCGGCACCACCACATCCTCGTTGATTTTCTTCGGCGCCACGCGGCGCAGTGCCGGCGACAGCGCCTTGCGCACGTCCCACAGGGCATCTGCTTCTGCCCGGGTCTGGGCCTGGTGGATGTTCAAAACGCCTTCCACACGCGCCGCCTGCGCGAGCTGCGCTGTCATGTCGTCGAGCTGCGCATCGCTACCGTCGATTTCGATCATGAGCAGCGCTCGCGCCTGCGGATGCAGATCCGACGGCACTTCACCGCGCACCATGTCGATGGCGTTGCCGTCCATGAACTCCAGCGCGCAGGGGATCACCGGTTGCGCCATGATATTCGCCACCGCGGCGGCGGCGCTGTGCATGTCGCGGTACTCGGCGCGCAGCATGCGTTTGGCGGGTTGCAGCGGTGTCAGTTTCAGCGTGGCCTCGGTAATGATGGCGAGTGTGCCCTCGGAACCGATCAGCAGGCGCGTCAGGTCGTAACCCACCACGCCCTTGGTGGTGCTGACGCCGGTGCGAATGGTCTGGCCGGTGCCGGTGACCGCTCGCAATGCCAGGGTGTTTTCGCGCGGCGTGCCGTATTTCACCGCGCGCGGTCCTGCCGAGTTGTACGCCAGGTTGCCGCCGACGGTGCACACCGCTGCGCTGGTGGGATCCGGCGGCCAGAAGAAGCCCTGCGCCCCTGCCGCATCCTGTACCGCCTGGTTGCTGACACCGGGCTCGACGACCATCAGGCGGTTGTCTCTGTCCAGGCGCACAATCTGATTCATGCGTTGCAGTGATACCACCAGCGTGCGCGCGTCGAGCGGCACGGTGGCTCCGGTGGTGCCGGTGCCCTGACCGCGGGCGATCAGCGCCACATCATGCTCGTAACAGCAAGTGACGATGGCCACCACATGATCGTGAGTCTCCGGCAGCGCCACCGCCAGCGGCTGTCCCTGCAGCGTGCTGTTATCGTAACCGTAGGCGCGGCAATCGGCGGGATCGGTGAGCAGTCGCTGCCCGCCGATGGCGCTGGTCAGGGAATTGATGAACTCTGTGTTCAACGCACTGCATCGCGTCCGGCCGAATGGCGCCGTCTAGTCGAGGTACTCGAACAGTTTGACGATGCGCTGCACGCCCGCCAGTTGCTGTGTCTGATCGGTGACCGCGGCCGCCTCGGCGCGGGTGAGCATGCCCATCAGGTAAACGGTGCCGTTTTCGCTGACCACCTTGACCCGCGTGGCATCGAAATTCGCCATTTTGATTTTCAGCAGCGCCGCCTTGACCTTGGTGGTCAGCCAGGCATCGCTGGAACGCGTCATCCAGGAGCTTGGCGCGGCGATCTGCACTTCGTTGTGCACGCGGCGAACCTTTTCGGCGTTGCGCGCGATATCGCCGGCGCGGCTGCGCAGCGCTTCGCTGGGCGCTTCACCGCTGAGCAGCACCACAGCGTTGTAGCTGGTGACATTGATGTGCGCCTGTTTGTTGATGCCGGCATCGCTGAGCGCCGACTTGATGCGCAATTCGATCGCCTGGTCTTCGACCACCGCGCCGGTGGTGCGCCGGTCGTGGGCAACGGATGCCGTGGCGGCAGCGCCGCCGACGACGACGGCAGGAGCGCAACCGCCCAGCATGACGTTGGCGGCGAGCAGGGCGCCCAGGGTGAAAAAGCTGCGTAGTGTCATTTGGATCTCCCGTTTGCAGATGTCATCGATTCAGCCGTCGACGCGAAACGCGTCGCGCAGCCATTCGATGTTGATTTTTTCCGGATTGCCTTCGATGGATACGACATCGAAACGTGCCGGCTCGTTCCAGCCGCGGGTCTGGCTCAGGTAAACCCGTGCGCAATGGATGATACGGCCCTGTTTGGTTTTCGAAACTGTTTCCGCAGCATGTCCGAAGCGGATTTGCTGGCGGTATCGTACCTCAACAAACACCAGGCTGTCGTCATCCCGCATGATGAGGTCGATTTCACCGCGCCGGCAGTGAAAGTTCCTGGCCAGAAGCACCAGGCCCCGTTGCTGCAGAAACCGGCAGGCTATGGATTCAGCGCGGTCCCCCGTCGCCTTGCGTTCGCTCATCTCGTCCCTCCATGGACAGAGTGTCGGTGTTGCCCGACAGTTTGCGTGGAATGCCGTTGTCGAACTGCGCCCAGTCCAGCGTGCGCTGCAGGTGTTTGCCTGCGCCGAGCGTAATGACGCCTGTCGCTCCCGGGAACGAGGCAAAGCCGGGCAGACTCAGCGTGTCCAGCCAGGGAACGATCTGCCAGGCGTCGAATCCCAGCGCGAACAGGCGCGGGTAACGTTTGCTGCGCTCGGGCCAGACCGCGGCAAGGGTATTGCGCTCGGCGACCCAGCTGCCCTGGTCATCCAGCACCCAGGGCATATCGCAGAATTGCAGTCCGTTGATGTCGCGATCCAGGCGCCGGTCGGTCGTGGCGCCGAACACGTGGGATGTGCTGTACACGGGCAGATCGCCGGCGTGATGAAAAACCAGCTGCGGAAATATCTGGCGCGCCTGTTCCGGGAAGCCCAGCAGCAGCACGGCGTCGACGTCCTGGCGCCGCCGAAGTTCGAATTGCAGTTTCTGGCCGAGCAGGCGCTCCAGCGCCCGGTGCCGGTTTTTGCTGTCATTGAGATTGAAAATCTGCTGTATCGGACCCTTGAAGTCCGCGCTGTCCGGCGCGTAACGGCCGGCGTCGAGCACTTCGCCGCCCAGGGTGGTGAAATGCTGCGCGAAGGCGGCGAACACGCGCGCACCCCAGGCGGTATCGGGGACCAGCGCCACCACTTGCCGGTGACCATCCCTGAATGTCTTTTCCGCCACCTGGCGGGCTTCGTCCTCCGGTGCCAGGCCGAACTGGTACAACGCCACATCCGCTTGCGGATCGTTTTCGACGCTGTTCAGCGCCAGCACCGGCACCGGCAGATGACCGGACGCGCCCAGCTGCTCGACGCTTTCCTTGAGCAAAGGCCCGATCACGAATTGCGCACCGTCCTGGACCGCCTGCTGGTACAGCGACCACAGCAGTTGCGGGTTGCCGGCGGTGTCATAGAAACGCAACTCGGGACGGTCCTGCTGTTGCTGATACCAGGCGGCGAGAATGCCATCGCGGATCGCCGCCGCCGATTCCTCTGTCTTGCCCGACAATGGCAGTAGCACCGCGACCTGTTGCGCGCGGATCCCTGCCTCCTGTATCTGCGACGCGAGGTCGGGCAGCAGAACGGCCTGCGCCGCGTGAGAGGGATAGCGCGCGCTCCAGTTTTCCAGCCTTTGCGTCCACAGTTGACGATCGCCGCGCGCCTGGCGTGAAATCAGGGCGAGTTCCGCCCAGCCGCTGAAGGCATCTGCCTGTGGCGCCGCTGCCAGCTGCTGCAGAGTCAGATCCGGAAGCGCCGACAGCTGCTCCCATATCCGGTACTGGTTTTCCAGCCTGGCTGCGCTGTCGGTCAAAAGCCCGTCCAGCCAGATCAGCTGCCGCACCGCTTCCTGCGCATTGCCCGCCATGGCATAGGCCTCGGCGCGCAAGCGATAATACTGCCGGCCCTGGTCGGGCAGCAGTTCGGGCGTGGTGATTTTTCCCAGTTGCGCCAGCGCCTGTTCGCTGCGGTGCTGCGACAGTGACAGGCCGGCCAGCAGTTGCTGGTAGCGCATCTGCTGTTGCGGGTCCAGCGCGGTGGTGTCGATGCGCGTCAGCAGGGTGGCCAGCTGATCCCACAATTCGCCCTGCGCCAGGTATTCACCGGCGCTCACCCGCAGCGCCGCATGCTGATCGCGGGGTGCCGTTTGCAGCCGGTTGAGATAGAGTTGCGCTGCGGCGAGGTAATCGCCCTGCGAGGCCAGCGCGCCGGCGGACGCCGCGAGCGGATCCGGAGCCTCCTCGCGTTCGGGCACGCCGGCGCAACTGGCCAGCGCCAGCAGGACCACGTATAAGAGAATCGATGGAAGCGGGAAACAGCGGTTCACGAATGTCAGACTCCTGGCCGGTCATTGTAAAGAGGTATGACCGGAGATGCATATAAATTTGCCTGTCCGTCACGCAGCCGCGACACGCGAGGAACCATGACCGAAACCAGCACGGCCGGACATGCCAGCGGTGTCCTCTACGTGGTCGCGACGCCGATCGGCAACCTGGCCGATATGAGCGCGCGTGCTATCGAGACCCTGCGCCAGGTCGACCAGATCGTCGCGGAGGATACCCGCCACAGCAGGAAACTGTTGCAGCACTATGCCATCCAGACGCCGATGAGCGCGCTGCACGAACACAACGAGCGCGAGATGGCGCCGCGGCTGGTGGAACAGCTGCTGGCCGGCGCCAGCCTGGCGATGATCTCGGATGCGGGAACGCCGCTGATCAGTGATCCGGGATTCAACCTGGTGCGCATGGCGCGCGAGGCCGGTATCCGGGTGGTGCCGATCCCCGGCCCCAGCGCCCTGATATGCGCCCTGTCGGCGTCGGGGCTGCCCACTGACCGTTTCGCCTTCGAGGGATTCCTGCCGGCCAAACGCGCCGCGCGGCGTTCACGTCTGGAACGGCTGCTGCGAGAAACACGCACCCTTGTTTTCTATGAATCCGGTCACCGCATTGTCGAATGTCTGCAGGATCTGTGCGAGTTGTTCGGCGCCGAACGGCGCGCCGTGCTGGCGCGCGAGTTGACCAAGCAGTTCGAGACCATTCAGGATGCGCCGCTGCAACGGCTGGCGCAGTGGGTGGTGGACGACCCCAATCAGCAAAAGGGCGAGATCGTGCTGCTGGTCCAGGGCTGGCCCGAACCGCAAGCCCACGCCGTAACGCCGGAGGCGGAAAACCTGCTGGCGGTGCTGCTGGAAGAGCTGCCGGTGAAGCAGGCCGCCAAGCTGGCGGCGCGCATTACCGGTCTCAATAAACGGGCGCTGTATGACAGGGCACTGGAGCTGAAGAAAAACAGGTGAGATTCCGGCTTTGCGCTTCCGTTCCCGTTATTGCGAGGAACAAAGTGACGAAGCAATCTCCGTCTCCTCGCTGCCCGGTCAAGAGATTGCCACGCTGCGCCCATAGAACGCCTTTGGGTCAAGGCATCGCAATGACAGGTGGCTCAGACATGCTGCCGCAACGCCCACTCGACGTGTTCGCGAACCAGGGCGGACGCATGCGTCTGTTTGTCACGCAGCGCCTGGATCACCGCTGTCGCATGCGGCGCATTACCGAGCGCGACGGCGATGTTGCGCAACCAGCATTCGTACCCGATGCGGCGTATGGCGGTGCCTTCGGTGCGCGCGAGAAACTCCTGCTCGTTCCAGCCGAACAGCTCGATCAGAGCGCTCGCGTCGAGTCCGTGCCGCGGTACAAAATCTGTTTCCGGCGTGGCTTGCGCAAAGCGGTTCCAGGGACACACCAGCTGGCAGTCGTCGCAGCCGTAGATGCGATTGCCGATCAAGGGCCGCAAGTGTTCCGGTATGGAACCGCGCAGTTCGATGGTGAGATAGGATATGCAGCGCCGGGCGTCGAGTTCGTAAGGCGCGACAATGGCCTGCGTCGGGCAAACATCGATGCAGGCCTGGCAGGTGCCGCAGTGCGCTGCGGCCGGCGCATCGACCGGCAAGGGTAAATCGGTGAACAGCTCGCCGAGAAAAAACCACGAGCCGCCCTTGCTGTCGATGAGATTGGTGTGCTTGCCGATCCAGCCCAGGCCGGCTTTCTGCGCCAGCGCTTTTTCCAGCACCGGCGCGCTGTCGGTGAAGGCGCGATAGCCGAACGGCCCGACGCGCGACTCGATCAGGGTGGCGAGTTTTTGCAGGCGCCGGCGCAAAACCTTGTGGTAATCACGGCCCAGCGCGTATCGCGAAAGATACGCCTGCAGCGGATCATCGAGCACCGTTTGCGCGTCGCGCGCCTGTCCCGGCCAGTAATCGAGCCGCACCGAAATGATCCGCAACGTTCCCGGCACCAGTTCGCGCGGCTTGCCGCGCTTGCCGGCGTTGCGCTGCATGTAATCCATTTCGCCGTGGCGGCCCTGGTCGAGCCAGCGCAACAGCTGCGCCTCGTCTGCAGCCAGTTCGGTGTCGGTGATGCCGAGCTGCTGAAAGCCCAGTTCCCGCCCCCAGCGTTTGATCTGCTGCGCCAGCGCGACAAAATCGATCGCCGTGGCTTGCGCCCCTGACGCAGCTTGGCGACTGGATTTGCTGCAAAGCTTCGCGGTATGGTGCGTGGATTCGTTCACTGGATCATTGTATGCCGGAACCCGTCTACATACCTCTGTATACCGCCGCGCAAGTGCGGGAACTGGACCGCGCGGCGATCCGGGACGCGGGGATCGCCGCTTACGAACTGATGTGCCGCGCCGGCGCCGCGCTGGCGCAGTGCGTCGCCCGGCGCTGGCCGCAGGCGCGCCGTGTGTGCGTGCTGTGCGGACCAGGCAACAACGGCGGCGACGGCTACGTGCTGGCGCGCCTGCTGCGTGACAAGGGCATCGATGCGCGGGTGCTTTGGGTGTCCGATCCCGCGCGCTTGCGCGGCGATGCCGCGACCGCGGCGGCGGACTATCGCAATGGCGGCGGTGTCGCCGAGGCGTTTGACGGCACCTTGCCCGCGGACGTCGACCTGTTCGTCGACGCCCTGCTGGGGACCGGCCTGGACCGGCCGGTCGAGAGTGTGTGCAGGCAGGCTATCGATGCGATCAACGGGCGCTCGTCCGCGGTGCTGGCGGTGGATATTCCCAGCGGCCTGCACGCCGACAGCGGCGCGGTGCTCGGCGCTGCGGTGCAGGCCAGCTGTACGGTCACGTTCATCGGGCGCAAGCGCGGACTCTACACCGCTGCCGGCGTGCAGTTCGCAGGCGCAATCGAATTCGACGCGCTGGACGTACCGCCGGCAATCCACGCCGCGCAAGGCGCCGACACCGAACTCATCGAAGTCCCGCCGCTGGGTTCACTGGCGGCGCGCCGCCGCCGCGATGCCCACAAGGGCGATTTCGGCCATGTGCTGATTGTCGGCGGGGACACCGGCATGGCCGGCGCGGCGCGCCTGGCTGGCGAAGCCGCGGCACGTTGCGGGGGCGGCCTG
>JAGFJP010000018.1 GCA_024102665.1 Thiogranum sp. | reverse complement strand
CGGTTTTCGCCGGCAGGGCTGTCATTGCCGGCGGGCGGCTCGACGTCCGCTTCGGCCTGTCCGCTGAGATTGACGGCGATGGTGAGATCGGTCATGTCGCGCAGGGTGGGGGCAATGGGCAGCGGGTTGACCAGTCCGCCGTCCACCAGGCGCCTGCCGTTGCATTCGAACGGGGTGAACAGGGTGGGAATGGCGATGGAGGCGCGCAGCGCATCGAACAGCGGACCCTTGCTCAACCAGACTTCCTTCTCGGCATCCAGATCCGTGGCCACGGCCGTGAACGAAACCGGCAGATCCTCGATGTCATAGTCGCCGATCAGGTCGCGTAGCGCCCGGATCACGCGCTCGCCCTTGAACAGGCCGCTGCGGCCGAAGGATAAATCCAGCAACTGCAGCACGTCGCGACGTTCCAGGGCCCGCACCCAGTTCGCATAGGCGTCCAGCTTGCCGGCGGCATAAATGCCGCCGATGAGCGCTCCCATGGATGAGCCGGCGATGGAGCGGATGTCGAAGCCGTGGTCCTGCAACCAGCCAATGACGCCGATATGCGCATAGCCCCGCGCGCCGCCGCTGCCGAGCACCAGGGAAACGGTACGTTTTTTCATGAGGCACTCCCGAAAAGTGAAATTCAAGTCTACACGAGCGGTGATTGCGGATCAGTCCTGGCGGGCGAAATGCCAAACACACAGACCCCGGACGGCATACTTGCTATCCTTGGCGGGTCCGCATAACCAACGCAAGGAGAACATCGATGACGCACCGATTGATAAGGATCAGCCTGACACTGTGGCTGATGCTGCTGCCCCTGGGTGCCATCGGCGCCGCAGAGGCGACTGCCGAAGCGAAGTACGCCGACACTATCGAGGTGTTCAGGAATGCGGGCGAGAGCGGTCGTTTTTTCGATAGCAGCTACGGCTATGCGGTGTTCCCGACTGTCGGCAAGGCCGGCCTTGGCATCGGCGGCGCTTATGGCAAGGGTCGCGTCTACACCGGGGGGAAGCACGTCGGCGATACTACCGTGACCCAGCTGTCGCTGGGCTTCCAGGCGGGCGGACAGGCCTACAGCCAGATCATCTTTTTCCAGGACAAGCGCGCCTTCGATGAGTTCACCAGCGGCAATTTCGAGTTCGGCGCCCAGGCCTCCGCCGTGGCAATCACCGCAGGCGCGTCGGCAAGCGCGACGACCACCGGCAGTTCGGCCGGCGCCAGCGGTGGTCAGCACGACGCGACCACCGTCGGGCAGTACTACAAGGGCATGGCCGTGTTCACGGTTGCCAAAGGCGGCCTGATGTACGAAGCGAGCATCGGCGGACAGAAGTTCACCTATACGCCGAACTTGCCGGCGCAATGAACGAGGCTTATATTTGGTCTGCGTACCGTCCGCAACTGTGCTGAAATGTCAAATAACCAGAATTCCATAAAAATGCACGGAACGGCCCTTCGCTCCGCCCTTCGGGAACGCGAGCCGCTCGCCTTTATCGGGGTCTATGATGTCTTTTCCGCCACGCTGGCGCGACGGCATTTCGAAGGCATATTCGTCAGCGGATTCAGCTTCGCAGCCAGCCACCACGGACTGCCGGACATCGGCTTCATCGCCTGGCCGGATATCGTCGCATTCACGCGGCGCCTGCGCACTGTGCTTCCGGACGCTTACCTCGTGGTGGACATGGATGACGGCTATGGCGATCCGGAAGTCGCTGCGCATGCCGCGCTTTCGCTGGAAGAGGCCGGAGCATCGGCCGTCGTTCTGGAAGACCAGCAACGGCCGCGCAAGTGCGGACATCTCGACGGCAAGGCATTGCTCGATCTCGAAGACTACATCGAAAAACTGCAGCGTGTCCTGGAGGCGAGGAGCGATCTGTTCGTCATCGCGCGAACCGATGCGAGCGAACCGGAGGACATGGTGCGGCGGGCGCTGGCCAGCGCCGGCGCCGGCGCAGATGCCGTGCTGGTGGACGGACTGCAGAATCTCGACGTGATTCGCGCGGTGCGCGCCGGTACCGACGCGCCCATCGCCTTCAACCAGATCGCCGGTGGCCGTTCGCCGGGCCGCAGCTGGACGGAGTTGCGCGACGCCGGCGTGTCGATGGTGATTTACAGCACGCCCTGTCTGTTCGGAGCGCAGGCGGCGATAGACCGCGACCTGGCCGCGCTGAAAGCGTCTGATGGCGTGTTGCCGGAACCCGGAGCAGGGCGCGTCGGCCTCAGGGAGTGCACGACGCTGCTGCAAGAGAACCTGGGCAACCGCTACCGGCGGTGACGGGCGCATAGCATGTTCGTCAACCTCGATGTCGGCGTGCTGCATGAACCTCTGAGCGGGCGCCGCTGGGAACCCGCCCGGCTTCGCCTCGAGGTCGAACGGCGGGCCGCGCATTACCGGCAGCAGCAGCTCGCACCCGGCGACCGCGTCTTCATCGGCTATGGCAACTGCCTGGAGTTTTTCGCCGATCTGCTGTCGGTATGGCAACTCGGCGCAACCGCCGTGCCTGTCGATGCGCGCCTCACCCCGTTCGAGATCGAGACACTTGTCCGTGTTGCCAGACCGCGGCTGTTTCTCCATCAGGGCGAACTGGAACCGTCACTGGCGCCGATCTTCGAGGCCTGTAACGTAAGCCCGCTCGATACCGATGCCGTGCCGCAAAGCGAAGCGCAGGTCCCGGTCAGCAGTTTCACGCTCGACGACGACGCACTGATACTCTTCACCTCGGGCACGACCGGAGATCCCAAGGGCGTAGTGCACACGCATCGATCGCTGCGCGCGCGCTGGATCGCTCTGCAGCAGGCGCTGGGGCTGGAGTCCTACCGCCGCACCCTGTGCCTGCTGCCGACGCATTTCGGGCATGGCCTGATCTGTAACTGTCTGTACCCGTGGCTGTCGGGCCAGGAACTGTTCATTCTGCCGCCGTTCAGTCCTCAGGTGATCATGCGCCTGGGCGCGCTGATCGACGAACACGAAATCACCTTCATGTCGTCGGTGCCGTCGGTGTGGCGCCTGGCGCTCAAGACCGCGCGCGCGCCGCAGAAAGGCTCGCTGAAACGCATCGCCTGCGGCTCGGCGCCGCTCACGGCGCATCTGTGGGAGCAGATCCAGGCGTGGGGTGGCACCAGCGAAGTGTTAAACACCTACGGCATCACCGAGACCGGCAGCTGGGTGGCCGGCACCACCGGCGGACCTTTCGAAGCGGAGGACGGACTTATCGGCGAACCCTGGGGCGCGGTGGTGGCGATCATGAAGAGCGACGACACGGCGATACCGCCCGGCTACGGCGAACCCTGTGCGACCGGCGAGACCGGCTTCGTGTGGCTCAACACACCCGCTCTCATGAAGGGTTATCTGAATCGTGACGATCTCACGGCACGCGCCGTGAGCCAGGGCTGGTTCATGACCGGAGACCTGGGCTACCTCGACGCGCAGGGACGTCTGCACCTGCGTGGCCGGACCCGCGAAGAAATCAACAAGGGTGGCATGAAGGTGTATCCGGCCGACATCGATGCGGTGGTGGAGCGCTTCGCAGCAACGCGCGATATGTGCTGTTTCGGTTTCGACGATCCGCTCTATGGCCAAAACGTCGGCGTGGCGCTGGTGCTGGAGGATACTTCCGCTGACACGCTGCGCGAGCTGCACGCATGGATGAAGCATCACCTGGCGGCGCATCAGTTACCGGTCAAGTGGTACCTGCTGGATGCCATACCACGAACCTCGCGCGGCAAGATCAACCGCGACAGCGTCGCGGAGGCCTGTGCCGCCCACGAACCCGTCGACCTCGCGAACATGCTCGGCGCAGGCCGGTGAGCCGCGCGTCAAATCATCAGGCGCTGCTCGCGTTCCTCGATACCATCCGGCGTCCGGATGTCGCGGCGATCGATCTCGGCGAACATGAAAACCTGGTCGACAGCGGTCTGATCGACTCGCTCGCCGTGCTGCAGATCGTGTTGTTCCTGGAAACAGAATTCGGCATCAGCTTCGCCGCGACCGGCGTGGATCCGGGGCGGCTGTACACTGTCTCGTCGATTCTCGATCTCATCGACGAGTTCGGATGATGTCGGGGGTACGGGTCGCGCTGCGCCAGGTGTGGCAATGGCACGAGCATCCTTGGCTGGTGGCCCGGGTCGCGACCCCGGCTGGCAAGCTGATCGTCTGGCTGGCGGCGCTCGGGCTGATGCCCCAGCGGGTGGCGATCACAGTCGCGCCGCTTGTGGCGCTGGTGCTGATCTGGCCGCAACGGCGCCGCGAGATTCTGTCGCTGGGATCGCTGTGGGTGGCGTACCGGTTCGTTGGCCTGCCCTGGTCGATGGACAAGCTCGGCTGGATCATGACCGGCCTGGCGGCGGCGCTGGCACTGGTTTACCTGGTCTACCAGCTGGCGCGAAATTTCCAGAGCCTGCCCGGAGCAGTGCGGCGGCACCCGCTGCTCACCGTGCATCTCGCGTTCTGGCTGGCCATGTCGCTGGCGTGGGCGATGCCCGCGCTGCTGGAGGGTGAAGATCCGCTGCACCTGTCCAGCGTGCTGCACCAGTTGCAGATCCTCCTGCCGTTCCTGCTCTGGCGTTTCGCCTACGTCATGCTTTCGGGGCAGCGCGGCTCGGCGCGGCTCTCGCGGTTCAGCGACCATCTGTGCTATTGCCTGCCGGTGTTCGGCGGCACCGGTGTTCCCTACGGCAAGGGGCACGACTACCTGTCGCGATGCACGGCCGCCGATGCGCAGGCTGTCGCCCGGGCGCAGCTCGCCGGCCTGAAATTGCTGGCGCTGGCCTGGGTGTGGAAAGCCGTGCGTGCCTGGTTCGGAGCGGGTATTCACGGGGAGATGCACGGATACGGCTCCGGGCTGATGCTCGGCGTCGGCCTGCATCTGCCACGGCTGGAGACGCTGATCGCGGGCGAGGCGCACGCCACGATGATGACTGCATGGGCCAGCCTGTTTCTTGAGCTGATCGATTACACGCTGGCCATCGCCATCCTGGGCCACGTGATTATCGGCGTGCTGCGGCTGTTCGGATTCAATGTGTTTCGCAACACCTACAAGCCGCTGCTGGCCGAGTCGATTCTCGAATTCTGGAACCGGTTTTACTACTACTTCAAGGAACTGCTGGTCGAGTTCTTTTTCTTCCCGACGTTCACCCGCTACTTCAGGAACAACCCGGAACTGCGGATGTTCGCAGCGGTGATGGCGGCGGCGTTCCTGGGCAATGTCTACTTTCACGTGGTGCGCGATCTGGATGAGCTGATCAACGCGGGCCTCGCCGGAGCCTGGACAATGCTCGCGCCCCGCGTGTTCTACTGCCTGCTGCTGGGACTGGGTGTGTATTTCTCGATGCGGCGCCAGCAGGCCCGGCGCGGGACTTCGCTGACGGCGGCGAACACGCTGCTGCGCGTTCGCCGCATCGCCCCTGTGTGGCTGTTCTTTTCCCTGATCCACATCTGGAACATCGCACCGGTGCATCTCGACTTCGAACAGCGCACCCGCTTTTTCTTCTCGCTGTTCGGGCTCGGCTGATGCCGCCGGCCTGCTGCGTCTACAAGGCCCGCATGAAAGCGACCAGGTCGTCCTTCTCCTGCGGGTCGAGTTTCGTGCCCAGCACCAGGTTGAAGAATTCGACCGTGTCCTCCAGCGTCATCAGCCGGTCGTCGTGCATATACGGCGGTGAGTCCTTGATGCCGCGCAGCGGGAAGGTCTTGATCGGACCGTCCTGGGCCGCATAGCGCCCGTTGATGTCGCGCGGTGTGTAGAACCGCTCGGCTTTCAGGTTATGCATCAGGTTGTCGGTGTAGTACGGCGGCTGGTGACATTCTGCGCAGCGGCCTTTGCCGTGAAACACCGCCTCGCCGCGCAACTCGGCTTCGCTTGCCCGGGTCGGATCGAGCCTGCCGAACAGGTCCAGCTTCGGCGCCGGCGGGAAGTCCAGCAGCGCCTGGAACTCGGCCATGAAATGCACCTGGCTGCCGCGTTCCAGGATATTCACACCCTTCTTGGTCGCGATCACCGGATCGCCGTCGAAGTACGCCGCGCGCTGCTCGAACTCGGTGAAGTCCTCGACACTTTTCAACGCGCGCTGCGAGCCGAACAGGCGCTGGACATTGACACCGCGCAGCGACGGCGTGCCGATGCGATGCCGGAACTGTTGCGGGCGGATGTCGCCGACCAGATGCGTTGCCGCGTTGCTGTGACCGTTGGCGTGGCACTCAAAGCAGGACACGCCGCGCGACGGTTTTTCGCTACGGCGGTCCTCGGTCTGGTTGAACTGTTGCTGCGGGAAGGGCGTTACCAGCAGTCGCAGTCCTTCGAGCTGCTTGGGATTGAGGATGCCGTTGAACAGTTCATAGTAGTTCATGATGGTGACGAGCTGACCCTTCGACACATCGCCGAGATCGGGGCGCGTGGTCAGGAAAACCGGCGCCGGAAATTCGGGCAACATGTGATCGGGCAGGTCGAAGTCCAGGTCGAAACGGGTCAGGTCACGACCTTCCTGCTTCTTGATTTCGTCGATATGAAATTTCGGGAAGACCATGCCGCCTTCCGCATGATTCGGATGCGGCAAGGGAAAAAATCCCTTTGGCCAGAGATCTTTCGACTTGATCTGCTCCGGTGTCATGTCCGCAAGTTGTTCCCAGGTCACGCCGTCGGGCAGCCTGACGCGCACGCCGGCCTGCACCGGCTTGCCGCCGGACATGGTGACGCCTTCCGCCGGACGGTCGGCGAGGTCATAGCGTTCCTCCAGCAACGCCTGCTGTTTCGCATCCAGTTTCGGCTTCTCCGCCTGCATGCGATCCAGGGTGCTGGCGAAGTCTTCCTTGATGACCACCGGTGCGTAACTGGAATCAGCCACGGATACCTGCATGCCTAATGTCAATAAGATGGCGAGCAGCGGCTGTGAGAAATTCAGGCGGGGATATGAAAGCGGTTTTACGATCATCATTAAGCCTCCTTGTCGAATCTGGCTGATACGGTATTCCGTGCTTCGGCAAAAGCCTGTGGCTGGCATGGTAATGACCTGCACCCGACCGCCGCGCGTCCCGGAGATGTTCCGTTCGCGCGCTCTGTTCATGCGCACGGCCTCACCCGGACGGCCAGTGAAACGCGGGGTGTTTCAAATATAGACCATTCTCGAAAAGGCGCCTGGTTGCGGAACCGGGCCCTGCAACTACACTCAGTGTACGTAACGACCCACACTGTTCCCGGGAGAACACACAATATGCACTTCGCACCCGTACTGAAATCAACCCTGATCGCCGGCGCTGTTTTTGCCGCCGGCGCGGCCACCGCGGACGATATCGCGGCACGCGAAAAGGCCGCGCGCGCCGCGTCCGCCGCTTTCGTCCAGAAACTCGGCGGCGCGCTGAAAGAAGAGATGCAGAAAGGCGGGCCGGAGCAGGCAATCCTGGTGTGCCGCGACATCGCTCCGCAGATTGCCGGTGACCTGTCGCGCGCCAACGGCTGGCGGGTGACCCGTGTCGGCACCCGTGTGCGCAATCCCATGCTCGGCCTGGCCGACGACTGGGAGCACAAGGTGCTGAACGATTTCAGGGCGCGTGCCGCGAAGGGCGAAAAATATCCGGATATGGCCTTTGGCGAGGTGGTCGAGATCGGCGGCGCGCCGCACTACCGCTTCATGAAAGCGATCCCGGTGCAGGAAGCCTGTCTCGCCTGTCACGGCAGCGCCGAACAGATTCCGGACGGTGTCGAGGCCAAACTCGCCAGCGCCTATCCGCAGGACCGCGCGACCGGTTACCAGGTGGGCGAGCTGCGCGGTGCTGTCAGCATCACCCAGCCGCTGGATATCCCGCTGGTCCCGGCCGGGGCCATCACTGACTGAGCCGCCGCACTCGCTGCGCTCCGGCACCGGATGCTATGCTCAGGGGCGAGAACAGCCGCTGGGCATAGCATGAAAAACTACAGAACACTGTTGATCTCCGTCCTGGTACTGCTGCAGGGCGCCTGTACGCTGGGGGGAGTGACCCAGCCTTCGCGATTCTATCTGCTGAGCGCCGACGCGGCCGCGCCGGCGCTGCAGCCTGCGTCGGCCAAACCTGTGTCGCTCGTCATCGACGCGGTGTCGCTGCCGGATATCGTCGACCGCCCGCAGATCGTCACGCGCCTGGACGCCAACCGCATTCAGCTGAGCGAATTCGACCGCTGGGCGGGGGATCTGAAAGAAAACCTGGTCAGCGTGCTCGCGCAAAACCTGATGGCGCAATTGAACACGCAGGACATCGCTTATTTCCCGGCGCAAAGCGCCGGCCACCCCGACTTTCGCATCACGCTGCGGTTTTTCCGCTTCGACGGCCGGCTCGGTGAACAGGTCCGTATCGCCGGGGTCTGGCAACTGCTGGACGGGCGGGAAGGCTGCCGGATCGAATCACAGGGTTTCGATATCACAGAAACACCGGCCGGTAGCGGCTACGCGGAGTTTGTCAGCGCCATGAGCGCAGGGGTGGCGAAACTCAGTGAATCGATCGCCGGGCGTGTGGCGGCAGCGACCCCGGGCTGCAACGTTACCGGGACTGAATAACGCCGCGTTGCTGTAACAGGTTCCTGAACCAGGCGATTGTTTTCTCCAGACCCTGCTCGAGCTGGATACCGGGGTCCCAGCCCAGTTGCGCGCGTGCCAGGCTGATGTCCGGTCGACGCTGCAACGGATCGTCTGACGGCAGCGGCTCGAAAATCAGCTCAGACGACGAACCGGTCATTTCGATGATTTTCTGCGCCAGTTCAAGAATCGTGAACTCGGCCGGATTGCCGAGATTGACCGGGCCGGTGAAGGCGTCATCAGCGTTCATCAGCAGGATGAAGGCATCGATCAGATCATCGACATAGCAGAATGAGCGGCTTTGCTGTCCGTCACCGTAGATGGTGATCGGCTGGTTGGCGAGCGCCTGGACGATAAAGTTGGAAACCACGCGGCCATCGTTGGGGTGCATTCTGGGGCCGTAGGTGTTGAAGATGCGCCCGATCTTGATGCGCAGTCCGTGCTGGCGATGATAGTCAAAACACAGTGTCTCGGCGCAGCGCTTGCCTTCGTCATAGCAGGCGCGCAGGCCATTCGGGTTTACGTGTCCCCAGTAGCTTTCCGGTTGCGGGTGTACTTTCGGATCGCCGTAGACTTCGCTGGTCGAGGCATGGAAAAATCGCGCTTTCAGGCGCTTCGCCAGACCGAGCATGTTGATGGCGCCGTGGACACTGGTCTTGGTGGTCTGCACCGGATCGAACTGGTAATGAATGGGTGAAGCCGGACACGCCAGATTGAATATCTCGTCGACTTCCACGTAGAGCGGCATGGTGACATCATGGCGAATGATTTCGAAGTTGGGACTGGAGAGCAGGTGTGCGACGTTTTCGCGCGTGCCGGTGTAAAAATTGTCAGCGCATAGCACATCATAACCATCTTGCAGCAGGCGTTCGCAAAGGTGGGAACCCAGAAAACCGGCGCCACCGGTCACCAGTGCACGTTTGCTTCGCAAGGCCCATTTTTTCATGTTGTTTATCCTTATAGTCTGCGCCCGGCTCGCTGCGACATCTCCGCCGGATTCTAGGTGAATCGAGGCGCCAGGGGAAATGAAAAAAGCCGGTGCCGGGAACTCGCGAAATACTCGACAGCCTGCTGGCCGGACGTCACAATTGTTTCCTGCCGCGCATGCGACGGGACTTCATGCCTGTCGCAACGGCAATGTGACGATGTGCGGCGAGCCTTGCTCAGCACCAGGGGATCCACCCAGGAACAAGTAGATAAATAACCCGGAATCCAATGAAAAACAAACGCCTCGTAATTTGCTGCGCAGGGGACCAGTCGCTGCATCCGAACTGGTCGGGGGAAAACCGGGAGTTCGACCTGATGGTCATCTACTTCGGTGATACTGCGGACAAGTGGCGGGATTCGGCCGACTATTACGTGCAGGCAAAGGGCGTGAAGTGGCACCTGATACACGACGTCATGCAGACGCACCAGGACCTGATCTCCCGCTACGAGACGTTCTGGTGTCCCGACGACGACGTTGATACTGACACGAACAACGTCAACGGAATTTTCCGGTGTTTCGAAGCATATTCCCTGGCGCTGGCGCAGCCGGCGCTGACGCCGCGCAGCTATATTTCCCACCGCATACTCAGGCAAAAGCGCTTCGCCTTGTTGCGATACACCAATTTCATCGAGGTCATGGCGCCGATCATGACAAAAGAGGTGTTTTACCGGCTTTCGGAAAGCTTCAAGCTGAACAGGACTGCCTGGGGCCTGGACTATTTGTGGGCATCCATCGTCGAAAATGAAGGTCTGGGCAAGATTGCCATCCTCGACCGCTATGCAGTGACTCACACGCGCCCTGTCAATGTCAGCGGCGGTTATTACAAGGCCATGAACCTGGATCCCTGGTCTGACATGGCGTATCTCATGGACAAGTACAATCTGTCTTCGAAACAGCGGGTCTATCGCAGCGTTTTCAGGATGCTCGGGCGCGACTTCGTCGTCCGGAATACTGCGCGACCCGGCAGCTGACCGGGCAGGCATTCAGTCGGAGAGGTTGTAGCGTTTCAGCTTGCGCCACAGCGAGACGCGGTCGATGCCCAGGATTTCTGCAGCCTGGCTGCGATTGCCGCTGGTGCGTTCCAGCACCCAGCTGATGTAGTCGGCTTCGCGCTGTTCCAGTGTCGGCAGCCCGTCGTCCCGGCTGCGCACCACGCTGATGGCGTGGGTGCTCAGGGCGGGCGGCAGGTCGCGCGCGGTGAGCGATTCGCCGGCGGCCAGCGCCACGCCGCGCTCGATGATGTTTTCCAGTTCGCGGACATTGCCGGGATAGTCATAGTCGGTGAGCAAAGATATCACCTCGGCATTGATATCCTCGATGTTCTTGCCCATGCGCAAGGCGTGCTTGCGCAGAAAATACCAGGCCAGCAGCGGCACGTCGTCGCGCCGTTCGACGAGTGGCGGCAAATGCAGCGCGACCACGTTGAGGCGGAAGTAGAGATCCTGGCGGAAGCTGCGGTTCTCGACGTCAGTGCGCAGGTCGCGCAGTGACGCTGCGATGAAGCGCACGTTCACCGGGCGCGGCTGTGTGGCGCCGAGGCGCAGCACTTCGTGTTCCTGGATCACCCGCAGAAGCTTTACCTGCATGCTGGCAGGCATTTCGGCGATTTCGTCGAGGAACAGGGTGCCGCCGTCGGCCGCTTCGATCAGCCCCGCTCGCGCGTCGGTGGCGCCTGTATAGGCGCCTTTCTCGTGTCCGAAAAGTTCATTGGCCAGCAGTTCCTCGTGCAGCGCGCCGCAGTTGATGGCGACGAAAGGCGCCTCGGCGCGGCCGCTGTGGGTGTGCAGGTAGCGCGCGACAAGTTCCTTGCCGGTGCCGCTCTCGCCGATGATCAGGATATTGCAATCGGTGGGCGCCACCTGGCGCGCCGTGTCGAGCAGGCGCAGCATGGCCGCGTCCTGGGTGATGATGCGCGGCCCGCCCTGGCCGGAGGCGACCACATCGCGCAGCACCTGGTTCTCGCGTTTGAGCCGCACCAGCTCCAGCGCGCTGCGCACCACTTCGCGCACTTCCTCGAGACGGAAGGGCTTGGCGATGTAGTGAAAGGCGCCCGCTTTCATGGCGTCCACCGCCGAACCCAGGGTGGCGTGACCGGTAATCATGATCACGGCGACATCGGGATCGATTTCCAGCGCGCGCCTGAGCACTGCCAGTCCATCGACGCGTTCCATGCGCAGGTCGGTGAGGATCACGTCGAACGTTTCCTTTTCCAGCGTTGCCAGCGCGCCGCTGCCGCTGGTGCGGGTGACCACCTGGTGGCCGCTCTTGCGCAACGCATAGGCCAGGTTTTTCACCGCTACCGGTTCGTCGTCTACCACCAGCAGTTTGCCGGTCAGTGATGTGTTCGTGGTCATGTCGCGTTCCCTGCGCAGTGCAGGCGGATGTAGAAATGCGTGCCCTGGCCCGGCTTCGACGCAACGGCGATGCAGCCGCCGTGTTCCTGCACGATCTCCTGCACGATGTAAAGCCCGAGACCCATGCCCTGGCCCGGTTCGCGGGTGGTGAAGAAGGGTTCGAAGATATGCGACAGCGTGGCGGGGTCCATGCCGGGGCCATCGTCGGCGATTTCGATCTGTACTCGCAGACCGCTGTCACAGCGCGGGTCGCCAAGGATCTGCGCATCATCCGGCAGCGTGTCGATGTCGGTGCGGCACAGCGATGCCTGCAGGCGGATGCTCATCCCCGGCGAGGAAGCGTCGAGCGCATTGCGTATCAGGTTGATAAGCACCTGCTGCAGGCGTTGCGGGTCGGCGCGCACCTGGATGTCCGCGGGAATCGATGTCACGACCTCGACCGAGGCCTTGCGAAGCTGATTGCGCAGCAACAGCAGGGTCTTTTCCACCAGTTCGCGCAACGGCACGGCGCCGAGGGTGAACTCGTGCTGGCGGCCGAAATCCAGCAGTGCCGATACGATGCCGTGAGCACGCCGCGTTTCGTCGTCGATCTGATTCGCCCACAGGCGCAATTGTTCGCGTTCACTGCTGTCCAGTTCCTCGATCAGCAGCTGGATGGACGAGGAAATGTTGGACAGCGGATTGTTCAGCTCGTGCGCGACACCGGCTGACAGCACGCCCAGCGCCGCCAGTTTCTCGGATTGCAGCAGGCGCCGGCGGCGGCTCTCCAGTTCGGTGAGCATACGGTTGAAGGCGCCGGTAAAGGCCACCAGTTCGCGGTCATTGCTGTGCGCCTCGAGATGATCCAGGCGCCCCTGCGCGATCGGCATCAAGTCGGTTTCGAGACGCCGCAACGGGCGCACCACGGCACGAGCCAGGCTGCGGCCGACGCCTATCACCAGCAATGCGATCAACAACACAGAGATCACCAGGTTGCGTTGCGATGCTGCGATCGATGCGGCGAGCGCCTGGCGTTCCCGGAACGCCAGTTGATCCGTCTCGCTGATAATGCGATGCCCGGTATCGCGGATACGGTTCTCCAGACGCAGCTGGCGCCCGCTGTCGGCGTGGTACTGGTCCAGCAGGTCAACATAGGCGGCGAAAGCCCCGGTCAACGACTGCAGTGCGGCCGGGCCGGCAAGCGCCACCAGCGTGTCGTGTTCCTGCTTGAGGATGCCGCGCGCCTGCCGGGCATAGCGCCGCGCCGCAACCAGGGCTTCGGCATCGCCGTAGAGGAACAGGTTCTTTTCCTCGCGACGCATTTCCAGGGTGAGGTTGTTGAGCGTGGAAACGGAGACGCCTTCATAAACGCGCTTTTCGAGAATCAGCAGATCGATGAAGGCGAAAATCGACAGGCCCACGATGACCGCAGCCATGACTGAATAGGCGAGGGTGATCTTGCCGTGGATGCTGGTCATAAGTGTGAAATGCATATTACAGATCGCAACAAAACGTTGCAATAAGCAACAAATCACCTTTGTGCCACCAGCCCGCAGCCGCTTGGGCGGATCCCGTCTCTGCCATGTGAGTGTTGCACTGTGCAACACGAGCCTCCTGGCGTATGAATTTTAACCTGCGATTTAACAGAGGCTTACAGCGTACATTTTCCTGGCCTCGCTTTTGCAACAGTGGTGTCAGTCATTATGAGGAGACTGCCAGGATGAAAAGACTTAGCGAGGATTTCCGCCGCATGCTGGAGGGACTTGCCCACCAGGACGCCGCCGAGTACCTGCCGATGCGCGACAAGTACCGCGTTCTCGGCATCGGTCAGCCACGCGATACGGCGACCGTAAAGCCCGTCGTGCAGCGCCGGCGCGTTGCTCTGGTCAGCGATGGTCGTACTGGCGGCGGGCATATCGGCTACGCCGTCGACGCCGCCCGCCGCCAGCGCGCCGGGCTCGACATCGTGCTGCACGGCGGCGCCACCAGTGACTCGACCAGGGCCCTGGATCTGCTCGGACAGGTGCGCCGCCATGGCATCGAAACCCAGTTGGTGGAGCTGAAGGGCAACGATGTGCAGGCCTTGCGCGAGTACGTCGCGCAACGCCCCTCGCTGCTGCTGATGGTGGCGCGCGCCGGCGACGTGCTGTCGCGGACCTTCACCGAGAGCGCCCTGTTGCGCAGCCAGCGTCTGTACGTACCGATGGTGATGATCGAGGACAACCCGCCGGCACCGCTCGCTGCAATGAGTTATGCATGAGGTCTGAATGAATACGATAGTACAAAACGCGTGGCTGGGCTGGGTCGCCCCGTTTGCAAACTGGTTGCCGTCCGTCGATCGCAGGGATCTGCGCGCCGACCTGATTGCCGGCCTCACCGGCGCCATCGTGGTGCTGCCGCAGGGCGTGGCGTTTGCCGCCATCGCCGGCATGCCCCCGCAGTATGGACTATACGCCGGCATGATCCCGGCCATTATCGCCGCGCTGTTCGGTTCCTCGCGCCACCTGGTGTCAGGTCCGACCACGGCGGCATCGGTGGTGCTGTTCTCGGTGCTGTCGGCGTATGCCGAACCCGGCAGCATCGACTACGTCACCCTGGCCCTGACCATGACTTTCATGGTCGGGCTCATGGAACTGGCGCTGGGACTGGCGCGCATGGGCGCGCTGGTGAATTTTATCTCGCATTCGGTAGTAGTGGGCTTTACCGCCGGCGCGGCGCTGCTTATCGCCGGCAAACAGCTGCAGTATTTCTTCGGTGTCGAAATGGAGCGCGGCGGTCACATGCACGATATCGTCTGGCAGTTCCTGCACCAGCTCGATGTCGTCAATCCCTATGTCACCGCGGTTGCCATGGTGACCTTGTTCAGCGGGATTCTTGTCAAGCGCCTGGCGCCGCGCTTGCCGTACATGATTGTGGCGATGGTGGCGGGCAGTCTTGTCGCCGCCTGGCTGAACCACTGGCTGGGGTCGGATGCGACCGGCATTGTCACGGTCGGCGCGCTGCCGGCAAGCCTGCCGCCGCTGTCGGCGCCGGCGCTGACGCTGGATAACATCAAGAACCTCGCGCCTTCGGCGCTGGCAGTGACCCTGTTCGCGCTGACCGAGGCGGTATCCATCGGCCGTTCGCTGGCCGCGCGCGGCGGCTATCGCATCGACGGCAACCAGGAGTTCATCGGGCAGGGGCTGTCCAACCTGGCCGGCGCCTTTTTCTCCGGTTATGTCGCCACCGGTTCCTTCAATCGCAGCGGCGTCAACTTTCAGGCCGGCGCGCGCACGCCGCTGGCGGCGGTGTTCGCCGGCGCGCTGCTGATGCTGATTGTCGTGCTGGTCGCGCCGCTTGCCGCCTGGCTTCCGAAAGCGGCGATGGCCGGCGTGCTGTTCCTGGTTGCCTGGGGCCTGATCGATTTTCACGAGATCCGCCACATCCTGACGACCTCGCGGCGCGAGACCGTGGTACTGGCGGTGACCTTCTTCGGTGCCCTGTTCCTGGAACTGGAGTTTGCCATTTTCGCCGGCGTGCTGTTGTCGCTGGTGCTGTATCTCGAGCGCACCTCACGGCCGAAAATCGTGCAGCGCACCCCCGATCCGCTGGCGCACAAGCGCGCCTTGTCCAGCGATCCCGCATTGCCGCAGTGCCCGCAGGTGAAACTGTTGCGCATCGACGGCTCGCTGTTTTTCGGTTCGGTCAATCATGTGCAGGACACCTTCGAGCGCATGCGCAGCCTGTATCCTGAACAGAAGCACCTGGCGCTGGTTGCCGAAGGCATCAACTTCGTCGATCTGCAGGGCGCGCAGGCAATCGCCGGGGAAGCGCGACGGCGCAAGGCCGCCGGCGGCAACCTGTACCTGATCAACGTCAAGGATTCGGTGTGGGATTCCATGGATTGCTTTGGCTGTCTTGACGCCGTGGATGCACGCAACGTGTTTCAGTCCAAGAGCGCGGCAATCCACGCCATCTTCCAGAAACTGGACAAGACAGTTTGCGCCGGATGCGACAGGCGCGTGTTCATGGAATGCGCCGGCGTCAACCGGAGCAGCAAAGCGATGTCCGTCGAAGCGATCCCCGTCAAAGTGGTCGCCGTCGCAGCGCAATAGACACACCGGCGAGGTGCCGCGGTTTATCGCGACCGCGGCACCAGCGCCACTTCGTCACCGTCTTCGATCAGGGTCCAGGGTTCGGCAAACTGCTTGTTCACTGTGACCTGCACCTTGTCGGCGGCAAACGCCTCGCGCCACGCATCGCCGCGCTTGCGCAACCAGGCCAGCAGGCCTTCGACATTATCGACCGATGGCGGCAGCTCCACTTCCTCGTGGTCACAGCCCGAAATCTGCGCCAGCTGGATGAAATACAGCAGCTTGATAAAGATCTTGCTGTCGCCGGCGCCGCGCTCCAGACCGTTTTCCTCCAGCTGTTGCAGGTATGACTTCCAGTTCTGCTGCTGGTTTACACCGAGTTCGTGCAGCGCGCTCCAGGTGTAGCTGCCGCTGAAGCCGTCGTCGAACTCCAGACACAGCGCGGTTTCTCCTTCGGCTTCGATTCGCGCGAGGTTGACGCGCCGCTTGCCGTGCACCGGCGTTGCGTCGGCGCCGGGCGCGAACACGCGCAGGTACTCACAGGGATAATGGAAACCCGAGCCGTCCGCAAAGTCGATTTCCAGCAGGCGCGATTTTTTGTGCAAGTTGATACGGGTGGGGACGATCTGGGCTTCGGCTTCGTTCATGTGACATCCGGTGTGTGGGTGCAGACGCCTCGCATTGTAACAACCCGCGGGCCGGCGTCACGAGGTGTCGTCACCGCGCAGCCACGCAATCGCCCGGTCGCGATCGCGGTACTTGAAGTGCCGGACTTCGGCGGCGACGAAGTAGTCCGCGACCCGCGGCATAATGGCAAGGAAACCGTTGTCGGTGACGGCGGCGACACGCCTGATCCTGTTCTGGTAGTTCTGCACGAAACGCAGGTGCGAGAGCATGCTGGCGAAATCCTCCCAGCCAGGGAACGATTCGACGTCGATAAGCAGTCCTTGCAACGCTCCGTGTTCCTCGATCCAGGGGTCGACGAGCAAGCGCAGGCGCTCGAAATCTGTGGTTTCGAGTGTGTCCACGGGAGATACGATGAGTATGCCGTCCTGGCGTAACAGCTGCGCGTTGATCATACGCGTGAATCTAGAACCGGCGTGTACGCGGGCGCATTGAAAATTCGCAATATCGCCGTGCCTCAGGAATATCGGGCGTCTTCCGCCATCGAAGCGTTGATGACGTCTCGCGCCCGGCGCTGCGCGTCTTCGCGCTCCGCATGCACGATCACGGCATAATAGCCCGCGGTCAGCGCGTCTTTCACCAGCGCGGCAAGCAGGTCGCGGTGCAGCTGAAGACCGCGCACCGCGCCCGCGACGCCGGCGATCTCGGCGCCATAACCCAGCACGATCAGGGGACCGACGACAGGTGCGCTGACGAACAGCGTGGCTGCCGCGCCGTTGTCGGGATCCCCGAGCAGCGCATCCCGGACCTTTTGCTGTCCGGTCGCATCTGTGAGGCCGGTGCTGCTGTCGGGGACGAGTTGCAGGACCTCGATGGCGTCGGCCGCGGACACATCGAGCGCCGCGACTGCCGCCCGGGCCGCGGCGGCGTCCGGGTAGACTGCCGCAAGCACCGGCATTCTCAGTGCGCGGCGCCGGTCCCGGAAGCGGGTTGTGAAACCTCTTCCAGAATTGCGGCGCCGAGCCCCGCGGTTTCGCGGTGCCGGGCCAGGTCGGCCAGCGCCAGCATGCCTGTGAAATCGCCTTCGCTGTTCTGCACCATGAGCCGGCGGATCTGGTGATCCTCCATGGTGCGCGATGCCTGCTCCAGGTCATCGTCCTCGGTGCAGGCGAATATCTCGTTGCTCATGACATCGCTCACAGCGGTGTCATCGGGATCGGCGCCGTCGGCGGTGGCGCGTATGGTGATGTCGCGGTCCGTGACGGTGCCGACGATCTCGCCCCGGTCTTCCACGGGCAGCATGCCGACATCCAGATCGCGCATCTGCCTGGCGGCCTCGCGAATCGCGGCGTTGCGCGCAATGCTCCTGAAACTGTGTGTCATGATATCGCGAACTTGCATGATGCTTTCCTCCCGCCGGCTGATGTGCTGCAGCCTGGCTGCTCTGCGACTGCTGCGGGGGACCGGCTGCAATATACAAACACGGCGATGCGCGTTGATCATTGAAAAATCGCAATGCAGAGGTGTCACACGGCTTAAGGATCGCCCGCGCCGCGGGCGGTCGCCGAATGTCACTTGCGCTGGTGACGGGGGCAATACCAGGCGCTGCGTCCGCCGGCCCTGATTGCGCGCAGCGCGGTTCCGCACTTCGGGCATGCTGTGAGAATCCGGTTTGCAGGTTCGATGTCGCCGGCATGTCAGGTGCGGTCCAGCAGTTTGCGCAGCGCTTTCAGTGATTGGGTGTTGATGACATCCTTCGGTTCCAGCCAGCCGCGGCGCGCCTGGTCGATGCCGAAACGCATGTAATCCAGATCCGATGTGCTGTGGGCATCCGTCGAAATCGCCACCCGCAGGCCCATGTCTTTGGCCAGCTTGCAGGCCTCGTCAGTGAGATCCAGCCGATCCGGCTGGGCATTGAGTTCCAGGAAACAGCCGCGCTCGAGGGCGGCCTGCATGATTTTCTCCAGATCGATGTCGTAGGGCTCGCGTTCGTTGATGAGGCGTCCGGTGGGATGCGCGAAAATGTTGAAGTAGCGGTTGTCCATGGCGCGCAGAACGCGCTCGGTCTGTTGTTTGCGCGGCAGATCGAACTTGTAGTGCACTGAGCACACCGTGAAGTCGAGCTTTTTCAGCACGCTGTCGGGCAGATCCAGCGTGCCGTCGCTGAGTATGTCGAGCTCGATGGCTTTGAGCACTTTGATGCCGTCGAGTTTTTCATTGAGCCGGTCGATGGCGCCGATCTGTGCGAGCAGGCGTTTGCTGTCCAGACCGTTGGCCACGGTGACGTGCCGCGAGTGATCGCTGATGGCCAGATATTCGTATCCGCGCTCCGCCGCCGCCTGCGCCATCTGCCGCAGACTGTGGTGACCGTCGCTGGCCTTGGTGTGGCAGTGCAGGTCGCCGCGTATGTCTTTCTGCCGGATCAGCGCCGGCAGGTTGCCGTCGCGGGCCGCTTCCAGCTCACCGCGCTGCTCGCGCAGTTCGGGTTCGATCCAGGGCAGGCCGACCTTGCGGTAGACTTCCTCTTCGGTGCGGCCGGCGATGCGTTTGTCGCCCTTGAACACGCCGTATTCGTTGATCTTGAGTTTTTTCTTCACGCCCAGCGTGCGCACCGCGATGTTGTGCGCCTTTGATCCGGTGAAATAGTGCAGGGCGGCGCCGTAGCTCACCTGCGGCACCACGCGCAGATCGACCTGCAGACCGGAATGCAGACGCACCGTGGACCGTGTCTTGCCGTGCGAGATGATCTCGTCGACCTCGTCGTAGGCGACGAAACGGTCCATTACCGGCGAACTCCGGGTGGCGGTGGCCAGGATATCCAGGTCACCCACGGTGTCCCGGCGCCGCCGGTAGCTGCCGGCCACGGTGACTTCCTTGACGCCCTCGATCTGCTTCAGGTACTGGACCAGGGGCCTGGCGATTTCTTCGGCGATAATCAATTTGACGCGCGGTGTTTCGCCCGTGAAGTGCTCCAGGCGCTGGCGGATCATCGCCTCGGTCTTTTTGCCGAAGCCGGCAAGTTCCCGGATCTTGCCGCTGCGCGCGGCGCGTTTCAGATCATCGACGCTGCGGATGTTCAGCTCTTCGTACAGCGCCTTGACGCGCTTCGGGCCGAGACCGGGGACTTTCATCAGGGTGCTGAGCGCCGCCGGCGTGCGCGCCTCGACTTCCTCGAGCAACGGCAATTTTCCGGTGTCGACAAAGGTCCTGATCTTGGCGGCGAGGTCCTTGCCGATGTCGGGCAGTTCCGACAGGTCCTCGCCCTGCGCGAGCAGCTCGGCCATGCTCTTGCCATAGCCGCGCACCGTGCGAGCGGCGTTGCGGTAGGCCCGCACCCTGAACGGATTGGCGCCTTCGACTTCCAGCAGGTCGGCGAGGCGGTCGAAGCTGTCGGCGATTTCGGTATTGTGGATCGGCATGGCGCATGTCCGGACGCCGCGGCCGGCAATTGTCATTGCGAAATTTCAATGAAGACGCGGGCAAAGCGGCGCACTTTTGATTAAGTATAGGCGCTGCAAACGGTCTCCGGCCGCACTGATAAATATCAATGCGGCGCGATGCGGGGCATCCGCATAATCGGGCAGTTTGCAGCGGCGCGTCGAATAACGGGAGGATATTATGGATTTGCAGAAACTGGAGACGACAGCCAAAGCCATGGTAGCGCCCGAAAAAGGCATCCTCGCCATGGATGAAAGCTCCCCCACCTGCGCAAAGCGCTTCCAGGCGGTGGGCGTTGCGGACACCATCGAAAACCGTGCCGCCTACCGGACTCTGCTGATCGGGACGCCGGGCCTTGGCCAGTACATCAGCGGCGCAATTCTGTACGACGAGACCATACGCCAGACCAGCACCGAAGGCGGCCTGTCGTTTCCCGACCTGATGCGCAGGCAGGACATCATCATCGGCATCAAGGTCGATGCCGGCGCCAAAGACATGGCCGGTCATCCGGGTGAAAAAATCACCGAAGGTCTGGACCGCCTGCGCGAGCGCCTCGCCGAATACGTCGAGCTCGGCGCGCGGTTCTCCAAGTGGCGCGCCGTCATCACCATCGGGCAGGGATTGCCGAGTCGTGCCTGCATCGAGGCCAACGCCCATGCGCTGGCGCGCTATGCCATGCTGTGCCAGGAAGCGGGGCTGGTGCCCATCGTCGAGCCGGAAGTGCTGATCGACGGAGATCACACCATCGAGCGCTGTTACGAAGTGACGCTGGAAACCCAGCGTTGCGTTTTCGAGCAACTGTATCGCCAGGGCGTCGCCTTCAGCGGCATGGTGCTAAAGCCCAGCATGGTCATTTCCGGCAAATCGTGCCCGCAGCGCGCGCCTGTCGAAGCGGTCGCGGAGCAGACCATACGCTGTGTGCGCAACACGGTGCCAGTGGCCGTGCCCGGAATGGCGTTCCTGTCCGGCGGTCAGAGCGAAGAGGAAGCGACGGCGCACCTGAACGCCATGAATGTCATGGCGGAGGCCATGCATCTGCCGTGGCGGCTGACCTTTTCCTATGCCCGCGCGCTGCAGCATTCGGCGCTGGCGCGCTGGAAGGGGGATGCGGCAAATGTCGAGGCCGCGCGCAGCATCCTGTTGCACCGCGCCCGCCTCAACAGCCTGGCCAGCGCCGGTCGTTACCAGCAGGCGATGGAGCAGGAAGCGGCCTGATCCCGCGGCGCTTGCCGGATAACCGGCAAGGCGAGGTGCACAGTGGATACGAAACAACGGGTATGGCCGGGGCGGCCCTGGCCGCTTGGCGCCACCTGGGACGGTTCGGGCACCAATTTCGCACTGTTTTCCGCGCACGCCGAGAAAGTCGAGTTGTGCCTGTTCGACGAGGCAGGCGAACGCGAACTGGCCCGCATACCCTTGCCCGAATACACCCAGGAAATCTGGCACGGCTATCTGCCCGATGTGCGCATGGGCCAGCTCTACGGTTATCGCGTGTACGGACCCTACGAACCGCAGAACGGCCACCGCTTCAACCATCACAAGCTGTTGCTGGATCCCTACGCAAAAAGCCTGCACGGCGTACTCACCTGGAATGATGCTCTGTTCGGTTACACCTTGGGCGACGAGCGGCAGGATCTGTCGTTCGATGCACGCGACAGCGCGCCCTGGATTCCAAAATGCCAGGTCATCGATCCGGCATTCACCTGGGGCGAGATCACCCCGCCGCGGCGCAGCTGGCAGGAAACCATTATCTATGAAATGCACGTGCGCGGTTTCACGATGCTTCATCCGCAGGTGCCGGAGACGGCGCGCGGGACCTTCGGCGGCCTGGCCAGCCATGCGATCGTCGACTATATCAAGGGTCTCGGTGTCACGGCCGCCGAGCTGCTGCCGGTGCATGCATTCGTGCAGGATCGCCATTTGTGCGACCAGGGTCTGCGCAACTACTGGGGCTACAACTCCATCGGCTTTTTCGCCCCGCACCCGGAATACCTGGGCAGCGGCGGCATCAACGAGGTCAAGACCTTCGTGCAGCTGATGCACGACGCCGGCCTCGAAGTGATTCTCGACGTTGTCTACAACCACACCGCCGAGGGCAACCAGATGGGCCCGACCTTGTCGATGCGCGGCGTCGACAACAAGTCGTACTATTACCTCATGGAAGGGAACGAGCGTTACTACAACGATTTCACCGGCACCGGCAATGCGCTGGAACTGCGCCATCCCTACGTGCTGCGAATGGTGACCGATTCGCTGCGCTACTGGGTCGAGGAGATGAAGGTCGACGGCTTTCGTTTCGATCTGGCGACCACGCTGGCGCGGGTCAATGGCGCATTCAGCGAGCATGCGAGCTTTCTGGACGCGGTGCTGCAGGATCCGCTGCTGTCCACTGTCAAGCTTGTCGCCGAGCCCTGGGATGTCGGGCATGGCGGCTATCAGCTCGGCAATTTTCCACCGGGATGGGCGGAGTGGAACGACCGTTACCGCGACACCGTGCGCAAGTTCTGGAAGGGCGACGGCGGTCAGCTGCCGGAACTGGCATCGAGGTTCTCCGGTTCCAGCGACATTTTCGACCGGCGCGGACGCCGGCCATGGGCGAGCGTCAATTTCGTCACCGCGCACGACGGCTTTACGCTGCAGGACCTGGTGAGTTACAACGAAAAGCACAACGAAGCCAATCAGGAAGACAACCGCGACGGCAGCGATAACAACAACAGCTGGAACTGCGGTGTCGAGGGGCCCAGCGACGATCCCGCCGTGCTGGCCCTGCGCGCGCAGCAGAAACGCAACCTGCTGGCGACGCTGCTGCTGTCACAGGGACTGCCGATGCTGCTCGCCGGCGATGAATTCGGCCATACCCAGCAGGGCAACAACAACGCCTACTGCCAGGACAATGAAATCACCTGGCTGGACTGGGAAGGCATCGACGCGGCGGGCGCATCGCTGGTTGCCTTTACGCGGGCGCTGGTTTGCCTGCGGCGCGAGCACATTGTTTTTCATCGCCATCGCTTCTTTCACGGCGCAGAGATACCGGGTACCGGCACCAAGGACATCGTCTGGCGCCGGCCGGATGGCGCGGAAATGCAGGAACAGGACTGGCATGCGCCGTCGGCGCAGGCCATCGCTGTGCTGCTGAGTGGCGAAGCCGGTCAGTATCATCTGACGGAGCGCGGCGAGCGCGAACCCGACGACACCTTTTTCCTGATGTTGAACGCTTCGGATCAGGCGCTGGAATACGTGTTGCCGGAAGATGAAACGCTGCTGCATCCGACGGTGGTGATCGATACCTCCCGGGACTTCCTGGAGGAAGAGGAAGCGGTGCCAGATCCTTACACCATGCAGCCGCGCACCCTGGTGGTCGTGCAGTACCGGCGCGAAACCTGAGACGCGCCGAGCGTCATTTCCGGGCGAGGGGATATGCGATTGTTCAATGCAGGCCTGTGCCGGGCAAGCGCTCAACCTGTCACGACACAGACCGCCTCCGGTTCGTCGAGTCGCAGCACCATGCTTTCGCAGACGAACAGGTGGTAATGAATGCCGTCGCCGCCCGCATACCCGACGCGCAGATCCTGGCCCAGCACCACTGCCCCGGCGTGATTGTCGACGACCACCGGTTTGTCCAGCGCTGCCTTGTAGACGCCGTGCGTGCACAGTGATTTCAGGTGCTCGACCTGCAGCAGGTCGGTGTGTTCATAGTGGCGGAACAGATTGTTGTACTGCGCGGGCGGCAGGGCGAGTGCGTAGGGACCGTGATTGCCGGTGTCGTCCAGGGCGGTGATCGCCTGCAGCACATTGTTCAGGGCGGTATCGAGATTGTTCCAGTCGCCGCCCTTGACTTGCTTGCGACCCTTGGCGTTGAGCAGTCCTTCCAGGCCGAAATCGGGCTGGCCGTAGTAGATGAATTCCTCTTCGCGCCGCGCCACCGCTTCGGCGGCGTCCTCCACCTCGGCGAGGCTCAGCGGCATGCCGGCGTCCAGATGCGCGGCGAGCCGCCTGGCGCTGACCCGGCACGACTTGCGCAGCATGGGCACCGAGACCGCATGGCTGATGATAGCGCCGGCTTCGTCTGTGCCGGGATCGCGGCAGTAATCGTCGGCGCCGAGTTCGAGCGCGGTGAGCCCGATGCCGAACGGTCCTTCGACCTCGAGGAAACGCCGCCCCGTCAGCAGCGCCTTCGCCGCTTCCACGGCCGCGGCATCGATATCCTCCCAGAATGATTCGGGGAAGGGTGCCTGTTTGCGGTTGAGATGGTCCATGTTGGTCACTCCTTCAGCGTACCGATGGTGTGGGCTCTGGATACATCGACGCGCATTGGCTCGGTGACGGTTTGCGTTTCATCGTCTGCTGCATCGGCTTCCGCCTGTTCTTCAATGGCGGTGACGGGCAGCTCGGTGAACAGGTAGGTGCGAAGATGGTCCGCGAACCCGCTGTCGTTGCGACGCAGCCATTCGATGAGCATTGCCGCGTGCTCCGTTTCCTCGCCCATGTTGTGCGCCAGGATGTCGCGCAGCGCGGCGTCGCCGCAGGCATCGACACGCTGGCGATACCAGTCGATCGCCTCCAGCTCTTCCTGCAGGGAAACCAGTGCGCGGTGCATGTCACGGGTGTTCCTGCCGAGGTCTTTCCTGTCTTCGTGCAGAGCTTCGTGTGCCATGGTTGTCAACTCCTGTTGCCGGAGCGGCCTGCGCAGCGCCCGCAGGGATGAGCGGGCGCGCGGAACCTCGGCCGGCAGCCGCCTGCATGACCGGCGGGCGTCGGCCTGCAGTGCCGGTGGCGGTCAGCGGCTGGTGCCGAACCCGGCGTCCTCGGTGTGGGGCGGGACGGGCAACCCGGCGATGCGCATGCCCTGGCCGACCGGACCCTCGGGGAACAGCCGGCGCAGGTATTCGCGGCCGCCCTGTTCGGCAAATCGCTCGGCAAGCATGTCACCGACTTCGCGGCCGTTTTCGGGAGGGCCTTTCTCCAGGTAGTAGTCGCGCAGACAGCGCACCACTTCCCAGTGCGCGTCGGTGAGTTCTATGCCTTCTTCCGCGGCGTTGCGTCGCCCCTGTTCCTCGTTCCATTCCGCGAGGTCCTGCGCGCGGTCTTCGCGGCGCGGGCTGGGGATGTCCGGGTTCTCGATCACTTTTTTGCTGTCCGACATGGCGGCTTGTCTCCTGTGCGCGGTGCATTACCGGGCCTTGATCCTGAAAACCATGGTTTCAGAACCTGTTGCGCGCGGCATTGAAAATTATCAATGAAAGCGCGCCTAGGCGAGGCGCATGCGCGCCAGCGACGCCCGCACGGGTTCGCCGCTGATGTCGGGAATGATGGTGAGTTCCAGTTCGGTCAGGCCGTCGAGGTCGACCGCATAGTTCTCCAGTTCCTCGGTGCTGTGCGGCGGACTGAAGTGATACTGCTGGCGCACGATTTCACGGTGCTGCTTTTCGGTGTCGGTACGCCAGCTCAGCACGAATTCCTGGGTGCGTCGCGCTTCGCTTTCACGAAACAGCAGCTGGATATGGCGCACACGAATCGGTGCGTCGAACAGCAGGCGCACCGTTTGCGCGCCCGGGTCGGCGGCGCGCCAGCCGGATTCGCCATTACCGCCGATGGCCGCTTCGATGGGATGCGAGGGGTCCTCCGAGCTAAGCTCGGCCCGCGCCAGGGATTCCAGGTCCAGCCAGTCGTGGCTTTCCCGGGTCTGGTCTTCGGCAGTCCGGCTGCCTATGATGCGTTTGCGCATTTTTCCTCCGTCCTTCGGGAACAGGTTTACCTCTATTGCTCCCGGAAAATGATCACCTTCGGTGGACTTACCAGCTGTACGGAAGCGCCCGCATCGCGCAACGGCTGCGCAAGCTCCGCCAGTTCTTCCAGGCCGCGTATCGCGGCAATTTCCTCGAGCAACTGCGGCCCGCCGCTGATGTCGATGTCTTCCAGCGCGGAAGGCGGCGCGTCGGGATTGAAGGTGCTGAACAGCGTGTGGTTGTAGTTGGCGGGCAGCAGGATTTCGATCTGCTCGGCCTGGTTCAATAGCTGCATCACCGCGGCAATGGTTTCACGGCCACGCCAGGTGACGCTCATCAAGGGTTCTTTTTCCACGGCTACCTCACTCGAGTTCCAGTTTCAGGGCAATGAACTCCCGCAGGTCCTTTAACGAGACCATGCCCACCAGGCGACCGTTCTCCACCACCATGTAGCGGCTGCCGGCCTGCGGTGAACTCATGGCGGCAATCAGCTTCACGGTATCCGTGTCCGGCGACACGGTGTTGGCTGCCGAACACGGCGTCGTTGCCTCTTCCACCCTGGTGCTTGCCCATTGCTCGCGGGGCAGCTTCTTGAGGTCGTTGATAGTCACGCAGCCGAGCAGCTCGCGATCCCGGACCACGGGAAACATCTTGTAATGATGCCGGTAAATATAGTTTTCCAGCAATTGCTCGAGCGTGATGTCCGGCGGCACGGTGACCGGCTCGCGGTTCATGAAACGGCGCACCGGCTGGTCGCTGAGTATTTCGCGGATCAGCAGTTGTTGATAGGAACTGCGGGCGGCCGCGCGCAGGAAGGCGCCGATGAGCAGCCACCACATGCCGCCGATAAACTGGCCCTGGATGAAAGCCAGGCCGCCGACGATCATCAGCGCCAGCCCGAAACCCGAGCCGATCTGGCTGGCGATATCGGTGGCGCGGCGCAGGTCTCCCGTCCAGTGCCACAGCGCGGCGCGCAACATGCGACCGCCGTCCAGCGGGAACGCCGGCACCAGGTTGAATATCGCCAGCACCAGGTTCACCAGTGCCAGATAATGACTGACGCCGATGACCGGCGTGTACCAGTCGCTGGCCACCGCCAGTTGATGGAACTGGTAGAACAGGACCGCCAGCACAACGCTTGCCACCGGCCCGGCGACCGCCATCAGGAACTCCACCCGCGGATTGACCGGTTCTTCTTCCATTTCCGCGACACCGCCGAAAATGAACAGCGTGATGCCGCCGATGGGCAGGCCAAAACGTCGCGCCACCAGTGAATGCGACAGTTCGTGAAAGACAATCGAAAACAGAATGCCGATGGCGCCGGCGACACCCATCCACCAGTAAGTCTGCTGCGACAGTCCGGGATAGTCGGCGGGAAACAGTCCGGCGGCCAGCGTCCAGGTGATGAGCAGGGCGAGCAGCAGCCAGGTCAGATTGAGCTTGACGTCGAAGCCGAAGATCCGGAACAGCCGGTAGCCTTTCAATCGCGACGCCGGCGCGGGATCGCGGTCGGCGGGGACTCCCACGCCCATGTGGCCTCCGTGTGACTGGTATCACTTGATATGTGCAATCAGCCTAAGTGTACCCCTGGGTGACTGCATTGAGAAAAGTCAATGTCTTGCCGGGTTGTTGCGGTGAGACTGCGCGTAACCGCGGTTGTCATTCGCCGGGCGACGCTGCGCTGTTTAGCGATGGTGGCGGCGCACGGCGAGTCACCGTGTAACAGGGGAGGCACGCGCAATGCACATCGAAATGTACCTGACACCCATCCTGTCGCTGGTCGCCGGGATCCTGATCCTGCTGATCCCGCGCCTGTTGAGCTACATCGTGGCGATTTACCTGATCCTGATCGGACTGGCGGGCCTGTTCGGATTTCGATACATGTAGATTCCGGCCTGCGCCGGAATGACGGTACCGGCGTCGGAGTTCACCGCGATTCGCCGCTGCGGCACGAACGGGAAAAATCGCGTTATCATGGGCCGCATGAACGCGATCGCGAAACGCGCGAGCGGGCTGCCTGTCGCTGCGCTGTTGAGCGCATTGTCCGCCTGTTCCGGGCCTGACGACGCAACGCTGCGCCTGCGCTGGTATGTGTTCGACGAGCCGTCGGGCGCTTTTGCCGCGGCCGCGCGGCGCTGCAGCGAAACATCGCAGGACGGATGGCAGATCGAGATCGTGCCCTTGCCGGCGGATGCCGACCAGCAGCGCGAACAACTGGTGCGGCGTCTCGCCGCCGGCGACACCGACATCGATATCATCGGCATGGACGTCATCTGGACCGCCGAGTTCGCCGCCGCGGGCTGGGTGTTGCCCTGGCAGGACGCGCTTGCTGATAACGCGCGCGAGGGCCGGCTGCAGAGCGCCATCGACAGCGCGACCTGGGCGCAACGCCTGTGGGCCGCGCCTTTCACCACCAACACCCAGCTGCTCTGGTATCGCACCGACCGCATCGACACACCGCCCGCGACCTGGGAGGAAATGATCGACATGGCCGAACGCCTCGGCGAGCGCGGCGCCATACAGGCGCAAGGGGAACGGTACGAAGGCTTTACGGTGTTTTTCGTCTCGATGCTGGCATCGGCGGGCGGTTCGGTAGTGGAACCCGACGGACAGCAGGTGGCGCTGGAGGAAGGGCCCATGCAACGCGCGCTTGCAATGATGCAACGCTTCGCCGGCTCGCCGGCCGCCGACCCGGCGCTTTCGACCGCGCGCGAAGACGAAGCGCGCCTGGCGTTTGAATCCGGCGATGCCAGTTTCATGCTCAACTACACCTACGTGTGGCCGAGCGCCAACGCCAACGCGCCGCAGGTCGCCCGCAACATGGGATGGGCGCGCTGGCCGGCGGTGGTCGAGGACCAGCCGAGCCGCGTCAGCATCGGCGGCATCAACCTCGGCGTTGCCGCGCACAGCCGCCATCCCGCGCTTGCCTTCGAAGCCGCCTCCTGCCTCGCTTCCGCCGCGAACCAGCGCCTGGCGGCCACGCGCGG
>JAGFJP010000184.1 GCA_024102665.1 Thiogranum sp. | reverse complement strand
CGCAACACGGCGCGCTTTCTGCTGGCGAATCTCAACGGCTTCGATCCCACGGAACACGCCTTGCCGCCCGAGCGCATGCTGATGCTGGATCGCTGGGTGGTGGAGCGCGCGCGCCGCCTGCAGGATGATGTCGTCAAGGCCTACGAGAGTTACGAGTTCCATCACATTTACCAGAAGGTGCACAACTTCTGCGCCAACGATCTGGGCGGCTTTTATCTCGATGTCATCAAGGACCGTCAATACACCACCCAGCGCGACAGTGTTGCGCGGCGCTCGGCGCAGACGGCGCTGTACCTGATCGCCGAAGCGCTGGTGCGATGGCTGGCGCCGATCCTGAGTTTCACCACCGAGGAGATCTGGCGCAACCTGCCCGGCGAACACGAAGAGTCGGTGTTTATGGAGACCTGGTTCCTGCTGCCGGAAATGTTTCTGCCCGAGGATCCGGATGCCGCCCGTTTCGGTCTGGACTACTGGCAGGACCTGCTGGCGGTGCGCGATGCCGTGGCGAAGGAGCTGGAAAAACTGCGCGTCGCCGGCGCTATCGGCTCATCGCTGGACGCCGAAGTGGATCTTTACTGCGATGCCGAGTGGATGGAAAAACTGGCACGCATCGAAGACGAGTTGCGCTTCGTGCTGATCACTTCCTATGCGCGCGTACACCCGCTCGACCAGCAGCCTGAGGATGCAATTACCGCCGGGATCAACGGCGCATCGATCGGTATCCGCGTGACACCTTCGGCGCATGGCAAGTGTGTGCGTTGCTGGCACCATCGCGAGGACGTGGGGGCTACAGCGGAGCATCCCGAGCTGTGCGGCCGCTGTGTATCCAATGTCGCGGGTAGCGGCGAGCCGAGGTCTTACGCCTGATGATGAAGTGGCTCGGCCTGTCGGCGCTGATTGTTGTGCTCGATCAGATCACCAAGCTCATCGCCGTGCAGCAACTGGTGTACGGGCAACCGCTTCCGGTGCTGCCATCCTTCAATCTCACGCTGATGTACAACCCGGGCGCCGCCTTCAGTTTTCTGAGCGACGCTTCGGGCTGGCAACGCTGGTTCTTCGTCGCGGTTTCATCGATTGCATCGGTGCTCCTGGTGTGGTGGCTGCACAAGCTCAAATCCGGCCAATGGCTGCTCGCCCTGGCCCTGGCCCTGGTGCTGGGCGGTGCGGTGGGGAATCTGATCGATCGGTTGTGGCTGGGTCACGTCGTCGATTTCATCCAGTTGTATTACCGCAGTTTCTACTGGCCTGCCTTTAACGTCGCTGATTCGGCGATTTCCGTGGGTGCGGTGTTGCTGATCTGGGACGCTCTTTTCGTCAAGCACAAACCGTCCTGACATGCAGATCACCATCGGCTCGCGGGTCACCATGCACTTCGCCCTCAGGCTGGCGGATGGCTGGGTGGCCGAAAGCAGTTTCGACGATGAGCCCGTCACTTTCGTGATGGGCGACGGCACGCTGGACAAGGGTCTCGAGCTGGCGCTTTACGGTTTGAGGCCGGGCGACCGCCAGACCCTGACGCTGATGCCGGGACAGGCTTTCGGCAGGCGCGACCCGGCCGCCATCCAGCCGGTTGCGAAACAGCGCTTCCCGGCGGAGATGCAGCTCGCGAAAGGACAGATCGTTGGCTTTTCGGGAGAGGATGGCACCGAGGTCGCCGGCACCGTGCTGGATATCCTGGGCGATGAAGTCAAAGTCGATTTCAATCATCCACTGGCGGGGCGGGAAATCGAGTTCGAAGTCCAGATTCTCGATGTACAGAACCCGCTGCCCGAGCAGGGTTAGCGACAGCCGCGAGCGCGTATAATCCGTCATTGCGAGGATGCCTTGACCCGAAGGGTAAGGTACCCGTAATGAACCCCGCAGGGGTTCTATGGGCGAAGTGACGAAGCAATCTCCCGGATGCATCTGCCAGGTTATGAGATTGCTGCGCTCCGCTCGCAATGACGAAGGTTTCGAACCCGGGACAAAATACTGATGGACGTCATACTGGCAAATCCACGGGGCTTCTGCGCAGGCGTCGATCGCGCCATAGAAATCGTCGAACGTGCGCTGGATCTGTTCGGTCCGCCCATCTATGTGCGCCATGA
>JAGFJP010000136.1 GCA_024102665.1 Thiogranum sp. | reverse complement strand
CTCTCAACAGCGCTTGATCGCGGTGCCAGTCGGCCCGTTTCACGTGGAATTCCGGTGATCCGGTCATGTGCGCCAGTGTCGCATAAACACGCGGGGGCGGTGCTTAATATTTGATAGTGTTCGCCGTTAGCTACATGACATGCTGCACATGAATTCCAGGGAAGTTGTGCAGATGTATAAAAAATAAGGAAAATCTGGCTTAGCGGACGTCCAGGTCCGTTGTTTTCTTTGCTGTCCTCCGTGATCGATTCGAAGGGGCTTGTCCGCACCGTTGATGCACGGTGCGGGCAGCACAACGAGCGTATGCGGGGGCTGGGGATTGTATATGAGCACACCTGCAGTCGCGGCTGTTTCGCTACGCCGTTTTCGTAACATCGCAAAAACGTCGTTGACCCCGACCCTGCTCGTGTCTGTCACGCTCATCGGACTGATCCTGTGGCTGGTGCTCGATCAGCTGTATCAGCGGGCATTGGAGCAGGCCATACAGGAGGAATGGCAGCAGCGCCTGCAGTTCGATGTCAGGGCGCAACACGCGCGCTTTGACAGTTCCCTGAAATCCTTCGCGGACACTGCCGGCTATGCGGCGAATTACCAGCCCCTGCAACAGCAGCTGGCGCGATGGAACCGCGAGTCGAAACCCAGGGGCTCTGCGCGACCGGCAAGCCGTTGGCGGCCGCACTGGCTGCCACTGGTCCGCTCCGTCGACGGTCACATCGGCATCGACGCGGCGGTCGTGCTGGATGATGAACGCGCCGTCGCCGCCCTGTATACCAGTGACCGCCACGCGTTGCCATCCGCGATCACTTCGCCCGAGCCGTCGCTGGTAAAGACCGCAATGCAGGGCGTCAGGATTCAGCTTATCGACAACAGCCCCTGGTTGCTGGCCGCGTCCGCCGTCTCTGACCAGGCAGGCGGTGGCCAGGGTTCGATCATGATAGCTGCACAGATAGGACCGGATTTTCTTGACGACATGCGCGATGCGGCCACACCCCATATCGCCACCGCGCTGTTGCTGGGCGAGGCCCGCACCGTTGTGGCCGTGAGTTCATCCGATCTCGGGAACGCGCTTGCGGCGAATGTCCGGGACGACGCCGGTCGATTCCAGTTGATCGCCGACGAACTGCTGCTCGCCAACGCGGATGGTCCCGTACTGCGTCATGCGCTCTGGGCCGACCGGCAGCACATCGAAACCATCGGCATGCGTTTGCTGCTTTCCGCGCGCGAGCAACGCACCGTGGAGATTCTGGTGTTCGCCGTTTTGCTGATACTGATCATGGCGCGCGTCAGCGCCCGTATCGAGAAGATTCACCACAAGGTCGAAAATTACGCGCGGCGCCTCGGTGTGCCGTTGCCCGGCGTGCACAAGGGCGATCAGATCGACCGCTTGAGAAAACGCCTGGAGCGCATGAGCGAAGAAGTCATTGCGGAAACCTATGCGCTTGAGTACCAGGCGCAGCACGATACACTCACCAACCTGCCGAACCGCTCACTGCTGTTCGACCGCCTGGAGTCCGCCATTCTGGAGGCCCAGGCAGGCGGTGATTCAGTGTCGCTGTTTGTCATGGACCTCGACCAGTTCAAGGAGATCAACGATACGCTGGGACACCACGTCGGCGATCGTCTCCTGCAGGAAGTAGGACGGCGGCTGATGTCGGTGCTGCGCAGAACCGATACCGTGTCGCGTCTCGGCGGAGACGAGTTCGCGCTGTTGCTGCCGGGAGCCGATTACCAGCGCAGCAAGTCGATCTGCCGCAAGATCATTGCCGCCATGGAGCGGCCCGTGAAAATCGAAAACTTCCGCCTGCGTGCCAGCATCAGTATCGGCGTGGCGCTGTGCCCCGATCACGGCGCGGACGCGAACCTGCTGCTGCAGCACGCCGATGTCGCGATGTATGAAGCCAAACGCAATCAGTCCGGGTTCGCTTTCTACATGGCCGAGCGTGACGAGCATTCGCTGAGCCGCCTGGGTCTGGCCGGTGAACTGAGCGAAGCGATCACGCAGAATCAGCTGATGCTGGAGTATCAGCCGATGGTCGATATCCGAACCGGCCGCATTTTCTGCGCGGAGGCGCTGGTGCGCTGGTGCCACCCTGAATTCGGCTGTGTCCCTCCGGATGAGTTCATTGCCAGCGCAGAACAGACCGGGGTTATCCGGCCCTTGACGCTGTGGGTGATCGACCATGCGCTGGCGCAGTCCGTGACCTGGTCGCGCAACGGTGTAGATCTGAAAATCAGCGTCAATCTTTCCGTGCGCAGCCTGCAGGACCGGAAGTTGCCCGACCAGGTGCAGACCCTGGTGGACAAACACGGCGTTGATCCCGCGAATGTGATCCTGGAAATCACCGAGAGCGCGATCATGTCGGACCCCTTGACTGCGCGGCGTGTCATGCGGCGGCTGTCGAATATGGGCTTTCAGCTGTCGATCGACGATTTCGGGACCGGTTATTCCTCGCTCGCCTACCTCAAGCAGTTGCCGGTGGATGAGATCAAAATCGATAAATCCTTCGTTACCCGCATGGATGAGGACGAGAACGACGCGGTCATCGTTCGCGCAACCATAGATCTGGCGCACAATCTTGGATTGAAAGTGGTCGCCGAAGGCGTGGAAAGCACCGATGTGTGGGATCTGCTGGAAATGCTCGGCTGTGACACGGCGCAGGGTTATTTCATTCGCAAACCGGCAGCGCCCCTGGAGTTCGCCAGGTGGATTCAATCCCGCGAATGGAAACACGCCCGCTGGGTGACGCCGCTGGGCATGGCCCGCTAGATCGAACGCGCCTGTTCGATAGCGTTGCCGATGTACGACGCCGGCGTCATCGCCGCCAGCTGGTCTTTGGCAGCCCGGGGGATATCCAGCGTCTCGATGAAGGTTTTCAGCGATTCGGCATCGATACCCTTGCCGCGCGTCAGTTCTTTCAGCTTCTCATAGGGCTGCTCTACACCGTAACGCCGCATCACAGTCTGTATCGCTTCGGCCAGCACTTCCCAGGTGGCATCGAGATCTTCCTGCAGGCGCGCCGGGTTGGCTTCCAGCTTGCCGATACCGCGCAGCAATGAATCGTAGCCGATCACCGAATGCGCCACGCCGACGCCGAGGTTGCGCAATACCGTGGAATCGGTGAGATCGCGTTGCCAGCGGGATATCGGGAGTTTCATGGCCAAATGATCGAAGATGGCGTTGGCGATGCCGAAATTGCCCTCGGCGTTCTCGAAATCGATGGGATTGACCTTGTGCGGCATGGTAGAGGATCCCACCTCGCCCGCCACCGTTCTCTGTTTGAAGTATGCGAGCGAGATATAACTCCAGATGTCACGCGCGAAATCGATGAGTATGACATTGAAGCGGGCGATGGCATCAAACAGTTCAGCGATGTAGTCGTGCGGCTCGATCTGGGTGGTGCAGGGGTTCCAGTCGAGTCCCATGCCGTTGACGAAACGCTGCGCAAAGGCGGGCCAGTCGACCTCCGGATAGGCGGCGATATGCGCATTGTAATTGCCGACCGCGCCGTTGATCTTGCCCAGCAGGGTGACGTTGGCGATCTGTTCGCGCTGGCGACGCAGGCGATGAACCACGTTGGCCATTTCCTTGCCCAGCGTGGTGGGAGACGCCGGCTGGCCGTGGGTGCGTGACAGCATCGGCATCGGCGCGGTGGCGTGGGCCAGCGCGACAATGCTCTGAATCACTTCGTCGATCAGCGGCAACAGCACCTGTCCGCGCGCTTCCCGCAGCATCAGCGCATAGGCGAGGTTATTGATGTCCTCGGAGGTGCAGGCGAAGTGAAAGAATTCGCTTACCGACTCCAGTTCGACATTGCCGGTGATCTTTTCCTTGAGGAAATACTCCACGGCCTTGACGTCATGGTTGGTGGTGCGCTCGATGTTCTTCACACGTTGCGCATCTTCCTCGCTGAAGTTATCCGCGATTGCATTCAGCACATTGGTGGCATGCTCGCCGAGCGCCGGCACTTCCTTGATGTCCGGATGCGCTGCGAGTGCCTGCAGCCAGCGCACCTCGACCAGGACACGGTGCTTGATCAGGCCGAATTCGCTGAATATCGGGCGCAGGCTTTCGGTCTTGCGGCCATAGCGACCATCGACAGGGGATACCGCGGTCAGGGAAGTGAGTTCCATAGTCATCTTCGTCTTCAGGCGGCCAGTTGCCGCAGCACGTAGTGCAGGATACCACCATGCCGGTAATATTCGACTTCCTGCGGTGTATCGATGCGCACGCGCGCCGTGAAGGTCTTCTCGCTGCCGTCAGCGGCCAGGGCACGGACGGTGACGGATTTGGCCGAACCGTCACCCAGCCCCCGGATATCGAAAACCTCGGTTCCGCTCAGGCCGAGCGAGGTCGCGCTGTCGCCATCGCTGAACTGCAGCGGAAGAATGCCCATGCAAACCAGGTTGGTGCGATGGATGCGTTCATAGCTTTCGGCGATCACCGCTCGCACACCGAGCAGTCTCGGCCCTTTCGCCGCCCAGTCGCGCGAAGATCCCGAGCCGTATTCCTTGCCGGCGATGACAATCAGCGGCACTTCCTCGGCCTTGTACTGCATGGCGGCGTCGTAGATGCTCATCTGCTCGCCGCCCGGTTGATGAACGGTGACGCCCCCTTCGGTGCCGGGCGCCAGCAGGTTGCGCAAACGGATGTTGGCAAATGTGCCGCGCATCATGACTTCATGGTTGCCGCGGCGTGAACC
>JAGFJP010000137.1 GCA_024102665.1 Thiogranum sp. | reverse complement strand
TCGCCATCCTGTTCATCATCTTCGACCTGGAAATCGCCTTCCTGTTCCCCTGGGCCGTGGTCCTCGCCGATATCGGCATGTTCGGCTACCTCGCCATGATGTTGTTCCTCGGCATCCTCGTCATCGGGTTTATCTACGAGTGGAAGAAGGGGGCGCTTGAGTGGGAATGATAGCTGCACAGCGGGAGGTATTGCGCGATGGGCATTGAAGGCGTTCTCGAAGAAGGCTTCATCACCACGTCAGCCGACAAGCTGATCAACTGGGCGCGGACCGGTTCGCTGTGGCCGGTGACCTTCGGCCTGGCGTGCTGCGCTGTTGAAATGATGCAGGCCGGCGCGTCGCGCTACGATCTGGACCGCTTCGGCGTGGTGTTCCGGCCCAGTCCGCGGCAGTCGGACGTGATGATTGTCGCCGGCACCCTGTGCAACAAGATGGCGCCGGCGCTGCGCAAGGTGTACGACCAGATGTCGGAGCCGCGCTGGGTGATCTCGATGGGTTCCTGCGCCAACGGTGGCGGCTATTATCATTATTCCTATTCAGTGGTGCGCGGCTGCGATCGCATCATTCCGGTGGATGTCTACGTTCCCGGTTGCCCGCCGACAGCGGAAGCGCTGCTGTACGGCATTCTGCAGTTGCAGAACAAGATCCGCCGCACCAACACCATCGCCCGATAAAGAGTATACGCATGCGTGCAACGGATCTTTTCACCCGACTGAAGGAACGCTTCGGCGCTACCCTGCAGGACGCGACGCTGACGTTCGGCCAGGTCACGATCGAGCTGACAGCCGATGATCTGCTCGACACCTGCACCGCGCTGCGCGACGAGCGTGAATTCCGCTTCGAGCAACTGACCGACGTCTGTGGCGTCGACTACCTCGCCTATGGCATGGACGAGTGGGCAACCGACGAGGCCACGCGCCAGGGTTTCAGCCGCGGTGTGGAAGTCAACAGCGCCGGGCGCCTGCCGGTGCTTGAAGACGAACTGTCGACGGAAACCGCGCAGCATGACCGGCGTTTCGCCGCCGTCTATCACCTGTTGTCGATCAGCAATAACCAGCGTCTGCGCATCCGCGTGTTCGCGCCCGATGCGCAGCTGCCGGTGATCCCCTCGGTGATCGATATCTGGAACAGCGCCGACTGGTACGAGCGCGAGGCGTTCGATCTGTACGGCATTATTTTCGAGGGCCATCCGGATCTGCGGCGCATTCTCACCGACTACGGCTTTATCGGTCATCCGTTCCGCAAGGATTTCCCGCTAACCGGCAATGTCGAGGTGCGTTACGACCCGGAACAGCAGCGCGTGATCTATCAGCCGGTGACCATTGAGCCGCGGGTGCTGGTGCCGCGCGTGATTCGCGGGCAGCCCGAGCACGAAATGACGCAGCCGGAAGCGCCGGTGGCCGAACAGAGCGGCGCCGCAGCCGCGGACGAGAACTGATGCCGGAAATCAGAAACTTTACCCTCAACTTCGGCCCGCAACACCCGGCCGCGCATGGTGTGTTGCGCATGGTGCTTGAGCTGGACGGTGAAGTGGTGCACCGCGCCGACCCGCATATCGGCCTGTTGCACCGCGCCACCGAAAAGCTGGCCGAAAGCAAGCCCTATAACCAGAGCATCGGCTACATGGACCGGCTCGATTACGTGTCCATGATGTGCAACGAACACGGTTACATCCTGCCCATCGAAAAACTGATGGGCATCGAAGTGCCGATCCGCGCCCAGTACATCCGCGTCATGTTCGACGAAATCACCCGCCTGCTGAATCACCTGCTGTGGCTGGGCGCGCACGGTCTCGACATCGGCGCCATGACGGTGTTCCTCTACGCCTTCCGCGAACGCGAAGATCTGATGGACGTCTACGAGGCAGTGTCGGGCACGCGCATGCATGCGACCTATTACCGTCCCGGCGGTGTGTACCGCGATCTTCCCGACCGCATGCCGCAGTACCAGGAATCGAAATGGCACGGCAGGGAAGATGTCGAGCGCCTGAATCGCAACCGCCAGGGCTCGCTGCTGGACTTCATCGAAGACTTCACCAGGCGCTTCCCGGGTTGCGTCGACGACTATGAAACACTGCTGACCGACAACCGCATCTGGAAACAGCGCACTGTCGGCATCGGCGTAGTGTCGCCCGAGCGCGCCATGCAACTGGGCCTGACGGGGCCGATGCTGCGCGGTTCCGGCATCGCCTGGGATATCCGCAAGAAGCAACCCTACGAAGTCTACGACAAGATGGACTTCGACATTCCCGTCGGCACCAACGGCGACTGTTACGACCGCTACCTGGTGCGCATGGAAGAAATGCGCCAGTCCAACCGCATTATCAAACAGTGTGTCGACTGGCTGCGCAACAACCCCGGCCCGGTGATGGTCGAGGACCGCAAGTTCGCGCCGCCGCCGCGCGAGGAAATGAAGGCGGACATGGAAGCGTTGATCCACCACTTCAAGCTGTTCACCGAGGGCTATTGCCTGCCCGAGGGCGAAGCCTATGTCGGCATCGAACACCCCAAGGGGGAGTTCGGTGTGTACCTGATATCCGACGGCGCCAACAAACCCTACCGCGTGAAGATCCGCGCGCCGGGATTCGCGCACCTGTCGGCGATGGACGAGATGGCGCGCGGCCACATGCTGGCCGACGTGGTGGCGATCATCGGCACCCAGGACATTGTGTTCGGCGAAATCGACCGCTGATAACAAAGAGTACCCGCAAATGACATCAGCACAATTGAACGCAGAGCAGTATGAATTGCCGGCGGCGGTGAAAGCCGAAATCGACCGCTGGCTGGTCAAGTATCCGCCGGAGCAGAAACAGTCCGCGGTACTTGCGGCGCTGCATGCCGTTCAGCATGAACAGAACTGGGTTTCGGTGCCGCAGATGAACGCCGTCGCCGCCTATCTCGGCATGCCGCCGGTGTCGGTCTACGAAGTCGCGTCCTTCTATTCGATGATCGAGACCAGACCGGTGGCGCGCAACACCGTCGCTTTCTGCACCAATATTTCCTGCATGCTGTGCGGCGCCGAGAATATCGTCGAACACGTGGAAAACAAACTCGGCATCAAGCTCGGCGAAAGCACCGCTGACGGGCGCATCTACCTCAAGTCCGAGGAAGAGTGCCTGGCGGCCTGCGTCGGCGCGCCCATGATGGCGGTGAACGGTCATTATCACGAGAACCTGACCATCGAAAAGGTGGACCGGATTCTGGACGGACTGGAGTAAGCCATGGCCAACCAGGTCTGTTTCACAACCCTCGAATTCGACCAGCCCTGGACGCTGGAGAACTACCGCAAGACCGGTGGTTACCAGGCGTGGGAGAAAATTCTCGCGGAGAAGACGCCGCAGGAAACCATTATCGAGGAAGTGAAGAAATCGGCGCTGCGCGGCCGCGGCGGCGCGGGTTTTCCCACGGGACTCAAGTGGAGTTTCATGCCGCGCAATGCGCCGGGGCAGAAATACCTGGTGTGCAATTCCGATGAATCCGAACCCGGCACCTGCAAGGACCGCGACATCCTGCGCTACAACCCGCATGCCCTGATCGAAGGCATGGCGATTGCGAGCTATTCCTTCGGCGCCACCGTGGCCTATAACTACATGCGCGGCGAGTTCCATCACGAACCCTATGAACGCTTCGAGCAAGCGCTGAAAGAAGCCTATGACGCGGGTTTGCTGGGCCGCAACGTCAAGGGTTCCGGCATCGACATGGATATCTACAGCCACCTGGGCGCCGGCGCCTATATCTGCGGCGAAGAGACGGCATTGCTGAATTCACTGGAAGGCAAGAAAGGCCAGCCGCGCTTCAAGCCGCCGTTCCCGGCCAACTTCGGCCTCTACGGCAAGCCCACCACGGTAAACAACACCGAGAGCCTGGCGTCGATACCGGCGATCATGCGCAACGGCGGCGAGTGGTTCCTGAACCTCGGCCGGCCCAACAACGGCGGCGAAAAGATCTGGTGCGTGTCGGGTCACGTGAACAAGCCCGGCAACTACGAAATCCCGCTCGGCACGCCGTTCAGAGATCTGCTGGAGATGGCCGGCGGCGTGCGTAACGGCCACAAGCTCAAGGCGGTGATACCGGGCGGCAGTTCCATGCCGGTGATGCCCGCAGACCTGATCATGAACGTCGACCTCGATTACGACTCGCTGTCCAAGGCCGGTTCGGCGCTGGGTTCGGCCGGCATGATCGTGATGGACGAGACCACCTGCATGGTGAAGGCGCTGGAGCGCATTTCGCGTTTCTATTACGCTGAATCCTGCGGCCAGTGCACACCCTGCCGCGAAGGCACCGGCTGGATGTACCGCGTCATCAAGCGCATCGAGGAAGGCCGCGGCAGCATGGCCGACATCGATCTGCTGGCAAGCGCCGCGGGCCAGATCGAAGGTCACACCATCTGCGCGTTCGGCGACGCCGCCGCCTGGCCGGTGCAGAGTTTCATCAAGCACTTCCGCGACGAGTTCGAATACCACGTCAAGCATAAAAACTGCCTGCCGGGCACCAGCAGCCATCGCGCCGGCGGCCGCAAGGGGGAGGCGGCATGAGCGCCAAACCCGAAAGCGTGGCTGACAACCTGCTGACCGTCACCATCGACGGCGTTGAATACAAGGCGCCGAAGGGCGCCATGATTATCGAAATCACCGACGCCAACGACATCCATGTGCCGCGTTTCTGTTATCACAAGAAGCTACCGGTCGCGGCGAACTGCCGCATGTGCATGGTCGAAGTCGAGAAAGCGCCCAAACCCCTGCCGGCCTGCGCCACGCCGGTGATGGACGGCATGAAAATCAGCACCCGCTCGGAGTACGCCAAACAGGCGCAGCGCGCGGTCATGGAGTTCCTGCTCATCAACCACCCGCTGGACTGTCCGATCTGCGACCAGGGCGGCGAGTGCGAGTTGCAGGACGTGGCGCTGGAGTACGGGCGCGGCGTATCGCGCTTTGCGGAAAAGAAACGCGTCGTCAGAGACAAGAATTTCGGGCCGCTGATCGCCTCGGACATGACGCGCTGCATTCACTGCACGCGCTGCATCCGTTTTCTGCAGCACATCTCCGGTTTCAAGGAAATGGGCGGCATGGGCCGCGGCGAACACGTCGAGATCGGCACTTACATCGAGCACAATATCGAATCGGAACTGTCGGGCAACATCATCGACGTGTGCCCGGTCGGCGCGCTGACCTCGAAGCCGTTCCGTTTCCGGGCGCGCGCCTGGGAGATGGAACAGACGGCCTCGGTGGCGGCGCACGACTGTGTCGGCTCCAACCTGTACCTGCACACCCGGCGCGGCAGCCTGATGCGCGCGGTGCCGCGTGAAAATGAAGCCATCAACGAAGTCTGGCTGTCGGATCGCGACCGCTTCTCCTACCAGGGCGTCAACAGCAACGACCGGCTCATGCAGCCGATGGTGAAACGCCCCGACGGCTGGCAGCCGGTGGAGTGGGAGGAGGCGCTGCACATCGCGGCGCAGGCATTGCGCGAGCGCGTCGCCGGCCAGGGCGCGGCCCAGCTCGGCATGCTGGTGTCGCCGAGCGCCACGCTGGAAGAACACAGGCTGGTCAGTTGCCTCGCCGACGGGCTCGGCGTCAGCAATATCGATCATCGCCTGCGCCAGAGCGATTTCACCGGGCAGGAAGGTCAGCCGGTGTTTCCATACCTGGGGCAGACCATCGAAGAGCTGCAAGGCATCGACGCGGCCCTGATCGTCGGCGCCAATCCGCGCAAGGACCAGCCGATCATCGGCCACCGTCTGCGCCAGGCGGCGAAGGCCGGAGCGCGCGTGATGTTTATCAACCCGGTCGATTTCGAGTATCACTTCACTATTGCGCACAAGGCCATCGTCACGCCGGCGCGCATGGTGCAGGCGCTGGCGGGTGTCGCCGCCGCGCTGTTGCAGAACAAAAAGGCGCGCGCGCCCGAACGCCTGCAGTCGATTATCGAACAGACACTGCCGGACGCCACCGAACAGGCCATGGCCGCAACCCTCAGCGATGCCTCGCAGGCGACCGTGCTGCTGGGTATCGGCGCGGCCATGCATCCGGCATTTTCGACATTGCGCGCGCTGGCGGCACTGGTGGCCGAACTCAGTGGCGCAAAACTCGGTTTCCTGTCCGACGGCGCCAACAGCGCGGGAGCCTGCCTGGCCGGCGTGTTGCCGCACCGCGGCGCCGGTGGCCGGCCGCGCAACAGGGTCGGGCTGAACGCGGCGCAGATGATCGAACAGCCGCTGAAGAATTACCTGCTGGTCGGTATCGAGCCGGAGTTCGATTGCGCCGACGGCACCCGGGCGCTGGCTGCGATGCAACAGGCCGAGTTCGTGGTGGCGCTGACACCCTATGTCACCGATCGCATGCGCGAGTACGCCGACGTGCTGCTGCCCGTCAACGCCTTCGCCGAAACTTCCGGCACCTACGTCAACTGCGAAGGTCGCTGGCAGAGCTTTGCCGCGGCCTCGCGCGCGCCCGGCGCCAGCCGCCCGGGCTGGAAAGTCTTGCGCGTGCTGGGCAACCTGCTGGAGCTGGACGGTTTCGATCAGTCTTCCTCGGAACAGGTGCGTGATGCCCTCGGCGCGCAGATTGGAGAAGTGTCGGTGAACAACACGAAGTGCGGCGAAGCCGGCGGCAGGCTGGATCGCGTGCAAGGTCTGGAACGCATTCCTTACCTGCCCATGTACACCGTCGATGCCGTGGTACGCCGCGCCGAAGCCCTGCAGCACACCGCGGATGCGGATGTCGCGGCGCTGTGCCTGAATCCGCGCGATGCAGCGCAGGCCGGGCTTGCCGGCGGCGATACCGCTACCGTGCAGCAGGACGGCGGCTCCGTGCAACTGAAAGTCATTGTCACCGACAGCGTGCCGGAAGGCGCGGCGCTGATAGCGACGGCGATTGAAGCCACACTGGGACTCGGCGCAGCGTACGGCGCGCTGCAGATCAAGAAGGTATAAGGCCAGGATATGAGTGAAACCAGCAGCCTGATCGACTGGATTATTACCGGCGGCATCATACTGGCCAAGGTGCTGCTCATCGTCATGCC
>JAGFJP010000104.1 GCA_024102665.1 Thiogranum sp. | reverse complement strand
CTCCCTCGGTGCCGTACACATCGACTTCCTGGCCGGGCTCGAGGTCGGCGGCATCGATGGGCTCGGAGCTGCCGGTCAGGCCGTCGCTGCTGACCAGGTAGATCGCCGCGCCCGTGACGTCGATGCTGCGATCACCGCTGTCGGTGGCAATGCCCAGGCCGCAGCTGCCGTCCGGGTATGCGAGCACCGTGCCGTTCAGCTCGACCTGAGTCAGCGCCTCGGTATCGATCACGATCAGCGCAGCGTACAGGACGTCGGGCTCTTCGCTGATATCCAGCACACCGTCGATGGTCATGATCACGCCGTCGCCGATAGCGGACACCGGCAGCGGAACCCCGTAGCGATCGACAATCAGGGTGCCGTCCTGCAGTTGCACTTCGATGCCGGTGCCCACGCCGAAGCCCTGGTCTGGATCGATGGTGAAGGTGAAGCGATCATCCAGGTCGACATCGGTCTGCGCGACGCCGTCGAGGCTGGCAAAGGTGCCCTCGGGACCCAGCTCGATAAGCGCAGCAAGAAACTCGAGGTCGTGCAGTTCGCGATCGTCATAGCGATCGTCCCTGTCGTCGTAGTCGTCATAGTCATCGTCGTCTTCGTCGCCGTCCAGATCCTCGCGGCGGAAGCGGCCGTAGACCGTGGCTTCCTCGCCCTCAACCAGGTCGCCGAAGCCGGCCGGCTGGCCCTGTTCGTCAAAAATGGACGTCGAGTCGACTACCTGAACTTCCACGCAGGCAGGGGCGTCGGTGTCGTGATGGCCGTCGTCCTGACGCACCGGAACATCCGTTCTGCAGAGTTCGAATTCGTTGTCGTTGTCGTCGATGTCCTGGACCACGCCGTGCAAGCGTATGAACTTGCCGTCAACCACGTTTCTCAGGACATTGACGAACACCACCGGGCGGAAACGCCAGGTGCCATTGCCGGTCTGGTGGTAAAACAGCGACTTGTTGGCATCTATGTCGATCTCGACCAGAAGCGTCTGGTCCGGCGCGACATAGAAATCGCCGCGCGGGTTGAGGTCCAGCTTGCCGTTGCCGGGCAGGTGCGGATGGTGGCTTTCGATGATGTTGCCCTGGTCATCGCGCTTGACCAGTTCCAGGTCCAGCAGCGTCAGGCGAACCTTGCCGTAGTAGCCCACCGGCACGCCGTTGCGAATCGCGAACAGGCGCGCCTCGTCGGCCAGGTCCAGCAGATCGAAGGTCTCGTCACCATCGAACAAGGTCACCCGGCCGCTCTCGGACAGCAGTTCGATCTTCTCGACACGGACATAAATGTTGTCGAAATCGTCCGACGGCGCATCGGTCATGAGAACGGAGACGCTGCCAGAACTGGCGCTGACCGTGGCGGATCCACCGCCGCTGCCGCCGCCGCAGGCGACCAGGGCAGCTGTTACGAAAACTGCCAGCGCGGCATACGAAAAACGGCGAAACAAGGTATTCATCATCACTACTCACCTTTCCTGAACCGGGAACAGCATAACTCAAGTCACCCTGGCGAAATTCGCGAACGGTTCAGGTTATTTCAGGAAAGCGGTACCAGCACAATTTTATGCAAGAGCCGTGCAGAATCCATTATTGGTATTTACTTCTGTGGCTTAAGATATTTTCTCAGAATCGCTATGAGATCGAGGCGTAAGGTTTAAGAGACAGGATTCGGCGAAGCTTACACCCCGGCATGCAACGAGGGAAACGCTGACTCCGCCATGCCAGGCCATGACCACAGCGAGCACATCGCCCAGCTTCCGGATATGCTCGATGCCGTCAATGCCTGTGTGGATAAAGGGCAGGGCCGGGGAATTTATTCGAACGCCGCTGCTTCGCGTTGCAGGTATGCCCAGCTGGCGTTGCGTCCCGCGAGTTCCTCGAAATTGGCCAGTCCGGAAAAGCGCGACTGATCCAGGGTGTCGATGGCGCTTTGTGCGTCGACGCCCTCCTCCACCATCCGGGTCATGTGATCGTATAGCAGGCCAAGGTACTGACGGGTTGCAAAATCGAAGGCGTCGAGCTTGCCCGGCTCGCCGTGACCTGGAATGAAGGTCACGTTCCCGAATTCCCTGAGCTTGTCGAAGGCCTCTATCCAGGACTTTATGTCGCTTTCCGGCACGACCGCCAGCAGTCTCTGTGCATAGAGAATATCGCCGGTGTAGACAACGGCGTCGCCGGGAATCTCCGCTACCAGCTGCGCGGGTGTGTGGGCGGGCCCGAGATTCGTGAGATTGACAGTGACGCCACCCAGGTCGAGCGTGAGATCACCATCGACAATCCTGTCCGGTTTTTTCGGTATGCTGATACTGCCTGCGCTCAGACCCAGGCTGTTTTCAACTGCAGTCGCAAAATTACTGCCCTGTGCCTCCATACGCTGCGCGGAGTCACGGTGCGCGATAATGCTGGCACCGGCACGCCGGAAGGCCTCGTTGCCCATGAACCGGTGCGGTTGTGAGTTGGTGTTGACCGCATACTTCACCGGCTTGTCGGTAATCCGGCTGATGTGCGCGAGCATTTCCTCGCCCATGCGCTCTGTATAACCGGTGTCGAGCACCGCCACCGCCTCGCTCCCGACAACGAATACCAGATTCATGCGATAGCCCTGATTCTGTTTGTCGGGGCCGCCGAGCGGACCAATCCAGGCGTAGACATGATCCGACACCTGTTGCGGTGGCGGAAGAATCTGTTTTGCCGCTTCCTCGCCAGCCGT
>JAGFJP010000075.1 GCA_024102665.1 Thiogranum sp. | reverse complement strand
AGTTTTCCAGCGAAGAGCTGACGCGCGCCTTTCTCGATCGCATCGAACGTCTGGACGGCAAACTCAACAGCGTGATCACTGTCACCGCCGACGCGGCGCTCGCCGCCGCGCAGCGCGCCGACGCGCGCCTGAAAGAGGGTGATGCGTCGTTGCTGACGGGTATCCCGTTCCTGCACAAGGACATTTTCTGCACCCAGGGCGTGCGCACCAGTTGCGGTTCGCGCATGCTGGATAATTTCGAGGCGCCGTATGATGCCACTGTGACCGCCAGGCTGAAGGAAGCCGGGGCCGTCATGCTGGGCAAGACCAACATGGACGAGTTCGCCATGGGCTCGTCCAACGAGACCAGTTTCTACGGACCGGTGCGCAATCCCTGGGACCTGGAGCGGGTGCCCGGCGGTTCGTCGGGCGGTTCGGCAGCCGCAGTGGCGGCCCGCCTTGCGCCGCTGGCGACCGGCACCGACACCGGTGGTTCGATCCGCCAACCAGCGGCGCTGTGTGGCATTACCGGCATCAAGCCGACCTACGGCCGCGTGTCGCGTTACGGCATGATCGCCTTCGCCTCCAGTCTCGATCAGGGTGGCCCGCTGGCTGCCAACGCGGCAGATGCCGCCGCATTGCTGGAAGCCATGTCGGGCTTTGATGAACGCGATTCGACCAGCATCGATCGTCCCGTGGACCGCTACCTCGATACCCTGGACAACGACATCGCCGGGCTGACCATCGGTCTGCCGACGCAGTATTTCGGCGAAGGTCTGGACGCCGGCGTCGGCGCCGCCATCGAAACGGCGATCGAAGTGTTCCGCGATGCCGGCGCGACCGTGAAGCAAATCAGCCTGCCGAACGCGGCGCTGGCCGTCCCCGCCTATTATGTCGTAGCGCCCGCGGAATGTTCTTCCAACCTGTCGCGCATGGATGGCGTGCGCTTCGGTTACCGCTGCGAGAATCCGCGCGACCTGGAAGATCTCTACGTGCGCTCGCGCGGCGAGGGTTTCGGCGCCGAGGTCAAGCGCCGCATCCTGATCGGCACCTACGCCCTGTCGGCCGGCTACTACGATGCCTATTACCTCAAGGCGCAGCAGGCCAGGCGACTGATCCGCGATGATTTCGTCAGCGCGTTCGCGGACGTCGATATCATCATGGGGCCGACCTCGCCGACCACGGCGTTCAGACTGGGCGAAAAGGCCGACGACCCGGTGACCATGTACCTCTCCGATATCTACACCATTGCGGTCAACCTGGCGGGCCTGCCGGGGATGTCGATACCCGCCGGTTTCGTCGACGGCCTGCCGGTGGGACTGCACTTGATCGGCAATTATTTCGAAGAGGGCCGCCTGCTGAACGTGGCGCACCGCTATCAGCAGGCAACCGACTGGCACACGCGCACCCCAGCCGGTTTCGAATGAGCGAGCGAGAGTAGCGACATGGACTGGGAAGTTGTCATCGGACTGGAAATACATGCGCAGCTGGCTACCCGGAGCAAGATTTTTTCCGGCGCCTCGACGGCCTATGGCGCGGCGCCCAACACCCAGGCCTGCGCGGTGGATCTGGGTCTGCCCGGCGTGCTGCCGGTATTGAACGCCGAGGTGGTGCGCATGGCGGCCAAATTCGGGCTTGCCACTCATGCGACGGTTGCCAGGCGCTCGGTATTCGCGCGCAAGAACTACTTCTACCCGGACCTGCCCAAGGGCTACCAGATCAGCCAGTACGAACTGCCGGTGGTGCACGACGGCTGGATCGACATCGATGTCAATGAAACCGAGACCCGGCGTATCGGCATAACCCGCGCGCACCTGGAAGAAGACGCCGGCAAATCATTGCACGAGGATTTCCACGGCGAGACCGGTATCGACCTCAACCGCGCGGGCACGCCGCTGCTGGAAATCGTCTCCGAACCGGACATGCGATCCGCTGCCGAAGCCGTCGCCTACATGAAAAAGATTCATGCGCTGGTGCGCTACCTGGAGATCTGCGACGGCAACATGCAGGAAGGTTCTTTCCGCTGCGACGCCAATGTCTCGATTCGCCCCAGGGGGCAGGAGGCGTTCGGCACCCGCACCGAGATCAAGAACATCAACTCCTTTCGCTTCGTGGAACGGGCCATCAACTACGAGATCGAGCGCCAGATCGAAGTGCTCGAGGGCGGTGGCGCCGTGGTGCAGGAAACGCGGCTCTACGACGCCGACAGGAACGAAACGCGGCCCATGCGCAGCAAGGAAGAAGCCAACGATTACCGCTATTTCCCGGATCCGGACCTGTTGCCGGTGGAAATCGACCAGGCGTTCATCGATGCCGTCGAACGCGACCTTCCGGAGCTGCCGGACGCCAGGCGCGATCGCTTCATGACACAGTACGGGCTGTCGCACTTCGATGCCGGCGTGCTGACCTCGAGCCGTGAAATGGCGGATTTCTATGAAAGCACCGTTGCGGCGGCGGGCGGCGAAGGCAAGCTGTCGGCCAACTGGGTGATGGGCGAACTGTCGGGACTGTTGAACAGGGATGGCAAGGATATCACCGCGAGCCCGGTGAGCCCGGAACTGCTGGGCGGCATGCTGCAACGCATTAGCGACGGCACCATTTCCGGAAAGATCGCCAAGCAGGTGTTCGAGGCCATGTGGAACGGCGAGGGTGACGCCGACACGGTCATCGACAGAAAAGGTCTGAAGCAGATCACCGATAGCGGTGCCATTGAACAGATGATTCGCGACGTGCTGCAGGCCAATCCCAAACAGCTTGAGCAATACAAGGCCGGACAGGAAAAACTGTTCGGCTTCTTCGTCGGCCAGGTCATGAAGGCCACGCAGGGCAAGGCCAACCCCGGTGAAGTCAACAAGCTTCTCAAACAGATCCTGGAAGAATAGGCGAGCGGCCGGCGGCGCGGCAGCCCGCGACAGCATTCCTGCATGACTTCCAGCGACAGCGATTATCTTTACCGTTTTCTGTTCGAGCATACCCGCGTGCGCGGCGAACTGGTGCACCTGGATGCCAGCTGGCGTGCGGTTCTGGAGCGCAAGGCGTATCCGCAGGCGGTTCGCGATCTGCTCGGACAGGCCATGGCCGCGGCGACGCTGTTGTCGGCGACCATCAAGTTCGACGGTTTTCTGCAGCTGCAACTGCAAGGCGACGGTCCCGTGAGCCTGCTGGTGGTGGAAGTGACTGCCGGCAGGACGCTGCGCGGTCTGGCCAGCTGGTCAGGCGAAGTGCCCGAAGGTTCGTTGCGCGAGCAGGTCGGCGCCGGGCGCCTGGCCATCACCATCGATCCGGGCATCGCGGGCGAGCGTTACCAGGGTCTGGTCGCAGTCGAGCATGACACGATTGCAGCCGCCCTGGAGAGCTATTTCACACAATCGGAACAGCTGGCGACGCGGCTGTGGCTGGCGGCGGGAGCGGAGCGTGCCAGCGGCATGCTGCTGCAGCAGCTTCCGGATGCTGCCGGTCACGAGCATGACGAGGACTGGAACCGCGACGTGCTGCTGGGTGGAACCGTCACGGCATCCGAACTGCTGGAGCTGTCGGCGCGCGAACTGCTGCACCGCCTGTTTCACGAGGAGGATCTGCGCCTGTTCGAGCCGGAGCCCGTCAGCTTCCGCTGTTCCTGTTCCCGTGAACGTATCGAAACCATGCTGCGCGGGCTGGGCTACGACGAGATGCGCGACATCCTGGCAGAGCAGGGCGATGTCAGCGTGAACTGCGAATTCTGCAGCCAGCGCTATGCCTTCGATGCGGTGGATATCGAGCGCCTGTTCGCGGCGGCCGTGCAACCTGAAGTTCCGCAGACGCGGCATTGACGTCCAGTCAAGACGTCAGCTCGAGTTCCACTATCTTCCCGGCGATGAACCGGTAACACCGTAACGGCGCCGGGTCACTGCTGTCGGCCGACACAATGATGTGTACGACATCGGGATAACCGGCCTCCTGCAGGTCGGTGTCTGAAGGATGCGCCGGACCCCGCGGGTGTGAATGGTAAATGGCAAACAGCTGCTCACCGCGTTCGCGCATGACGCGGAAAGCGTCGATCTGCTGTTTGGGGTCCATGGTGAAGTAGCGCTGCGGTTGCCGCGCGATGTTGCTGACTGGCACGCAACGCAGCGGGATGCCGTTGCTCGCTGCAACCAGTCCGCACACTTCCACGTCGGGTGCCGAACGCGCATGAGCGAGTATCTGCTCACACAGTTCGCGGGGCAGTCTGATGCTTTGCATGCGGCGACTCCGGAATGCTGACAACGCAGTCCGCGGTTTCAGCTGCCGCAGACCGGGCAGGCCGGGTCCTTGCGCAGCTTGACACTGCGCCACTCGCCGTACAGACCGTCGAACACCAGCAGCCGGCCGCAAAGCGATTCGCCCAGGCCGAGCAGCACCTTGATCGCTTCCAGCGCCTGCACACTGCCGATAATGCCGACCACCGGCGCCAGCACGCCGTTATCCGCGCAGGTCTGTTCAGGGTCGGCGCCTTCCCGGTACAGGCAGCGATAACAGGGACTGTCGTCGCGCGCCGGGATAAACACGGCAACCTGGCCTTCCATGCGCACCGCGGCGCCGGACACCAGTGGCTTGCGCGCGTCGACGCAGGCCTGGTTGATGGCGAAGCGCGTGGCGAAATTATCGCTGGCGTCGACCACCAGGTCGACCTGTTGCACCAGCGCGCCCAGCTGCTCGCCGTCGATGCGCGCCTGCAGGGGCGTGACGCGGACATCGGGATTCAACCCGGCGATGCTGTCTCGGGCCGATTCGACCTTGGCGCGCCCGAGATCGCGCTGGCTGTGCAGGATCTGTCGCTGCAGATTCGAGAGGTCCACTTTGTCGTCATCAACAATGGTCAGCTGACCGACGCCGGCGGCGGCAAGATACATGGCCACCGGTGAACCCAGGCCGCCGGCGCCGATCAGCAGCACATGGGATTCGAGCAGTTTCTGTTGCCCGTCGTAGCCCACCTGCGGCAACAGTATCTGCCGGCTGTAACGCAGCATTTGTTGATCGTCCATGACCGCTAAGATACCGGTGCGGGGCGCAAAAACATACACAGGGAAGTGCCGGGAATGAGGCCGACCGGCGGCGAAGCGCGGCGGGCGCCGCGAGTTACAGGTACTTGCGCCAGTACTCGGGCCGTTCGTCACGGCAGCCGTGGATCCTGCCGCGGTAGTTGCGCATGAAAATGTCGCGCGTGCTGTGGTCCTGATCGTTGTTGATGAGCAGGTTCTGGCGTTCGTTCTCTTCCGTGTAATGGTACAGCGCGCGTTTGAGTTTGCTGAGCAGGCTGTTGTCCAGGTGAAAGCCGACTTCGAACAGAAACTCCTCGATTAGGCTCAGGGAAATGATGGTGAGATCGTAGCTGACACGGATCGCCGATGCCGAGTGGTGGACAATCGAGACGTCGATGACACCCTCAACGCCGCTCAAGACCAGCATGGCGCTTCTGGCCTGATGGGGATCCGGGTGCGGTTCGCTGAAACCGATCTCCCGGTATTTTATCCAGTCCGGGCGTCCGTCCATGGCCAAAGACTATACGAAAAGCAGGGATGGTGCGAATCCCTTTTCAGGCGCTCCGGCGGGCGCGCGTGACGCGTTCCAGACCGGCCATGTCGCGCACCGTCATGATGTCCGTGAATGTTTGTTGATTCAGCATCTTATGCAGAAATTCAGTGTGTTCGGGGGCATGTTCGAGCAGTATCAGTCCGGCGGATTTCAGAACCCGGCTGGCGTCTCCGATCAGGCGCTGGAGGTCATCCAGTCCGCGCGCGCCGGACGCCAGCGCCGTGCGCGGTTCGAACCGTATATCGCCTTGTTGAAGGTGGCTGTCCTGTTCGGCCACGTACGGCGGGTTGGAAATCATGGCATCCAGCGACTGCGCGCTGAACGCCGCGCTCCAGTCGGCGTTCACGAACATGAGACTGTCGATACCGAGGCGCCGCGCGTTGCGCTGCGCCACTGCCAGGCAGGCCGGGGAGCGGTCGACTGCGCAGATGCGCCAGTGCCGGCGTTCATGCGCCAGCGCCAGCGCGATCGCGCCGCTGCCGGTGCCGAAGTCGGCGACATCGAGCGGCGCCTGCGCGGGTAGCAGGGCCAGCGCCTGTTCCACCAGCAACTCGGTTTCCGGGCGCGGTATCAGCGTATCCGGCGTCACCTCGAGATCCAGCGACCAGAATTCCCGATGTCCGGTGAGATAGGCAACCGGCCTGCCCGCCACACGTTGGCGGAGCAGGTCGTGAAACCGCGAAGCCTGGGCGTGATCGAGTTCGGCATCGGGCCAGGCGTGCAGGTAACTGCGTGGCCTTTGCAGCGCGTGGGCCAGCAACACCTCGGCGTCCAGGCGCGCCTGCGGCTGATCCGGCAAAAGGGCGATGGCCTGTTGCAGCGCCTGCGCGATGGTCGTCACCGGCGTTAGCGGCCTTGCGAATTGAGCGTCGCCAGGCGGTCGGCCTGATCCTCGCGTTGCAGCGGATCGATGACCTGGTCGAGCTGACCCTGCATGATTTCCTCGAGCTTGTAGAGCGTCAGATTGATACGGTGATCGGTGACGCGGCCCTGCGGAAAATTATAGGTGCGGATGCGTTGCGAGCGATCGCCGCTGCCGACCAGGTTGCGCCGGGTTTCGGTTTCTTCGGCGAGGCGTTTTTCGTCCTCTGCGGCCTGCAGGCGTGCCGCCAGCAGCGACATGGCGCGCGCGCGGTTCTTGTGTTGCGAGCGCTCGTCCTGGCATTCGACCACAATGCCGGTCGGCAGGTGGGTGATGCGCACCGCGGAATCGGTTTTGTTGATGTGCTGTCCGCCGGCGCCGGATGCGCGGTAAGTGTCCACTTTCAGCTGCGAGGGACTGATGTCGATGGCTTCCTGCTCCTCGGCCTCGGGCAGTATCGCGACTGTTGCGGCAGAGGTGTGGATGCGTCCCTGCGACTCGGTTTCCGGAACCCGCTGCACGCGGTGGGCGCCGGACTCGAACTTGAGGCTGGCGTACACGCCCTGGCCGCTGATGCGCGCGATGATTTCCTTGTAGCCGCCGTGCTCGCCTTCGTGCGCGCTGAGAATCTCGACCTGCCAGCCGCGCAGTTCCGCGAAGCGCGAATACATGCGAAACAGGTCACCGGCGAAAATCGCGGCCTCGTCGCCGCCGGTTCCGGCGCGCACTTCCAGGAACACGTTCTTGTTGTCGTTGGGATCTTTCGGCAGCAGGTGGGTCTGCAGTTCCAGCTCCAGCGCTTCGCGGCGCGCGCGGGCCTGTTCCAGTTCCTCGTCGGCCATGGCGCGCATGTCCGGGTCCGGGTCGCGCAGCATGTCCTGCGCCGCCGCCTCGTCCCGGTAAGCCTGTTGCAGCGCCTCAAAGCAACCCACCACCGGGTTGAGCTGCGAATATTCGACCGACAGATCGCGGAAACGGTTGCTGTCGGACAGCACCTCGGGATCGGACAGCAGGGCGCTGACTTCCTGCACACGTTCCACGATGGATTCGAGTTTGCGTTCGAGCGAGGGATTCACTTTGGCGGGGTTCTGCCCAGTTCAAAAAGTTCGATGGCCGCCTGCAGCAGCTCACTGTTGCCGGTTTCCGCGGCGCGCCGGATCTGTACGCTGGGCTCGTGGGTGAGCTTGTTGGTGAGCGTGTGGGCGAGGAACTCTATCACCAGCTTCGGGTCTTTGCCACTGGCCAGCATGTGCCGCGCTTTCTCGACCATTTGATCACGGTGCTGTTCCGCGCGCAGGCGGTAATCGCGGATGCTCGACACCGCATCCTGCGAGCGCAGCCAGGCCATGAAACGCTCGACCTGTATATCGATGATTTCCTCGGCCTGCAACGCCGCCTGCTGCCTGGACTTGAGGTTTTCCTGGATGACTTCCTGCAGGTCGTCGACGCTGTAAAGATAGATGTCCTCGAGTTCGGCGACGCTGGCGTCGATGCTGCGCGGCACAGAGATATCGACCATGAAAACCGGCCGGTGCTTGCGCTGTTTGAGGGCTTTTTTGACCATGGGCTTGTCGAGTATCAGGTCGCAGCCGGCGGTGGCGACGATCACGATATCGGCTTCCGTCAGATGCGCGGGTATCTCTTCCAGCCCGATACCGAAGCCATTAAAATTGGCCGCCAGCCGGTGCGCATTCTCCGGTGTGCGGTTGGCGATGATCATGCGCCCCAGTTGTTGTTCGTGCAGATGCCGGGCGGTCAGTTCGATGGTTTCACCGGCGCCGATGAGCAGCGCCGTCTGCGATTCGAAGTCACCGAAAATCTGCTTCGCGAGACTCACGGCGGCGAACGCCACCGACACCGGGCTTTCGCCGATCGCGGTGTCGGTGCGAATCTGCTTGGCGACTGCGAAGGTGTGCTGGAACAGGCGGCTCAGCGCGGCGTCCAGAGTGCCCGCATCGGCGGCGGCCTGGTAGGCCTGTTTCATCTGACCGAGTATCTGCGGCTCGCCGAGGATCATGGAATCCAGGCCGCCCGCCACGCGCAGCATATGCCGGACGGCGTCGCTGTCGGGATAGCTGTAAAGGTGCGGGCGTATCGTCGCCGGATCCAGATGGTGAAACCGGCTCAGCCATTCGGCCAGCGCTTCGAGATGGTCATCCTGCAGGCCGCAGTACAGTTCGGTGCGATTGCAGGTGGAGAGAATCGCGGCTTCTTTCACCGTCGGCAGGGCCACCAGCGCGTGCAACGCCTCGGCGATACGCTCGCCCGTAATGGCGACCTGTTCCCGCAACTCGACGGGCGCCGTACGGTGATTAATGCCGAGCGCGATCAGGGACATATGGACACGTCAGTGGATGAAGGCGGAAAATTGTGCGGTATGCACCGGTCGAATACAAGACGGGACAGGGTTTGCTGTAGCTTCACAATACTTTGACGTATAGTGACACAAACATTGAACAGCGGGTCGAATTCCGGAAAAGATGATTGGTTTTGAATGCAAAAGCGCAGGCTTGCGCACTGCCGCGGTGATGCTCGCAAGCCTGGTCGTGGCCGGCTGCGCGCATCCGTTATTTCAGCCCGGCCGCGAGGAACCCGAGGTCACGCCCGAGGCGGCGCCGATCGAGGCGATCGTCGAGGAGGCGATGCAGCTTCCGCCCGCGCCCGAACCCGCGCCCGGGGACCTGTCAGCCGAACTGTTGTTCGACATTCTGCTGGGAGAAATCGCCGGCCAGCGCGGGGTGCTGGATATCTCCGGCGCCAGCTACCTGGAAGCGGCGCGTCAAAGCGACGATCCGCGTGTCGCCGAGCGCGCGCTGAAAATCAGCGTGTTCGGCAAACAGCAGGATCTGGCATTGCAGGCGGCGCGGCGCTGGGTGGCGCTGGCTCCGGACAATCTCGAGGCGCGCCACGCGCTGGGGGCGCTTGCGCTGCGCACCGGCAACGCCGAGGAAGCGCTGGAGCAGTTCGAATATCTGCTCGAGCATCGCGAGGACAACGACAGCGATCCCTATCAGTCGATGCTGGCGCTGCTGGCGCGCGAGCCGGACCAGCAACGCGCGCTGGAAGTGATGCAGCGGCTGGTCGAGGCCCATCCCGAAGAACCCGAGATCTGCTACGCGTACGCGCGGCTGGCGGTGCATGTCGAGGACTGGCCACTGGCGGACCGGCAGATCGCGACCTGCCTGACCCTGCGCCCGGACTGGACGCCGGCGCTGGTTCTCCAGGCGCAGATTGCGCTGAAAACCGATGCCGCGGAGCTGGCGCGGCAGCGTCTCGAGTCGGCGCTGCAACGCAAGCCGAAAGATGCCGAGCTGCGGCTGGCGTATGCGCGCATGCTGGTCGAGCTGGAACAGTACCCGGCGGCACGCGAGCAGTACCGCATCCTGCTCAAACAGCAGCCCGACAGCGGCCAGATCGTCTACTCGCTGGCGCTGCTGGCGCTGGAAGCGGGGCAGCTCGATGAAGCCAAAAGCCAGTTCGAAAAATTGCTGGAACTCGATTACCAGCCGCAACAGGCTTACTACTACCTCGGGGCGATAGCCGAAGACGCCAAAGACTATGAGCGTGCCCTGCAGTGGTACCGCAAGGTGACCGAGGGCGATCACTGGCTGGAAGTGCAGATTCGCTCCGCGCGCATCGAGGCCGAAAGCGGTGATGTCGATACGGCGCGGGAACGCCTGCGGCAGCTGCGCCTGGCCCAGCCCACCCAGGCGCAGCGCCTGTATCTGGTCGAAGGCGACATTCTCTCGCATATCGACTGGCACGAAGAGGCCTATGCGCTTTACACCCGCTACCTGGAAAGCCAGCCCGACGATATCGAAATCCTCTACGCCCGCGCGCTGGTCAGCGAAAAGCTCGATCGCCTCGACCAGGCCGAGACGGATTTCCGCAGGATACTGGAGATCGACCCCGGCAATGCCCGCGCGCTCAACGCCCTGGGCTACACGCTGGCCGACCGGACCGACCGCTACGATGAGGCGTACGCCTATATCGAACAGGCGCTGGCGCTGGAGCCGGATGATCCGGCCGTCATCGACAGCATGGGCTGGGTGCTGTACCGCATGGGCAGGCTGCAGGAAGCCCGCGACTACCTGCAGAAGGCATACGAACTGAATCCCGATGTCGAGATCGCCGCTCATCTTGGCGAAGTCATGTGGAAGATGGGCGACCGCGACGCGGCGCGCGAATTGTGGAACAAGGCCCGCAAGGCATCTCCCGGCAATAAAGTCATGGAAGAAACCGTGCGCCGCTTTGCGCCCTGATCCGGGCAGCTGTGTCCGGGCCATCACAATAACGCTGTCATTATGCTCAAGCGCTTTTCCGCCAGTGTCGCGTGTTTCTCCCGACACCCCGTGCGTCGCGCAGGGTGGTGGCTGACACTGTTGCTGCTGTCGGCCTGCGCAACGCGCCCGCCGGCGCCGCCGGCCGACGGCGCGGCGTGGCAGGCGCATCGCGCTGCGCTGGAAACGCTGACTCACTGGCAGGTGCAGGGCCGGGTCGGGGTGCGCGCCGGCGAAGAAGGCTGGAACGCCAGCTTCGACTGGCAGCAGCAGGACCAGGACTACCGCATTCGCCTGCGCGGCCCGTTCGGGCAGGGCGCGGTCGAGCTGCACGGCAATGAGCAGGGTGTGTGGCTGAAACAGGCGGACCGCCCCGCCGTATTCGCGCTCGATCCCGAATCCCTGCTGGAGCGGGAAACCGGCTGGTGGCTGCCGGTGTCGGGGTTGCGTTTCTGGTTGCGCGGATTGCCGGCCCCCGGCAGTGAAAGCGAGTACCGCTGGGACGAACTGGGCGCCCTGACGCAGCTCCAACAGCAGGGCTGGCGCATCGATTATCGCCGCTACCGGGAGACGGATGCCTTGCGTTTGCCCGACAGGATCAACATCGAAGGCGATGCCCTGCGCGTCAAATTCGTGATCGATGCATGGCAGACCTGACACACTGCGCGCAGCGGCCGTCCTGCTGGCCGGCTCCCGCCAAGCTCAATCTGTTTCTGCATATCACCGGGCGCCGCGCCGACGGCTATCACGAGCTGCAGACCGCATTCCAGTTCCTGGACTACGGCGACTGCCTGGAATTCGAGATAACCGGGGATGGCGTGATCGAGTTGAGCGGCGGCCTGCCGGACGTGGCGCCGGAACAGGACCTGATCGTGCGCGCCGCGCGCCGTCTGGCGGCAACAACAGGATGCAGCCGCGGGGCGCGCATCCGTCTCGACAAACGTATCCCCGCCGGTGGCGGGCTGGGCGGCGGCAGCTCGGATGCGGCGACCACGCTGGTGGCCCTCAATGCGCTGTGGGAACTGGGACTTGGCGTCGATGAGCTGGCGCAGCTGGGGCTCGGACTGGGCGCCGATGTGCCCGTCTTCGTGCGCGGTTTCGCGGCCTGGGCCGAAGGCGTGGGCGAAAAACTCACCCCGCTCAGCGGCCTGGATGAGCCCTGGTACCTGGTCCTGTGCCCTGCGGTAAGCGTATCTACCGCCGTGGTTTTTTCCGATCCGCAATTGACACGCAACGCGCCCCGCCTCAAAATACGCGCCTTTCTGTCCGGTGCTGGAAGCAACTGCCTGCAACCCGTCGTGGTGCGCCGCTATCCGCAGGTCGGCGAGGCGCTGGCGTGGCTTTCACGGCACCGGGACGCGCGCATGACCGGCAGCGGGGCCTGCGTTTTCGCCGCCTTTGCAGAACGGGAACAGGCGGAATCCGTGCTTCACGAACTGCCGGCGCCCTGGACAGGTTTCGTGGCCCGCGGTTGCAACCGATCGCCTCTGATCAGGAAGCTGGAACAGCAGCGCAGGTAAGTGTTTCTTGGGGCGTCGCCAAGTGGTAAGGCACTGGGTTTTGATCCCAGCATTCGTAGGTTCGAATCCTGCCGCCCCAGCCAAAATTTAACAGGGCTGCGTTGTCACGATGTTGAGAGATTGCGCAACGTGACACGGCGGCAGGATGAGAACCTCAGGTTCGACAAACCGGCGCGAGCCGGTTTGAACGGCGCAGCGCCAGCGCAGCCGGCCCCGCAGGGGCGACGGGCGAAGCCCGGAGTAATCCTGCCGCCCCAGCCATATTGTAAGGCAGCGTTTTCGCGGGGCTTAAGAGGTAGCGCAGGGGCGAAGCGCTGAGTAATCCTGCCGCCCCAGCCGGTATTTGACAGGGCTGCGTTGTATCATGCGCCATGGTTTCAGTTGGACAAAGACGGGTAGCGATAGCATGAATGCCATTCCTCCATCGGATGCAGACAGTCGCCTGATGGTGTTCTCGGGCAATGCCAACCCGCCTCTGGCGCAGGCAATCGCCGGTTACCTGCGCATGAATCTCGGCAAGGCCATTGTCAGCGAGTTCAGCGATGGCGAAATCATGGTCGAGATCATGGAGCATGTGCGCGGCCGCGACGTGTTCATCGTGCAACCGACCTGCGCGCCGACCAACAACAACCTGATGGAGTTGCTGGTCATGGTTGACGCCTTGCGGCGCGCGTCGGCGGCGCGCATCACGCCGGTGATACCGTATTTCGGTTATGCGCGGCAGGATCGCCGCCCGCGTTCGGCGCGGGTGCCGATAACCGCCAAGGTCGTCGCCAAGATGATCGGCGACGTGGGCGCGGACCGCGTGCTGACCGTGGACCTGCACTCGGAGCAGATCCAGGGTTTTTTCGATGTGCCGGTGGACAACGTCTATGCATCGCCGATTCTGCTCGGCGATGTCTGGCGACAGAAATACCCGAACCTGATGGTGGTGTCGCCGGACGTGGGCGGTGTGGTGAGGGCGCGCGCGCTGGCCAAGCGCCTCGACGATGCGGAACTCGCCATCATCGACAAGCGGCGACCGAAAGCCAACGTGGCCAAGGTCATGCATATCATCGGTGAAGTCGAAGGCCGCAGCTGCGTGCTGGTCGACGACCTGGTGGATACCGCCGGCACCCTGTGCCAGGCGGCGAAGGCCTTGAAGGACCATGGCGCCGAACGCGTGGTCGCTTACTGTACGCACCCGGTATTGTCGGGCAATGCGATTATGAACATCCAGAATTCGCCGCTGGATGAGCTGGTGGTGACGGACACCATTCCGTTGCGCCCGGATGCCCAGGCCTGCACCCGCATCCGGCAACTGAGTATCGCTGAAATGCTGGCTGAAGCCATTCGCCGCATCAGCAACGAAGAATCCGTGACTTCGATGTTCATGGACTAGTCTCCCTTGGTCGCGAGGGAGTTGTTTACTCAAACTGGAGTATGAAACATGTCAATTTTTGAAATAGATGCCGAGTCACGCTCGGACCAGGGGAAAGGTGCGAGCCGCCGCCTGCGTCGTGACGGCAAGGTACCTGCGATTATTTATGGCGGCGGCGCCGAACCACAAAGCGTGTCGCTGTTGCACAGCGAAGTGCTGAAGCGCCTGGATCACGAAGCCTTCTATTCGCACATTCTCACCATCAACGTCGACGGCAAGGCCAACCAGGCCGTGCTGCGCGACATGCAGCGTCATCCGGCGAAACCGATCGTGATGCACATGGATTTCCAGCGCGTCAGCGAGAACCAGCCGATTCGCGTGCACGTGCCGTTGCACTTCCTTGGCGAAGACGTCGCGCCCGGTGTGAAAGCCGGCGGCCTCGTCACCCACGAAACCGTCGAGGTGGAACTGGAAGTGCTGCCGAAGCATTTGCCGGAGTACATCGAGGTCGATATCTCCGCTCTGGAAATCGGCGATTCGCTGCACCTGACCGATCTCAAGCTTCCGGAAAGCGGCAGCCTGGTGGAACTCGGCCGTGGCGAAGACCACAATCATCCGGTGGTGTCGATCCACGCCAAGCGGGGCGGTGCTGAAGAGACCGAAGAAGCCGAAGGCGGCGCGGCCGCTGAAGGCGAAGCCTGATCTGTCCGGCGACCGTGCCGGCGATTGAGCTTATCGTAGGACTGGGTAACCCCGGTCCGGACTACGAACCAACCCGGCATAACGCCGGGTTTTGGTTTGTGGATGCGCTGGCGCGTCGCTGCGGTCAGGATTTCCGCAGCGAGGCGCGGTTTCAGAGCGAAGTGGCGCGTTGTCTGGTCGACGGCAACGAAATCCGTCTGCAGAAACCGATGGCGTTCATGAATCGCAGCGGTCAGCCGGTCAGCGCGCTGGCGCGTTTTTTCCGCATCGAGCTGGAACAGATACTGGTCGTGCACGACGACCTCGACCTGCCGCCCGGCACCATCCGGCTCAAGAAGGGTGGCGGTCACGGCGGGCACAACGGCCTGCGTGATCTGATCAGCCATCTTGGCAGCAGGGAGTTTTACCGCCTGCGTGTCGGTATCGGTCATCCTGGTCACCGCGACCAGGTGGTCGACTACGTTCTGAAGAAGCCTTCGAAGGAAGATCGCCGCCAGATCGAGGATGCCCTGGACGACGCCCTGGACGCCATTGACGATATTGTGAACGGGCAGTTCGAACGCGCCATGCACGTGCTGCACAGCCGCCAGGCCTAGCCGCGGCCTTTCATTCCTTATTACACGAGACAGATAACGCCTTATGGGATTCAAATGCGGAATCGTGGGCCTGCCGAACGTCGGCAAGTCGACCCTGTTCAATGCGCTTACCAAGGCCGGCATCCAGGCCGAGAATTATCCATTCTGCACCATCGACCCCAACGTCGGTGTGGTGCCTGTGCCCGACCCGCGCCTCGACAAACTCGCCGAAATCGTCAAACCGCAACGCGTGTTGCCGACCACCATGGAATTCGTCGACATCGCCGGGCTGGTCGCCGGCGCGTCGAAAGGCGAGGGTCTTGGCAACAAGTTCCTTGCCAACATCCGCGAGACGGACGCCATCGCGCACGTGGTGCGCTGCTTCGAAGACAGCAACGTCGTGCACGTCGCCGGCAAGGTGGACCCGCTGTCGGATATCGAAATCATCAACACCGAGCTGGCGCTGGCCGATCTGGAAACGGTCGAGAAAGCCCTGCTGCGTGTCGCCAAGATCGCCAAGAGCGGCGACAAGGCGGCAAAAGCGAAACTCGCCGTCATCGAGCGCGTCAAGACGCACCTGGACGCAGGACACCTGGCGCGCACCCTGGATCTCGGCGACGATGCCCTTGAGCAGCTGCGCGACCTGCACCTGTTGACGCTCAAGCCCACCATGTACATCGCCAATGTGGCCGAGGACGGTTTCGTCAATAATCCGCAACTCGATGCGGTCACCGCACTGGCGGAAAAAGAAGGCGCCATCGTGGTGCCGGTGTGCGCGGCCATCGAGGCCGAACTGGTGGAACTCGAAGAGCAGGAGCAGAAAGCGTTCCTGCAGGAACTCGGACTGGAAGAACCGGGTCTGCACCGCGTGATCCGCGCCGGCTACCGCCTGCTGGGCCTGCACACCTATTTCACTGCCGGCGTCAAGGAAGTGCGCGCCTGGACCGTCGCCATCGGCGCCACCGCGCCGCAGGCCGCCGGCGTCATCCACACCGATTTCGAAAAAGGCTTTATCCGCGCGGAAGTTACCTCCTACGAGGACTTCATCGCCTGCAACGGCGAACAGGGCGCAAAAGAAGCCGGCAAACTGCGCCTCGAGGGCAAGGACTACGTGGTCCGCGACGGCGACGTCATGCACTTCCGCTTCAACGTGTAAACTGGACAGAAAGGCGCGGAGTCCCTACAATTTCGCCTCTTTCCGCGCTCCTGCGCGGCAGCAATAATGGCAAGGTAGCTCAGCTGGTTAGAGCACAGCACTCATAATGCTGGGGTCGGCGGTTCGATCCCGCCCCTTGCTACCAAACAAGAGAGCGCCCGCGCAAGCGGGCGTTTTTATCGCGGCATCCACCCCCCGTCAAAACTCCGCAGATCCTTCTCCGACAACCTGCGCTTGACGTAAAGGCTGTCCAGCGTCTCCTGGGTCAGCGGCTGTTCGGCTCCGGATGCGTCCCGGTATTTCCATTCGCCGTTGATGGCCAGCAGGAACATGGTTTCCATGATGTCGTCGAGGCGTATGGCGTGCTCGCGGGCCAGGCGGTGAAAATCGTCCAACGTCAGCGGGGCGGATTTTTTCCGGTATTCGTCTCCCGCCAGTGAGGCCAGGGCGACATCCCATTTCGGCGCGTTGTCGTCAGACGGCATAGGCTATGCTCCTCATTGTTCACTTTTGGCGCGGCCGGTGAAGGCAGTCCTTTTCAGGGACGTGCCCGGCGGCACGCCGCGTCGCGGGTGATTATTCTACAAGTAACGGGCGATTGCGACTGGTGCAATAACGGCACTGGCCGGTGCGGAACGGGTGGCAGCGGATGACTTACTGAAGCATCGATCGGCAGCGGCAGAGCTGCGCCTGCAGCAGCTGCATGAGTTCGGCCAGTTCGGTGGCGGCAGGGACTTCCTGAATGTCGGAGAACCAGATATCTTCGATTTGCCCGGCGTCGTCACTGGCGTCTGTGGCGACCAGCGGCACGCCGACGAATACGCCCTGTTCGCCGTTTTCGAGGCATACGGTGACCAGTTGCAGCGGGATGGGTTTCATAGCCGTACTCCTTCAATTCCGTAATGATTGACAGAGCTGATATCCGCATCAATTCCATTGCATAAGTTGTGCCAATTGAGGGCTGAACGATGATCGAGGTTGTTCAGGGAGACATCACCCGGCTCGATGTCGATGCCATCGTCAATGCCGCCAACAGCAGCCTGCTCGGCGGCGGCGGTGTCGATGGCGCCATTCACCGCGCGGCCGGTCCGCAGTTGCTCGAGTATTGCCGCGACCTGGGCGGATGCCCGACCGGCGAGGCGCGCATTACACCGGGTTTCGGGCTGCCTGCCCGCTGGGTCATTCATACCGTGGGCCCGGTGTGGCACGGCGGCGGGCACGGCGAAGCGCAGGCTCTGGAGAGCTGCTATCGAAGCAGCTTCGAACTGGCGCTGGAAAACGCGGTGCGCAGCATCGCCTTTCCGGCGATCAGCACGGGCGTGTATGGCTACCCGAAAGACCAGGCCGCGCGAATCGCGGTGGGCGCCATGAAGGAATTCGAGTCGCGCTTCGAGCGCATCGTCGCCTGCTGTTTTTCGGCCGGAGATGCAGCCTTGTATGCGGAGGCGTTGCGCTAGTGTGCGGCCGCTATGCCCTGCGCAGCCCGCGCGCCCGGCTCGAAGAGACGTTCGAGCTGCAGGTGCCGGAGTGGGTGACGCCGCGCTTCAATATCGCACCGTCGCAGGCGATAGCGGTGATCCGCGAAAGGCATGGGCAAAGGGAGTGGGCGGCGTTGCGCTGGGGGCTGATTCCGTTCTGGTCGAAACAGGACAATCCACGCTATGCGACCATCAATGCGCGGGCGGAAACGGTGGCTGAAAAGCCGGCATATCGCAAACCGTTCAGGGCACAGCGCTGCCTGATCCCGGCCGATGGCTTCTACGAATGGAAAGCCGCCGGCAAAGCCAAACAGCCTTTCTTCATTCACCTGAAAGACGATGCGCCTTTCGCCTTCGCCGGTCTGTGGGATCGCTGGCAGCAGGGCGAGCAGGTCATCGAAAGCGCGACCCTGATCGTGACCGATGCCAATGCTGCGATGGCGCCGGTTCACGAACGCATGCCGGTGATACTGCCTGCCGAAAACTGGCGGCTGTGGCTTGATCAGTCTCACTTCGATGCGCAACAACTCCAGGCACTGCTGAAACCCTATGCCGGCAAAGACCTGGAACTCAATGCCGTGAATCGCACGGTCAACAGCCCGTCGAACGACAGCGCGGATTGCGTCGCGCCGGCGGCGCAAGGCGATTTACTCGGCGACTGAGGTTGCGCCGAGTTTGCGCTGCAGGGCCGTCATCAGGTCGACCAGGTAACCCTGCATGGCGCGTTCGGTTATCCAGCGCGGTAGCAACCCTCCCGGGTCCAGCGAAATAGCGTAGACCGCTTCCAGTCCGGAACCCGGCGCGGCGCGGATGTCCCAGCAACCGCCGAAGGCCGCAGGCGGCACGGCGCCGGTGCCCGCGGGCAATGCGAAGCGTTCGCTGAGCCGCCATTCAACCCGGTAGTGCCGCGTCGCCGGTTGACTCTGTTGATCAGTGCTTTCCAGCACATAATGCCGATCGCGCACCGGCGCCGGGAAATTCAGTTGCTGGTAGACCCAGACGCGCTGATCGGTGCGTTCCAGGATGACGCTGCGCCTGACATTGGGAATGAAATCAGCGAAATGCTCATAACCCTGGATCAGCTCATACAGCGCTTGCGGGTCCGCCTTCCAGCGCAGTCGCGCGGCGGCTTCGGGCTCACTCGCGGTGTGGCGCCGGTAAATGCGCATGTCCGGTGATTGCCGGAGCAATTCCCAGGATGTGTCAAACGGCTGTCGCGTGTCGCAGCGGTATTGCGTATCCGCCGCCGCTGCGACAGCGCTTGCCGCCAGCAGCAGGCAGGTGACGAGTGTGCTAAAGGTGAAAGACATCGGGTTTCCGGATACGGTGGACAGGCTGTCAGCCGGAACTATAGTTCAAACGGCGGGTCGGATTCCTGTCACGACAGCGCCAGCTCACTGACAACAACGCGCTGTTTCGCTTTTACCGAGGGAGGGTGGATGATGCAAATTCAAGCTGGTGAAGACGCCCGTTACCATCGGGCCATGGGTAACTTGCTGGTTCTGTATACGCAGGTCGATCAATTCATTATGGAAGCCTGTGCGGCGCGGATCGCTTCGGCGCCCGATGAAAAAGCCCGGCTCGGGCTCGCCAAGCAGGTCGGTGACGAGTGCCGGCACGTCACTATTCAAAAGCGCTGGATGCAACAGTTCGGTGTCGATGCGACGCCGGTCATCAGCGCCCAGGCGCTGGAGCAGCTGAAGCAACACTTCGCCGGACTCGACTGGACCGATTTTCTCACGGATCTGTACCTGGTGATCGAGGCGCTGGGCTCCCAGGCGGTCGAGGAAGTGGTGCCGCTGGCGGACCCGGGAACGCGCGAGTCGTTGCGGATTCCGTTGCAGGATGAACTCGATCATGTCGCGTTCGGTCTTTCGCAATTGCGCGAGGCGCTGGCGGCGATGCCTGCCGCTGAACGCGAAGCGCGGCTGCAGGCGATTCCCGGGCGGATTCAGAACCTCGTCGATCGCCTCGGTGATATCGGCTTGCCGGTGTTCGACTGGTTCGCCGACGTCGGCAGCAACCGCGAGGCGCTGGTGTCGGTGCTGTATCAACGCAGGGACGAGCTGCTGGACAAGCTCGCCGCCTGAGCGCGTTCACAGCTGCTGAAAGTACGCGTTCTCCTCGTCGCTCAGCGAGGGCAGCGTGTCGTTGTCGGTCGCAGCGGTGGCGGCCACGACGAATGGCCTGGCCGGTGGCGCCGCGGCCGGCGCCGGCGCCGGGACGGATTCAGCTTTCAACGGGGCGTTGTCGCCCGACATGCGTTCCAGCCAAAGTCCGGTTTCGCCGTTGACGTTCAGGATCCGGTAACGGAACAGGCTGAGGTTCGGGCAGGCGGAGAGAATCGCCGTCGCGCCAGGGGGCAGTTCACGGCTGACGACAATCAGCTTCGGCGCGCGCTGCTGTTGTTGCAGAAAGTCATAGACCTGGTTCACCCAGGCCAGCGTGCCGGCCAGTTGCTCTGCGTTTTTGAGACCGTTCAGCAGCGCCGCCTGGCCGTGCGCCACGTCAAAACTGACCAGTACCGGATGCAATCCGGCGTCGGCCAGCAGTATCGGGTGGCCGTCCCAGGAAAGCTGCGGTTCCAGGATCCTGCACCCGGCGCCGGCGAGTTCGTCCGCCGCATCGATCAACAGGGTGCGCAGCTCTTCCGGGTCGGTGATATCAGAGGCTGTTATGCGCAGCTTCATCAGGAAATCCCGGCGGCGTCGACAGCGCAGAGCTGGAAGAACTCGCTGCCGATCAACCGTTCACTGATGCGCGACAGGAAGTTATCGCGATGCTGGTCGGCAGGGCCATGTTCGGGCGTGACCTGCTCGGGCAGGAAGCCGAAATTCACCAGCGGCACATCGAGGTAGCGCAGGGTTCCAACGGCAAGCTTGCGAAAATAGCGCCATGCCGCGTGCTGATCGCGCGGTCCGACCAGTACGATACCGATTTCCGGGACATCGCGTTCCGCGAGGTACTTGATGCGCCGGTAAGCCCTGCGCACGGCGTCGAGGTTGGCAGGCACCAGCAGCACAACGTGATCAAGCCTCTGTGCGCGCGCCGTGGCGGCCGAGTCGATGGGCAGCACGCAGTACTCGCAGCCGCGGCACTGGCGTTTCAGCTCCTCCCGGACCGCCTGTTGCGCATCCCCGGCGTTTTCGGGGATGTGAAACACGACGCTTTTATGACCTTTCTGCGTGAGCACCTCGCACAGCTCGCTGACGATCCACTCCTGAGAGGGGCCATCCAGCAGAAAAGGAATCGCCCGGCAGAAATCCGCGTTTTTCTCGCTGTCTCCCATGTCACTGAGAAAGCGCGCGCCGATTTTTGCCAGGCGATCGGAGGAAGCGGGTCTGCGCCGCCAGGCGGGATTGATCTGACTTGTCATTAGTGGTGCACCGGTACTTGTAACAGTGAATTGACACCGCCGATCTCGTTGGGGATCTCGGCGGGATTGGTCGGGTCATGTTGCCACACGCCATCGATAATGAGCCGGTACTCGTAGACGCCCGGCTCTGCCGTGAATACTTTTTGCCAGTGGCCGTCAACATGGCGGGTTTCTATGTCCTGGTCCGGAATCCAGTTGTTGAAATCGCCGGCCAGTTGCAGGCGGCGACAGTCGATGTCATCAAAGGTTAGCACGATCATCTGCCTTGCGGCCTTTGCATTGACCTGAGCCATGGATATTACCTCGCGTGTGGTGTCACAGGTTGTATCAAGACAGCGTTCCGGTTGCGTCGTCGCCGTGGTCCGGCGCGCGCAGAGCAGTTCCTCGGCCAGTCGATGGTAATCCACCGCGGCGGTGCAATCGGGCGAATAGCGGGTGAGCGGTTTCCCGAGGTACGCCGCTTCCCGGACCCGCACCGTGTGACGGATTCTCACATCGCTCAGGCCGACAGAGAGCTGCTCGCGTATATGTTGCAATACGGTGTGCGCGAAGCGGGTATGCACATCGAACATGATGGGAATGACCGTGATCGGCAGGTGCAACTGGTACTTCTCGCATAGCAGGTTCACGATATCCTGGAGTTGCTGTATTCCGTCCAGCGCGTAAAGGCTCGGCTCGACGGGGGTGATGACCTGTTGTGCCGCGCGCAAGGCATTGATGGACAGAAACCCGAGTGAGGGCGGGCAATCGATCAGGATGTCGTCGTAAAGATCCGATAATGGCTCCAGGTGCTCGAGCAGCTTGCGTTCCCGTGCCGGCTTTCCGGCAAGCATCGATTCAACGGTTGCGAGTGAGATATTCGCCGGCACCAGGTCCACGCCGTCGACCACCTCCGGCAACACCGCGTCCAGCAGATTGGCCTCCTCGCAAAACACTTCGTACAGCCCGGGCAGGTCCCGGTCGTTGACTCCGACTCCCAGTGTTGCGTGTCCCTGGGGGTCCATGTCTATCAGCAGCACCCGCTCACCGTGCTGTCCCAGCTCCGCCGCCAGGTTTATAGCCGTGGTGGTCTTCCCGCAACCGCCTTTCTGGTTGGCAACAGCAATGATGTCCATTCTCCGTCTCCACGTCAGTCTGCGGTGATCCGCAGGCGTTTGCGACAAACAGAAGGGCCGAAGCCGCTCTATCACCAGGCCTGTTTAGCTGTTATCGAATCAGGCGTATTCCTCCAGTTGCTCGGCATCAACAGGAAACAGTTCCGTTTGTTCCGGAAGCTCCTGCTGCAACTGCTCCACTTCCTTTGCCAGTTCGGCGACAGGAAAGACCCATTGCTGACCGGTGAGCGCGTCGAAGGCGCGTTCACCATGAAATACGAGTACCACATCGCCGGTGACCACCAGCGACAGCTCCACCAGCGGTTGCTGTACGGTGGGCAGAAACCGGGTCAGGGACTCCAGGCAGCGACGAATGCGCTGCAGGGAAACGTTCGCGTCCAGCAATTGTTTTGCGGCGCGCAGCGCGATGAGATCGGTGAAGGAGTAACGGGCGTGGCCGCCTTCGGTGCAGTGCTGCGGGACCACCAGGCCGGTCTTGCGCCAGTAGCTGAGCTGGCGGGCGGTAAGGCCGGTAATGGCAGTGACCTGTTGGCGGCTGAACGAACCTTGTTTCACGGGCGCCCCCTGTCCGGGCGATTCGTTATTTGCGCAAGTCTCGCAGGGTTTTGTAAAAAGTCAAGGGAAAGGAGACAAAAAAACCGGAAATTGTACGTTTTGAAATATCCGGCAGGCAGAAGAAGCTGTCCTTGCCCGACAGGGAGGTGTCGTGCAACGGGGCCAGACGGGTCCGCGGGGAGGGGGCGGGGCGCCCCGGAAAGCAGGGGAAACCGGGGCGGCGGGCGCCGCCCCGGGTCTTTTAACGCGTAACGGTGCTGGGTTGCACCGGGGTCACCAGCCCGGGCTGGCTGGCATACCACGCGGACACGTCCTTGATGTCCTGTCCGGAAAGACCCGCGGCCTGTCCGGACGGGCCGGACATGATCGGGTTGTTTCGCGCGCCGCTCTGGTAGTCAAGCAGCGCCCGTTCCAGGTAACTGGCGTATTGCCCGGCCAGGCGCGGGAACTGCGCGTTGGCGCTGTTGCCGTCCACGCCGTGGCAGGCCTGGCATCTTTCAGTGGCGATGACTTTGCCAGCCGCCGCGTCACCCGCTGCATTCGCCGCGAGGCTGCATGCACTGACAAGTGCAAACACAAACAGTTTGTTCAGATGTTTCATGATCCGTTTCTCCACACTATCCAGTATCACTCGCCGGCTGCAGCGAAAAAGGCAGCGATGTCCTGCATGTCCTGTTCGCTGAGCGTCAGCGCCTGCGCCTGCATGGTCTTGTGCGAACGCTGACCGGCCTTGTAGGCCTGCATCGCTGCGACCAGGTACTCGGCGTGTTGTCCGCCCAGTTTCGGCACATGATATGAAGGGTAGGTGTTCTGGTAACCGGGTATGCCGTGGCAGCCCATGCAAGTGAAGGCCTTGGTCTTGCCGGCTGCGGCGTCAGCCGCGATAACACTGCCCGCCGGCAGAACGGCCGCGGCGAACAGGGCCAGGCTGGATAAATAACGTCTCTTCATGATCCTCGCTCTCGTGGTTATTGAGTTATCAGACACCATGCCTGTGCGCACGGTGGCGCCGGCCCGGGCGCATGTTGCGTCTTGTTGTGCGGGCCGCCGCGCGGCAGTATAACAGAGCTTACCAGCTGATATAGCTGTACCCCTGTTCCTGCAGCAGCATCAGGTCATTGGCGCCGATTTCCACCACTTCGACGAAGTCGAGCATGTCGGCATCCGTCCAGTTGAGCGTTTTCATGGTATTCCCGCAGGCGTGGAAGGAGACCCCGTAAGCGGCGAGGCTTTCGACGCGTTTGCGGACCGCATCGGAAATCGGCCGCCCCGGAATCTTGGCGAGAATGTGAATCCCCGGGCCGATCGCTGTGATCACGATGTGGATGTTGTCCCCGTGCTGACGCAGCATGGCGCCGGCCGAGAACAGGATGTGGTCCATGTAGTCGGGATCGGCCTGGTTGAACTGGTAGACCAGCTTGTGCTCGGCTTCGCCCAGGAAGTCTCTGTCGATGATCTCGGCTTCGCTGGCGCGCGGCAACACGGCGAGGCCTGTCGCTGCGCTGAGCCATTGAAGGAACTGACGGCGGCGTGTGGGTGTTATCATGGCTAACCCCTGTGTGGTGATTGAATATCAATTGGACAGCAGGCCCGCCACGGCGTTTCGGCCCGGTGGCGTTCTGTGTCCAGTGTACAATACCGGTTTAAAGTGGCCAGATCGAAGCTGGCGCGACGCCATATGACGCCAGATCAAGACCGTTCCCCGTGCGACAGCCTGGAACAGTTGCAACAGGCTATTGATGCCTGCCGGGCCCGGGATATTCCGGCTTTGCGCAAGCAGCTGGCGGTTTTGCAACGCCGCTGCCGGCGCAATCAGCCGGTCGACCGCGGTATCGGTGCGCTTGCCGAAGCTGTCGAACAGTCCCTGCAGCAGGTTGACCAGCGGCGTCGCCAGGCGCCCCGCCCGCAATATCCGCTTTCGCTGCCGGTGGTCGACGCGCGCGAGTCGATACTGGCGCTGATCGACAGCCACCAGGTTGTCGTGCTGTGCGGCGAAACCGGTTCGGGGAAAACCACGCAATTGCCGAAGCTGTGCCTCGAACTCGGCAGGGGAACGCGGGGCAGGATCGGCCACACCCAACCGCGGCGCATCGCCGCGCGCAGCCTCGCGGCGCGCATTGCCGAAGAGCTGCAGAGCCCGCTGGGCGCAACGGTCGGCTACAAAGTGCGGTTTCAGGACCATGTTCACGACAGCACTTATGTAAAGGTCATGACCGACGGCATCCTGCTGGCGGAAATCCAGTCTGATCCCGAGCTTCGCGAGTACGATACCCTGATTATCGATGAAGCCCACGAGCGTAGCCTGAATATCGATTTTCTGCTCGGTTATCTGCATCAGCTGCGGCCGCAGCGGCCTGATCTCAAACTCATCATCACGTCGGCGACCATCGATCCGCAGCGCTTCGCCGATCATTTCGGCGGCGCGCCGGTGATGGAGGTCTCGGGCCGGCTGTATCCGGTGGAGATGCGCTACCGGCCGTTACAGGGTGAGGATGAAGACCAGCAGGATCGCAGCCGCGAACAGGTGTTGCTGGAGGCGGTCGATGAACTGGCCGCGGAGGGATCGGGGGACGTGCTGGTGTTCCTGCCGGGGGAACGGGCGATACGCGAAACCAGTGAACTGCTGCGCAAGCATCACCCGCCGCACACCGAGATCCTGCCGCTGTACGCGCGTCTTTCGCCCGCGGAACAGGGCCAGGTGTTCAGGCCGCACACGGGCAGGCGCATCGTGCTGGCGACCAATGTCGCCGAAACCTCGCTGACCGTCCCGGGTATCCGTTACGTGGTCGATACCGGCCTGGCGCGCATAAGCCGCTACAACTACCGGACCAAGATCCAGCGCCTGCCCATCGAGCCGGTCTCGCAGGCATCGGCGAACCAGCGCGCGGGACGTTGCGGCAGGGTCGCTGCCGGCGTCTGCATCAGGTTGTACAGCGAGGACGATTTTCTCGCGCGCCCGCAATACACCGAGCCGGAAATACAGCGCACCAACCTTGCCGCCGTCATCCTGCAGATGGCCACGCTGGGTCTCGGTGAAATCGAGCGTTTCCCCTTTGTCGACGCGCCGGATTCACGGCTCGTGGCCGACGGCTACAAACTGCTGTACGAACTGCAGGCAGTGGATGAAGAGCGACGTCTGACTGCAATGGGTCGCCAGCTCGCGCGTCTGCCGGTCGACCCGCGGCTGGCGCGAATGATATTTGCGGCGCGCGACCTGGGGTGCCTGACAGAAGTGCTGGTTATTGCGTCTGCGCTCGAAGTCAACGATCCGCGCGAACGCCCCCTCGACAAGGCACAGGCCGCCGACGGGAAACACGCGCTGTTCCGGGATCCGCAATCGGACTTTCTCTCGTACCTGAATCTCTGGAATGCTTTCGGGGAACAGTCGCAACAGCTGTCGCAGAACAAGCTGCGCAAGTGGTGCCGGGAACACTTCGTATCGTACCTGCGCATGCGCGAATGGGGCGATGTGCACGCGCAGCTGCTGGCGCAGGTGAAGGGCATGGGGATGTCCTGCAACGCAAGCGAAGCCGATTACCGCTCGATCCATTGCGCACTGATATCCGGACTGCCCGGCAACATCGCCTTGCAGACCGAAGCCGGCGAATACCTGGGCGCGCGCAACCTGAAATTCACCTTGTTTCCCGGTTCCGGGCTGGCGAAGAAGAAGCCCAAATGGCTGGTCGCAGGTGAACTGGTCGAAACCGGCAGGCGTTACCTGCGCACCGCGGCTGCCATTGATCCGGCGTGGGTGGAGCCCCTGGCACAGCACCTGATCAAGCGCAGTTATTCCGAACCGCACTGGGAAAAGAAACGCGCGCAGGTGGTGGCATTCGAGCGCCTTACCCTGTATGGCCTGCCCCTGGTGCAACGTCGCAGGGTGAACTACGGACCCATCGATCCGGTTGTGGCGCGGGAACTGTTCATACGCCATGCGCTGGTGCTGGGGGAGTTCGCCACACGCGCGGCGTTCGCCGGGCACAACCGGCGGTTGCTTGCCGAGCTGGAGGCGCTCGAGTCGAAATCGCGCCGGCGCGATCTGCTGGTTGACGAAGAGGCGCTGTACCGGTTTTTCGATGAGCGCATACCGGCTTCAGTGTATGACGGGCCGCATTTCGAGCGCTGGTGGAAAGCGGAGCAACACAGGCGGCCCGATTTGCTGCACCTGCAGCGCGACAGCATCATGCGTCGCGCTGCCGACGGCATCACCGCTGAGCAGTATCCCGATCGCCTGGAAATACGCGGCCTGCGCCTGCCGCTGGCGTACCGCTTCGAGCCCGGCGCTGCCACCGACGGCTTGTGCGTGCAGGTGCCGCTGGCGGCGCTGAACCAGTTGCGCGCCGAGGACTTCGAGTGGCTGGTGCCGGGCCTGCTGCAGGAGAAAATCATGCAGCTGATCAAGTCGCTGCCGAAACAGCTGCGCCGGCATTTCGTGCCCGCGCCCGATTACGCCACCGCTGTTCTGCAGGCGCTGGAGCCGCGGCGCGGCGCGCTGATCGATGCCGTGGCCGAACAGCTGCAACGCATCACTGGCATCGAGGTACCGAAACAGGCCTGGCGACCGGAGTTGCTGCCGGAGTACCTGTTTGCAAACTTCGAACTGCTCGACGAGCAGGGCAAGGTGATCGGCAGTGGCAGGGATCTGCAACAACTCCAGGCGCGTTTCGCGGGACAGGTTCAGCACCGCCTCGCGCGACTCGCCGATCCCCGCTACGAGCGCAGCGATGTTCAGGACTGGGATTTCGGAACCTTGCCGGAATTCGTCGAGCTCGATCATCGCGGCGCATCGCTGCGCGCCTGGCCGGCGCTTGCGGTCGACGGTGACCGTATCGAACTGCGGTTATTCGACACACCGGAGGAAGCCCGCCGCTGTCACCGCGAGGGTTTGCTGGCGCTGTTCCGGAAAAGGTCCGGGCGGTCCGTCAGGGAAATCAGGCGCGCGATACCGGACCTGGCGAAACAATGCCTGTGGTTCAGCAGCCTGTCCGGCGCCGATGTCCTGCAGGCCGATCTGGAGCGGGCGGTTCTGCAGGCGGCGTTTGCCGTCGACACGGTTGAGGTCCGCGATGCCGCGGTCTTTGCCCGGCAGTTGCGCAGCGGGCAGCAACACCTGGTGCAGCTGGCGCAGGACATCGGCGGCTGGAG